>JAAVDA010000016.1 GCA_014802045.1 Bacteroides sp.
GAGGGCGGACGCAAACATGCCACCGCCCCGAGTCTCGCGGATCATACGAATGCCATAACAGCCGGGATGAAACGTCGTCCGCGCGGAGGATATTTCATTGTAGGCTGAGAAATATTTCTTAATTCTGTAATAAGCAATATACTAAATTTCCTATGACTATTAAAAGGACAAATAGATGCCTTTATAGAAGTCATCTAAACTTTTTTGATTTGTGAATTTTTTTAAGGAATACTACAGTGAACGCCAGGTAGTTCCACCCCTTCCAACTGGAAACGGTTGTATCAAATCTATACAGAATGGATCTGAGACTGTCCATCCAGGCATTAGTACGTTCAATCACAAACTGTTCCTTATACATCACTTCATCAAAGAGGCACTCTTCAGAAGGCTCTCCATTTCGAGTATACCTTCGAATCCCAAAAGGTAAACTGTCAGTAAAAAGAAAGCGCAGGATCCGTGCTTGTTGCCCGTCCTGCTGCTAAAGGCCTTCGCATGCCCGACAAAGTAGAACGAGCGACGCAGAGCCTACGCCGTATGATATAATATATCCTCTGTAGGGGTATACGCCGCAGTGGCGTATACTCCTATTGAGGGTATGCAATCATACCCGCGCCATCTACCATTGCTTCATTCCTGACCATCTCTATGAAGTTGCGAAGTTCTTAGCAGCCAAGAATCAAGCGTCAAGTAACGCCTTCATATGTAATATGACCTCCCACATTCCGGCTCCCTGAGGAGCCACACGGCGATTGGTCTGTGTGCAAAGTTATGAAAATATATCTATAATGCAAAAAAGATTTCTACTCAAGTAGAAATCTTTTTTGAAGGGTGATTGAGAGAGGGAGGTCAGGATTTGTTGAGCATGATGGAGAGGATTTCGCGGTCGGCTTCGCGCATGGCATTGAGACCAATGCGGGTGAGGTTGTCGATGGTTATGTCGACATCGTTGTCTACAATGCCTTCGAGCGATGTTACGGTTGTGTCGGCCATGGCCATCATGGCGGCATAGATGGCGGTTGACACTCCTGAGGTGACTTTGAGGGCGCAGCTGGGTTTGGCGCCGTCGCATATCATGCCGGTGAGGTTGGCCACCATGTTTTTTACGGCGTAGCTCACCCGGCGGTAGTCGCCTCCCATCAGATAGGTGATGCCGCAGCTGGAGCCGGTGGCGGCCACCACGCATCCGCAGAGGGCAGAGAGGCGGCCGAGTTTCTGCTTGATGTAGATGACGGTGAGGTGGCTGAGTATGAGAGCACGGATGAGGTGCTCGCGGTCGGCGTGGATTTCTTCGCCGTAGACGAGCACGGGCATTGTGGCCGAGATGCCTTGGTTGCCGCTGCCGGAATTGCTCATCACAGCCACCATGGCTCCTCCCATGCGTGCGTCGCAGGCTCCGGAGGTGGCGGCGAGGATGTGGGCAAACATTGTGTCGCCGAGCATTGCTGTGGCCTGCGGTCCGGAGAGGATTCGGCCGAGAGAGTGGCCATAGGGGCGGACGAATGATTCGCGTGCGGCGGCTTTGTTGAGCTTGGCTGATTCGAGTATAAATTCGAGCTCTCCGATGGGCGATTGGGTGGCGTAGTCGTAGACCTTGCGCATGGTGAGGAGGGTGGAGTGGTCTTCGGCGGTAGCGGAGTCGGCGGTGCGCTTGTCGAGCGAGGCAACGCCATTGAGAGCTGTGTATACGAAGTCTGTGTGTCCGCCGGCTATGATGGCGGTGGCTTCCGCGCCGGGGGCGGTGCAGCTTATCTCGATGTAGAGTTTTTCGGTGATGTTTTCTTTGAGGGAGATGGTGATGCGTCCTTGCTCTATAAATTCTGTGGCGAGGTTCACTGCCTGGGGGGTGACGTCGCGGAGCACTTCGAGACCGTAGGCGGAGCGACCCACGAGGGCTCCGAGGGCTATGGCCACGGGGAGGCCTACCATGTCGGTGCCGGGGATTCCGACTCCCATGGCATTTTTAATGATGTTGGCGCTCAGACGGGCTTCTATGCGGGTGGGGGTGCATCCGAGCAGTTCGGTGGCTTTGGCCACACATAGAGCCACGGCGATGGGTTCGGTGCAGCCGATGGCGGGAATGACCTCGCGGCAGATGAGGTCGCGAATTTGCTGACGTTCTTCGATGGATAGCATGGTGGTTTAGGGTCTACTCTTATCCGTATTTGCTGATTTTGCGGAGGGTGTTTTCGTCTATGATTTTGATGGTGCGTCCATCCACTACGATAATTTTCTCATCGGCAAAGGTGGTGAGTGTGCGGATGGCGTTGGAGGTTGTCATGTTGGACAGGTTGGCGAGGTCATCGCGTCCCATGTAGATGCGTAGTGTCACTCCGTCTTCTTCGTAGCCGTAGTTGTCTTTGAGCACGATGAGTGCTTCGGCGAGGCGGCCGCGGATGTGTTTCTGGGTGAGATTGACAATGCGGGTGTCGGAGCTGCCAAGGTTGCGCGAGAGTTCGTGGATGAAAAACCATGCGAGGCGGCGGTTGCCGTCTATCAGTTCTTCGACAAGCGACATTGGTATGGCTCCGAGTGTTGATGCTTCCATGGCGGCGGCTGTTGACACGTAGAGCTCTTTGGCAAAGTAGGCACGGTAGCCGAAATATTGCACGGGGCGGATAAGGCGCAGTATCTGCTGCCGCCCGCCGACTCCGTCTTTGAACAGCTTTACCTTTCCTTTCAGCAGGCACCAGATAAATTCGGGCTCTTCGTGCTCGGCATAGATAATCTGGTTTTTCTTGAATGT
Source organism: Bacteroides sp. (assembly GCA_014802045.1). Taxonomy (GTDB): domain Bacteria; phylum Bacteroidota; class Bacteroidia; order Bacteroidales; family Muribaculaceae; genus Paramuribaculum. The sequence goes on from JAAVDA010000016.1 coordinate 2,744, forward strand.
ATGTGTGGTGAAGTTGTCGGTAACTTTACGCTTCTCATCGGGGGTGAGAATGGTCCAGAGTTCTGACAGGTCTTCGCTGATTACTTTTTCCAGTGCGCTTTTAATCATTTTGCAGAGCTATGTTATAGAACATTGCTCTGCAAAATTAGTGATTATTTGTGAGATAGAAAAATTCTTAACAATTTGGCTCCGCATCCGGGGGGCATGAACGGCCGAATGCTGCGGGGGAGGAGAGGGATTGTCAGCTATGGCGGCGCAGAAGTTCGTCTTCGATATCTTTGATGTCGCAGCCCATCTGCTCAAGGAGCACGAGGAGATGATATACGAGGTCTGAGGCCTCATACATGAATCTGTCGCGGTTGCCGTCTACTGCTTCAATCACGGTCTCTACGGCTTCTTCGCCTACTTTCTGGGCTATCTTTTTGACTCCTTTGATGAAGAGGCGGGTGGTGTAGGAGTTTTCGGGCATTTCGGCGTGGCGCCCGGCTATGACTTGGGCGAGACTTCTCACGAATCCTTCTGATTCGGGGGTGTCGAAGCAGGCTGTGGTGCCTCGGTGGCAGGTGGGGCCGCATGGCCGGCATTTGATAAGGAGTGTGTCGGCATCGCAGTCGGGAAGCATCTCCACAACCTGAAGATAGTTGCCGCTCGTCTCTCCTTTGAGCCATAGCCGGCGGCGAGATCGACTGTAGAATGTGACTTTACCTCCGGCCACTGTGGCATCGAAGGCTTCACGGTTCATATATCCGAGCATGAGCACGCGCAGTGTCACGGCATCCTGTATGATGACGGGGAGCAGGCCGTCGGCACATTTGTCAAGTTTGAAATCGTCAAAAGTCATATACGGTGATTGATGAGTGATGGGTGATGAAATGGGGAGAGTGAATCAGCGGCGCACGTCAATACCTTTTTCGGCCAGGCGGTCCTTGAGGTGGGCTATGGTTATCTGACCGTAGTGGAAGATGCTTGCGGCAAGCGCTGCATCAGCTTTGCCGAGACGGAACACATCAGCGATATCATCTACACTTCCGGCTCCTCCGGAGGCTATCACGGGGATGCGGAGGATTTCGGCCATGCGGGCGAATGTGGAGCAGGGATATCCGCTGCGGGTGCCGTCGTGGTCCATGGATGTGAACATAATCTCTCCGGCTCCGCGCGATTCCATCTCTGTGACCCATGCCATGAGTTCGTGGTCGGTGGGTCTTGATCCGCCATGGGTGGTGATGCGCCACACTCCGTCGATGCATCTGGCGTCGACAGCCACCACGATAAACTGGCTGCCGTAGCGAGCCGCAATCTCGCTTACGAGCTGCGGACGGGCTACGGCGGCACTATTGACAGTGATTTTATCGGCTCCTGCATCAAGGAGACGGGCGGCATCGTCGATAGACCTTATGCCTCCACCTACCGTGAATGGAATGTTTATGCGGTCGGCTATTCTCTCTACGAGCGATGTGAATGTGGTGCGGTCTTCGCGTGAGGCGCTGATGTCGAGATAGACCAGCTCGTCGGCTCCGTCGGAGGCATAGCGTGCGCCGAGCTCCACGGGGTCGCCAACATCAACGAGGCCTTCGAAGTTGATGCCCTTGACAGTGCGTCCGTTTTTCACGTCAAGGCAGGGTATGATTCGTTTTGCCGGCATAGTTTTTTTGAATTGTGTAAGATTAACTGCGGGTTATGAAACTCTCGATGTCGCGGAGCGAGATACGGTTTTCGTAGATTGCCTTGCCGACGATAACTCTCGGCAGGGCGAGCGAGTTGAGCCGAATAATGTCGTCCATCGAGGAGATACCTCCCGACACAGTGAATATGAGCGAGGGATAGCGGCTCTGCAGGTCTGTGTAGAGTTCGGTGTGGGGGCCGGAGAGCATTCCGTCTTTAGAGATATCCGTACAAATCACCTGTGTGAGCCCGTGGGGCAGGAATTCTCCTATCACATCGTCGATTGTGAGAGACGAATCTTCGAGCCAACCGTTGACAGACACTTTACCCTGACGCAAATCGGCTCCGAGAATCACCCGGTCGCCGCCATAGGCAGAGAGCCATCGTTGCATAGTGGCGGGGCTTTTTACAGCGATACTTCCGGCTATGGCATAGTCGGCACCGGCATTGAAAGCGTCGCGCAGAGCTTCGTCGCTCTTCAGGCCTCCTCCCCATTCGATTGCGGCCACACCGAGAGATGCCATGCGCTCAAGCACATGGAGATTGCGGGGAACGGCGGCTTTGGCTCCGTCGAGGTCAACGACATGAACACGGCGGATACCCGCATCGGCATACATCTTCACCATCTCTTCGGGAAGTGCCTTATATTGTGTGCAGCGTTCGTAGTCGCCTTGTGAGAGGCGCACGCAGCGGCCGTCAATCAGGTCTATCGCAGGGATAATCTCTATCATAGTTCGAGAAAGTTTCGGATTATATGCTCGCCCACATCACCGCTTTTTTCGGGGTGGAACTGGGTGCCGTAGAAGTTTTCATATTTGAGAGCCGCGCTAAACATCGTGCCGTGGCCGGATGTGGCTATAGTGTCGGGACATAGCGGGGCATAATAGCTGTGGACGAAATAGACAAAAGAGCCGCTGTTTATATTCTTGAACAGTCGGCTTTCGAGATTGGCTATACGGCTCCAGCCCATGTGAGGAACTTTCAGGTGGGGGGAGTCAGCAAATCGGCGCACTTTGGCATCGAAAATGCCCAGGCAGTCTGCATCGCCTTCTTCAGTGTGGCGACACATCACCTGCATGCCCACACAGATGCCCAACACCGGGTGGCGAAGATTTTTTATTACGTGGGTGAGATTGCGCAGGCGCAGATTGACCATAGCTTCCCCGGCGTGACCTACGCCGGGGAGCAATACTTTGTCTGCTTTTGAAATTGCAACGGGATCATCGGTCAGAATCCATTCGGCTCCAAGGCGGCGAAGCGCATTTTCCACCGACCGGATATTGCCCATCTTATAGTCTATAATTGCTATCATAATATTCCTTTGCTGCTCGGTAGATCATAGCTGAACATATCGCGGCGCACGGCGGCGCGGAGAGCGCGGGCAAACGCCTTGAAAATCCCCTCGATGAGATGGTGATTGTTGTCGCCACGGGCCGAGATGTGGAGATTGCATTTCATAGCCGCGCAGAGACTCTTGAAGAAGTGGCTGAACATTTCAGTGGGGGTGTCGCCCACATATTCGCGTGTGAATGTCACATCCCAGAAGAAATCGATGCGTCCTCCGAGGTCTATGAGCACCATGGCGCGGCATTCGTCCATCGGAAGCACGAATCCATAGCGCTCTATGCCCTGCTTCGACCCTAAGGCGCTGACTATTGCATCGCCGAGGGCAATGGCTACATCTTCCATAGTGTGGTGTTCGTCCACCTCCAGGTCTCCCTTACACTCTACTGTGAGGCTGATGCCTGCATGGTGGGGTATCTGCCAGAGCATATGGTCGAAAAACTTCAGGCCGGTGTCGATGTGCGATTCCTCGTGTCCGTCAAGGTCAACAGAAACTTTTATATCCGTCTCAGAGGTGGTGCGGCAGATTGTGGCGCGCCGTCCTCGGCCCAATATATGGCGGGGAATATCGGCCCAGTTGTCTGTCACAAGGTCGCAGCTGTCGGCCTCTGAGCATTGGCCGGTGGTGAGCAGTATGGCTCTTGCACCAAGGTTACGGGCAAGCTCCACATCGGTATGACGATCGCCAATAACGTAAGACTCGGCCAAATCATATGTTCCGTCCATATATCCGGTGAGCATGCCTGTGCGCGGTTTGCGTGTGGGGGCGTTTTCTTCGGGAAAGGAGCGGTCAATAAGCTGCTCGTGAAACGTGACTCCCTCACCTTCAAGCACCGAGAGCATTTTGTTGTGGGCCGGCCAGAAAGTATCTTCAGGAAAGGATGAGGTGCCTAAACCGTCTTGGTTGGATACCATCACGAGGTCGTAGCCCCGATTCATGAGAGAGCGAAGTGCCGAGATGGCTCCCGGCACGAATTCCAGTTTTTCGAGAGAATCAATCTGTTCGTCGGCCGGTTCATTGATAATCGTGCCGTCGCGGTCAATGAACAGTGCTTTTTTCAATGGTGTGCTCATATCGGATATTGGTTCAGGAGATTTATAACTCTGGCATTCTCATCGGGTGTGCCAATCGTAAATCTTAGACACTCCTCGCATCCTGCCACTCTGGAACGGTTGCGCACAATCACCCCGTTAGAAAGCAGATAGTCGTAGAGCGCATCGGCATTATCGACCTTCACGAGCAGGAAATTGGCGTCGGTAGGATACACTTTCTCAACAAACGGAAATCTGCCGAGGGTCTCTGCAAGAGATTTAGCCTCGCTCACTATTTCGGCCACTTTGTCTGATATGTTTTCTTCCATCCGTCTCATTACTTCCATCTGAGTTGGACCGTTGAGATTGTAGGGATATTTTACCCGCGCATAAATCTCGGCGATTTCCTGAGATGCGAATGCCATGCCTACGCGGAGCCCGGCCATTCCCCAGGCTTTGGAGAAGGTCTGGAGTATAATCAGATTTGGATGCTGATGCAGCACGGAGAGGAGCGAGCCTTTTTCAGAAAAATCCACATAGGCTTCATCCACCACAACCATGCCGCCGAATGAATCGGCGAGGGTCTCTATCTCTGCAAGGGCAAATGCATTGCCGGTAGGATTGTTGGGTGAGCATATCCACATGAGTTTCGTATGGGCATCAGCTGCCTGAAGCAGTTCTGAGACAGGGAGCATGAAATCCGGAGTGAGCATCACTTCGCGCAGTTCGATATCGTTGATAGCCGCGGCTACACGATAGACTCCGTAGCTCGGAGCAATAGACACCGCATTGTCAACTCCCGGCTCACAGAAAATGCGGAACGTGAGGTCTATAGCTTCATCGCTTCCTGCACCTCCCACAAAAATATTTTCTACGCCCACACCTTTGAGCCTGGAAATCTTCTCTTTCAGACTATGCTGATGAGGATCAGGATAGCGGTTCACGCCATTGTTGTAAGGAGACTCGTTGGCATCGAGCCACACATTGATATCTCCGCCCTTGAATTCATCTCTTGCGGTGGAATAGGGCTGTAGGGCAAGAATATTCTTGCGGACAAGTTCGAGAGGTTTTACCATATTTCTGAATTACGTAGGGAGGGGGGAGGCTATGATTTTTTTTCGGTGCGCACACTGACAGCAAGAGCATGTGCATCCAGCCCTTCGGCTCTGGCCATTGTTATGATAGTGGGTGCGAGCGAGGCGAGCCCGTCGGGAGTGAGTTCCTGATATGTAATCTTGCGGAAGAAACTGTCGAGATTCACACCGCTGAACGCTCTGGCCCAACCTGAGGTCGGGAGAGTGTGGTTGGTGCCTGAAGCATAATCGCCGGCACTCTCCGGGGAGAAATTTCCTATGAACACACTTCCGGCAGCCGTGATTTGCGAAGCGGCCTCCCAGGGGTCGGAGAGGGAGAGAATCAGATGTTCGGCTGCATAGGTGTTGGCGAAATCTATCATTTCGCAACGTGAGCTAAACACTATCACACGGCTATGAGACAACGAACCTTCCACCGAATCCTTACGAAGCAGCATGCCGGAGAGGCGCCCAATCTCTTCCATGGCCTGACGGGCGAAATTTTCGCTGTCGCACACAAGGATTGCTTGGCTATCGGGACCATGTTCGGCCTGAGAGAGCATATCGGCGGCTACAAATTCAGGCGATGCGGTAGAGTCGGCAAGCACCATCACCTCGCTCGGTCCTGCCGGCATATCGATAGCCGTGATCCGGCTAAGGAGCTGCTTGGCTTTGGTGACATAGCGGTTGCCGGGACCAAAAATCTTATCAACAGCCGGAACGCTCTCTGTGCCGTAGGCCATTGCAGCAATAGCCTGTGCGCCCCCGATACGGTAGATTTTCGTGATGCCGCAAACTCTGGCCGCATATAAAATCTCGGGAGCTATGCCATAGGTGCCCGACTGGGGTGTGCAGAGCACCACCTCTCTACATCCGGCTATGCGTGCAGGCACACCGAGCATCAGCACGGTGGAAAAAAGCGGAGCTCTGCCTCCGGGAATATACAGGCCTACTTTCTCTATGGGCACCGGCCGCTGAACACATCTGACACCCGGCGCGGTGAGAATATCGACCTCTGCCGGCCTCTGGGCACGATGGAAGGTCTCGATATTGGCGGCAGCATTGCGAATGGCTTCGGCCACTTCGGGAGCCACTTTTGCACAGGCATCGTCTATCTCTGATTCTGAGAGGGCTATATCCGCAATTTCAGTATGGTCAAACCGTGCAGACATGGAGCGCAGGGCCGCATCACCCTCGCAGCGCACAGTCTCGATGATCCGACTCACTGACTGCTCGATATCATCGTCGGCGGGAATATTGCGTCCGCACAGTCTGCGCCATTCTTTTTCGGGCGGATTGATAATAAGTTCCATTCAGCGAATCATGTTTTCGAGCGCAAGCACGAGGATATCTTCAGCTCCGACATGTTTGAGAATCTCTATTTTATCCCAAAGCTCATCTTCTTTTATGACGGCGTGGAGAGAATACCAGTTTTCGTCGGCCAGAGGTAGCAGAGTGGGGCTTTTCATGCCGGGCAATATAGCCACAGCCTCCTCTATGTGTTCTTTAGGCAGATTCATGAGCACATATTTTAGCCCACGGCTGTCTATGATGGAATTGAAGCGGAATTTGAGTTTTTCGATATCGGCTTTTTTCTCTTCGGAGAGTCCGGGAGTGCCGATAAGCACTGCTTCAGAAGGCATGACAGTCTCTACCTCCATCAGCCCATTCTGAATGAGAGTGCCTCCTGAAGATACGATATCGAATATCGCATCGGCCATGCCTACAGCCGGAGCTACTTCGACCGAACCGGCAATCTCATGGATTGAGGCGCTGATACCTTTCTCCTTAAAGAATTTTCTAAGGATATTAGGGTAGGAGGTGGCAATGCGGCGTCCTTCAAACCATTCGAGCCCTTCATATTTCGCATCGCGGGGCACAGCCAGCGACAGACGGCAAGCACTGAATCCGAGCCTCATAAGAATCTCTACATCAAGACCCTTTTCTTCAACCTCATTGAGGCCTACTATACCGATGTCTGCCACATTCATATTTACGGCCTGAGGTATGTCGTCGTCACGGAGATAGAGCACATCCATCGGGAACCCCTTTGCATGAGAGATTAGTTTGCGGTGTCCGCCGGAAGCGGTTATGCCGGAGTCGGCAAGGAGCTGCAATGTGTCTTCATTGAGGCGTCCTTTTGCCTGAATCGCTATTTTCAACATTTTCTTAAATCAGTTATTTGCAGATGTGCAAAGTTAACCATTTATCTGTAAAAAGACAAACTTCCCGAAGCAAAGGATTGCTCCGGGAAGTGGATATGGCGACGGAAATAATCTGGGTTTAGCGTCCGGTGGAATAGAATGTGAGGATACGTCGGCGCAACAGAGACTCATATTTGGCCTGAACGGCTGTGCTCACCGCTCGGATGTATTCAGTCTTAGCTTGCTCAAACTCTGTGGCATTGGCTTTTCCGTAATTATATTTCTCGCGCATGGCATTGAGGGCTGCAAGAGTACTCTCTGTGGCTACCCGGCTTGACTCCAGGCGCTTTTCGGCGGCTATAGCTTGAGCATGGGCCTGAACTATGGCTTTGTAAAGGCGATTTTCCGAATCTTTGAGCTGAAGGCGTGCGGAAATCTCCTGCACTTTGGCCCGGCGCACGGAATTGCGTGTGGAGAAAGCGTCGAAGATGGGAATGTTGAGAGAAATGCCCAGCGACTTGCTTAGATTGTGGCGCATCTGCGGTCCGAATCCTTCGTTGGAATATCCCGACACTTTATAGTAGCTGCTCCCTATTCCGGCAGAGAAGGAAAGGGTGGGGAGATAACCGCTTTTGGCCACTTCAACCGATTTACCGGCCGCCTCGACGCCGAGGCGAGAAGCCTTGACCGAATGATTGACGCTCATGGCTGCATTGAATAGTTCGTCGGCCGGTGAGAGGGCGCCCGAGGGAGTCTCTCCGAGAAGTTCGATATCGAAACCATCGGATGATTCGAGTTCCAGAAGCTGGGCAAGATCGAGCAGGGCTATGGAGCGGTCATTGAGTGCGGTCACTACCGAAAGTTCATCCTGAGCCACCTGCGATTCGGCCTGAAGAATATCGAGTTCGGGTATCTTTCCGGCAGCCAGAAGCTCGCGGCGGCGGGTGAGCTCCACATTTGATAGATTGAGCTGCTCGGTGGCCACACGGTGAATCTCACCGTAATATAGCACCTGAAGATATTGAGCAATGACATTGAGGGTTATATCATCTTTAGCCGATTCAAGCTGCTCTATAACCATGCGCAGATTGGTGCGCGCATAATCAAGATTGCGCACTCGGCGCATGCCTTGAAAAACAGGGAGCGAGAGTCCGGCATTCCATCCGAAGTTGGATGTGTTGCGGTTTGCATAAGTGTTTTCGGCAGTTAGGCCGCGACCAAAACTGAACGATTGATTTGCACCGGCCGAGAGAGTGGGGAGAAAAGCATCTTTGGCAGAAGTCACATCAATTTCAGCGGATGCAGCGCTCAATTGGCGGCTCTTTACCGTGAGATTATGGCTCACTGCATAGTTTATGCAACTGTCAAGACTCCACGGTGTGGCGGCAGAAGCTGTGAAAGCAGCTGCAAGCGAAAGTAGGGCTATGGCTATTATGGGTTTCATTATTATTTCTTGATGATTTCGCCGCGGAGACGGGCAGTGGATTCGATGCCAGATTTTACTTCAATGTTTATGCCGTCGCTTGACCCGGTGGTTACGGGGGTGCGTCTGAACTGCTGATCGGGCACACTGTCGGTGAGGAGATAGACGAATGTGCTGTCGCCCGCAAACTCAACAACCCCTTCGGGGATAGTCAGTACACCGGCCGAGTTGCTGATGGTCACGGTGGCATTGGCGCTATATCCGGCGCGCAATCCGGATATCGAATCGGCCTCGAGAGCGGCTTTGATTTCAAAAGTGTTTGCACCGTTTTCTTCTGTGCCTTTTGGAGCGATATATTCAATTCTGGCGGTGGGTGTGAGTCCGGGGAGGGCACCGATTGATATCGCCATGGGCATTCCCACGGCTATCTGGCCAACTTCGGTCTCGTCTACCTTGCCCTTGAATATGAGGTTGCTCATGTCGGCGATTGTGGCCACGGTTGTGCCATCATTGAACGTGTTGGCCTGAATCACAGATGTACCCACCTTTACGGGAACATCAAGAATAAGACCGCCGATTGTGGCTCGGACAAGTGTGTTGCTTTCAGATGCATTGTAGCGCGACACTCCATCCTTTACGATTGCATAAGAATCGTTGGCTGCTTCGAGTTCGCGGCGAGCCTGCTGATAGGTGGTTTCGGATGTTTCGAATTCCTCGCGCGAAATCACTTTTTTCTCAAAGAGAGTGCGGTTACGCTCAAACTTGTTTTTGGCATCTTCAAGAGATATTTTGGCCGATTCCACTCTGCTCATGGCCGAAGATAGCTGGGAGGCTTCGGGGATAACCTTGATGCGGGCAATGACGTCGCCTTCCTTCACAATGTCGCCGGGTTCCACATTGATTTCGGTAATGATTCCGGATATCTGCGGCTTGATATTGATTTCGTCGCGTGGCTCAATCTTGCCGGTCAGCACGGTGGTGCGCTCTATATCGCCATATTCGGGAGATATGATGGCATAGGTGGTTTTCTCAGGCCGTGAGTTGAGATAGAGAAACACGAATGTGCCGACAAAGATAGCAGCTATCACTATCCAGAGCAGAATTTTGAAAACTTTCTTCATATGGGTGGATGTTTTAATATTTTCAGTGATTGAAAGGTTGTGTTATTTGTCGTTCATAGCCTCGATTGGCTTGATGCGCATTGCTTTTATTGCAGGAATAAGTCCGGCCGCTGTGCCGAGCACAAGAAACACAATCATAATGGTCATGGCATGTGAGAATGACAACTGGAAGTGTGCGCTGCCGGTCACGGGATCGGTGGTGATATGGTCTACAGCGGCGAGCACCAGCGTGGCGAAGCAGATTCCGGCAGTCCCCGCAATGGCTGTGAGCACCATGCCCTCAGATAGAATCTGGACTATGATGTCGCGGGGTTTCGCACCGATGGCACGGCGGATGCCTATCTCCTGAGTGCGTTCCTTCACGATTATCCACATGATATTGCCTACGCCGATAATGCCCGCTATGAGAGTTCCGGCCCCGACAAAGATGGCGAGCAGACTTATGCCGAGAAATAGATTATCTACCATCTCAAACATTTCAGCGACATTAAACATGCCGATAGCATTGTCATCTTCGGGATGAATGGGATGGTTGGACCGGATGGTGCGGAATATGGCCGGTTTCAGCTCGTCGGGCGAGTGGCTCTGACTCACCATGAATATCATGAAGCCCACTTCGTTGCCCATATTGAATGCACGGCGCATGGTGGATAGGGGCATGAGAAACGAATCGTCAATCTTGTTTCCTCCGATATTGGCCTCGGCAGTCTGACCCGCCACACCGACCACCTGAAAGTAGATGCCGTTGAGCGACACGAATTTACCGAGCGGGTCTTCAGAGCCGAATAATTCATCGGCAAGATTCTTGCCTATAACCACAACCTTGCGCGATGCAAAAATGTCGTTTTCGTTGATCAGTCGTCCGGAATAGAGCAGAGGCACCTGAATCTTGAAATAATCGGCTTCGACACCAGACACAGAAGATGATGTCGATTTTGTGGCATAGGCTGCCGTAACGCTTTGGGCGGCTATGCCCGAGGAGGCCTCGATGTGGGGCACACGAGCACGGATATTGTCAATATCGGTCTGTGTGATGCTCCAACGCATACCTTTGTTGAAACCTCTGTAGGATATTGATGTGCGGTTTGGAAATATAGCGGCCATATTGGTGGCGAAACCGTCGAAATTGCGCATCAGCAGTCCCTTCAGTCCCGACGCACCACCCCAGAGCATTGACAGCATGGCGGTGCCCCAGAAAATACCGAAGGCTGTGAGAAAAGTGCGCGTCTTGTTTCTGGCAAGTGTAGCTCCGATTTCTTTCCAGTTTTCTAAGTCGAATATTGGATTCTTCATTTTTCCGACAGTGATGTGGTTATTCGTCGCGCAGGGCTTCGACCGGTTTTACTTTGGTGGCTTTTATGGCCGGAAACAATCCGGCGAGCGCTCCGGCTATAATGAGCACTATGGTGACCTCGATGGCTATGCTGAGAGAAATGGTTGGATTTTTCATCACATCATTCTCACCGATTATATTTGAGGCTATCTGCATCACAGCCATGCCGAGCACAATCCCTATATAGCCGAACATGGTGGTGATGGCTACACTCTCAGTCACAATCTGGGTGAGGATATTGGAAGGTTTGGCTCCTATGGCGCGGCGTATGCCTATTTCGTGGGTGCGCTCACGCACCGACACAAACATGATGTTGCTCACGCCCACTATACCTGAAAGGAGTGTGAAAATACCGATTATCCACACAGACATATTGAGGATATTGAAGGCTGTGCTTTCCTTGAGATAGGAAGAGAAGCGGTTGTAGATATGAAGGGCATTCTTATCGTCGGGGGAGTAGGTGTGGGCCTTGGCAAGATTTTCTCTCACGGCGGTTTCTGCACGGTCGGCATCTTCCTGAGTGGAAAGTCCCTTGAGCTTCACCTGCAGATTGGAAACCTTTCCGTCTGTTCCGGCAAGCGACATGGCCGTGGTGAAGGGTATATAGATATCGGTGATCCAGCGGTGTTCATGCACTCCCACAACAAGCCATGAAAGACCCATTGCGCTGAGACGCTGCCCCACGGCCTTGTCTTCGGATCCGAATAGCAGTTTTGCGTTTTCCTTACCGAGAACCATGACTTTGCGGTTATAGCGGATATCGGCATCGTTGATAAAGCGTCCGTGTGAAATCGTAAGGTCATACATCTCTTTTTCGGCTGGGAAAACCCCTTGTGGACTCGCGCTCACATAGTCTTTTGAAGATGAAATAGTGGTGGAGGGGAGATATTTGTAGGAGGCCACATCTTCCACAATGCCAGGAAGGTCATGCTGCAGATTGCTGATGTCGTCCATGTTTGGCTGCACCATGCGTCCCTCCTTGTAGCCACGGAAGGGTTCGGTGGTCACACCCTGATACACATTGAGACGACTTGAGCGCTCCGAAGAACGATTGCTGTTGAACGAATTCGTGACTCCCCGCGCCATGCCGAGAAGAATGATGAGCATGAATATGCCCCATGCCACAGCAAAGCCGGTGAGAAAAGTGCGCAGCTTGTTGTTGCGCATCGTCTGGACTATTTCTCTAAGAAGATCAAACATTGATGGTGGGTGTGGTGGGTTGGATAATGCCGTCGGCTATACGGATCACTCTGTCTGTGGCCTCGCCCACGTTGGGGTCGTGGGTCACGATGACTATGGTCATCCCATCGGAATTGAGCTGACGGAACACCTGCATCACATCTTTTGAGGTCTTGGAGTCGAGGGCTCCTGTGGGCTCGTCTGCAAGAATTATAGAGGGTTTTGTGATGAGAGAGCGGGCTATCGCCACACGCTGCTTCTGACCGCCTGAGAGTTCGCCCGGGAGATGATGGGCGCGGTCGGCAAGACCCATACGCTCAAGCTGCTCCATAGCGAGGATATTTCGCTTACGGCGCGACACACCCTGATAAAATAGCGGCAGGGCAACATTTTCCACCGCATTCTTATAGCTGATAAGATTAAACGACTGAAACACAAATCCTATCATACGATTGCGGAGCTCGGCAGCGCGGTTTTCGCTGAGGTTTTTGATGAGTACACCGTCGAGGCGATAGTCGCCGGTATCATATGTGTCAAGGATACCCAATATATTAAGGAGTGTCGATTTCCCGGAGCCGGATGCTCCCATAATCGACACGAGTTCTCCTCGCTCAATATCGAGGTTGATGCCCTTGAGCACATGGAGCGGCACAGCTCCGGGGTAGGTCTTGTTTACGTCTTTAAGCGTAATTATCATGATGAACAGTTAGTGTCTATGGTGTGGAAATTCACCGGATTAAAACATGGGCGGGAGAGGGCTCCTCTTCCGATAACATTCTTTAGACGCCATGAGGTTAGGAAAAGTTACATCCCCTCTCCGTTTTTTTAGAAAAAAATATGGAAGGAGTTTTGGATAATTGAACACTGTGTGCTAACTTTGCGTTACAAAGATGAAGCGAGAGAGCAGAATCAATCAAACTACCGACATAACTTCTACCACATCAAAGTAGATTGGGAAACTCATCAATTACATGTGAAATGCCGAGACAAGCTTGGCCGGTCAATGGCGGGCCCCATCCCCGCAAGGGGAGGCTTAATTAGCCCAGGCGGATTACAAAGACCGACGAGCACTCAAATCCTGTCATCCGGAGTTTCATCGCATCCTTTGGTGTGGCTCATATAAGACCGACCGCAATAAACGTGGATATCTCTACGATAGCGGTCGGTCTTTTTTATTTGCGGTCATTTCCACCACTACACTTATCCGCCATACCTCTGGTGCTTGAAACAAGAGGCTGAGGAAGAACATTTCATTACGAACGAAAAGGTCCACCCGGATTGAAAATAACCGGATGGACCTATTCGATGGTGTTTATGTGCTGAGGTTGTTATTCATTCATAAATTCATGAGGAGCGAAGTTCCAGTCGCGGGCACGGAGCATTGGCTCCTGAGCGCGGATTCGGGTGCGGAAATCGGAGTAGTCGCGGAGATTCTGAGGAGTCCAGGCCGCCTCGGCCACAGCTGCCAGACGGGGCATCATCAGATATTCGAGAAATTCGGGAGTTATCACATATTCCGACCAGAAGTTGGCCTGCACCCCGAGATATTTGTCGTGCAGATTGGCCGGCACATTCTTTAGCGGCACATAATTGTAGACAGCTTCGAGGGTTTCTGTGCCTGCACCCTGCGACACCGGTTCGGTGGCGAGAGGCGACTGCTTGCGGTTTATGTAGTAAGGAATCTGGGGAGAAAGAATTGTGGTCATTCCGCGGCCTGCGGCATCGAGGGCAGCCTTGTCGGCACCCACCCATGCCATAATGGTGATGTCAGAAGGAAGCATATCGGTGTTGCCGTGGAGCACTTCATTCCAGAAAATCAGCTTGCGGCGGTCTGACTCGGGTTTGGTGGCCATATGGTCATTGAGCTGCTTGTAGAAGTTGAGCTGCAGGTCGCGGAAATTTGTGGAGCCTATGCTGTCGAGTTGAGCCACACACTGGGCATTTGCTTCCCATTTGTCGGTGGGGCATTCGTCACCCCCGAGATGGAGATAAGGGAACGGGAAGAGAGGCACGAGCTCATCGATGATATCCTTGGCCATCTGCACTGCGGCAGGGTTGGCCACATTCATCACGTCGGGCGACACTCCCTGCATCAGCCACACTTCGTGGGGATTTTCAGGATCACAGGCCAATAGCTCCGGATAGGCGGCAACGGCAGCCTGAGTGTGGCCGGGTATGTCAATCTCGGGCACTACTTCTATGAATCGGTCAGCCGCATAGGCCACTATCTCGCGGATATCATCCTGAGTGTAGAAGCCGCCGTAGGCCACGGTGTCGGGCTCCATTTTGCGCCATCCGAGTGATTTGCTGCCGCGCTGAGCGCCGACTTCTGTAAGCTTGGGATATTTCTTTATCTCGATGCGCCATCCCTGGTCTTCGGTGAGATGCCAGTGGAAACGGTTCATCTTATAGGCGGCCATCATGTCGAGCACTTTTTTCACCTCATCTTTGCCGAAGATATGGCGACCCTCGTCAAGCATGAACCCGCGCCATCCGAAGCGTGGAGCATCGGCAATTTCCAAGCAGGGGAGTGTGGCGGGAGCTGTCTGAGTGGTGAAGGGGAGCAGCTGGCGGAGAGTCTGAAGGGCATAGAAGAACCCCGCCGGGCGTGAGGCGGCGGCCGTAATGCCCTGCGGATTTATGGAGAGTAGATAGGCTTCAGGGCCAAGGTCGGGATTTAGAGTGAGGTTGATTTCGGCTTTTCCGGTGGCAGGAGTGAAAGTGGTACCGGCGCCTTTTTCAAGGTCTGCCTTAAGGAGGTTGAACACGTGGGCTACACTGTCGCCGGCATAGGCTGGCACAGAGTATGTGGTCGGAGAGCTGAAGCGGAATTCACCGGAAATCTCTGTGACAGACGCCGGTTTTGGCACTAAGGGTGTGGTGGCTGCAACAGCGGTTGCTGCGATAAATCCGAGCATCAGCGAGATGAGGGGTTTGATTCTCATGGCTATGACTGAATATAAGAAGTTAGTATATTATGATTTCTGTAGTTTGGACAAAGGTAGTCATCTTTGTCCAGACATGCAAATTTTCACTAAGCCGGATAATTTTGCAGATAAAAGTAGTTTTATTAATTTTGCCACTAAGTGCTACCCCGAAAACACTACATAGATTTAGCAAATGAAACCCAATAGTTCTTCTGTGCGGCATAAGAGAGTAGACGTGGCCGATGTGCTTCGTGGATTTGCAGTGCTTGCCATCATCCTTATCCATTCGATAGAGCATTTCAATTTCTACTCTTTTCCCGACACATCGGGTCAGAGCGCATGGCTCAATTTCACCGACCGGGCTATCTGGGATTCGCTGTTTTTTGTGATAGGCGGTAAGGCTTATGCGATTTTCGCGCTGCTTTTCGGCTTCAGTTTCTTCATTCAGGACGATAACCAGCGTATGCGCGGAAATGATTTCAGGCTTCGCTTCTGCTGGAGATTGATTCTGCTCTTTATTGTAGGTCAGCTCAATGCAGCGTTTTTCACCGGTGAAGTTCTGGTGCTGTATGCGTTGGTGGGCTTCATCCTTGTGGCCGTGTGCCGTCTGCCCGACAGATGGGTGATTGGTCTTGCAGTAGCGTGCGTTTTGCAGCCGGTGTGTATCTGGCAGGTGCTCAGGTCTCTGATTTCGCCCGACTATGTGGTGCCGACCATCAACACCGGGGCTTTCTGGGAAGCTACATTTACAGCCCAGACATCGGGCACTTTTCTCGAGATGCTCAAAGTGAATCTCTGGGAGGGACAGCTTGCCTCGCTTGCATGGGCGTGGGACCACGGGCGGGTGTTTCAGACCGCAGGGCTTTTTATGACCGGAATGCTGATAGGTCGGCGCGGATGGTTCAAGAGCTCCTTCCTTCCCGGATGGGGAAAAGTCCTGGCGGTAAGCCTGGTTCTTTTCTTCCCTCTTCACGCACTTGACAGCATGGTGGGCGACTTCATCACCAATCGCAATACTCTCGTGCCGCTCAAGATTATTCTTTCGTCGCTCGCCAACCTGTGCTTCATGTTTATTCTCGTGAGCGGGATAATGTTTGCTTACTATCGGTGGACCTCCATTAGCCGACTTCTCTCGCTCCTTATACCCTATGGACGTATGAGCATGACCAACTATGTGACCCAAGGTATCATCGGTTCATTCCTATATTATCACTGGGGATTATATCTCCGGCTCGGCATCACGGCCAGTCTGCTCGTCGGCGTAATAATCTTTATTGTGCAATATCTTGCATGCCGCCTCTGGGTGAACCATCACAACCACGGTCCCCTTGAATATCTCTGGAAGAAAGCCACGTGGATAGAACTCCCGCCCTTCGTCCGGTTGCACTACAAAGGTAGATAAAAATCTGGGATTTGTCTTAGGTTTCGGTGCAATTGTTGGCATATGCCTTATGGGGAGCATTCTGCTGTCGAACTCTGCGTCTGACAAAAAACACGAATACGAACAATATATAACGGAACTTGACCGCTAGCATCAAGAAAAGATCGAGGCAATCTCCTTCGGGAAATCCTGCCGTGAGAACTATCCTAAGAAGTACCGTGAATGGCAAACCGGGCGCTGGCAGCATGACATAGCTTATCGCGACTCCCTCATCCGCACCCACTCCCTCGACCGCCTGAAACGACTGCACGAATACTAAAAGTCACTTTTAATTTTCTATTTTTAGAGTATTTGTTTAGCACTGCCACTTTTTGTCAGTGGCGTTTATTAACTTTGCAGAAATAATAGAAATTATGAAAATACTTCATCTTTCAGACACCCATGCAGCGCATCATCGACTCCATGAACTACCGGAGGCTGATGTCGTGGTTCACTCAGGCGACTTCTGTATGGTCGGAGAGGAACGAGAAGCATTGGATTTCCTCAACTGGTTTTGTGATTTGCCATATCGACATAAGATTTTTATTTGTGGGAATCACGACTCATGCCTCTATGGAGCAAACATTGATGGTCTTGACAGCAATGTCCACTATCTATGTAACTCAGGCATTGAGATTGAGGGATTAAAATTCTATGGCGTTCCAATGTTTATGGAAGATTGCGTTACCAATCGTCAAACAAGTTACTATACGAATACACCGGCTGATACAGATATTCTTATAACACATTCACCAGCCTATGGTATTCTTGACCTTGATGACAGCATAGATGGTGAGTTTATCCACTACGGTTCAGAAGAAATTTTAGCACTTGTTATGAAGATTCATCCTCGCGCACATCTTTTCGGACACATACATCGCCAGCATGGATTAACTAAACAAAATGGCATTATCTTCTCAAACGGAGCGATAATGAACGAAGACTATTCACGACTCAATATACCAAATATAATAGAGACCTAAGCTATGTCGGTATCAAAATTTAAACGTGTTCTATGGGCATTGAACGAATTTGTCAACGCCTACCCCGTAGGCATTTCGATAGAAGAGTTGAGTAAAAAATGGTCATACTCCTCTATGAATGATGATAAAGAGCCTGATATCCCAGAACGCACCTTCCATCGAGTTCGACGGGCTGTAGAAAGTGCTTTTGGCGTTACTATAGAGTGCCATAAAGGAGCAGACCCTCGCTACCGGGTATCATCCAAAGACCTTGAACCCGGAAATAATAGTTTGCTAAATCTATTTTTAAGCAAAGCTGATAACGATAATGAAAAATCTAAATCTGTAAGAGAAATTCTGAGTCTGATAATGTCCGGTTCAAATATTCCTGAAAACGATATGAAAGCTGTCAATGACATTGTAAATACCCTCAGAAGAGTCCCATACGAATCGTGCAAACAGCTTATGGCTTCAGTAGAAGCTGGAGAAATTCGAGGTGCGAATCGATGTGATTGGGATGAGGATTACAGAGGATATGTTTGTATATGGAATGAAGCAGACTATAATCGTACTGATTTGTGGCTCTCAATCGGCTTCTATTATGATCGGGTACTCTTCTATGTTGTCACCAGTGTTCAATATATTGAATATCGCAATAAGGTTTCAAAACTACTCCAAGTAAACAACGAGGATATATACAAGAGTGACTATTGGTGGTTTGAACCCACCGACAAATCGCTGTTTCAACTCGACTTTCAGACATTACCTGACATGAAAGAAGTTAAACACCGCGCGGAGCTTCTTATTGCAAGAATAGCGGAATTATCTAAGGAAATTCAGAAACCGAAAGAATAAAATTTAAAGGTTTTATGTTTCAGTGACTACTTCTGGCAGCAAGATACTGTAATTTTGTGTCGTAAAACATAGCGAGCGCCTGCGATAACCCTTTGCGGTTCAAAATATAATTCGTAAATTTGCGACAATAACCACCTAAACGCGAAAATACGAAACAGACAGTTTAGAACCACATAAGATATTGCACATCTTGCAATGACAGCCATCCGATTCGGTAAAATCTGGTAAATTCTACAAGGAATCATAAGATGGAAGTCAATGGCAATCCGTGTATCCTCATCCGAGGACGCAGGCTGCTTTTGCTTCAATCTTGATTCCGGGCTTACCAGAGCCTTACCGAAAGAGAGACCCAAAAGAGTGTTGTGTCCTCTTTTTTACATAGCAGACATTCGACTACTGGATGAGGCGAAACAATAAAAACATAAATCACAAAAATAACAACATTATGAGTTATTCTTTTGAAGAAAATGAAAAAATAATACAAAAATGGAGAGATCGAGCTGCCAAGGACGGTGATGGAGACGTTTCTTCAGACGGTGTGTATTACAAAGGTGAATTATACCTTGAACCAAATTCAAACCAAATGTGGCGTCATGTTGGCGAGGAAGATGCGCAATGGGCTACCGCTAAGAGACGCATTCTATTTGTGTCTAAAGACTCAAATGAAGCCGATAATGCGTATGATTTCAGAGGTATAGATCTGACTCACAATACAGACGGATCTCTTTCGTTCGGATGTCGGTTCAATCAGAATCTTCTACGTATCACTACCGGATTGAGTGCTATTACTAAGGATGGTTACCCCTCCTTTAAAGACGTAAATAATATAGAATATGTCAACAATATATGGCATGATACAGCTATCGCAAGAATTAACTTAAAGAAACACTCCGGAGGATCCTCTTGCTCAAACTCAAAACTGAGTGAAAGTATTGAGAAATATCAGGATTTGATTCTTGATCAGATGAAGCTTCTTGCTCCAAACATAATAGTTTGTTGTGGAGGAAGCGGGATTATCAAGGATTTCGTAATAACAAAATTCTTAGGAATAGAGAACCCCAAAGACATTAAATCAGAAACTGACAACTGGATTTATTACTCTCCAAGCAAAGATGTATGGGTTATCGACTCCTATCATATGAATCCCATGGGAAACTCTACGGACGAGGAACTTTATGAAAACATCATGAAATATCTACTGGAAGGCTTAAAAAATCATCAGACAAAAATCTGACATTCTCTCACTCTCGGATTCTTGTACCGCAAAATTACGACTGTGATGTCTCATTTTGCGGTACATTTTTTATATTCCGTTGACAATTTTGATAGCTTCATGCTGACTTGGTATATATTTATTCAAAAAATTTCAGACTGACTACTTTTGGCAGCCGTGTGTTCTAACTTTGCACTCATAATAGCAAGTTGAGCATTAAGGCTCGACAGGTAACCGACTCACCTGAAGAGTCGCAACACTAAAAATTAATAAATATGCCAATTTGGAAAGTAACAGCCAAACGTAAGTTTGACAGTGGAGTAGTATCGTTCTCTCCCGGAATGAGTGTAGAAATCCCAACCACTACACTTTCGTCCTCTTTTTGGACGCAGTCCCAGTATCGCAGAGCTATTGCGGAACGTTTCGTGTCACAATATGATCTGAAATGTCCGGTGGCGAAGTTTGAACAGCAGGTCAACAATGCCAACTTCGACTACACGTTGGTGTCGAAATAACGAGTTAAATTAATCTGTCAGGGAGATGAGGTTCTCGATCATCTCCCTGACATAAACACCATTAAATACAATATTTATTCATTTCAATGGACTGTAAAAGTAACGAGGCCAGTAGGAAATCTTCCGGTAGGCCCATGGGTAGAGATAATCACGACCACCATGAAACCGTCAATGCTTGAAATCTTCAAGCATTTGAACAAAAGTATGGCGTAAAACTCCCCTGCGTTTCTTACCAGCACTTTGATATCCGAAAAGTAGTTATTACTGTCCCGCAAAATGAGACATGCCTGTCATAATTTTGCGGTTAAATAATATCAGCCCGGTGGCGGAATTGGTCAGACGCGCTTTATATTAGACGGAAAGTGCCCTGTGATGGGGTATTGCCGGTTCGAACCCGGCCCGGGCTGCAAAATTTAAATAATATGAACCAACCGATAGTATTTCTGGACTTCGACGGAGTTTTAAACACCGAACAATATCAGGCACGGCTTACAGTCGATGATAAGCCGACTAAAGATACTTGGGGACCACTATTTGATCCTCATGCGGTAGAGAACTTGCGACAGATACTTGACGAGATGGATGCTCAGATTGTCATATCTTCATCCTGGCGATATGTCCATAGCCTTGACAGCCTGCGCACTATGTGGGTGACGCGTGATTTGCCGGGAGAAATTCTTGACACTCTTGCTTGCGGAGCAACTGATATTTCGCGTGGAGAAGAGATTGAATGTTGGCTCGAACGCAATGATCGTCCCGATTACGCGATAATCGACGACCTCGACGACTTCTCTCCAGCTCAACGCGACCACTACGTTGAGACAAATCCGATAGTCGGAATTACGGAAGCCGATGCACAAAAAGCAATCGAAATACTCCAAAAATCCCGTGCGGAAAGACGAAAGTTAGCAAGAATCAGAAACTCTGAAAAGGCAGCTTACTGGCGCAAAGTTTTTCAGGATATGAGGTCTGAATCCATCGCCAAGATGCACAAGCGACACGTATTCCTTTCGGATTTAGTGAAAGAATACACCAATCTCGAAGACTTTGCACGTGATAAAAGCGAATTCTTTGAAATGATGGGAGTGGAATTTGGTAGTGGTGAGAAGTGTATTTCTTTGTATTTCCAACTGGATTACAATGACTATGAACAGTATTTTGTGGTTCCGACTAACGATGGCCGGTTGGCAGTGAGCCACGTAATCTGGTGGCAAAACGAAGTCTGCGCCAATGAGATTCTCAATATCTTCACAGGCGAAACCTACGACGATGACGACGTGATTCTGACTACTTATTGAAAACTTTTTACAAAACAATCAGAATAAATAAGTTAATACAATGAACCTCTTTCAACTTCTGAAGAATGTAAATTTTGATCAGGTTTTCTCTGAAATCCTACAGTTTGTGCCCGATATAGCGTTTATCCGAGATAAATTCATGCATATGTGTGAGTTCTTATGCATAATTCCACCTGATAAGAAGGAGACCATTATGGTGGATGTATTTGAGGAGAACTATCTGGGAGAGGGTGTGATTAATGTACGTTTATTGGCGACAGAAAAAAACATTTCCAATCTCTCCGATTTTGGTCTGATTAAGGATATGGTTTTTCCACTCTACTTTTCCCACTCATCTATACCTCCGACTCCAATCACACGTATTATAGCGTCCATTATCTGGAATTTGGTGGCGATAGAAGGAATGAGTGATATCTCTTTGCAGAATGAGATTCATGATTGTGAAGAAGTGGCAGAGATGATATATAGCGTAACTGGATTCAACTCCCCACTTGATAAGGCCGCTTATAAAATCATTTGCATACTCGATGATTATATGTGGAGAGATGAGGATAGAACAATAGTATATTTGTATTCTTCTCGGGGATATGAACAGGAAGTGGAAAAGATAACCGAATTCATAATGGGCATGATGAGAAAGCCCACAATTGTCTATGGAACCAATTCTCTTCGCGGTATTGCTATGAAAGCATATTTTCTGAAGAATCGATCTTGTAACATTTGAAATTTTATCTCATTGATGCCATGTTTTGGCATACTTACTCAGTAATTTTGCGGTATGATTTACAAAGATTATTTTATAAACTCTGAGTTTGAAGATGTGTGGCGCACACTTCAGACCTACTATAATGAGCCTGAAAGCGTCAGGAATTTGTATAAGACATTGTTTTATACAATCCGGAATATGTCGATTGATGAAGCACATTCCGACACTCCGCTAAAGGTTGAAATCGACTTCGAGGGTATGATTCATGTTGCCGGTGCTCCTGACCCTATTGAATGGTTGGTGGGACGTGAGGTGGTTTTCAAAGATGAAGAAGCGACATCAGGTCAGTATGCCGTGTCTGAACTTGCAGCACACTTGCTCTATTGGTCGACGCTTTACGACTTCAAGACCCAGACACGTCACAATAAGGACTTTAAGCAGTATCTTGACTCATTGGAAAGCGGCTCTGTCCGCTATTCGATGGAGGATTCCGGTAAGGCTCTTAGCCGGCACCGTAAGATGTCATATTATTGGAAGGAAACAGTAGCCCATGATTCAGCTATAAGCTGGAGCTATATCCTGGATATTCTGCGTAAACGAATAGAGTTTCATATCGGTTACCACCGCTACACTGACCGGTATGTAAACAGTAAGCACTATGTGTCGCGTATGGAACTCTGCTGCAGGCTTCTTGATTTGGCGGCGGCAGACTATTATGATATGAACGGTGTATATGTCAATCCCCGAAATTCTTCCCGGTTTATCGGACCGATTTTCAATGAATATCATTATAAAGATATCATTGAAGGAGAGACCGATGACGAATATACATTGTCAGAACTGCGCCGTGCCAAAGCCTACAAGATACTCTGGAAATTCCTCGACCACAACCTCACCTACTGGTGGGATTAAGATAGAGACACGCAAAATAAATATATAAAATAGTAGTCACTCAATAAAATAATGAAGTTATGAATAATGAAGTTACGATGTGGGAGGGTCATCCTGTGAATGGCGACCCCGGCGAACTTGATATCATTGTGGCAAATCCCGGTATAGTAGCCCTTGATAAGCAAGACCTTATTCAGGTGCTTGAAGAGGAAGGGGAGGCATATATAGTAAGCGGAGTTGGTGCTAAGCTCGGCGATGCTTTCACGGCCGCAGTAGAGGCCATGCCTTGCCCGAAGGGGGCGGTGAGAGATGTGGTCGTGTCCCTGCAATACGGCGATAAGGATTTCTCAATGTCTGAGCTTGCCACGCTCAACACCTATTTTGAATCTCTCGGTGAAGATGTGAATATCATCTGGGGTTCAACACGCAACGATAATCTGTCTGGTTCGATAAAGGTAGTGATGGTGATTAATGTGAAAAACTAATCACTATGTGGATAGCAAGTCTTGACTGATACAGACACAAACGGAGGGCGCGCAGACCTGAATGGTTCTGACGCGCCCTCGGCGTTTAGGTTGACTTTCGGTTATAATCAGATTTTGCCTACGAGCTCAATGCCGGGTGTGAGGGTCTTGTCACCCTTCTTCCAGCGGGCAGGGCAAACCTGATCGCCATGTTCGGCCACAAACTGAGCGGCTTCGAGCTTGCGGAGAAGCTCTTCGGAATTACGTCCGATGCCATTGTCGTTGATTTCGGCAATTTTGATGACTCCCTGCGGGTTGACCACGAAAGTGCCGCGATATGCGAGGAAATCGTCGGGGTTGAGCACTCCGAATGCTTCGCTCAGAGCGCCGGTCTTGTCGGCAAGCATGGGGAACTGCACCTTACGGATGCTTTCGGATGAGTCGTGCCATGCTTTGTGGGTAAACTGGGTGTCGGTGCTCACGGCATAGACCTCAGCACCGAGGGCTTTGAACTTGTCGTAGTTCTCGGCCATGTCAACCAGCTCTGTGGGGCATACAAAGGTGAAGTCGGCCGGGTAGAAAAAGAAGATTGCCCATTTGCCGGCTACATCTTTGTCGGTTATACGTTTGAATTCGCCGTTGACAAATGCTTCTACGGAAAATTCGGGAAGGGTAGTGTTGATAATTGTCTTCATGTGTTTATGTTTTCCTTTCTTTTTTAGTTTTTATTTTTGTTTCGTTTATAAGGAAAACAATATTGGATAAAAGTGGTTTATCGGATTACGCTTTTATGAGAAATGTTGTATTATTTTAGCTTATTTTCGAACGGGCTCTTAAGTTCCTCTCGGATGAAGGGGGCGGTGGGGGAGTCGAGGTGAGCAATCTCTTCGGGTGTGCCTTCGGCTATTATGCGTCCGCCCTGGCTACCTCCCTCCGGACCCATGTCGATGAGATAGTCGGCCGATTTGATCACATCCAGATTATGCTCGATAACCAGCACGGTGTTGCCCTTATCCACTAGACGATTGAACACTCCCAGGAGCACCTTGATATCCTCAAAATGGAGTCCGGTGGTAGGTTCGTCGAGTATAAAAAGAGTCTTTCCGGTGTCACGCTTCGAAAGCTCGGAAGCGAGTTTCACGCGTTGGTTCTCGCCGCCAGAAAGAGTGGATGACGGCTGTCCGAGCTTGATATATCCGAGACCTATGTCTTGGAGCACCTGAATCTTCTTAAGGATATTAGGGATTCCGGCAAAGAATTCTACGGCCTGATTGATGGTCATGTCGAGTACATCGGCTATAGACTTTCCTTTGAAACGCACCTCGAGAGTTTCACGGTTGTAGCGTCTGCCGCCACAGGTTTCGCACGGCACGAGCACATCGGGCAGAAAGTTCATTTCGATGGTGCGGTAACCGTTGCCAGAGCATGTTTCGCAGCGTCCGCCGCTCACATTAAATGAGAAACGTCCCGGTTTGTAGCCTCTTATTTTGGCTTCAGGAAGGTTGACAAAGAGGTTGCGGATATCGGTGAACACCCCCGTATAGGTAGCCGGATTTGAGCGAGGTGATTTGCCGAGTGGCGACTGGTCTACGGTCACAACCTTATCGATATTCTCAAGCCCCTCGATAGTTTGGTAGGGGAGTGGCTCTTCGTGGGCACGGTAGAAGTGACGGGTCAGAATCGGACGCAGCGTGGCGTTTACCAGCGAAGATTTTCCGCTGCCCGACACTCCGGCCACACAAGTCATGGTGCCGAGCGGAATGGTGAGAGTCACATTCTGGAGGTTGTTGCCTGTAGCTCCTACGAGGCTGAGAGTCTTGCCATTGCCCTTGCGACGCTCCGACGGAATCTCTATAGCCCGGTTACCGTTCAGATAGTCGGCCGTGAGAGTCGAAGATTCGAGCATGTCCGCCGGAGTGCCCTCAAACACAACCTCTCCACCCTTCCGGCCTGCTTTCGGACCAATGTCTACAACATAGTCGGCTTCGAGCATAATGTCTTTGTCATGTTCCACAACAATAACCGAGTTGGAAGCATCGCGGAGCTTTTTGAGCGAGTCAATCAGGCGACGGTTGTCGCGCTGATGCAGCCCGATGCTCGGCTCGTCGAGAATATAGAGCACATTGACGAGTTCCGACCCAATCTGAGTGGCCAGTCGTATGCGTTGGCTTTCTCCTCCAGAAAGGGTGGCGGAATTACGGTCGAGCGACAGATAGCCAAGCCCCACATCAACAAGAAAGCCAAGGCGGGTGCGGATTTCCTTAAGTATTTCGCGTGCAATCAGAGCCGTGGTTGGAGAAAGACGGCTCTCCACTTCAAGCGACCACTGATAGAGCGCTGCAATATCCATGCGGCAGAGCTGGGCAATATTTTTGCCGTCTACAAAAAAGTGCATGGCCTCACGGTTGAGGCGGCTTCCGCCACATTCCGGACATGTGGCACGCGAGAAGAATTGTCCGCTCCATTTCTGTGCGGCAGCCGATGCCTCCTCGTCTTGCTGCATCTCGATATATTTCACAACCCCCTCATAGGTGTGGAAATAGTTGGAGGTTGACATTGTCTCGTTCTTAATCACGAGGCGCTCGGTTGTGCCGTTGAGTATCTCGCTTATTGCCTCTTCACCGAGATCTTTGATCGGTGTGCGCAGAGTGTGTCCGTGCTTCTCGCAGATAGCCTGAATCTGCCAGAATATCATAGAGTTGCGATATTTTCCGAGCGGCACTATCCCGCCATCGTAGATGGAAACAGACATGTCGGGCATCACTTTCTCGCGGTCAACTATATTGACTGTGCCGAGACCCTTGCAGCAGGGACATGCACCCTGAGGAGAATTGAACGAGAAGTTGTGGGGAGCCGGCTCGCGGTATGAGAGACCGGTAGAGGGATCCATGAGCTGCTGGCTGAAATGGCTTATCTCATCGGCATCCACGTCGTAGATCATCATCTGGCGGTCACCCTGACAGAGAGCGTCGGCCACAGTGTCGCGCAGGCGTGACACATCCTTGTCGGCCACCTTCAGACGGTCGATCACAAGCTCTATAGAGTGGTTGCGGTATCGGTCGAGCTTCATGCCGAGAGTTATCTCGCGGAGTTCGTCGTCTACACGCACATTCAGAAAACCCTTCTTGCGAAGAGTCTCAAACAGTTCCTTATAGTGGCCCTTACGGTTCTTTACCAACGGAGCGAGGATATATATTTTCTTGCCGTTGAAACGGTCGAGAATAAGCTGCACTATTTTCTCTTCCGTATATTTTATCATCGGCTTGCCTGAAAGATAGCTCACAGCCTCTCCTGTGCGGGCATAGAGCAGTCGGAGAAAATCGTAGATTTCAGTGGTGGTGCCGATTGTGCTTCGCGGATTTCGGTTCACAGTCTTTTGCTCTATGGCTATGACAGGACTTAGTCCCGTTATTTTATCAATGTCGGGACGCTCAAGAGAGCCGAGCATATTGCGAGCATAGGAGGAGAAGGTCTCCACATAGCGCCGTTGTCCTTCGGCGAAGATTGTGTCGAATGCGAGCGATGATTTCCCACTCCCGCTCAAGCCGGTTATTACGGTGAGCGAATTGTGGGGAATGTTGACGTCTATATTCTTAAGGTTGTGTACTCTCGCACCGAACACTCTGAGAGAACTCTCCGGCTCTGCGGCCGGAATTGTTTGAGATGATATTGCGGTGTCCTTGCTCATTGCTTAATCCAGTCGGGGTTATACACTGTCTGTTTCTGTTTTGACCGGAGCTGTGCCCCCTGTTTGGGCACCAGCACCTTATAGGTCTTTCCTGTCTTGTTTGGCAGCGATTTGCCACGTATCCATGGGTTGAGATCGCGAAGCGAAAGATATGATGTGCCGTGGCTCTTTGCCCATTCAGCCCAATCGGCCACAGGCCCGCTTACGGTCACCTCGTCACAATCCACCGGACGGTAGAGCTGCGAGGCATCGAGATAGAAGCCATAGCGAGCGGGGTGTTCCATAATCTCTTTCATGGCGAGCAGGCGGAACATATAGCGTGAGGTCTCATCAGTGAGCCAGAGATCGAATGCAGTGTTCTGTCCCTGAGCTTCAAGTTCGCGGGAGATACGTGCCATTCCGCCATTGTAGGAAGCAGCCACAGATTCCCAATTGCCATAGCGTGCGAGAGCCTTTTTCAGATAGCGGCAGGCGGCCTCCGTAGATTTCACCGGATGATAGCGCTCATCAACAAATTCGTTCACCTCCAGACCAAACTCCTTGGCAGTAGTGGGCATGAATTGCCATATTCCGGCGGCCTTGGCACCGGAAAGAGCGCGAGGATTAAGATTGCTCTCTATACAGGCGAGATAGAGGAGGTCTTCCGGCACTCCGTTGCTTTTTAGCACAGGAGCAAGCGTCGGAAAATAGCGGTTGGCACGCTTTATTGTCAGAAGGGTGTTGCCGTGTGTATAGGCCATAGACGTGAGTTCACGGTCATAGCGTTCATACATATCGTCTCTGTCAAGGCTTATGCGCTTTCCGGCGAATGTGACCGAAGCGGGAATTTCCGGATTGACCACAACCGAGGGAGTTGGGTGGCTATGCTGAGCATGCATGCCCGCAGGTGATATGATTGCTGCCGCAAGAGCGGCTACGATAGTCAGTGAATTGATTGCGTGTTTCATTAGGGTCTGTAATAATAAAATTAGATTATTTCCGCGAGCCGACAATATTTATGTCGCCGCTAAGATTATATATTTTGCCATCAGAGCCTCGGGCTTTGATGATGTAGTAGTAGACACCAGGGTCTACTATACGGCCTTTATATCTACCGTCCCAACCTTGAGACGGGTCTGTGAAACGAGTCATTCTCACTCCCCAGCGATTGAATATCGAGCAGTCGAATTCTACTATTGAGCGATAGCTCACACACCAGATGTCGTTTATGCCTTCCGATGCGCCGGGAGAGAAGGCATTGGGACAGCGGAGGCGTGATTCACCTATATCCACACGGTAGGTGTCGCTTTCCCAAAGGCATATCCCTGCGGCATCAGCCGCCGTAAATTTCACGAAAAAACTTCCGGCTTTGGTAAACGTATAAGGCATGTCAAGAGTTCGCTCCCTGAGAATCACGTTGCTGAATTCTTCGTCGGTAGCTATCTGCCATTCGGTGAATACCGCGGCATCGGTCACTGTGGCGCTGAATGTAGCCGACACAGGCGCCGATCCTCCTATCTCATCCATCGGACCGGTCTGTTCGTTGGCCACGTCGCGTGAATCGCTCACTACCGAAGTTACGGCCGATACCGCCATGGCTGTAAAGGCTTCAGACTCCACCACAGATTCCATACCCCATTCGCGCAGAAAACGGTCGCCGGTGAGGCAGAAACGGGTGTCGCAGAGAGGTGCATCTGCATGAATGGAAGCCCGGAGAAAGGGATGATGGTCGCACACCTGAATCTGTT
Organism: Bacteroides sp.; assembly: GCA_014802045.1. Lineage (GTDB taxonomy): Bacteria > Bacteroidota > Bacteroidia > Bacteroidales > Muribaculaceae > Paramuribaculum. Next base: position 31,721 of record JAAVDA010000016.1, read on the forward strand.
CGAAATGGTTGCCTTCAGCTTTCAGAGTATAATAGGAGAGTGAAATCTGGCGGTCAATCTCAATCTGTCGACCGTTGATGGCAGTATAAGTAAGCCGTTCGGCAGTGCCGTCTACAGTCAGTTCAGTGACCGCACAATCAGATTCACCGGATGCACGGAGTCCGGTCACACTGTAGGACGCAGCTGAATAGTCTATCAGCCAGAAATATTCTCTGCGGTTGCCCGATTCGGCTATATAGCCTTGTCCTCCTTTCAGATTTGAGAGTTCTCTCCCTTCTGCTATTTTTTCGGCATATGCTGCTCCTGCTGTTCCGAAACTATACCATGTGACAGTTCCACCGGTGGCCGACGGAGAGCAAGCCACTTTAAGCCCTTCGACAGTGAAGGCCACAAACACGCTGTTCAGCCCGGAGGAGGCATCCGGCACTACTCTTATCACCGTTTTATCCGCTCCGACGAAACTGAAATCGGAAGCGTGGGCAGCGATGACAAGCAATAAGGTGGTTATGAGCGTGAGAGCGCGGGTCATGTGTTTCGGTTTTTTGCAGTCTGCAAAGTTACGAAAAATTATGGACATACCCCACAGACCGCTACTCCATAGTCTGTGAAAAGCGCTTAAATATGCTCAATTAGTGTGAGCCTCCTCTTCAGGGCAGACCCGGCTTCATGCATTAACAGATATCCGGGAAAGGAGTTCAGATAATCTCCATGTCGGCCGACAGGCGCTGACGCACTACTTCGTAGATGGTCACTCCGGCGGCTACCGACACATTGAGAGAACCAATCTTGCCGAACATTGGAATCGAAACAAACAAGTCGCACTCTCTGAGCACTTCCGGAGAGATGCCCTTATCTTCAGCTCCCAGCACCAGAGCAACCGGCACTGTATATTCGGCCATAGTGTAGTTGATATCGGCTTTCTCGCTTACAGCAATAACCTTATATCCGCTACTCTTCAGAAATTTCACCGCACGAACCATATTGTCCACCCTGCTCACCGGAATATGGTGGAGGGCACCGGCCGAGGTTTTCACCGCATCGGCTGTGGCGCTTACGCTGTCGTGGGTTGGAATAACTATCGCATCTACCGCCGCACATTCACATGTACGGGCAATAGCTCCGAAATTTCTAACATCGGTCACTCCGTCGAGCATTACAATGAAAGGGGTCACTCCGGCTTCAAACAGTTCGGGCACGAGATTTTCGAGGGGGTAGTAGGTCACAGCCGACAATTGTGCCACAACACCCTGATGGTTCTTGCGGGTTATCTTGTTGATGCGTTCCACCGGCACCCTTCTGTTGACTATGCGATGAGTGCGGATGAGTTCGAAGAGTTCATTGGCAAGCTCTCCGGAGAGATCTTTTTTTATATAAATACGGTCAATCTCTTTTCCGGCTTCGATTGCCTCGATTACGGCACGGATGCCATAGATATATTCGTCGCGTTCCATTTTTTTAGGTGGTTATGTGGTTTCTGTAATGCGTGTATCAGATATTGCCGGCGGCTGCCAGAAGCGATTCGGCATTGGCGCGGGCTGCCTTGTCGTCGGGATTTCCGCTGAGCATCAATGCCAGCTCGCCCACACGTGCCTGAGGTGTGAGTTCGTTTATGCGAGTGTGGGTTGCGTTGTCGTCATCCTCTTTGTAGACCTTGAAATGATGTGCTCCTTTGGCGGCTACCTGAGGCAGGTGTGTGATGGCAATTACCTGAATCGAACGTCCAATCTGAGCCATCATCTCGCCTATGCGGTTGGCCACATCGCCCGACACTCCGGTGTCTACTTCGTCGAAAATTATCGACGGTAGTTTCATCTTCTCTGCTATTATAGCCTTTATGCAGAGCATGAGGCGTGAGATTTCACCTCCCGATGCCGCTCCCCCCACAGGCATGAGAGGCTGATTTTTGTTGAAAGCAAAAGTAAACTCTATTCGGTCCATACCTGTTGCGGAAATTTCGGTCGGATCAACCTTAATCTCGCAGCATAGATTTTTCATGCCGAGCGGCACAGCAAGCTCCTTGAGTTTACCGGCAAATTCCTGAGCTGCCTTTTTTCGCCGTTCGGTTATCTCTCCGGCGGTCTCCTTGGCAAGAGCCAATGCTCTCCGGGTCTCTTTTTCGAGTTCGGCAAGAGTCTCATCGGCATTTTCGAGTCGGTTAAGCCTTGAACGCAGCTTTTCTCTTACGGCAATCAGTTCTTCCACGGTGCCCACTTTGTGCTTCTCCATCATAGCATAAAGTGCCTGCAGGCGCTCCTCCATCGCGTCAAGTTCGCGTGGGTCGGCGGCGAGCTCCTGGTCGATAGCCGAAAGAGTCTGAGAGATATCAGAAATCTCAATGGAGAGAGTTTCGAGTCGTGATGGTATGTTGTCAGACTCCTGAATCACGGGTTCGAGTTCCGTGCAAGCCTCTGTCACCTCCTCAAGAAGCGAGAGCATATTGCTCGGAGCATCGGTAAGAGCCTGAAGCGCCGTATAAAGATTGCTCTTGATATCGGTAAGGTTAGACAGCACGTCGCGGTCGCGCTCAAGCTCCTCCACCTCACCCGGCTGTGGATTCAATTGGTCGAGCTGGTCGAGCTGATAGCGCATATACTCTTCATCATCGCGAGTCTTTGCAAAATGCTGTCTGGCGATTTTGAGTTTGCGCAAGGTTTCTCTGAAAGAGTTGAACTTCACCGAATAGTCGCGCATCAGCTTGTCATTAGCTGCCAGTGTATCGATTACTTTTAGCTGAAATTCAGGTTGAGAGAGAAGTTGGTTCTGATGCTGGCTGTGGATATCCACAAGTTGCAGAGCCACCTCTTGCAAGCGAGCGAGTGGCACCGGAGTATCGTTGATAAACGCGCGCGAGCGTCCGTTGGGCGAAATCTCACGGCGGAGTATGCACCGTGTATCATCCCAGTCAATATCGTTGGCTTCGCAGAAATCCTTGATGGACGGATAATCCGCAACCATAAACACTGCTTCAATCACAGACTTCCGGTCGCTCTGCCTCACGGCCTTTGTGTCGGCTCTTCCGCCAAGGAGCAGAGAAAGTGCGCCGAGTATTATTGATTTACCGGCTCCGGTCTCACCGGTTATTATATCAAATCCTTCGTAGAAACGAATATCTACGGTGTCAATCAGGGCATAGTTTGAAATGTGTAGTGTTTCGAGCATAGTCAGTTAGATGGATTAGCTATCCGCTCTGTCAGTGTGGTCGCGGTAGGGTAAATTTCAGCAAGAATGCGGGCCACCTCCTTGCGCTCATCAGCAGCGCTTTTTGAATAGACGCCGGTGAGTTCGTCGAGTTTGGTGTCGTGAAAAAGTGGGAGAACGGCCGACATTGGTAATGTATGTGCAATCTCTGCAAGCGAACGCACACATCCTGTTATAGCCGTCCGCCCCTTGTCAGGACTCACTGTCATGCGGTCAAGTCCTTGACGGTGATAGGTGAATATAATGTCGCGTATGGCCGAAGCAGGAGGTTCGGTGAGTGCTGCAAGTATCGAGGCGCGGTTTCTGGGGTCGTCTATGGCCCTCCATCCTTTTTCTGCCCCCGATCGGCTTAGTTGCACTATTCGATCAGCCTCTTCATAATAAGGTGTTCCTCCATGTGAAGAAAAACTGTCAAAGTCAAGTGCAATGATAAGATATGCGTAAAAATCAAGCAGAGCGGTGAGGTTGCTTGTCACTTCGCTGTGGGAGAATGTGAGCGGCTCACCCTGCGAATATGAAAAACTGATGTCATTGTCCTTGATATTCAGCAGGGGAGTGGTATATGTGCTGTCGAACACCGGACGGGTAGACTGTACCTGAAGTGAGCCTGTGACCACATTGTCTGCATACGAATTGACAGTGAGGAAAAACTTGCAGTCAATTTTTTCGTTGGATGAGAATTGTGCTTCAGTAAACGAGGTAGTGTTGAGATATTCCGCCATAGCCTGCTGAAGAGTGGTAAAGACTTCACGCGCCGTGGTCGGTATGCGGTCGGCATTTATCTCTACAGAGCAGTTGAGCTCGGCACACCGTGCCACAACAGCTGTGAGAATTATACACCCCAGCCATATGAGGCGTTTAGCCGGCATAGCTACTTTCAATAGAGTCAAGAATAATCGCTGCCACCTCTTTCTTGGGGAGGCATCCAGATGTTGTTGATGTGCCGTCTGGAAGAATGATTGTCACATCGTTGGTATCTACACCGAAACCGGCGCCGGGAGTATTCATGGAGTTGAGCACAATCATGTCGAGATTCTTGCGCTTTAGTTTTTCAATTGCGTTGGAGCGCTCGTTGTCTGTCTCAAGAGCAAATCCTACGAGTCTCTGGCCGGGATGTTTTGCCCCTCCGAGGGTAGCGGCTATATCAGGATTTTTCACAAGTTCGATAACGGGCACTTCGTCGTGTTCGCGCTTGATTTTTCTGTCTGAACGGTGGGCAGGGGCATAGTCGGCCACCGCGGCACACATTATTGCCACGTCGGAAGTCGGAAAGGCTTTCTCACAAGCGGCAAGCATCTCTCTGGCCGACTCCACTTTAATCACATTGACACCTGCCTCTTCGGGAGAAACTGCCACCGGGCCGCTCACAAGAGTCACTTCCATTCCGCGTCTTGCGGCTTCGTCGGCAATCGCATAGCCCATTTTTCCAGACGAATAGTTGCCTATAAATCTCACCGGATCAATCTTCTCATATGTAGGACCGGCTGTGATAAGGAGTTTTCTTCCTTTGAGCGGGCTTTTCCTGCGGTTGAAAAATTCAAGGAGCGTATCGTGGATTTCCTGCGGTTCGGCCATGCGTCCCTTCCCTACGAGATGACTCGCAAGCTCTCCTTCTTCCGGTTCGATGATACGCACACCGTCGGCACGGAGCTGACGGAGGTTGCGTGTGGTTGTGGGGTGAGCCATCATGTCCAGATCCATCGCAGGAGCAATGAATACGGGAGCTTTTGCCGACAGATAGGTGGTGACGAGCATATTATCGGCAACCCCGTGGGCCATCTTTGCTATCGTAGAGGCTGTGGCCGGGGCGATTACCATGGCATCAGCCCAAAGACCTATGTCAACATGGCTGTTCCACTGTCCGGTGTTGGCAGTGAAAAATTCGCTTATCACAGGTTTGCCACTCAGTGCAGAGAGGGTCACAGGGGTGATAAACTCCTTTCCGGCCGGAGTAATTACTACTTGAACCTCCGCACCGCTTTTCACGAAAAGCCGTAGCAGCGACACCGATTTATAAGCGGCTATGCCGCCGGTTATGCCGAGTATGATATGCTTTCCTTTAAGCATTGTTCTTCAGCCGAAGTTTGATATTGGTAAACACATCTTTTGTATTCTGAGCGAAATCGCCCTGCATTATCCAGTTGTAATAACCCGGATCGCGACGGAGCACATCGGCAGCCACCTGTCCTTTATATTTGCCGAAATTAATGATTTCGCGCTTCTTATCATCGTAGATGAGACGTCCCATAAGGTCCACATTGTGGGCATGGGTGGAAAATTCGGCCAGATAATCCACATCATTCTGCAAATCATCGTAGCGGTCGAGCTGAGCCTTAAGCACCTCGTAAGTGGCGCGCGTATCGGCATTGGCCGAATGGGCATCGTCAAGCTCTTTGCCGCAATAAAAGCGGTAGGCTGCCACGAGGGTGCGCTGCTCCTTGCGGTGGAAGATGTTCTGCACATCGATATAACGTGGTTTTGTGAAATCAAATTTCACTCCTGCGCGAAGAAACTCTTCGGCAAGCATAGGCACGTCAAACTTGTTGGAGTTGAAACCTGCTATGTCGCAGCCTTCGAATATCTTGGCAAGGTCTTTGGCTATCTGTCCGAATTTTGGAGCGTCGGCCACATCGGCATCAGTGATATGATGCACAGCCGTAGCTTCGGCAGGGATGGGCATTTCGGGATTAATCCGACGCGTCCGTTCGAATTCCTCCCCGTTGGGCATAATCTTAATGAGGGAGATTTCTACTATACGGTCGTGGGTGATATTTGTGCCGGTGGTCTCAAGATCAAAGAATATCACCGGTTTTGTGAGTTTCAGTTCCATAGGGTTCAGTCGGCGGTGATACTCATAGGCATGAGGAGCATGAGGAGTTCCGATTCCGGTTCATCTTCAGAAGGCACACACACTGCAGCTCTTGTGGGGTCAGAAAGACGCATCACAACGTCGGTGGTTGAGATATGACTGAATATTTCGAGGAGATACGGAGCGCTGAAGCCGATTAGCAGTTCGTTGCCTGTATATGAGCAGGGCACTGATTCCCAACCGGATGTGCCGTAGCTGTTGTCTTGCGCGCGAAGGGTGAGGCTGTCGGAGGTGAGCTTGAATTTCACCAGACCGTTGCCTCCGTTGCCAAACACTTCCACACGACGCACCGCGTTGATAAACGACTGACGGTCTACAGTGAGAGTATAGGGGCTGTTGAGGGGGATAACACGGTTGTAGGCGGGGAACGGCCCCTTTATCAGGCGGCAGTCGAATGTGAACGATGTGGATTCAAACACNACATTCTTGTCGGATACGGTGACTTTGATTTCTTCCTCCTTGCCAAACACGTTTTTAAGCACAGTGGCCGGCTTATAGGGGAGAATGAATGAACCTTCGGTGCNGGGTTTGGACACAGAGTTGATATAGCGCACGAGTTTGCGGGTGTCGGTAGACACAAATACGATCGAATCNGGTTTGACATCCCAGAGGATACCCATCATCTGCGGGCGCAGATCATCGCTGCCCACAGCAAATATGGTCTTCTCAATACCGTTCATCACCTGCTCCGTGGGGCATACAAACGAGATAGTCTCACTTTCGTCGGGCTGGGTGGTCTGAGGATATTCAAGACCGCTTATGCCGACGGTGTTGTAGCATCCGTTGGGATATGTGATTTTCACGTCGAGGTTATCATCGTCAATCTCGAAAGTGATGCCCTGNTCGGGCATTTCCTTGAGCAGCTCAACGATGCGGCGTGCATCGAGGCAGAACGAACCGTTGCCCTCGGCCTCAGTCACGGAAAGACGTCCCACAAGAGAATTTTCCATGTCAGATGCNTTGACGGTGAGCATATCCCCATCAAGCGTAAAGAGGAAATTGTTGAGTATGGTGAGCGCGTTTTTTGAATTGATAACTTTGCTCACTGCGGAGACAAAACCATGGAGGGTTTTGCTGGGAACATTGAATCTCATGACTTTATGCTTTCTGTTGTATTCGGTTTTTTATTAGCATACAAAGTTACGCAAAAAAGGTCAGCATATCACTATCATGACCTNAAAAAGTGTAGGGGTGGCGTTGAGATATAAGCAAAATATGGTTATGTTCAGCTCCGGCCAGAAAGAGATGAGTAGAATAANCTCAACCATGCGGCAGTGTCCTTTATGTCAAACCCGGCCATAACGGTCTGTGCCCTCATGTCGGGATGCTGAGTGGGAGTGAGCAGTTTCATAGCCTCGCGAGCCCAGATGTTCGGCGATTGTGAAGTGGAGAGCTGATGCAGACGTGAGGAGAATACTGTCTCCGGAGCTAAGTTGTCTGTCGTCAGTATGTTTATCCCATTGGCTTGAGCTTCCACAAGCACCAGGCTGAGCCCTTCGAAAAGCGAAGGGAAGAGCAGGAGGTCGGCCGCGCTGAGCAATGCCGCAATATCGGTTCTTGTACCGGCCATAGTCACATGGTCCTTCAATCCGAGTGATTCTATGGCTGTGGTTATCTCTTTGCGGAGCTCACCGTCACCAACAAGCAGCAAGTGAGTGTTATTNTCGGCNTCTANTATCTCNCGGAATATTCTCAGGAGAAAAAGATGGTTTTTCTGACGGTTAAACCTGCCGATGTGGATTATTATCTTTTTCTCTTCAAGTCTCAACTCTTTGCGCACGCGCTCTCTATCCCCCTTGTTGAAGGTGAATTCCGATGAAGGAATGGCGTTTTTCACCACGCGGAAAGCANTGCAGTTATTGCCAAACATCCATCCNGCCGCAGCNGNGGAGCAGGCGAGCCGTTCAATGGTAAACAGTCCNGTCAAAGGTCTCACCAATCGGTGTAACCATGGCAGGGGGGCGCAGGTGTTGTGGCTGTGAACTATCCGGTGNGCCACGCCTCCGAGTTTGGCTCCCANGAGTTGAATCACCACGCTACACGCNTGGGAGGCGTGGAAATGGACTGCATCATATTCTGTATGGGCTCTGAAAAAGCGGCTGTAGGCTCCGATCTTATAGAGAAAAGGCACTCTTACAGCCGGAGCGTGGAGATGAAACACTCTCCCTCCCATCTTGCCGATTTCTTCTTCATAATCACCCTTTCGGGGCAGCACACAAAGGAAATCAAATTGCAGTCTGCTTCTGTCAATGTGGCGATACACATTCATAATNAGGGTTTCCGCTCCACCCCTGTCCATCACTCCAACCACGTGAAGTATTCTTCTCATTCCCTTTTCAACTCAGGNGTGGCTGAATAGNGTCAGAGCCACTTTAGCACAACATTCGGCATCGGCCAGCGCGTTGTGATGATTATAGAATGGTATGCCGAGAAAGTCAGCGAGATGCGGCAGGCTGAATGACGAACAAAGCTGTCGCGGTATGGTTTTCCNTGCTTCAGTGAGAGTGCAGAAAAATGTGTAGTCGGGCCAATCAAGTCCATAGCATCTATGGGCGGCTCTGATACATCCACGGTCAAACCGTGCGTTATGAGCCACAAGCGGNAANCCTCCGATTAGCGCATCTACATCGCGCCACACATCGGCGAAATTCCTTGCATTTTCAGTGTCAGATGGACCAATGCCGTGAATACGNTGGGTGAAATAGCGGTAATAGTAATCCGGNTCNGGTTTTACCAGCTCGTAAAAGCGGTCTGTAATCGCTCCATTCTCTACCTTGACAGCGCCTATCGCACAAATACTTTCAGGAGCCGAATTGGCTGTCTCCACATCTATGGCTACGAAACTATCCATATTTGGGAGTCATTAGATTAATTCGCCAACACGGTCGCGCACCTGTTCCATAAGCCAGCGTGGTGTGGAAGTTGCACCACACACTCCTATGCTTTTTGCTCCCTCAAGCCATTCGGGCTGAATAGCATCCGGGCCAGACACAAGATGCGTACGGCTGTTGACAGACAGACACTCACCGTAGAGCACTTTGCCGTTGCTGCTTTTTGCTCCGCTTACGAACAACACCACATCGTGGGCGGCCGCAAATTTGCGAAGTCCTTCAGCTCGTCCCGACACCTGACGGCAGATAGTGTCGTAATAGTCAAACTTCACGTCGGCAGGCAGACGTCGTTTTATTTCTTCGGCCATGAGGCGGAATCCCTCGGGCGATTTGGTGGTCTGGGAATAGAGTGTCACGGGGCGACTGAAATCCACGGCATCAAGCTCACCGATATTTTCAGCCACTATAGCTTTGCTATCGGTCTGACCTACAAGTCCGTTCACCTCTGCATGACCATGCTTGCCGTAGATCACAATCTGAGGATTCGAAGAATCGTGGTCAAAGGTGTTCTTGATTCGGCTCTGCAGCCGGAGCACCACCGGACAGGTGGCATCTATAATCTCTATGTTGTTGCGGCGGGCGAGCTCATAGGTGGATGGCGGTTCGCCGTGGGCGCGTAGCANCACTTTCACTCCGTGGAGCTTTTCGAGCTCGTCGTGTGTGATGGTCACCAGTCCGCGACGCCGCAGTCTCTCTACTTCGGCCGAATTGTGCACAATATCGCCGAGACAGTAGAGCGTGCCGTCTTTGTCGAGCACCTCCTCGGCCTTGCGTATGGCTGTCACGACCCCGAAGCAGAAGCCCGAGCCGTCGTCAATTTCCACTTTCACGCTCATTTCACCTTAGCTATCACGCTGTTGAATTCATCCATGAGCCAACGGTCCTGCTCTTCCGGGCTCATAGTGGAATTATCAAGCACTTTAGCGTCGTCGGCCTTGCGGAGGGGGCTTTCCGCTCTGGTCTCGTCTATCCGGTCACGTTCCATCACGTTGGCGAGCACTTCTTCATATGGAGTGTCCATTTTTTTTGCTTTGAGCTCTTCAAAGCGGCGGTGGGCGCGGGTCTCAGGCGACGCGGTTACAAACACTTTCATTTCAGCTTGCGGAAACACTGTAGTGCCAATGTCGCGTCCATCCATCACAATCCCTTTCTCTTGGCCAAACTGCTGCTGGAGTGCGGTGAGCGCATGGCGCACTTCGGGCACGGCTGCCACAGGCGANACCGCATTGCTTACGGTCATCGAACGGATTTCGAGCTCCACGTCTTCGCCGTTGAGCATCGTCACCTGACCGTTTTGCCCTGGAGCAAAATCAATTTTCAGCGAGGGAAGGGCGGCGCTAAGAGCTGTCACGTCCACCTTACCATCTTCACTTATCATGTCGTGACGCAGTGCGTAGAGAGCCACTGCGCGATACATTGCTCCGGAATCTATATATCGATAGCCTATTTCGCGGGCCAGACGTTTGGCCATAGTGCTCTTGCCGGAAGATGAGTANCCGTCTATGGCGATGATTATTTTCTTATCGTTCATAATCAGAATCTATTTTATGAGGCGACCTATAGAGGCCGAAAGGTTTATCATGAGGGTTGTCGCACCCCGGTGAGGCTGNGCGAAAGCTATTCCGACTCCCCACACATCTGTGTTGAGCCCGGCGCCGATAGAAAAGCCGGATAAGAGGTTGCGGGAATAGGTGGCCATATCTGTGCGGCTTTTGTAGTTGTAGCCGATACCTATATTAAAACGTTCGGAAGGGATGAAATCGGCCGCAAGCACAANGTGACGGAAAAGGTCGGAAGTAAANCTTTGATGCANTTCGGGCACCGATGTTATCGTGCCATCNCCTGTGCTGTAATACGGAAGATGCCACTTGGTGAGATTCCATGCCGTGACTGAAAATCTTACCGGCAGACCCGGAAATGACTGAGTCCACCCCAGTCTCACATCCACGGGAAGCCTTTCGTAGGTGTTATTAAAACGTTTCACCTGTCCACCGAGATTAACCACAGTAGCCGATAGCGACAGATCGCGGTCCGGATCATAGTAATTCACACCNAAATCAACGGCTACAGCCATNGCNGTATATGAATCATAGCTGCTGTAGAGCCACTTTAAGCTCGCACCACCCCTCACCAACTCCGTTATGTCGCGGGAATATGTGGCGCTTACAGCTATATCTTTCGGAGAAAACGATCCGATNGAAGCTCCGGTGGCATCTGTGCGTGGAATCTCCCCGTAGCCGAAATATCTTATGGCAGCTCCATAGGCGCTTCTNTCACCCGAACGGTTGCCGAACGCGGCCGATGCAAAATTNGAGTCACCGATATATCGCATATAGCTCAAGCCAACACTCCCTTCATATTCGGGTCCGAGAAGGGCCGGATTCTGCTCTACGGCCAAAATGCCGGCATCGACCGACGAAATATTCACTCCACCGAGTCCGTAAATCCTGCTTGAGGANGGAATATTAAGAAAATTATAGGCGGGCGAGGAGTCGGCGCAATGGCCAATTACGGGCATCACAACCGCTGTGATGGCGGCTGTCAGTAGGGTAGTGAGATGTCTTAGTGCGGTAGTCATCGGTAGATTAACGTCACAGGTGCCCGTTTATTTTAGAAAAATCACTCGTAATTTGTCAACAAAGATAAAACAATAATAATCATTCTCAAAATGNTAGCCGGCTTTTTGCTTTTTGTCTGAGTGATGGCTACTTTTGTAATAGAATTTATCAGTAACCGATAGACCACCTTATTACTAACCATTACAGACTAATATTCTCTTCTTGCTCTTCTGCCTATGCTTCTTAAGGCTCTTTCCACTCTCATATTTCTGGCTGTAAGCCTGATATGGTCATCCTACGCACAAGCCCAGCAGCGTCGTGTGGTCACTTATCAGACCGTGGTGTCAGACAATCGTGTCATAGACATAGATGCTTATATCTTTGACTCGGTCGATGAGGAGCCGCATTTCCCCGGTGGNGACGGCGCGATGATGAAGTTCATCAACCGTGAGCGCCGCTATCCGGCGCAGGCCTACAATTCAGGCATAGAGGGGAGAGTGTTATGTGGCTTTGTCGTTACCNCCGACGGCACGATAACCGGTCCGGAAGTAATCAGAGGCGTGGAGGAAAGTCTGAATAAAGAGGCTATCCGCATTATCTCGCGGATGCCTCGTTGGGTGGCCGGTAAGATTGGCGACAGCAAGGTGCCGGTCTACTGCATTCTCGCTATACCGTTCCGCCGGTGAATTATATGGCGGATGCTCCGCTGCCAGATGACATTGCCGAGATTTGCCACCAGTCCGGCAAATATTGCCAGATATATCCCATACATTATAATATCGCTGATTCTTATCACAGGGCTGTGGAGAGTTTCGGCTACAAACCGTCCTCCGAGCCATATGGTTGCGGCAAGACCTGCCACACATATCCACATTTCGATTCTTGCCGCCAGATTGCGCTGACGTTCCGGAAGCCTGTTGAGCACTTTGCGCGTAAACCACGGTGATATCGGAGCTTCTGGAAGAGTCTTCCGGAAGGCTTCTTTGANCTGAAGGTCTTTTTCAGTTTCTTTCATAAATTAAAGTCGGTCATGGCCTTGGCCATCTTTGTTTTGGCGCGCGAGAGATACACCTTTACGGTGCCTTCTGGCAGACCGGTTATTTTNACAATTTCTTTTATCGGGCGGTCCTCGAGATAAAACAGTAGGATGAGGGTACGCTCGGTGGGATTGAGGGCCGCGAGTCCCACCTGCAGATCGTGGCGCAGATCTGTGATGTCCATCGGCGCACTGTCGGCTGTGATAGCGTCGGCTTTATCTATTTCCTCTGAAGGGTGGTCTGCACGCATGGTGTTGATGAATTCATTGCAGGCTATGCGGTAGAGCCAGGTCTTGAACCGTGATATCCCCTTGAATGATCTCAGCGATGTATAGGCCTTGATGAATGTNTCCTGAGCAATATCGTCGGTGAGAGGAGCGTTGCCTCCGGTGAGGTTNAANATAAAGCGACGGAGAGAGTCGNTGTAAGCGTCGACAAGTTTGCCGAAAGCGTTGCGGTCGTCGGCCGCAACGCATCTGGCTATCAGAGCAAGTTCCTCAATTTTGGTCAGCATTGTAGTCTGACCNGGTCTGTTTTGAGTTGTTGTCGCGACGCGCTATCACATACACGATGAGCTTGGCTACTCCTATCAGCAGAGGAAGCACCCCCACAGCCACAACTGGCTCCACATCCATGATGCCTCCGAACGCCATCATACTGATGCCGCATGCCATCCATAGCAGGGCTGAGCGAAGCCGGCGGTAGTCGTCATAGCGGGGAGATTTGGATAGATAGAACACCTCAGGCAGGTTATATCCCGAGCGCATGGCGTTTTCAATCACCTGATATTTATCGAGCAGCATTCTTCGCTTGTTGCGGAGCAGCACTGTGATAATGATTATCACAAAAGCGGGAAATGCAAGAATCGCACANACCGATATAATCAATCTGGATATGTCACGAATCCAATGAGACTTACTGGTATAACCGAAGTCGTCATCCCAGCAGTCCGACANATGGTGAGTGATTACGGGAGTAGCCACGATGGAATCCAGCAGTACTTCGGCGTCTATTTCCATATCGGCCGAAGAGGTCGCGCTGACGAGACCNGTGGTTGGAGCCGAGGCATAGGCCNGGGAAGAGAAGAGCAGCATCACGGCTGCAAACAGAATGGTAACTATTCGTTTCATAGGTTTTGTGGTTTTTTGATGTTTCTGTTGCTTTGACGTGATGAAGTGTATGAAAAGTTACATCNAAGTCAAAAAAATCTGCGATTNTCTTCNCTATATTCAAATCCGGCCTCTTCGAGCCGCTTTATGAGCTCTTCGCGCGATATGTCCATATCGTCGCAGAGTTCGTCAAGAGAGCTGTAGCTATCTCGGAGTTTCATATTTATCAGGCTCATAAGCATAGCCGGGTCTTGGGGAAGGGGGTAATTCATGCTGTGTTTTCTTTATGTTGAGGCTGCAAAATTACNCCTTATCTGCGGTTTCACCAATCATTTGTAGTAAATTTGCAGGATGAAACCTTTTGCGATAATCTTTTCCGNGNTGCTTTTGGCCTCCTTGTTTNCGGCATGTGGGCCGAGAGTTGATATCGATATTTCGCGTCCGCCTCATGCTCAGGCGGCGGAGCTTGTAGCCGAAATGTCACCTCAGGAGCTTGCTGAGGCACTTGTGAACTGGATNGCAAAGGCCTCTCCGACCGATCGTGACTACGTGCGCACTCTCACCCGTGAGATAGTTTCGGCTTATGATAGCACCGACAACTATGCNTCCCGTCATTTCGCCCATGCNCTTGACTCGGTNAAGGAGACTCTATCGGTTGAGAAACTCGCTCGGGTATATGTCGTGGCCTCCAAGCCCTCACGCCTTGCTGTGATTTTGCGCGAGGAGGGAGCCGACACANCTCTTATAAGAGAGATACGCAGANCNTATGCCACCGATACTGTAGGTCTAANAGCCTTTGATACTAACTATTTTATCAGATAGATTNATGCTTTNACTCAACGAATATTCTTCTCTGGCCGGCAAGATTATGGCCGACCTCGTCCTTCCGCAACAGCCGGAGGGACTCTATGCACCGGTGCGCTACACTCTTGATGGAGGNGGCAAACGTCTGCGTCCGGTGCTTGTGCTTGCCTCTGCCGATGCTTTTGGAGCTGGCAGGGACGCTGCGGTGATGCAGGCGGCCGGTATAGAGATGTTCCATAACTTCACCCTCCTTCATGATGANGTGATGGACCGCGCCGATGTGCGCCGCAATCGTCCCACTGTCCACCGCAAATGGAATGAGGCCACGGCCATACTCTCGGGCGATGCGATGCTCACTCTTGCTTCCATAATCATTACCCGCAATTGCGACGACACGCGATTTCGCGCTGTGTCCGACCTCTTCAACCGCACTGCCATGGAAATCTATGAAGGGCAGCAGCTCGACATGGATTTCGAATCGCGCACAGATGTGACAATCTCCGAATATATGGAGATGATTCGCCTTAAGACCTCCGTGTTGCTCGGATGTGCCGCGGCTCTCGGGGCAATAATGAGCGGGGCACCCGACAAATCTGTTAACGCCATCTATGCTTATGGCGAAAAACTCGGCCTCGCTTTTCAGNTGCGCGATGATTATCTCGACACATATGGCTCGGCAGAAACCTTCGGCAAGGAGATTGGGGGCGACATACGCAACGATAAGAAAACCTGGCTTCTTATCAATGCACTTGCCGAGGATACTTCTGGCGAGATTTCGCGTCAGCTTTCAGAGCCCACCCCCGATAAGTTCGAGAGGGTGCGTGGTGTCTACGACGCTCTTAATCTTCCGGCAAGATGCCTGTCATTAATAGAGCGCTATGCCACTGANGCCATAGGTGAGCTTGATGCTGCGGGTCTGTCGGATGAAGCCGTGGAGTTTTTCACTTCGCTCGCCATGAAAACCGTAAACCGCANTCACTGATGCTTGTAGATACCCATACCCACCTATATCTCGAAGAGTTCCCNGACGGTGGTTCGGAAGCGGTGAGGAGAGCTATAGAAGCAGGAGTAGGCCACATGATTTTTCCTAATGTGTCGGTCTCGACAATTGAGCCTATGCAGGCTCTGCACCGCTCTTTTCCTGAAGTCACATCTATGGCCATGGGGCTTCACCCCACAGAAGTAGAGGCCGATTTCGCCTCACAGCTCGATCTTGTGGAGTCGCACCTTGCCGATGCAGNCGGTTATGTGGCCGTAGGTGAGATAGGCATGGACCTCTATTGGGAGCAGAAGTTTCGCAGCGAGCAGATGGAGGCCTTGNATCGCCAGCTGGATTGGGCTGAAAAACTCTCTCTTCCTGTCATAATCCATTGCCGGGAAGCGCTTGCGCCCACTCTTGAAGTGCTTGAAAGCCATAGGGGCGTGAGGGGAGTGTTTCATAGCTTCGGAGGGAGTGAAAGCGATGTTGAGGAGATTCGGCGTCGCATCGGCGACCATTTCTATTTCGGCATCAATGGNATTCTCACATTCAAGAATTCCTCTCTTAAATCCGTACTCCCGGCCATAACTCCCNATAGAATCCTCCTTGAGACCGATTCGCCATATCTTGCCCCGGTGCCTCATCGAGGCAAGCGCAATGAAAGTGCATATATGATTCATACTGCCGCAGTGGCTGCAGATGCGCTCGGTCTTACAAAAGANGCGTTGGCTGCCGTAACGACTGCCAACGCCTCTGANCTTTTCNNANTNTCNCTCGCTTAACCCCCGAAGTTATCGTAGTGTATGCTTTCGGGGTCCACTCCAAGGCTGTCGAGCATTCCCTCNACNGCCTTGCTCATCGGGCCGGGACCACACATNTAGTATTCNATNTCNTCNGGATTNTCNTGATTCTTCAGGTAAGTGTCATATATCACCTGATGCACAAATCCNGGAGTNTATTTCACNCCGGCTGCATCGGCGGCNGGATCCGGACGGTCNAGCGCNAGNTGGAAGTGGAAGTTNGGAAACTCTTTCTCNAGCTGCAGGAAATCGTCGAGNTAGAACACCTCGTTGAGTGCCCTCGCTCCATAGAAATAGTGCATCTCCCTGTCGCGTGTGTTGAGGGTTTTGGTCATNTGCATGATTTGAGCGCGCAGAGGAGCCATGCCGGCACCGCCACCTATCCACATCATCTCCTTCTTGCTGTCGAATATCGGGTGGAAGTCGCCGTAAGGACCGCTCATCATCACCTTGTCGCCCGGTTTTAGGGTGAAGATATAACTTGAAGCTATGCCGGGCATCACATCCATAAAACCTGTCTGNGGTTTCGGTTTGAAGGGGGGNGTGGCTATGCGCACTGTGAGCATGATTCTGTCACCCTCCGCGGGATAGTTGGCCATTGAATATGCGCGCACGGTTGTCTCCGTGTTGCGGCATTTGAGAGTAAACAGTCCGAACTTNTCCCACGAAGGCAGATATTCCTCTCCTATAAGCGATTTNTCNATGTCGCGATCATAATCCATCTCATAAGGCGGGATTTTGATCTGGGCATACGAACCCGGAATGAAGTCCATATGCTGTCCGGGAGGCAGAGCCACGATAAATTCTTTGATAAATGTGGCTACATTGCGGTTGGATATCACCTCACATTCCCACTCTTTGATATCAAGCACNGAGGCGGGCACTCCGATGCTCAGGTTGTCTTTCACTTTCACCTGACAGGCCAGACGCCAATGATCTTTCACCTGCTTGCGTGAGAAATGGACCGCTTCGGTGGGAAGAATATCGCCTCCCCCCTCAAATACCTGAACCTTACACTGACCGCAGCTCCCTTTTCCGCCGCATGCAGAGGGNAGAAACACATTGCAGTCGGCCATGGTAGACAGCAGGGGCTTTCCTGAATCAGCTTCGATTTCGCGGTCATTGTTGATGGTGATTTTCACCTTACCGGTATGCACGAGATAATGCTTCGCAACGAGCAGCACAATNACGAGCAGCAGCGTCACAGCAAGAAATATCGCAGTTCCGGTCACAATTGTAAGCGATCCGGCCTGCAAGGGTATGAGCATCTTAATCATGGATTGTCAGAGTTTAATGCCGAGGAAGCTCATAAAAGCAATTCCCATAAGAGCNGTGATGATAAATGTTATTCCTGTGCCGCGGAGCGGTGCGGGGATATTGCTGTAGGTGGCCACTCTCTCACGGATAGCGGCTACGGCACAGATGGCAAGCAGCCAACCTATTCCCCANCCGGCTCCGGCGCAGGTGGCGGTCCAGACTGAGCCGAAATCGCGCTGCTGCATAAAGAGCGACCCGCCAAGAATCGCGCAGTTCACGGCGATAAGAGGCAGGAAGATGCCCAAAGACGCATAGAGCGACGGGCTATATTTCTCCACCGCCATCTCTACGAGCTGTGTCATGGAGGCTATGACGGCAATAAACATTATCAGCGACAGAAAAGAGAGATCCACTTCTGCATACTCCGGGCCGAGCCACGTGAGTGCTCCCACGCGGAGCACGTAGGTTTCAANCAGCCAGTTGATAGGGAGAGTTATCACAAGCATGAAGGTCACTGCCACTCCCAGACCGAAGGCGGTCTTCACATTCTTGGACACGGCCAGAAACGAGCACATGCCCAAGAAGTAGGCGAATATCATATTGTCGACAAAAATCGACCGTATGAAAAGATTCAGATTTTCCATAATTANTCTTCCTGAAGGTCTTTATTGCGGGCACGCTGCACCCAAATTATACATGCCACCACAATCAGCGCCATCGGGGGCAGAATCATTAGGCCGTTGTTCACATATCCGGCTTCATAGAAGCTGTCGGGCACAACCTGATAGCCCAGNAGAGTTCCGCTGCCGAGAAGCTCGCGGAAGAACCCTACAATCACGAGAATCATCGCATAGCCCAGGCCATTGCCCACACCGTCNAGAAACGAAGGCCAGGGTCTGTTGGCCATGGCAAACGCTTCAAGACGTCCCATGAGTATGCANTTGGTTATAATCAGGCCGATAAACACNGACAGCTGCTTGCTCACATCATAGGCATAGGCCTTCAGAAGCTGGTCTACAATCACCACCAGTCCGGCCACAACCACGAGCTGCACAATGATTCGTATATTGGTCGGAATCGTGTTGCGTATCAGTGATATGATTACGTTGGAGAATGCCAGNACAGCGATTACCGATATGCCCATCACTATTGCCGGCTCAAGTTTTGCGGTGACGGCAAGCACGGAGCAGATNCCCAGTATCTGCACTATCACCGGATTGGTATTGGATAAGGGGTTGAGAAACACCCGTTTGTTGTCTGTCTTTTCAGCCATGATTATTTTTGACTAAGGTTTTCAAGAAATTGACGGTAGGGGGTGAGGCAGTTGGATAGCATGCTCCCTACACCCTTGCTGGTGATGGTTCCACCCGACACTCCGTCCACATAATCCTCGTCGCCGGTAGGGTGCTGACCAGCTTTTACCACAGCCACAGGCATGAACGCGCCGTTCTTTATCACCTGTTTGCCTATAAACTGGTTGCTGAACGCCGGCTTCTCTATCTCCGCGCCCAGACCGGGAGTTTCACCCTGATGGGCGAAATAGGCTCCGTAGATGGTAGAACCGTCTGAATCTATGGCCACATAGCCCCATATCGGCCCCCATAGNCCGGCTCCATANACCGGCAGGATATATTTCACTTCTCCATTGTCCAGACGGCACACAAACACCGGGAGCTTTCTCTCGCTGTCGGGCAATTTGCTCTCTTGNGCCACATCGGTGGTAAATGCGTCGGCATCCACCTTNCTCCCCTTAATATCTGTCACCTCCTGCTCCACGATATAATGGTCGAAAGCTGCGATTATGCTGTCAGACGGGGGAGTGATACGTGCGGCCGCCAGAATCTGGCGCATCTTGTCTTTATTGGANTTCTCCTCCTGNCGCGATTGAAGCGACAGAGAGGTGAAAGCCAGAGCGGCGCCCACCACTGCGGCGAGTACCACTATGTAGACTATCGTATATACGTTGCTCTGTTTGTTGATCATGACTCTGAGATTTTGGCGGCCTCCGCGCGGCGGAGACGGCGGTTGATGTTGGTCTGCACAACGCAGTAGTCTATCAGGGGAGCGAGGGCGTTCATGAGCAGCACTGCAAGCATGGCGCCNTCGGGATAGCCGTTGTTATACACTCGTATCAGCACGGCGATTATTCCAACGAGCAGCCCGTANATATATTTCCCCGCGCCTGTGCGAGCTGCGGTCACCGGGTCTGTGGCCATAAANACTGCGGCAAAGGCAAAACCGCCATAGATAAGCTGCTGCCACGGTGAGAGGAATGAGCCGGGATAGGTGGGNGTGGCAAACATGTTTGCAATCCAACCCATGAGAAGTCCGCCGGCAAACACTGAAACCATAATCTTCCAGTTGGCTATTCCGCTCAGAAGCAGGAGAGCGGCGCCCAGGAGTATGCAAAGTGTCGAGGTCTCGCCAAACGAACCNGGAATAAGGCCGAGAAATGCATCCCAGTTGCTCACCGGGTCGCCGACAATGTTGTGTATTTCAAGAGCTCCTCCCGTGTGGGTGGCCACTTGCCCCAGAGGAGTGGCGCCCGATATACCGTCGGCAAAGTTCACTGTGCCTCCGATTCCGCAGATGGGCGACGAGGAGATAAATGCACGGTCGCCGCTCATGCTTGCCGGATAGGCGAAAAAGAGAAAAGCNCGGGTCACGAGAGCTACATTGAAGATATTGTAGCCTGTGCCTCCGAACACCTCNTTCACAAATATCACGGAGAAGGCTGTGGCTACGGCTATCATCCATAGCGGAGTCTCTATCGGACAAATGAGCGGAATGAGNATACCNGTCACGAGAAACCCCTCCTGAATCTCTTCTTTGCGCCATTGAGCCACGACAAATTCTATTCCGAGCCCCACTGCATAAGTCACTATAAGTTTCGGCAATATAGCCAGACACCCATAGGCCATGAGGCTCCAGAAGGGGAACGAACTCGCACCGGATCCGAGGAAGTTCTGATAGCCGGTGTTATACATTCCAAANAGCAGGCATGGCATCAATGCCAGCACCACTATGATCATCACTCGTTTTGAATCGAGGCTGTCATGAATATGTACGCCCGATGTCGAAGTTGTGTCGGGAGTGTAGAGAAAGGTTTCCAAGCCGTCAAACACAGAGTGGAAAGCGTGAAGCTTCCCCCCTGGCTCGAAATTGGGCTTTATTCGGTCTAAATACTTTTTCAGCATGGAGTCGATTTGTGATTTCGGTTGGTTTTATTCAAGCTCTTTGCGCAGATAGTCNAGCCCTTCGCGCACTATCTTCTGAAGCTCGATTTTAGAGGGGTCTACAAACTCACACAGAGCGAAGTCCTCCGGAGCCACTTCATATATGCCCAGACTCTCCATCCGGTCTATATCGCGCGATATGATTGCTTTTATCAGATATTCGGGCAGAATATCCATCGGAAGCACTTTGTCATATTGTTCTGACATNATCATTGCTCTCCGGCCGCCGAGAATTCTCGCATCGGGAGCAAAGCGCTTCTTGAATATCTGCAACGGAAATGCGCGGCTCGCACTCATTTTTCCGGGATTTACCGATGCCCAGCCCATAAACTCGCCNACGTCATCCCCTTCCGGTATGATGGTTATCTGGCGGTAAGGGAAACGGAGAAAACCGTCTGCNTCCACTCGCTTGCCGGTAAGCACATTGCCCGATATGATGCGGTGGTGAGCNCCATCCTCCTTCACATTGCCNGCAATCAGCGGTGCAATCTCCGCTCCGTCTGTGGTGGCTACAAACATCGGNGTCACNGTTTCAGACCCCGTTACGGCTACTGTGGTAGAAGTATCGGTGGTGCCGGTAAGNATCAGTTGGCCTATGCGGGCGAGGGTCACGATATCGAGAGTCCAGATTGTCTCGCCCTTGTTCACGGGAGCTATATTTGCCGCCTGGATCCCGGCATTGCCGGCCGGATGAGGCCCGTCGACAATCACATGAGTGGCACATTGTGGNACGTCTATTTTCGNTCCCGCGCGCGTAGATATATATATGTGTCCGTCGGTGAGTTTTTTCAAGGCTTCAGCTCCGGNTGCAATCTCNCTCTCCTTCCCCTTCACGGCCTCTTCAAGAGAGGGAGCCAGAGGAGNCGAGTCAAATCCCGTCACAAATATGTTTTTTGGTGTTTTATCCGGAGCAGGCACTATATCATAGGGGCGCTGGCGCATCGCTGCCCAGAGTCCTGATATCATCAGCGCGCGTTTTATGCTTTCGGCATCGGCGGCATTCACATCAATCCGCCATGCGCTATTATTGGCNTTGTCCACCGCTATCACCACACGGATTATCTTGCGGCGTTCGCCTCTCACCACAGCCTCTATGGTCCCTGTGGCCGGCGAGCAGAGGCATAGTCCCTCGTGTTCTTTCGATCTGATTATCGGCTGACCTTTCTCTACACTGTCGCCCTCCTTCACCATGAGNTTCGGCACGAAGCCCGGGNAATCGTCGGGGGTAACAGCCACTCTGACGGCCGGACACACAGTCCGTGGAGCATCATCGGCAGCTTTTCCCTCAAGCGGCAGGTCAAGGCCTTTTTTTAGTTTCAGTATATTGTCCATTTTTCTGGTAAGTAAGTCATNAAAGTTAGTNGATATTATGGTGCGATTGTGTCATTAATAAGNTTAGCACTTGCGGNGAGGGAGCTNTTGAGTTCCATCACTACAGATAAGTNAGTCTGAAGNTTATTATGAAGGTGCGTAGGAGAGTATAAACTGATTTTCATGACTTACTTATATGTTTGCNTCCTGCTCAAGCGGACACAATTTTTGCGGGAGCAAAGTTATCTATAAATTTTGAAATATTAAGAATTAATGTCAAAAAATACATTATAATATGGCCGAATGCTCATGCTACTGCTAAAACCTTACGTTTAATGTAAAATTGAGGTTAAAAAATTTTGTAAGTTGAAAACTTCGTGATACATTTGCAGTAATGTTTCACTTAACACCACCTATCAACACAAAACAGACACCAATCTATACCACGGACTCCCTACCCTTTTAAGGCCATGATGTTCGTAAGATAGTGACGATAAGAAATCATCAATCAAAACAAATAACCTTAATACAAATTAGTAATTATCAAATTATGGAAGCTCAAAAGCCCACGGCTAAAAAGCCCGCTACCGCGAAAGAANCTAAAGTTCGCGGAATCAAAAANGCGTTCTACGTTATCATCGCCTGCTTCATCGTAGCAGTCCTCCTCTTCATCTTCTGGTTCGGTCACGAATCACACTTTGAAGAAGGTCACCCCCACGACATCTGGGGCACCATCTACAAAGGCGGTGTCATCGTGCCTATCCTCCAGACCCTCTTCCTCACCGTTATCGTTCTCTCTGTAGAGCGTTACATCGCCCTCTCCAGCGCTAAGGGTAAGGGCAACATCACCAAATTCGTTGCTGGTGTTAAGGCTTGCCTCGCTAAGAACGATATCGCCGGTGCACAGAACCTCTGCAAGACTCAGAAGGGTAGCGTTGCCGCTGTTGTAGCTGCAGCTCTCATCCGCTATCAGGANATGGATCAGAACACCGTCCTCACCAAAGAACAGAAAGTAGCTACTCTCCAGAAGGAAGTTGAAGAGGCTACCGCTATGGAAATGCCTGCTCTTCAGCAGAACCTNCCCATCGTGGCTACCATGACTACTCTCGGTACTCTCGTTGGTCTTCTCGGTACTGTAATCGGTATGATCAAGTCGTTCCAGGCTCTCGCTCAGTCTGGTGCTCCCGACTCAACCGAGCTCTCTACCGGTATCTCTGAGGCTCTTATCAACACCGCCTTCGGTATCGCAACCGGTGCTTTCGCTGTTATCTCGTATAACTACTACACCAACAAGATCGATAACCTCACCTACGCTATCGACGAGATCGGCTACTCTATCGTTCAGACATTCGCAGCTACACACTGATCCCCTATTACACCTTATTAATATAATATAATCACTGTAATATGGGAAAAGTAAAAATTAAAAGAAAGAGTACCCTCATCGACATGACCGCGATGAGTGACGTGACTGTTCTTTTGCTTACTTTCTTCATGTTAACCTCCACATTCCTTCAGAAAGAACCCGTTACGGTTATCACACCGTCATCGGTTTCNGAAGTCAAGGTGCCGACTGCCAATCTGGCTTCTATCCTGATTTCACCCGAAGGAAAGGTGTTTATCTCCGTTGCCGGTGACGCTGACGCCGCCACCAAAGACGAATGGGGTTCAGAGGCTATCCGCGCCGAAATTCTCAAGAAGGCCGTTGCGGAATATAATAGACTCCATCCCAGCAAGGAAGTAAAACTGTCGGAAGCCGACGTAAACGTGTTCTCCAAGCTCAACACTTTCGGAGTTCCTTTCCAGGCTCTCCCGACATTCCTGAGAATGTCACAGACCGAACAAGACAAGATTATCGGCGATATGTCGCGTGCTGACGTCGGTATTCCCGTCGATGATAACAAGGATCTTGAAAAGCCCAACGAGTTCCAGATCTGGATGCGTGCCATCTATTCAAGTGGCAATGACAATCTGCAGGCTGCTATGAAGAAGGGTGAAGGTATCGCCGTTAAGGCCGACCGCACCACCCCCTATTCTACCGTGCAGCATGTGCTTGACAACCTCCAGACCCTCAAGATGAACCGTTTCAGCTTGATGACAGCCCTTAAAACTGAGCAAGACTAATTCATTATGGCACAAATAGAACAATCCGACAAGGGCGGTAAAAAGAAAAAAGGCGCCCAAAAGAAGATGTCTATCCATGTGGACTTCACTCCGATGGTGGATATGAACATGCTTCTGATCACGTTCTTTATGCTTTGTACCACGATGATTAAGTCGCAGACTCTGCAGATCACCCTCCCTACCAATGAGAAGGTTGAGCAGCAGGACATGAACAAAGCTAAGGAATCTGAAGCTATCACGCTGATCGTCACAACCGAGCGCGATGCCCAGGGCAATATCCGCAAGGATGACGATGGCAAACCCATGAACATTGTGTACTACTACGAAGGACAGCCCAACGTTGCCGATGAAGACAACGACGGACGCATTGACAACAACAACCTCAACAAGGAGGCTTTCATTGGCAATGACGGTTCTGTTCAGCGTGGTATCCGCAAAATCCTCCACGATCGCAACAAGCAGGTGCTTGCCAAGATTGACGACCTCAAGGTTAAGTGGCGTGCTAAGGAATTCTCGCCCAAGTCTGAGATCAACGACAGTATCTATCAGGCTAAGGCTAAGGAAATCCGTAACGACTCCACACTTACCCGTCCGGTTGTTATCATCAAGGCCACTCCCGAAGCTTCTTGGGAAAGCCTGATCGGAGCACTCGACGAAATGCAGATCAACCAGATCTCACGCTACCAGATTGACAACATCAATCAGGTTGACTCAGTGATGATTCTCGACTACATCGGCAAACACCGTAACTAATTGATGATAGATATATATTAACCCTAAAAGCTGAACAACAATGGCAAAAGATGTAGATCTTTCATCAAAAGAATGGCGCGACATAATTTTCGAAGGCAAGAACAAGGAATTCGGTGCCTACCAGCTCCGCAAGGCCTCCGACAGCCGTCACAACCGCGCTATGATAGTTATCGTGATTGTTATCGCGATTCTCTTCGCCCTCGCTTTCCTGGTTAACACTGTTATCAAATCGGCCGAAGCACGTCCCGAAGACACAATCGAGCAGGCTATGGCTGAAATGGTGACTGAGGAAGCCGAGCCCGAACCCGAGGAAGAGGAGCCCCAGCGCATCGAGGAGCAGAAACCCGAAGTTATTAAGGAAGAACTGCTCAACACCGCCAAGATGACCGAGGTTGCCATCGTACAGGACGACCAGGTCGACGAGGAGATGAAGAGCCAGGACGAACTTAAGGAAGACGACCGTGCTATCGGTCAGGTGAACGAGGACCGTGGTGTCGACGACATCATCAACGCTCAGGAGCATAAAGAAGTCGTAGTGGTTGAAGAAAAGACCGAACCGGTTGAAGACAACCACGTCTTCGAAGCTGTAGAGCAGGATCCCCAGTTCCCCGGTGGTACAGCTGCGCTTTACGAATGGCTTAATAAGAACCTCGTTTATCCTCCCATCGCCGCCGAAAATGGTGTGCAGGGCACAGTATCTGTTCGATTCGTTGTGAAGAAGGACGGTTCTGTAGGTGAGGTTCAGGTGCTTCGTGGTAAAGACCCCGAGCTCGACAAAGAAGCTATCCGTGTAGTTAAGAAACTTCCCAAGTTTATCCCCGGTAAGATGAACGGCCACGCTGTAAACGTATGGTTTACACTCCCTGTCCGCTTCAAACTTGCTAACGCCAACTAAGCTCTGACGCTTATCTGATATTTGAGAGAGCATCCTTCTGAAGGGTGCTCTCTTTTTTTTGACCTTTCCGTCATTTTTGCTACTTTTGCATAGATTTTCATAAAGTGACTTTCATAATACAAGTTTGATGAATCAGCAAAATAAAGAAATTGTGGTCAGCGGCATCCGCGCCACCGGCAATCTTCACCTCGGCAACTATTTCGGTGCGCTGAAAAATTTTGTGAAGATGCAGAACGACTACGACACCATGTTTTTCGTAGCCGACCTCCATGCCCTTACCACCAATCCCGACCCCGATATGCTCCACGCCAACGTTCGCAATATCGTGGCTGAATATCTTGCAGCGGGGCTCGATCCGGAGAAGGCCACTCTTTTTGTGCAGAGCGATGTGCCGGAAGTATCGGAAATGTATCTTCTGCTCAATATGCACGTAGGCATTGGCGAACTTATGCGCACGGCATCCTTCAAAGATAAAGCCCGCAAACAGCTCGGCATTAAGTCTGAATCAGACGATATCGAAAAAGAAATTATCGGCACGGATTCCAATAAGCGCGTCAATGCCGGTTTGCTCACTTATCCCACCCTTATGGCGGTCGACATCCTGATTCAGAAAGCCACTAAAGTGCCTGTCGGCAAGGATCAGGAGCAGCATCTTGAGCTCACCCGTCGTTTTGCCCGTCGCTTTAATTCATTCTATGGAGTAGAACTCTTCCCCGAACCTACCAACTTCAATTTCGGCAGTGCTCCGGTCAAGGTTCCCGGCCTCGACGGGTCAGGCAAGATGGGAAAAAGCGAAGGCAACTGTCTCTATCTTATCGACGACGAAAAGACTCTCCGCAAAAAGGTGATGAGAGCCGTCACCGACGAAGGTCCAAAAGTGCCCAATCAGCCGGTGAGCCCGACTGTTGAAAATCTCTTCACGCTCATGCAGCTCACTTCATCGCCTGAAGTCGTTCAGCAGTATCGCGATGCCTATGCCGACTGCTCTATCCGCTATGGCGACCTCAAGAAACAGCTCGCCGAAGATATTCTTAAAATCACTCTTCCCATCCGTGAGCGTATTCTTGACCTTCAGGGCGATGATGCAACAATCTCGCGCATTCTGCGTAGAGGTGCTGAAAAGGCTCGCGAGAGAGCTGCCGCAACACTCAATGAAGTGCGCCATGTGATGGGCATCCGTCGTTTCTGACTCCTTTCTCCGATTCATACCCTACTTCGATATACTGCGTCCTGCCATCCCCGGTGGGACGCTTTTTTTTACTTCGGCAACCATTATCTCTGTAGTGATGTTATAAATCTATACATTTCACATCACTGAAACTACTGTTATGACTGTCACCACCGGCAAGCTCCCGCTTAAACTCTCGGCCCTCGTAGCCATTTTGTCGCTCTCTTTGGTCGTCAACCTCCCCGGATTGGCCATCACCCCCATGCTTGGCACCCTCTCCAAGGTTTTCCCCCACACCACCCAGCTTGAGAAACAGCTGCTCACCATGCTCCCCAATCTGCTCATTATTCCATGTCTTCTTCTTTCGGGTCGTCTGTCGCTCTCCCGTCATAAGATTTCTATTGTGGTGGTCTCCCTGATTATCTATGCCCTATGTGGCATTCTCTATCTCTTCTCAACTTCGATGGTAGAGCTGATTGTCATAAGCTGCCTGCTCGGTGTGGGTGCCGGACTGCTGATTCCGTTCTCAACCGGTCTGCTTGCCGACACTTTTGCCGGCCCCTACCGCATGAAGCAGATGGGCCTCCAGTCTGCTATCTCCAACATGACTCTTGTCTGTGCCACCTATGCAGTCGGTCTTCTTTCGCATGGCAACTGGCATCTCCCTTTCGTGGTCTATCTCATTCCTCTTATTCCGCTTGCCATAAGCCCGTTTCTGCGTAAGATTCCTGTTGAAGACCTCTATGGCACCACTTCGTCCGATTCTACCGGCTCATCCGCCACGGCAAATTCATGCCAGGCCGCGTCACACTCCACCGGTGCCTCAGAAAAAGGCGGTTTTATCTATTCCCGTCTTTTTGCAGCTATAGGCGTCTATTTCTTCGTCACTTTCTCATCCATAGTCATATCCTATTATTGCCCATTCCTTGTCGAGAAGGAGCATTGGTCTTCATCCCTCACAGGCACAATCACAGCCATCTATTTCTTCTTTATCTTCATTCCCGGATTCTGTCTATCGCCGATACTCAAAACCCTTAAGCAGTCCACTCTTATCGTGTCTACCCTTTCGCTTCTTGCCGGCCTCGCCCTATTTGCATTTGTCCGCACCGAATGGGCCATGATGGTCGGAGCCGCTTTCATCGGAGCAGGTTACGGTATCTACCAGCCGGTGCTCTACAACAAGGCCACCTTCACTGTCACAGACCCGCGTAAAAGCACAATGGCTCTCGCCCTCGTGCTTATTGCAAACTATGGGGCGATAGCCATTGCTCCGGTTATCATAGACGGTATCCGCTCGCTCCTTCATGCCGGAGGAGTCACCGGATTCGCCTTTATTCTCAATTTTGTGCTCACGGCTCTGTTTGCGGTAATCGTTTTGATATTCCGCAAGAGCTTCATATTCTCAATCAGCAAATGCGACGTGTGAGCCTTATTCCACACTCACCGACGGATCTTTACCGCTGAAATCATTGTTTTCGATAATCACATTCCGCGTGCGCTGCAGGCGGAATGTGAATCTGTTTTTATGAAAGGGCTTGTAGGCCGAATTGTGACTCACCTTATTGCCCGTGAAGCTTAGCCCGTCAACCGATTTGGCATATAGCAGGGGCGCGTCGAATGTGTCAAACTCATTCTCCTCAATTCTTATCCCTGAATGGAAATATTCCTGCTGTCCCTCCAGATTATGAATTTCAGGATAGATGGATATCACGGCCTCCGTAAACTGAAACATATTGGTCAGCGCATTTACAAAGCGGTTGTTGCGGATGGTCACATCTCTGCACGCTCCTGTTTCAAACCATCCCATGCAGTCGCCGCAGAGCAATATCGCTGTTCCGGAAGTGTGGTCAAACAGATTGCGCTCAACCACCGTCTTTCTCGGAGTGCTGAAGAGAGAGCCGCGCGCGCGGTTATTGCGCACAGTGTTGTCTGCGAAATATACCTCCGGACACCATGTCAGGTTCTCAAGTCCGAAATTACCTCCCGGCTTCACCTCCTCCGGCAGATTCTCATTGAAAGTGATTGTAAATTCCTTCGCTCCCTCTGTTGTGGGTTTGTCAGATGGCACTATGGAGGCTATTGTCAACCGGCAGGGGAGTGCCTCCATTGTCTCCGAAAGGATTATCTGGATTGAATCTCCTGCATCGCCCCATTTGAATCCGTAGCTCTGTCCATGCATATAGCGTCCGGTCAGTGTGCGTCGGTCTTTGATATCGGTCACTTTCAGATATGTGCCATGCACATTTATCGCATCGTCCATCATCCCCTCATATAGTCCGCCGGTCGAGCTGATAAGTCCGCGGCACCCGGAGAAATGAGTGGCATCGGCCTGGGTGGTGAAATATCTCGGGTCGTCCTCGCCGCGCA
The DNA here is from genome assembly GCA_014802045.1 of Bacteroides sp. Lineage (GTDB taxonomy): Bacteria > Bacteroidota > Bacteroidia > Bacteroidales > Muribaculaceae > Paramuribaculum. The sequence goes on from JAAVDA010000016.1 coordinate 61,077, forward strand.
GACACACTCCGAATCCTTTCAGTGTTATGTCGTCGCAGAGCTGCGCGAGAAGTCCCATCCCCTCGGCATAATGCACCTTTACGTTTTCTATCATTGTTGCCGAATCTTCGCTTAGAAATATTCCCGGAGTCGGACGCCCCCAGCCTCTCATGGCCACAATCGTCCCCTCCTTTAGTCTGCCGTCTTTCCAGCGGGGAGCCCTGTAAAGGTTTTTGTCGCCGGCTTTCACTACTGAATCGAGAGGTATCCAGAGGTCGCTCGTGCGATACACCACTCTTCTTGTGTCTTTCTCAAACGCTATGCCGCTGCTCGGAGTAAGCGTCCAGCCTTCTCCTCGGGCAGCAAATTTCCCCTTTTTATCTATGTCGGCCTTTACCCATGGTGCGGTTCTGAAGGTTATGCCCTCCTCTCCGTTAGCCACCACTTCCACTTGAGTGATGTGTGGTGTGTCGAAATCAATGTGCAGATTTTTTATCGTGAAATTTCTGCTTCCCGTCACAACAACCGGGAGCATACGTCCATGGAATATAAAGTCAGCTCCCTCGGCGTCGATTGTCAGATTGTCCCAACCGTCAATATCTATACCAATCCTTTTGGGGTTGTCCTGATCATGGTTTGAGATATAGAGTTCGCGGCAGGGGGCTCCTTTTTCATGAAACTCATACCGGCCGGCCAAGAAGCGAAGGGTCAGTGTATCCCCTTTATGCTCAGCTTTAATCCTGTCAAGAGCCTTGGTAAGCTTGGCCGATATGTTTTCCTTCCGGTCAGGTTTCACCCCGTAGTCGGCCATATTAATGGTCAGGGTCTCGGCAGAGCCTGTCAGGGCTGCAAAAGCAAGCAGCGATGTTAATGCTTTCCTCATCATATTTTTAGGAGGTAAGTGGAAGATTGAAAAATTAAGTAACTGCTACTATCAGACACCGCAGATGAAATCCGCTTCATAGTTGGCGTCGGAGTATTTATTGCAGCGTATAAACTTACAACGCGGCCGATATCCCGGCATCTCGTCCGGTCTGTCAGCCGCGTTGGTTTTATGTTTTGTGAGTCAGTCTGTCTTTATTCTCCGCTGCTTAGAGGGCGAGAAGTTTCTCTATCTGCGCCTCAAGAGTGGCTTTTGACTGCGAACCGGCCAGACGGAGGTCACGTATCTGCTCGCCGTTCTTGAAAAAGAGGATGGTCGGAATAGACATGATGCGGTATTCCATGCTCAGGTCATTCTCCTCTTCAATGTTATATTTCCCAACAGTCACACGACCTTCATATTCCTTGGCTACTTCGTCGATGGTCGGCGACATATTCACACACGGACCGCACCATGTGGCCCAGAAGTCGATTACAACAGGTTCGCCCGAAGCGATGATCTCTTTGACGTTGGCGTCTGTAAAATGAAATGCCATATCTTTTAAGGGTTTTAAGGTTTTGTTTCTTTCTGCTGCAAATTTACAACATATTCCCGTCACTTCCAACAGCCCGTGCCAATCAAAAGCAGAGTGTAACCGCTGCTGCCCCGCAACATGAAAAGAGTCTGGCAGAAAAAATGCGGGGCAACAGCGGATTGTAGAGGCGGGGATGGATGTCAGATTTCTGCAAGTTCCTTAAGCTTGCGCCACTGATCCTCGTAACTCAAAGCCCGTTCATAGAAACTCGACAGTTTGAATCCTGAGCGCGGACTTATGGCCAGCATCGACGGCTTTACTATACGGGCGGCCTTGTGGAACATGGATGACAGGGCTACCGGATCATCAGGTAGCGGACTGTGGGCATCGGCAAGTCCGAGTACAACCATCTTTCCCTGGGGTATATGACGAAGCACCTCTATCGCATAGTCATTCTCAAGAGCGAACGGCAGGAAAAATTTATCGAAATTGAGCGATGACAATGCTTTGGGCATTATATTGTCGGGATAGTCAATATGCTCCCATTCCGGAACGATAGGATCGCCCCCGGAGATGTAGATTGAAGTCTCCATATCGGTAGGAAGTCCTTCCAGAGAGGCATTTATTATGTCTATGATTTCACGGTGAAGCCCGAGTAGGTCTACACCGCCTTGCAACAATCGTTTGGTATAGTCGTCATCGCACATGAGTCCAAGAGCTGTATCATCATATTGCAGTGAGTCGCAGCCGAGCTCATACAGTTTCAGGGCAGTCAGTCGGTACGCTTCCGCTATGTCCCGGATAAGTTCCTCCTTAGAGGAGTAAGTTGATTCCGGGTGTCCGTCGGCTATGTCATAAATCTCCAGAAGCAGGCTGGCCGGGGAGGGGAGTGTCTGGCGGCATTTGGCCTTATCTGAAACAACGCTTTTTAGAAAACGGAAATCGTCGAAAAACGGATGTTCAGGATTGAACGCAATTCTGCCGTTGATGTGCACTACGTCCTCAGCTGTTTCCACNGGCTGATAAATATGGCCGGAATCGATGTGGTTGCACGAAATGCCTTGCAGACCGAACCAGAAATCTTTGGCCCAGTGCTTGCGGCGAAGTTCTCCTGATGTCACGAACGGCAGACCGCATGATATCTGACGCTCCGCTATTAGTCGTATGGCCGTATCTTCTTTTTCGGTGAGGATCTGGCGGTCAATGTCGCCATGTTCGAAGGACTGTCGGGCAGCTATAAGGTTTTCATCGGGCAGAAAACTGCCTGTAGTTTCAATATTCATCTTTATGGATTGGTTTTTAGAATATTCCGTTTACTCCGCAGAAAATAAGTACCAGATATCCGAGCAACAGACCTGCCACGCCCATGATTAGACCGGTTCTTACCATGTGTTTCTGCTTTATGAATCCAGTGGCATCGGCCAGAGCATTGGGTGGGGTGGAAATCGGAAGCACCATAGCCACGGAAGAGCATATAGCCACGCCTATCAGCAGGGTGGAAACGCCACCAAAAGGTGCCAACTGCTCAGTCATGGAGCTGCCTGCAATGGCGAGGATGGGAATGAATAGGGCGGCCGTGGCGGTATGGCTGATGAAGTTGGCCATAAGATAGCAGAGCAGCCCGGATCCTATTATGACGACCATAGGCGACCATGAGCCGAAAGGCACAGCCTCGATCAGGTGTCCGGCAAGCCCCGATTCTTTCATTGCTACTCCCAGTGCGAACGCACCGGCTATCATCCACAATATGCTCCATGACAGCTGCTCAAGATCGCGCTTGGTGATGATCCCCGACATACACAGCACACCTACCGGAAGCATAGCCACAACGTTGGCATTGACTCCAGTCAGGGAATCGGTCAGCCATAGCAGAATGGTGACAGCGAAAGTAGCATATACCACTTTGTCCTTCCAATGTGGAGTATGAACAAATTCCCTTTCGCACCTTGGACATTTCATAAAGAGATAATGATGTTTTAAGGTGGAAAAGATAGAGCACGGTAGCGACGGAAGCGGCAAAAGTCAGAACACGACAATATGGCTGCCACATTATGCGGTAGCTGTTGTCGGAAATACGGGCAACCAGGCCGTAGGTATATACCGACATATTGCCTTTTTCTACGTCAATTCTCCTCACTTCAAAATCTAATCCACGAGATTATTGAAATATTTCTCGTCTGGCAGGTCTCCTGACTTATCCTGTGTCACCGACGCCTTCCCATCGTGGATACCGACAGTGGCTTTATGCCGATGATTTTGGAGGAATTACAGTAGCGGGTCTGTCCCGGATTCACACCGGATTCCCTATTAATCGCGTTTCCGCGAACCAAAACGTGCTGCAAAATTAGCGAATATTCCCTATTTCGCCAAAAATATTTATGATGAACTGTGGGCCAGCTACAGCTATTTGTCAACGGCAAAATCTATCCGCATATCTTCGAGTGCTTCAAGGGTTTTGCGTGTCAGGGGTATCTGCTTCGGAGAGTCAAACTTCAGAAATCTGCTCACCGAGGGCACGAACACCCTCATCGATAGACTTCCCATGCTCATTCTCTCTTCGCGCGGAGTGTCTACACTCTCTTTCAGCACATCGAGCACCGTCTGGTTTATCTGTTCCTTTTCCAGAGTCAGTGTCAGCCCGTGAATCAGGTGTCCCTTGAGGTCGCTCAGATAGCCCATGGCTCCTACCGTGAAATATAAAGCTCCGGTCTTACGGCTATGGCTGTATTCACCTCTCACATATACGGCCATGTTTGGCTGGCCGTAGTTGGCAAACTGTGCGAAAGCCTTCTCGTTGAGATATATCTCGGCTGTGCCGGAGAAATCCTCCAGTTTCAGTATTGCAAATCGGCCGCCGTTGTTGGTGGGTCGCGAGGTCATTTCAATCACCAGACCGCCGTAGGTGTAGAGCTGTCCCTCTTTCACGTCATCACCCTTGAAATCCTTGAGCTTATCCATGCCATATTGCAGCTCCAGATAATAGTTGTCAAGCGGATGGGCCGAATGGAATATTCCCACAAGCTCTCTCTCCTTTTCAAGTTTGAATGCGTCTATCCAGGGCACTCCCGGTATCACCGGCGGTCGGCCGGCTGTGCTCATGGCGGCATCATCGTCGCCAAACAGCGACATGCTCTGGCTCTGCTTGTCGAGCTGAAACATCTGGCCGTAGCGCATCAGCACCTCCGAAAATGTTTCTCCTTTAGCGTTTTTCTCAAAGAAGTCTTCGCGTTTTATCTCATCCTTGAAGCAGTCGAAAGCTCCTGCATAGGCCAGATTCTCTATCAGGCGTCGGTTGAGCGATCCCAGACTCACTCTCTCCACAAAATCATAGATAGAGGTGAAGGGGCCTCCAGCATTTCGTGCGTTGATTATATCCGTCACCACATTTTCTCCCACTCCTTTTATGGCAGCAAGTCCGAAACGGATGTCGCCGGCGGTGTTAACACCAAATTCCAGGTAACTCTCGTTCACATCCGGACCCTTAATCGGGATGTGCATTCGTTTGCATTCCTCCATGAAGACCGTCAGTTTTGTTATGTCCGAACGGTTTCTTGTCAGCACCGCAGCCATATATTCGGCCGGATAGTTGGCCTTTAACCATGCGGTCTGAAACGCCACCCAGCTATAGCATGTGGCATGGCTCTTGTTGAAGGCATACTTGGCAAACTCCTTCCAGTCGTTCCATATCTTCTGAAGCGTGTCAGGATTGTGCCCGTTGGCCTGTCCACCCTCCATGAAGAGTTTCTCAAGCTCGTTCATCTTATCGATGAGCTTTTTGCCCATAGCCTTTCTCAGTGAGTCGCTCTGGCCTCGGGTGAAGTTGGCCAGCTGTCGCGACAGAAGCATCACCTGTTCCTGATACACCGTGATTCCATACGTATCCTTGAGATACTTCTCCATCTCCGGTATGTCGTAGGTGATAGGTTGCCGTCCATGTTTGCGGGCAATGAAGTCTGGGATATATTCCATAGGCCCCGGACGATACAGCGCGTTCATGGCAATCAGATCTTCGAATGTAGAGGGCTGGAGCTCACGGAGATACTTCTGCATTCCGGCCGACTCAAACTGGAATGTCCCCACCGTATTTCCCTCGCAATAGAGCTGATATGTTTTTTCATCGTCGATAGGCACACTGTCTATGTCGATATCCTTGCCGCTCGTTCGCTTGATATTGGCCACCGCTTCCTTTATTATAGAGAGAGTCTTCAGACCCAGGAAGTCCATTTTTATCAGACCGGTCTCTTCAATCACCTTTCCCTCATATTGTGTCACGATGATTTTCTCTTTAGATCCCGAGGCTTTATCCACAGCCGTGCTCACCGGCACCCAGTCGGTTATATCGTCGCGGCATATAATCACTCCGCAGGCATGCACACCGGTGTTTCTCACATTCCCCTCAAGCTCTCTGGCATATTGCAATGTTTCCACCACCAGTGGGTTATGACTATGAAGCTCGGCCTTAAATTCGGGCACGTAATTATAGCAGTTGTCCAATGTCGGGTCAAGAGGCGAGCCGTCCACCTCTGGCATACGCTTGGGTATTAGTTTCGTCAGTCTGTCGCTCTCNGAGAGCGGGAGTTGCTCGATGCGCGCCACATCCTTGATGGCCGATTTGGCTGCCATTGTGCCGTAGGTTATGATATGAGCCACCTTTTCCTCGCCGTATTTCTCAGTCACATAGCGCAACACATCTGCTCTGCCGTCATCATCGAAGTCTATATCTATATCAGGTAGCGATATTCGGTCTGGATTCAGAAATCGTTCGAAAAGCAGGTCATATTTCACCGGGTCTATCTGGGTTATCCCCAGACAGTAGGCCACGGCGCTTCCTGCGGCAGAGCCACGGCCCGGACCGATGCTCACCCCGAGCAGCTCTCTCCCGGCCTTTATGAAATCTTGCACAATGAGGAAGTAGCCGGGAAATCCCATCGTCTTCATTATATGAAGCTCGAAATTTATGCGCTCTTCCAGCTCGGGAGTCAGAGGGCTGCCGTAGCGCTTTTTCGCGCCCTCATAGGCGAGTTTCTTCAGATAGTCTGCCTCAAATTTTATGCGGTATAGTTTGTCATATCCTCCCAGCTTCTTGATTTTGGCCTCGGCATCCTCCTGACTCATCACCACGTTGCCGTTTTCATCACGGGTAAACTCATCGAAAAGGTCTTGTTCGGTCAGTCGGGCACGGTATTCTTCTTCCGTGCCGAATTCGGCCGGTATATCGAAGTTGGGCATGATGGGCCCATGGTCAATCGAATAGCTTTCCACCTTGGCTGCTATCTCAAGAGTGTTTTCCAGAGCTTCGGGAATATCACCAAAGAGATTGTTCATCTCCTCCTGAGTCTTCATCCATTCCTGTTTGGTGTAGCGCATTCTTGACGGATCGGTCAGATTGCTGTTTGTGCTCACGCATATCAGGCGGTCGTGCGCTTCTGCGTCGGTAGAATTCACAAAATGCACATCGTTGGTGGCAATCAGCTTGATGTTCATCTTGCGTGCAATCTCTATCAGCTTCGGGTTCACCTGCTGCTGTATCTCAAAAACTTCACGGTTACCGCCGGCCACATTCGTCGGGTGGCGCTGAAGCTCAATATAATAGTCGTCGCCAAATGTTTCTTTCCACCATGCCACGCTTTTTTCGGCAGCCTCTATCGACCCCTCTCTGATGAGTCTCGGAATCTCGCCTCCCAGACAAGCCGACGCCACGATAAGCCCCTCTCTGTGGGCGGCAAGAGCTGTTTTGTCTGTGCGCGGATGAGTGTAATATCCCTCGGTCCATGCTTGCGACACGAGCTTTATTAGATTCTTGTAGCCTTGATGATTCTTGGCGAGCACCACAAGATGACGCCCGGTGTCACGGCGGTCGGTCTTGTCGAGCAGCGAATCTTTGGCCACATACATCTCACACCCGATTATCAGCTTGAAATCCTTATTCTTTATCCGTTCTATCCTCCGGCTTATTTTTTCGGCTTTTCTGGCATCTCCGGCCTTTTCGGCCTTGGCAAGAGCCTTTTTGTAGCCTTTCATGCATCCGCCGTTCACATAATTATATAGCTCTTTCACTCCAAACATGTTTCCATGATCGGTTATAGCTATGCCTGCCATGCCGTCATCGAGGGCTTTGTCCACAAGCGCCGACACTGAAGCTTGGCCGTCAAGTAGGGAGTATTGTGTGTGTACGTGTAGGTGTATAAAAGGAGTCATGATTGAGTCTGTAAAATTTATTATAATAGTAAGCGGTCACAGCCGGGATTACCACATGCAATGGGCTCAGTGAGGTCCCGCACTCATAGATATAATATATATGTGTAGACCGATGCTGTGTTAGTGTCCGCAATCCGACATCAAAATTACAGCATTTCCATTTCCCCTCCAAATTCCGCCCCACTTTTCGCTCAGAATACTTTTTCTTCCCTCTCCTTCCGGTTTCTTCTCTTTCAGAGGCGCCCCACAGCGGCCGCTTTCACCCATCGAGATGTGTAAATTTCTCCCGCCCCCGGTTTTTTCTCGCTCTCAGATTTATTTTCCAATCATCCCGCCCGGGTATGCAGGCAGATTTTTCAGCCTCCTGGGTGAGTAAATCCGGGGCAGGGGAGTGCCGTGGGGTGTCACACTTGTTTCCTGCTNTTCCAGCGAATTNTCATGAAATTCANCNGCTGTCGCAGTNGTCNATTTGNNAACGANTGTTAAATATTTANNNCCCAAAATACAATAATNNNCTATTANATAATTNATTAGACAAAATCATAGAAAAACGNCCAACAAATTTCTTGNCGAAAAGTTTGGTGGGAATTAAAAAGAGTTGTAACTTTGCACTCGCTTTTGAGAACGACACCACGGCAGAGGCCGAAAGGGNCGCAAAAGAGCGGCTGAAAGGCCGGGCGGATTTCAAAAAAAATAAATCAAAAATTTTTCTCGAAAAATTTGGTGGTTTGAAAAATTCGCCTTAACTTTGCAAAACATTTCGGCGCTCAAAATTGTTGAGTGCATCTTCGAAAGAAGCGGAATAGAGAACATTGAAAGATTTACAATAGACAAAGGAAGTAGTACAAGAGAAAGGGCCGCTGC
>JAAVDA010000017.1 GCA_014802045.1 Bacteroides sp.
AGCCAAGGCCTCTTCACTAATGTTGTTCCCCGCACCGAAATCCCAACGATAGACCGGAACTATTGTATCGGAGGACACCACATATACAGTCTGGTCAAATGTAGGACTCATATAAAGCACCGAATCATATTCAAAAAAATCGGGATTTGCCCAATGTAAATCCACCATGTGAAGATTGATTTCAGGAGTTCGAATGCATTCTGACAAATCTTCGCTCAAAATAGAGATTGGCTGCTCATCATAGTAGCAAACGGACCATGCCATCCATTTTCCACCAGCTAAACGGCGCAGACGCTGATAGTTTGGCATTGCCGGAAGTTCATGCGAGNCTATNAATTCACCATCNGNNGNATANTCATANGCNGTGCCAAACGGNGANAGNATAAACAGATTGCCNGTNTCNGGATTGAANTCNAANTCNTAGGCATAGNGNTANTCNNCCGGNCCATTNCCNACCNTCCCTATACNGTTTTTGAAGTNTCCCAAAGAGTCAAACCTGAACACTCTGTCACGGTTGAGTATATACATATCNCCNNCCCAAATNANGGTTCTGCCCGCGCCGGTCAGAAGCACGCTGTCAGATGTNTNNAGCGGAACCACGNGGATGCTNTCAAACAGCTCCTCCCACTCTATGCGTCCATCTGTCAGCGACACCTCTATNACACCACTATCTTGCNCCCCCTTACGGCCGCAAGACATAGCTGCCAGCATTAAGCCGCCCACCAAAATCAGAATATTCTTATAATCCGACATCCTTNGCAATTTTTTGCGCAAATATAATAAAACTTAAATNGTTTCCAATTTATCCTCCANTAATCANANNATTANTAAATTATTTTTAGNTTTATTTAATNNTTNTANTTNTNTCAGNNCTATACANACCCCNTNAGAGTTAATAAANNATAATNCGNNNTATTTTTTCAACAGAATATATTGCAGATATAAANAAAATGCCTACCTTTGCACCAGTTTTTCATGGTATTAGATTTAAGGTAAAAAGATTATTCGTCGTGATGACGAGTAATTTTTTTTTGTTTTTTGTATTTACCGCATCATCNAAATCAAATAANAGCGTAGTACTNAATNNNTTAGAAAATATAATCAAAAACAGCATCCCCGAAGCGCTGCTCACGANAAGCACTGCTCCGGGGATTTTTACTTTTCAGCCGTANGCTGATTGCATCAGTCGAGACTGACGAGACGATATGTCTGNCTGCCAAGGCCTATCTTTTCACCATAGTCGAGAGTGTGCATACCGTTGCGCGAATCAATTCGCTCTATTAGATGAATCTTTCCATGGTCATCGGAGTTNCGCACCAAATCAGTGCATGCCTTATCAAGAGCTATAGGGTCAAGCGACGCAAGAATNCCTATATCGTGCATCTCGGGGTCGGCGGGATGAGAATCGCAGTCGCAATCAACAGAGAGATTGTTGGCCACGCTTATANATATAATATTATCTCCACAATGGTCGGCTACAGCCTTTGCNGCCTCAGCCATCGATTCGAGAAAATCATCCTGCTGAGCAATNTGGTCCCAGAGGCCTGCCGTAGTATCGAGAGCGCCGGCCGAATGGATATAGCTCTTACCNTTGGACGATGCGATGCCGATTGACATATTNTTAACAGCACCTCCGAAGCCTCCCATGGCATGCCCCTTGAAATGCGACAGGATAACGGTGAAGTCATAATTGGGGAAATGGGAGCCTACGATATCATATTTCAGATGCCGCCCGCTGTCTACCGGAAGTTTCACCTCACCCTCGGAGTCCATGATATCCACAGGCGCTATNGCTGTAAAACCATGNTCTTCGGCCGCTTTAAGATGGTCTGCTGTGGAGAAGCGACGTCCCTCGTAGGCAGTGTTACACTCCACTATCGTGCCGTCGGTCAGCTTCACGAAATCGGCAATAAGCGAGGGCGACAAGAAATTGTGGCCTCCCGGTTCGCCTGTAGAAATCTTAATAGCCACCTTTCCCTCGGCCTTNCGTCCAAGAGCATTATAGAGCTTTACTATGGCCTCGGGAGATATCTCGCGGGTCATATAGACCGTGGATGAATCAGGCTGCTGCATGTCNGTGGTAGTTGTGGTTTCCTGACTTTTATTNCCAGCGCATCCGGTGAGAACCATTGCACCAGCCATAAAAGNCATAANTANTTTTCTCATTCCTTTTTATGATTGATTGGTTTTGAAGAAAGAATATCTTTCGATTGCAAATTTAGCTATCTTTTCAATTATAAACCATATACATTTTACTTTTTTCCGAACCATTTTTCACTCATNAAGTCATGGGAAAAACTTGTGTANATTTTACGCANAATNTTTTGCTNTTATCAAAAATAGCCATAACTTTGCCGTGTAAAAANCACACAAGATTTTCTCAATATGACAAACCCTTCAGATAGAACCCTGCAAGAAGCCGCAAAACTCGTGTTGCCGGGTGCAATATGCGGCGACATTATCGGCTCATCCTATGAGTTTAAGCCCACAAAAGATTTCAACTTCAAGATTTTCGACCCCGACTATCGNTTCAGTCGCTACACTGACGATACGGTCTGTTCGATAGCCGTGGCATCGGCGCTGGTCACCGGCAAGACATTCGAATCTTCCCTGCATTCATGGTGCAGAATNTATCATCATGCAGGCTACGGCGGCAATTTCAGAAGATGGGTNATGANCAGCAATCCTGNACCCTACAACAGCTGGGGCAACGGTTCGGCCATGAGGGTAAGCNCAGTGGGAGCCTATGCCCGTTCGCTCAATGAGGTTATGACACTGGCTGCCAAATCTGCTGAAGTGACCCACAATCATCCCGAGGGCATAAAAGGAGCACAAGCCACTGCCAGTGCAATCTATTTCGCCTTGCGCGGTATGGACAANGAGGATATAAAGTCGGTGATAGANAAGGGATTCGGTTATAATCTGTCGCGCGACTATGAGGAAATCAAGACCACCTACAGTTTTGATGTGAGTTGTCAGGGAAGTGTGCCGGAATCTATCATAGCATTCCTTGTGAGCACCGACTATGAATCAGCCATACGCAACGCTGTGGCCCTCGGGGGCGATGCAGACACAATGGGAGCTATAGCCGGAGGAATAGCTGCCGCCTACTATAAGAATATCCCTGACCATATACTCTCAGAGTGCATGAAACGCATTCCTGAAGACATGCACATTGTTATCNATCTATTCAACGGGCGCCTCTCTGAACGATATGGAGAATAAAACATTGACAGAAAACAAATTCTGCTATAGATATCCACATCCGGCTGTAACGACCGACTGTGTGATTTTCGGATTTGACGGTACTGANCTCAATATTNTGCTGATTGAGAGAGGNATAGANCCATATAAAGGACGATGGGCTTTTCCAGGCGGCTTTCTAAACCCTGAAGAGTGTGCCGAGGAGGGAGCCTTACGTGAGCTCAAAGAGGAGACGGGCCTTGAAAAAGCATATATCGAACAGTTTCACANCTACTCCAATCCGCGCCGTGACCCACGCGAGAGAGTGATTACAATAGCCTACCTCGCATTGGTCAGAATCCAAAATGTGAATGGTGGAGATGATGCCGCCGATGCNCGATGGTTTCCTGTCGGAAAGGTGCCTCAGCTTGCTTTTGACCACGANATGATACTCCGCGACGCTATGACGCGTCTGCGCGAACGCATCCATTTCCACCCCATCGGCTACGATCTTCTGCCTGAAAAATTCACCCTACGCGAACTCCAGTCGCTCTATGAGGCTATTCTCGGCATCAGATTTGACCGNCGCAATTTTTCAAAGAAAATGATGCACCTCGGTTTGCTCACNCCGGTAGACGAAACCGTATGGCCCACTCCCCGGCGCGAAGCCAAACTCTATACTTTTAATATTGATAAATACAACGAACTGAAGCAACGCGGATTCCGCCTCGAATTCTGACTCTACTTCACCTTGCCCGAACGNCAGAAACGGGAGAAAATGAAGCCGAGGGCCTCGCGCTGGATTACCGAACCGAGCAGGCTATTTATAATCAGATAGACNGCTGCNCCGGNCGAAATCTGAGCNGCAAGCAGAAGCANCGGACTGTGGATTACGCTCGGCAGACCCGCCATCACAATCACAGCCACCAATGTCACACCCGCATAGGGCAGCGAATCTGTGATAAACTGCCACCATGGGCGCAGCGACAGGCGTGCGGNTATCACGAGCGTGGCACCCCATGTGAGAAACGAAGCCGCAATCTGCCCCCACAGAAGCACCGTGATTCCATAGACCGGATTGTCCGGTCGCTCTATAGCAATGTAGCTCCANGTTAAGGCTATNGCCACCAGGGCNGCAATATCACGCATAAGTTCGGTTCCAACAATCATTTTAGCACGCCCGAGCGCAAGAATATAATTGTTGTAGACCGANGATAGAACCGTAAAAATCCCTCTCACCATCAAAAGCTGGAAAAGAATTATCGAGGCATCCCATTTGGNGCCGAAAAGCAGATGAAACAGTGCGGTGGNCGATGCGACTACAATCCCGACGCATGGAAAAAGGAGATAAGATGTGAAGCGGTTCATCTTGGCTGTAGATGAGGCAAACCGCTCCGGATTGTCCTGATAGTCGGAGAGAGCCGGNAGAAATGACTGTGTGAGCATGGCAGAGAGCGAAGATATGCCCATGTTGCTCCATTTGTCGGCCTGCGAATAGTAGCTTAGNGGAATCATTCCGGCGCGNTTGCCNATTAAAAAGGCATAGATATTCCGAAATAGGATGTTGAGAAACGCTCCTCCCATCATTCCNGATCCTACCTTGAAGAATGANCGGAGAGATGTCCATGACACCCTCATCAGCGGAAGCCAGCCGGAAGCGAACCACAGCACNGCAGACTTCACACCTGCATTGACTATCGCCTGCCATACAAGCGCCCAGGCTCCATATCCGTCTAACGCCATCCATATCGCCACGACTGAACTTATCGCAAGACCAAGAGCATTGGATATGGTGATCATCTTCACCTCCATCCGTTTCATAAGCCTGTTGGTCTGCACTATAGCAGAGGCATTNAGAATAAAAGTGAGAAACATCACCCTCGACAGCGGTATGAGNCTCACATCGCCCTGATAACAGTCGGCTATGAGGGGGGCGGCAATAAACAGAANCATATATATTATGCCTGCCACACANAGATTAAACCACANCACAGAGCTATAATCCAGACGGCTCACTTTTTTTCTCTGCACAAGAGCCGACGAAAAACCGCTGTCTACGAACAACGCCGCAAAAGCCTGAAACACAGCCACCGCCCCNACCAGACCGAAATCTTCTTTCGGCACCACTCTGGCGAGCACTATTCCCGTAAGAGTGTAGAGAGCCATGGATGCGATTTTGTCTATCGCATTCCATTTCACAGTGCGCGCCACGCGCAGCTTCATATCATCGGTCTGCGCCATTGTGAGCTGCGATGCCGAGTGGAAACTTATTCCGCAGGTTCGAGCGCAGACAACTTCACTCCCAGCGAACGATTTTTTATGGAAGGNTTGCCGCGGTAATAGACCGTACCAGACCCGGCTCCCATCACAGAGAGATTCTCTTGTGGCCAGCATCCTATGGTACCGGTGCCCCACACGCTGCATTTCACCGTAGAAGCCTTGAGCTCGTCTGCCTGAATGGAACCGGTACCGGTGCAGGTAAGTTTTGCAGAAGTAGCTTCTCCATACACCACAACCGAACCTTTGCCGGTGTCAATCGATGCGTCAACCTGGGTCGCTTTNACGTTTCTCACNACCATNCGCCCATTGCCGATCACTCTTGCTCTGAATTTGGGGCCAGGAGCCACGCTGAGCACTCTCACGGTGGAGTCACCAGAGTTTTCGGCAAATGTGAGGTAGCTTGAATAGACCGTCACAACCGGAAGATTNCGACGCACACCGCTTTCATCGGGAGCGAGCTGAATCTCAAGTTTGTTGGTGCCGGGCACAAAAAGTATCTGCGATGCNATTTCAGGAGNGGCATAAAACACTGCTTTGCCGGCCGAATCCGGATTGCAGCGNTANTCCACATTTATGGCATCTGTCACTTTAAGCTCACTGAAATCCTTNACGTCGAGCTCATAGCGAGTGTTGTCGGCCGCCGATACTGAAAGAGCCAAAGCGGCGCCGGTGGCAAAAAGAAGTAGTCTGGAGATATTCATGTCAACTATGTGTATTATTCATTAAACGGACGTCCGGAGGCGAGACGCGATTCTATGTCGGAGAGCACAGAGTCAAGGTGGTCATACGTGTCGGCTCTGAGCATCTCTATTCTTGTNTCGCGGAAATGGGAAATGCCCTTGAAAAGAGGAGAGGCCGCCAGATGACGACGGATGTGAAGAATACCTCTGTATTCATCTATCCGGTCTATGCTCTCCCTTATCTGTCTGCGGAGTATGGCAAACTTNTCGGCATCGGTGAGAGGCTCAACATTCACGCCTGCCAGACGCGACTTGATGGANCGGAACACCCAGGGCGCACCTATAGAAGCACGGCCCACCATTATACCGTCAACACCATATTTCTCAAACGCACGCTCCGCCTCATCGNCGTTGGTTATGTCGCCGTTACCAATCACNGGAATTGACAGACGCGGATTTTCCTTCACCCGGGCTATCATCTCCCAATCGGCCGAGCCGGTATACATCTGCGAACGTGTGCGTCCATGCACAGTCAGAGCAGCTATGCCGCAATCCTGCAACTGTTCGGCCAGCTGNGGGATNATGCGGTTGTCATGATCCCANCCTGTGCGAGTCTTTACAGTAACCGGAATATTCACAGCCTTTACCACGGCCGAAGTGATTTCAAGCATCTTGGGAATATCGCGGAGCATTCCCGCACCGGCTCCCTTGCCGGCCACTTTCTTCACCGGACANCCGAAATTGATATCCAGAATATCAGGCCGTGCCTCTTCGACAATGCGTGCGGCCTCGACCATCGCTTCTGTATCGCGTCCGTAGATCTGAATGGCCGTAGGGCGTTCACGTTCGTCAATATGCAGTTTGCGNGTGGTTGCGGAAATGTTGCGTATGAGCGCGTCGGCCGACACAAATTCAGTGTAGGTCATATCAGCTCCCTGTTCCTTGCATATCAGCCGGAAAGAGGCGTCTGTCACATCTTCCATCGGAGCCAGCATCACCGGCCGGTTGCCTAAATCTATTTCACCTATTTTCATAGCACTTCAGCGAAGTTAGTGAATATTTTACTGACAGTGGATAAAAATTTCCCTTTATTCCATTTTTTCGGCATTTTGGCCTACAACACCGGAAGAATCCACCGGCTCAAACGGCGGGTGGAGTCTTGATGAAAGAATCTTGCCATCGGGTCCGTAAGTGACCGTCAGCGAGTCATTCCCTGCCGAAAAGGTGTAGCCGCTCACCGCCTTTACCTGNCCGGCCAATGANGCTGTGTCTAACCGCAGATACTGCCGCCCACCGGAATTATAGAACAGATATTCGCCACCGCTACGCATCATGCAGAAACTATTGTTGAAACCAATCATTTCTGCTCCAGGAGGAGGAGTGATAACCGCAAGCCTGCGACCGCGCTCCCCTACTATCGAATAACTCGCACCCTTCTTTACCACCCGTGNTATCGGACGNTCGGGAGGCATAGACGCAACGGGCTCCACATNCAAANCCACACTAAGAATAATGGCCGCGATGCATCTGCAAGTAAATGAACAGCTTTGATTCAGATTCATGAAAATGTAAGAAATGAAAAATTATCCGGCGAGAGCCCACCGGCAGCCTCGGCAAAAGCAGNGGGNGTAATCTCCTCNATGCGTCTGATTCGTTCTGCACGGCTGAACAGTCGACCATGACACAAAAGCGACCGGCCNGACGAAAGAGCCATCTGTTCACGGTTTTCACCGGCCACAGCCAGCTGGCCTATGTATTGTCGCTTTGCCTCATCAAGACGTCGTGGCGACAGACCTTCTGAAGANATCTTACGCATCACCCTCTCCATCACTCCTCGACAGCGATCCGAGCTGTCCGAGTCACACCCGTAGTAAACTGTAAACAGNCCGCAATCCGTATATGTCACCGTAGTAGCCTCTACAGTATAGACNAGTCCCATGCGTTCGCGCATCTCCACATTGAGCAGCGAGTTCATGCCGGGTCCACCTATTATATTGGCCAGNAGGGCATAAATATGAGTCTTACCTTCAAATATACCGGGTATTCTCACNCCNCCCACCGTGTGAGCCTGATGGAGCGAGAGTGACCTCACAATATCTGAGGGAGGAAGNACCGGAGGNACACAGCGCGAACGTGGCTTATCGGCATGATGCATCCTTCCGAAATGACGCTCCATGATGCGGAAAGCACTTGCAGGTGATTTCGANCCGACATAAAATACAGCCATCTCTCCGGGAGTGAACATAGTGCCGAGCCATCGCCGGCAGTCATCACCAGTGAGGGAGGCAACACTATGGCTATTNCCAAGTATATTATGAGCCAGAGGNGACCCNGCAAATATCATCTCCTCAAAATCATCATACACGGCCTCAGAAGGTGTGTCGAGGTAGGAATTGATTTCATCNTCCACCACATCGCGCTCTTTATCAAGCTCACGAGGTGGAAAAACCGAGTCGCAAAGCAGGTCTGAAATAAGTTCNGCTGCCCTGTCGAGATTTCCGGAAGGNAATATGGAATATACCGCGGTCTCCTCTTTTGTTGTAAAGGCATTGAGCTCGCCCCCTACACGTTCCATCCGGTTGATAATGTGCCAGGACCTTCGCTTCTGTGTGCCTTTGAACAGGGTNTGCTCNACGAAATGCGCCAACCCGTGGCACGAATCATCCTCATCGCGGCTACCGGCATTGACACTCACCCCAAAATAGTCAACACCAGCGGCATAAGGCACACAGANTGCCTTAATGCCGTTGGTGAGGGTATGATAGACTACGGTATCGTCAGGCCACATCACTGACGGCCGGAAACGGTAGCGTTGCGGTCAATCTTGGCCACCAGTCCCTGNAGCACTTTGCCCGGGCCGAGTTCCACGAATTCTGTAGCCCCGTCGGCAATCATATTTTTCACGCTCTGTGTCCAGCGTACGGGAGCAGTGAGCTGAGCCACGAGGTTGGCCTTGATTTCAGCGGGATCTGAGTGGGGAAGAGCGTCTACGTTCTGATAAACGGGGCAGATAGGCTCATGAATCTCCGTAGCGGCGATAGCTTCGGCGAGTTCGGCACGTGCAGGCTCCATGCAGGGAGAATGGAACGCACCACCAACCTTGAGCTTCAANGCACGCTTGGCACCNGCAGCNAGCAGCTTTTCGCATGCGGCATCGATGGCCTCAACCTCGCCGGAGATTACAATCTGACCGGGGCAATTATAGTTAGCGCAGACAACCACTCCGGGCACACTCTCGCAAATCTCCTCTACCTTCTCATCAGGAAGAGCCAGCACGGCAGCCATNGTGGAGGGTTTGAGNTCGCAGGCCTTCTGCATCGCACGTGCACGGGCNGCCACCAGACGCAGACCGTCTTCAAAGCTGAGAGCGCCGGCGGCTACGAGAGCTGAAAACTCACCGAGCGAATGACCCGCAACCATGTCGGGCTTGAACTCCTCGCCGAGAGTTTTGGCAAGAATCACTGAGTGAAGGAAGATGGCCGGCTGAGTCACCTTGGTCTGCTTGAGGTCTTCGTCNGTGCCTTCAAACATGATATCTGTAATGCGGAAGCCGAGAATCTCGTTGGCTTTCTCAAACATCTCGTGGGCCACGGGGTTGTTGTCGTAGAGATCTTTACCCATGCCCACAAACTGGGCGCCCTGTCCGGGAAAAACGAATGCTTTCATATTTCTTTATATGATAATGATGATATAATCGCGGCAAAGTTACGATTTTTTTCCCTGACATAGCCCGGATTCAACAAAAATCAGCTAACTTTGAGGTTCAAAATGACAAACAGACATCCTATGATACCTGCATTTTTCAATCTCGGNACCGGTGAAATCATCATCATCGTCTTTGTGATTCTGCTGCTTTTCGGCGGCCGGAAGATTCCAGAACTGATGAAAGGAATAGGCAAGGGGGTGAGAAGTTTCCGCCAGGGTATGAATGAAATATCCGACGAACTCAACACTCCTCCCTCCGACACAAAAACCAAGACGGATAAAAAAGAAGACTGATGCCTGCAAGCAAGGCGGAGGGCGGACAGCCGCTCGCCGAAATGAGTTTCTGGGACCATATAGACGCGCTGCGCGGAGTGATTCTTCGTGCCGGGCTGATTGTGGTCATTTTCGCGGCAGCCTTTTTTGTGGCCATGCCATGGATATTCGATAATATTATCCTCGCTCCGTGCAACGGTGATTTNCCCCTCTATNGGCTTTTCGCGCGCATATCCGGCGCCTCATCCATGCTCCCCGACTTCGCNACAGGCGATTTTCAGGTGAAACTCATCAACATTCAGCTCGCGTCGCAGTTTTTCATCCACATGACCACATCTTTCTGGCTCGGTGTGGTTTTTGCTTTTCCGGCAATCATCTATCTTGTGTGGGGATTTATATCTCCGGGGCTTTATGANAATGAGAAGCGTGGAGTGAAGCGGGCGTTCTTTTTCGGCAACACNATGTTTTTTCTCGGCGTGGCTGTGGGATATTTCCTTGTGTTTCCGCTCACGCTCAGATTTCTTGCCGAATACAAAGTGAGCGAAATGGTGCCCAACCAGATTTCGCTTGACTCGTATATGGACAACTTTCTTGTGCTTATCCTCGTGATGGGTATCATATTCGAGCTGCCTCTTCTGGCATGGATGCTTGGCCGAATGGGCATACTCACGCGTGAGTTTTTCAAGAAATTCAGGCGCCACGCCATAGCCGGACTTCTCGTTCTGGCGGCTGTGGTTACTCCAACAGGCGATCCATTTACGCTGATGGTCGTGTTTCTGCCCATATATGCACTGTGGGAGATGAGTGCATGGCTTGTGCCGGCCCAGCAACCCGACGATGACAACGACGACGATGCCGGTTCAGACCATCCGGACTCTCCTTCCGACGAAGATTTCGACCGCCTTTACATCCCTGCCTACAAGCGTCACACAGACTGACCTTCGAGCCTATGCGTGGCACTGCATTCCGGACAGTCACATTCATCCGAGCAATCATAATGCACCATATGACTGCCCGAATGGCACTCTTTCACCGTGTGGTCTACTATCACATGCCGGCTTGCCATCGAGGCGATAGTGGTCATCTCGTGCGATACAAGTATCACCGTTACATCCTTTGGCAAAGAGGCTATGATATCATATATGCGGTGTTCGAAATGCTTGTCGAGATAGCTCAGAGGCTCATCGAGCACAAGCACATCGGGCTTAGCCACAAGAGCACGCGCCAGAAGAGTGCGCTGAAACTGTCCGCCCGAGAGTTCGCCGATTGGACTTCCTGACTTTTCTTCAAGTCCTACCGCACGCAGCATTTCAGATGTGCGACGTTCCACTTCTGCACGGTCAGCAACCTTTATTCCAAGCAGACCGGAAGCCACAACATCGCGCACAGAGAGAGGAAAACTTGAGTCTGTCATATTCTTCTGCGGAAGATAGCCTATTGACAGACGCTTCACAGGCTGTCCGCCACTGAAATATTCCACACTCCCCCCAGTGGGTGCAAGAAGCCGCAAGATTATGCGCAGCAATGTTGTTTTTCCTCCGCCGTTAGGCCCGGTCACAGCAATAAAGTCGCCCTTTCTCACTTCGAGATTCACATCGGAGAGCACCTTTTTGTGCTCGCGAAGCATGCTCACCCCTCGGAGCCTTATCAGCAAATCTTCATTTTCCATCTGCAATAACATTATCTGACGATGTGTTGAGCAGTGCATCCACAATCACTTCAAGTTCGGCCTGCCATTCGGGCGAGAGAGGATGAATCACCTGCTTCACCGCTCCTGTGCGTGCTATGATAGGCTCGGCCTTACCTCCGGCATCCATCTGCGGTTGGATAAAAAACACCTTTGCCCGGTGAGAAGCGGCCTCATCAAGTTTTTTCTGCATCATAGGGAGGGTCATTTCCTTATTTTCCATGCCCATGGCAATCTGGTTTAGGCCATAATCGCGGGCAAAATAGCTGAGTGAGGGATGCCATACCAGAAAAGACTCCCCCTTCAGCGGAGCAAGTCTTGAGGCAAAAGATTTGTCAAGAGAATCGAGAGAAGCGTCAAGAGCGCGATAGTTTTTTTCATAATAGTCGGAGCCGGCCGGGTCTATGGTCTGAAGACCTTTAAGCATATTGGCAGCCATGATACGCGCGTTTTTCACGGAAGACCATGTGTGGGGATCCACTTCACTCATACCGGGATGATGGTGATGTCCGTGGCTGCCCTCTATCAGGTCAATCCCCTCAGAAGTGTCCACAACCAGTAGCGACTCATTGCCTGCCACTACCTTCTCAATCAGTGAGTTTTCCCAAGGAAGATGCCCCATGCGCATGAATGCGTCGCTTCTGGCTGCATCGCGAATCACAGACAGAGCCGGGTCAAAGCTCTCAGGATTGGCATCTCCGGCAAGAAAGGTTCTCACCTCTATCCTGTCGCCACCGATGCGCTCCAACAGCCATTTCTGAGGCTCGATACTTACGGTAACTACAGGATGGGTATGCTCCGAGTGTTTGCATCCGGCTATAAAAAAAGCGGCAAGAGAGGCCAGAATAAGGAGTAAGAGACTTTTAATCATTGGTTGAAGTTATTTCAGATTCATTATTTACCGCACCATACACCCGGGCATGAAGCGTTGACGCCACTTTATTTAGATTAAGATCTGCAGAGGTGGCCATAAGCATCAAGCTTACGGAAGGTAGACCGGGAGCATAAGGTGGCTGAACATAGCTGAAGTCAGGAAAAGCTATAAATCCACAACGCTTGTAGAAACCGATTCTTCTTCGCGCAAGCGGGCCATCAGACTCCGGCTCAACCTCAAGCACCACAGGATTTGACTGCTTTTTCACAAACTCCTTGAGAATTCGCGCTCCAACACCTTTGCCTCTGCAGCTACTGTCTATGGCAAAATGCTCTATATAGGTGAACTCAGGAAAAGCCCAGGCGGTAATAAGTCCGGCAGGGCGCTTACCATAATTCACTATGTAAAAACCAAACGGGCCCCCAACGCTATCGGTGAGCCGCATCAACTCATGCCACGGACGGCGCTCCTCTTCAGGAAAAGAGGAGAGATATATTTTTTTCACACAGTCAATCCGTGAAGAATATCCGGTGGCGCAATCTAACACCACTTCTTCCGGTTCGTGCCGCCACACAGACTGCCATCCGGGCCAGACATACACCAACCATGCACCAAACGCAGCTCCGATGGTATCGGCAATGAAATCAAGCCAATCGGCCGAACGTCCCAATTCCATTAAATGCTGAAGAATTTCGACAATTCCTCCGAATAAAGAAGAAATAATCATGGCTCCAATCGCTGCTAAAGGCCGGGGGACCATATGGTGCGCCCTGCAGCGGTCAAAGAGAATAGCTCCGGCAAGAGTGGCGAACATTATGAAATGAACCACCTTGTCACTATGTGGAAACAGGTGGATATGGTCGCTCGGCAACGGATTAGGCACAAGAGTGAAGTAACACACCGCAAGAGTCACTGCAAGTGTGAAGAAATATGGAGGAGCTTTGAATATATATTTACGAATTTTGTCCATTTTCCGGCAAAAATACTTAACTATGTTTCAATATGCAACAAAAAGCACCATATAAAACGCTCGGATATTACATTTTTTGACTAATTTTGTGCGAAATATAGCAATCATTCACATACACTTAACGTACTAATGTCAAAAAAACCACAGTTCGCATCTAAAATCGGACTAATTGCTGCTACTGTAGGCTCAGCCGTAGGGCTCGGCAATGTGTGGAGGTTTCCCGCCGAAGCGCAGGCCAACGGTGGAGCGGCTTTCCTTATTATATATATCTTATGTGTGTTTCTGCTCGGCGTACCGGTAATGGTGACGGAGTTTGCACTGGGTCGCTCAGGACGTAGCGACGCAGTTGGCTCTTTCAAAAACCTCGGAGCAAAGAAATTCTGGTGGGGAGTGGGCGGTCTTGCCATTCTGGCAAGCTATATGATTTTATGGTTCTATATGGTTGTGGCCGGTTGGACATTCGAATATCTGTGGCAATCGGCCACCGGTGCGCTTTACTCACCTGTAGCAGGTGACAGCGGCGATCTGTCGGCCCGTTTCGCCATAAAGATGAAAGAGTTTATCACTCAGGGATGGAATCCGCTCATCAACACATATATTATTATAGTGCTCAATATCGCGGTGCTTATCGGTGGTGTGCAGAAAGGCATCGAACGGCTCTCAAATGTGCTTATGCCGCTGCTATTCCTCATTCTCGTGATTTTCTGCTGCGTATCGCTCTCACTGCCCGGTGCACCTGAAGGTCTTGAATTCTTCCTGAGTCCCGATTTCTCTAAAATCACCCCCGGGGTGATGCTCAATGCTCTCGGTCAGGCATTCTTCTCATTAAGTCTCGGCATGGGTATTCTCGTGACTTACTCCTCCTACTTCCCTAAAAACACTCGTCTTACACGTACCGCCGTCACTGTGTCGCTGCTCGACCTGCTTGTGGCCGTGATGATGGGTATTATAATCTTTCCAGCCGTCACTACATTTCATCTTGAGGGAGAAGGCATGCGAGGTGCCACTCTCGTTTTCATCACCCTCCCTGAAGTTTTCGCTCAGATGGATTGGACCAGATTCTGGTCATCGCTGTTTTTCCTTCTTCTTACAGTGGCGGCCGTCACCTCTACGATTTCTCTTGCCGAGGTGATAGTTGCGTTTCTTCAAGACCGTTTCGGGTTTGCACGCCTCAAGGCCGTGTTTACCGCCCTGCTTCCTCTGTTTTTGTTCAGCACCATCTGTTCGCTCTCGCAAGGACCGCTTGACTACATCCAAATCTTCGGCCGCAATATCTTTGATTTTCTAGACAACCTTGCCACCAACATTTTCCTCCCCGTAGTGGCTCTGCTGATGTGTGTGTATATGGGATGGTTCGCACCACACAATCTTCTCAAAGACCAGTTGTCAAATTACGGCACCATCTCTACTCGACTTTATAAACCGCTGATATTCATAATCCGCTATATTGCACCCGCGTTAATCGCGCTTGTGCTTATCCCGGCTTTGTTGTAATGGCTGTCGATTTCACATCCGGCGAAAGGAGAGGACTCATTGCGCTGCTTGCCCTTCTGGCCGCAGTGCTTTGTTTCTGCCTTATCGTGAGGATGTGTGACACATCCGGTCAGCATGAAGCAGTGAAGTTTCAGGCCGACACATCTAAGGCCGACACGGTCACAACTCAGTCAGACGACACTACCGCCACATATTATTCCATACAATCACGACGAACAGGCAAATCAAAAAACAGAAAGACGAAAATTCAACGTCCCGACGGACCGCAGCGTAGTTTTCTCGACGAGCCAGTTGAGTGATAGACTAATTCACATCATCTTCACATGTCCACATCTGAAAAGAGCAAAAAAACACGCGTACAGTTTGCCACCCGACTCGGTGTTATAGCCACCACTGTAGGTTCAGCCGTTGGCCTCGGCAACATATGGCGTTTCCCCTATGAAGCCGGCACTCATGGCGGCGGAGCTTTCATGCTCTGCTATATCTTTTTTATCTTTATCATCGGAGTTCCGGTGATATGTGCAGAGTTTCTGATGGGTAGAGGCACAAGAAGCAATATCTTCGGAGCCTATCGCAAGCTCGCTCCTAAAGGGAAATGGTTTTATGCCGGATATATGGGAATTCTTGCGTCGATACTGATTCTGAGTTTCTATTCGGTTGTGGCTGGCTGGACTCTCGAATATTTCGTGCAGTCTGTCAGCGGCTCTCTCGACCTTGCCTCAATGGAAGAATATCACGCTCGATTCGATGAGTTTTCCACCGGCAATTGGCGCCCGGTGCTTTGGACTCTTATATTTCTCACTCTCAATTTCCTTATTCTTGTGAGAGGCGTCACCAAGGGGATAGAGCGAATGAGCAATATACTCATGCCGGTACTTTTCGTAATCCTCCTTATTTTCTGCATCAACTCGCTAACCCTGCCTGGTGCCGGCGAAGGTCTACGTTTTCTCTTCCACCCTGATTTTTCAAAGATAGATTCAGGAGTGATGCTCGGGGCCATGGGACAGGCATTCTTCTCCCTTAGCCTCGGTCTCGGATGTATGACCACCTACGCCTCATATTTTAGCGATTCAACCCGGCTTGCGAAGAGTGCCGTTATCACAGCCTCTCTCGACACCGCTGTGGCATTTCTTGCCGGAATCGTAATTTTCCCGGCCGTGTTTACCTTCGGATTCTCTCCTGCCGCCGGGCCGACACTGGTGTTTGAAGTGCTTCCCTCCATCTTCCATTCCCTGCCTCTCGGCGCTGTGTGGTCAAGCCTGTTTTTCTTCCTCCTGCTCCTTGCATCGCTCACCTCCACAATCTCTATGAGTGAGATTTCGATAGCCTTCTTTGTTGAGGAAAAGAAAATGTCAAGGCGCTCGGCCACTGTGCTCAACACCGGTTTGGCCGCTGTGTTTGGAGTGCTCTGCGCTCTGAGTTTCGGGTGTCTGGGCGACTTTAAGCTGTTTGGGCTCACGGTGTTCAATCTTTTTGATTATGTCTCTTCAAACATACTGCTCCCTATCGGCGGCATGATTACATCAATATTTGTAGGATGGTTCGTTGACCGCCGTTTTGTGCGCGACCAACTCACCGATTTCGGATCTTTCCGCCTGAAAATGCTTGGAGTGATAGTGTTCTGCCTTCGCTATGTGGCCCCGGTATGCATCCTGCTGGTATTTCTCAATTCTATCGGTCTGATCCAGCTCTAAGTTTTTTTGCTAATCTACCGCATTCTTCCTAACTTCGCATAAAATAAGTAAGTCATGAAAATCAGTTTATACTATCTTACGCGCCGTCATAACACTCTTCCGGCTTAATCATCAGTCATGATGGAGCCCCTTTACTCCCTCCTCGCAAGTACAGATCTTATAAATGACACCATCGTATCATATTATAAACTAATTTACAAGACTTACATAAAACTTACCTGATATTGACACCTTTCTCTCTTAATATCCACGGGAGCCTGCTCGAAATCACCAGGCCGCAGGTAATGGCCATCATAAATGCCACTCCCGACTCTTTTCACTCCCCGTCGCGCCACACTGCGGCCGGAAGCGTAGGAGCGACTGCCGAACGGTTTATATCCGAGGGGGCCGACATTATAGATGTGGGCGCCTATTCATCGCGTCCGGGAGCCGATGATGTGTCTGAGCAAGAAGAGATGACCCGGCTGCGCACCGCTTTGAGAGAAATCCGCGCGGTTGATTCGCATATACCTGTGTCTGTCGATACTTTCCGCTCAGCTGTGGCTCGTATGGCGGTTGAGGAATTCGGAGCCGACATAATCAACGATATTTCCGGTGGAGATATGGATGAGGAGATGTTTGGCACCGTAGCTTCTCTCCATGTGCCATACGTGCTGATGCACATGCGCGGCACACCCGCCACCATGCAGCATCTCACCGATTATGCCGATGGAGATGTGACCGGAGGAGTGATTTCCGAACTCTCAGCCAAAATCAGACGTCTCCACCTGCTTGGCGTGAGCGACGTGATTATAGACCCCGGGCTGGGTTTTGCTAAGACTACCTCACAAAACTTCACTCTTCTGCGCCAGCTTCCACTCCTCACCGAGGCATTCGGACTCCCGATTCTCATCGGCCTATCGAGAAAATCTATGCTCACCCGCACCCTGTCAATCACACCTGCAGAAGCCCTCGAAGCCACTGTGGCGGCCGATATGATAGCTCTGATGCAAGGAGCCTCCATATTGCGGGTGCATGACCCACTCCCCTGCCGCCAGAGTGTGGAGCTCTTCACAACTACATTTTCCAACACCTGAATCACTAAAAATGGAATCTTTCGGAATTCGCGACGCTCTTGATATAGCCATCGCAGCTCTGCTACTTTTCTATCTCTACAGGATAATGAAAGAGTCGGGCACCATAAATATCTTTTTCGGTGTGCTGGCCTTTATTGTCGTATGGGTTTTCGCTTCACAGATTCTTGAGATGAAGCTCATCGGCACGATTCTCGACAAATTCATGAGCATCGGCCTTCTTGTCCTCGTGGTTCTGTTTCAAGACCAGATAAAACGTTTTCTCGTGGAACTTGGCGACCACAAGCGATGGCGGTTTCTGAAGAATCTTTTCCATCACTCCCACGGGCGCCACGAGGATTCGTCTCGACAATATGTTCTTCCGGTGGTCTACGCCTGCATGAACATGGCCAAGACCAAAACAGGAGCCCTGATAGTGATTCAGCAAGACATTAGTCTTGAAAACTACGAGAAATCCGGCGACATCATCGATGCACTCATCAATTCGCGACTCATCGAAAACATATTTTTCAAAAATTCCCCTCTCCACGACGGAGCCATGATTATAGCACATGACCGAATTAAATCGGCCGGATGCATTCTGCCTGTAAGCCATGACCGCAATGTGCCGAGAGCTCTCGGTCTGCGCCACCGCTCAGCTCTGGGCATCTCTCAGGCCACAGATGCATTTGCAATAGTGGTCAGCGAGGAGACAGGTGGAATTTCAGTGGCCCACAGAGGTGTTTTGACCACTCGGCTGTCATCGGCCGACCTCGAACACCGTCTCTCGGAAGTTTTTCATAACGATAAGTAGTTTTTTTGCACAAAAAAAACATAACTTTGCAATCGCAATGGATCAGAATGTAAAACGCACCATCCTCGACAAACGCTATCTCCGCATGGCAACCATATGGGCAGAAAATTCCTACTGCACACGCCGTCAGGTGGGAGCCCTTCTTGTCAAGAATCAGATGATAATTTCCGACGGATTCAACGGCACCCCCGCCGGATTTGAAAACGTGTGTGAAGACCCCTCGGGAGCCACTAAGCCCTATGTGCTCCATGCCGAGGCCAATGCTATAACAAAAGTGGCCCGAAGCAACAATTCCAGCGACGGGTCTACCCTCTATGTCACGGCATCTCCCTGCATGGAGTGTGCGAAACTGATTATACAGGCCGGAATAAAAAGGGTGGTGTTCAACGAACTCTACCGTCTGGCCGACGGAATAGACCTGCTCCGCAGAGCCGGTATAGAAGTGGTGCATATCCCTGAAATTTCAGAATAACCTTGTCAATTGAGTTACCTCAACCTTTAGACTAAAATGAATCCGAATCTTAAACGCGCTGCAGTTTGGATGCCTCTTGTGATTGCAGTCACCTTTGTAGGAGGACTTCTTGCAGGCGGATATTTTCTCGGTGGAAGAACCGAGACACCGGTGGAGAAGAAAGTCCATGAAATAATGTCGCTCGTGGCAACAGAGTATGTGGACAATGTGAACCCCGACAGTATTCTTGAAGTGAGCATCCCCGACATTCTCGCCAAGCTCGATCCCCACACTGTCTATATCCCGGCCTCAGAACTTGAGCAGACCAATCAGGTGCTCGAAGGCTCGTTTGGCGGCATAGGAGTGGTATTCAATATGCTCACCGACACAGCGACGGTGGTTGAAATAGTGTCTGGAGGACCCGCCGAAAAAGTGGGCATGCTTGCCGGCGACCGCATCGTCACTGTTGATGATTCCATTGTGGCAGGCATAAAACTTGAATCGGAAAAACTCCGCTCACGCCTCAAAGGCCCGAAAGGCACCTCTGTGAAACTCGGTGTTATGCGTTCCACCGCTCCCGACATGCTCACATTCGAAGTGACCCGTGGCGATATCCCCGTCACATCAATCGACGCTGCCTATATGATTACGCCCGAGACCGGTTATGTGAGAGTCAATAAATTTGGACGCTCCACATATATGGAGTTTCTCAATGCTATGGTCAATCTCAAATCTGACGGTGCACAGCAGTATATCATAGACCTTCGCGGAAACACCGGCGGATATATGGAGCCCGCTATCCTGATGGCTAATGAGTTTCTCAAGGGTGGCTCGCCAATTGTGTCTACACGCGGCCGCACACCACAGTCTGAGCGGGCCATCGGGAGCGATGGTTCGGGAGCTTTTCAGAATGAAAAAATAGCCGTTGTGATTGACGAAGGCTCTGCCAGCGCCAGCGAAATTTTTGCCGGAGCTATACAGGATAATGACAGAGGAATGCTCGTGGGGCGTAGGTCTTTCGGCAAAGGACTTGTGCAAAATCAGATAGAACTCGGCGACAGCAGTGCTATCCGACTCACCATTGCCCGATATTACACCCCCTCCGGACGATGCATACAGAAAGCCTATACACCCGGCTCTCCTGAAAGCTACCAGATGGAAATAGCCGACCGCTACATCCATGGCGAAAGTTTCAATGCAGACAGTGTGAAGCTCGACAGGTCGCAGGTGTTCACCACCCTTGGCGGACGTGAGGTGTATGGCGGAGGAGGCATTATGCCGGATGTCTATGTACCCAATGACACCCTCGGCATCACATCCTACTATATGAATGTGTTCAATGCCGGAATGCTCCACAATTTCGCTTTCAATTTCGCTGATACCAACCGAAGCCAGCTCGGAGAGGCCGAAGATGTGGACACACTGCTGCAGATGCTCCCGGCCGATGATACACTCCTGCAACTTTTTGTAAGCTACGCACAGCAGAAAGCCGGAATCCCTCCCCGCTGGTATTATATAAACATTTCGCGCAACTTGATTGTTAATCAACTGAAAGCCCTCATCGCAAGCGATATTCTCGGACAGTCGGCTCTTTATGAAGTCAGCAATATGACCGACCCCGTTGTGATTCGCACGGTTGAGGAAATCAGTAAAAACAACCGGATTTCGCCAGCCACGGAATCTGACGAACAAACAACAATTGACGACGAATGAAAAAAGAAGATATCCGACGCAGTGTGAGAGCCAGCAAATGTCTGCTCTCTGAAGCCGACAGAGAGACGGCTGCCGAAAGGGTGTTCAGCCGGCTTGAAGAGCTTGCCGCCTTCATGATGTCTGATCATATTCTCATGTATCACTCTCTGCCCGACGAATTGTCTACCCGAAGTTTTCTCGGAAAATGGGCCGGAAGAAAGAGATTTTATCTTCCGCGTGTCAACGGAGTGAATCTTGACATACTCCCCTACGACCGCTCACGTCTGCATCTCGGCAGTTTCCATATAGAGGAACCCGACGGCGATAACACCGTAAGCGTAGATGATATTGAGATGATTGTAGTGCCGGCTGTGGCCTATGACCGCAAGGGTAATCGCGTGGGGCGTGGTAAAGGTTACTATGACCGCTTGCTTGCCGATTCAAAGGCTGTAAAAGTCGGAGTGGCCTATGACTTCCAGTTTGTTGACGAAATAGATGCCGAACCCCACGACATACCTGTGGATATAGTCATCACACAGTCTCGCACCATTATCTTGCGCAGAAGTCATTGATTTACCGCACACTTGCAGTACCTCTACAGGGAGCTTATTAAGACACAATATAAATTAATGCCGGATTTTCTTTGAAAATCCGGCTTATTTTATGAAATTTGCACCATAAATAAACCCCGATTGCTGACAGAATATGAGATTAGACGAGCTGCATACCGGCCAGAAAGCTACGATTGTCAAGATTTTAGGCCATGGCGCATTCAGAAAGCGCATGATTGAGATGGGATTTGTGAAGGGACATGAAGTGAGGGTGCTTCTTCACGCCCCGTTGCGCGATCCAATCAAATATAGTATCATGGGCTATGAAGTGTCTCTACGCCAATCTGAGGCTCATCTTGTGGAGGTTATTCCTCTTGAAGATAACAAAGAGATAGTGGCCGAGGAGACCGATAATACTCCGCGCCCCACCCAGCATAATGGCAACACCTCTTCTGCAGCTCTTCACCGCACTATTAATGTAGCGCTGGTCGGTAATCCCAACTGCGGCAAAACATCACTGTTTAATATAGCCTCAGGAGCCCATGAACACGTGGGCAACTACAGTGGTGTGACTGTCGACGCAAAAAAAGGTCATTTTGACTACAACGGCTATCGGTTTAACATAGTAGACCTTCCGGGCACATACTCCCTTGCCGCATATTCTCCCGAAGAACTTTATGTGAGAAAATACTTGCGTGAGGAGACACCTGACGTGATTATCAACGTGGTTGTGGCCTCCAATCTGGAGCGAAATCTTTATCTCACAACTGAGTTGATTGATATGGACCGGAGCATGGTGATAGCCCTCAATATGTATGACGAGCTTCAGAAGTCGGGCGACCGACTCGACTACCGTCTGCTCGGCGAGATGATCGGAGTGCCTATAGTTCCGACCGTTTCCCGCACCGGAGAGGGTATTCATAAGCTCTTCGATACAGTGATTGATGTCTACGAAGGCCGTGATTCGGCGGTGCGCCATATCCACGTGCCCCTCGGAGAAGATATAGAGAAGGGGCTCAACTCAATCAAAGACCTAATAAAAGCCGATGCCGACCTCGGACATAAATTCTCCCCGCGCTATCTCGCTATAAAGCTGCTTGAGAATGATGTGGAGGTGGAAAACTCTGTGCGCCACAGCCCAAGTGCCGAATCCATACTCGCCACCCGCGACAGAGAGGTGCACCGAATAGAGGGTATGCGCAACGAGGATTTATCATCGGCCATAGCCAATGAAAAATACGGATTTATTGCCGGAGCTCTTGCGGAGACTCTTGAAAAAGGCAACCGCGACACCAACAGCACAACCCATGTGATCGACGCTTTTGTCACCAACAAACTCTTCGGCTTTCCGATTTTTATTCTCATAATGTTTGCCATCTTCTGGGCCACATTCGAAATCGGAGCGTATCCAATGGACTGGATAGAGACACTGGTTGGGTGGTTGGCTGGATTTGTCCAGTCTGTGATGCCCGACGGACCGCTCAAAGACCTTATAGCCGACGGCATAATCGGAGGAGTTGGCGGAGTGATTGTGTTTCTTCCAAACATTCTCATACTCTACTTCTGCATCTCATTTATGGAAGATTCCGGCTATATGGCTAGAGCTGCATTTATCATGGATAAACTCATGCACCGCATCGGACTCCATGGCAAATCGTTTATTCCTCTGGTGATGGGCTTCGGATGCAATGTGCCTGCCATCATGTCGGCAAGATCCATAGAAAGCCGTTCGAGCCGAATCATCACGGTGCTTATCAATCCATTCATGTCGTGTACGGCTCGTCTGCCGGTCTATGTGCTTCTTGTCGGAACCTTTTTCGAAGCCCATGCCGCCTTGGTGTTCCTCGGCCTCTACATACTCGGTATTCTCGTGGCCATGGCTACAGCCAGACTCCTCCGCCGCTTCCTTTTCAAAGAAGATGTGACACCCTTCGTAATGGAACTCCCGCCCTACCGCATCCCCACCCTCAAGGCCTCCTTGCGCCATATGTGGAGCAAAGGAGAGCAATACCTGCGCAAGATGGGAGGAGTGATTCTGGTGGCAAGCATAATCGTTTGGGCGCTTAACTATTTCCCGCTTCATGACGAGGATTCAACCGCCGTGAGCGTAGAGACCACCGACGGAGTAGCGATGATAACCGATGATTCTACCATCGATCCATCTTCAGATTCCTATCTTGAGATGGCCGGAAAATTCGTCAATCCCATCATGGAGCCTATCGGACTGCACTGGCGCGCAACCGTGGCTGTGCTTGCAGGTGTGCCGGCCAAGGAAATTGTGGTTTCCACTCTCGGAGTGCTCTACACAGGCGATGAGGAGGCAACCGATGCTTCACTTTCGGCACGCCTCACCGCCATCAATCCCGCCACCGGCACAGCTGACTTCAGCTCCGCCTCTGCACTCGCCTTCATGATTTTCATTCTTCTCTACTGTCCTTGCATTGCAACTGTCACAGCGATTGTCAGAGAAACCGGCAAATGGCAGTATGGGGCCTTTTCGGTGGTCTACAACACCCTCGTGGCATGGGCGCTTGCATTCTGCGCCTACCGCCTGATGCTACTATTCTAAATCGACAACGGTTATACCTGCGCCTCCAAACTGCACATGCTCGTCGCGGTAGGCTCTCACCCCCCTCACGGTGTCAAGATACTGCCGGATAGCCTGACGCAGTGCGCCTGTACCGGTGCCGTGTAGTATTCTGACTCTTTCGGCTGAAAACTGTATGGCATCATCGATAAAATAGGTTATGGCCTGGAGAGCCTCATCCACCCTCATGCCTCTCACATCTATATCGCGGCTGAAATTAAGCTGACGGTCACGCATTGAATCTGAGGTTGATGAGCTAATGAACGAAGCCGACTTGCCCGCTCCCGATGGAATGGAAGCCTGAGTAGGCTTAAGTCTGTCGAGTTTCACTGAGGTTTTCAGCATGCCAAATGCCACAACCGCATTCTTTCCGTCTATCTCGAGAATCTTGCCCGGAGTGCCTTCACCGTCAAGCTTCACTATGTCGCCCACCTTAAGCGGTCGGTTACTTTCTGCTTTCGGAGCCTGGGGACGCTCTTTCTTCTTCTTTTTGCCCGGCACACGCCCGAGAGCAGGATGTCTGTCAGCTTTACCGTTGTCACCGAGGAGTTTCTGCTTCTCCTTTTCGAGATTGCGGCGAGCCTCAAGGGTACGTTGTCTGTCGGCCTGCGACTCACGAATCTCCTTGATGGTTTTCTCGATTTCAGCATTGGTTCCCTCGATTATTCTCCTTGCTTCGTCGCGGGCATCAGATATAATCTCTCTCCTCTTCTCACGCAGCGATTCGGCGTCGGCTTCATACTTGGCCAGCAGTTCCTCAAGTTTCTTCTCCTTCTGTCTTATAGAGGTGCGCTTATTGTCCCAGTATTTTCTGTCGCGGGCAATATCAAGAAGATACTTGTCCATATTCACATAGTCGCTCCCCACAATCTCTTCAGCTTCTGAGATTATATGAGCCGGCAATCCGGTCTTTCGGGCTATTTCGATGGCAAACGAACTTCCCGGATTGCCTATCGACAGCTTGAACAGAGGTTGCATCAGGTGGCGGTCATAGAGCATCGAACCATTGACAAGCCCTTCCGTATCCTCTGCAAAATGCTTTAGATTCTGGTAGTGGGTGGTAATCACTCCCCACATTCCGGCATCATTGAACTGATGGAGTATAGCTTGCGCGATAGCACCACCGATCTGTGGCTCCGTCCCACCGCCAAACTCATCTATAAGCACCAGAGAAGTGCTCCGTCCTTTCGACAGAAAGAACTTCATATTGCGCAGATGCGAGCTATAGGTACTGAGATCGTCCTCTATCGACTGGTCGTCGCCTATGTCTATGAAAATATCTTCAAACACTCCCACATGGGAATTCTCATACACCGGAGGAAGAAGACCACATTGCATCATATACTGCACCACTCCCACAGTCTTCAAACATACTGATTTGCCTCCGGCGTTCGGACCCGATATCACCAGGATGCGCTCCTTGGGAGTGAGACGGATATCGAGAGGCACAATCTCACGCCCCTGACGCCTGAGCGACATAAGGAGACCCGGATGGCAGGCATGATACCACTCCAGCTCCGGACCCTCTGAGAAGTGTGGAAGCACTCCCCCGGTCTCAGACGCATAGCGGGCCTTGGCCCTTATGAAATCGAGTTCGCCGATTATGCCTACTGAAGCGAGAATCTCTCCGGCATTCGGGCGGAGAGTATCGGCCACCACTGTGAGAATCCGTGCAATCTCCCGACGCTCATCCATCTGCAATTCGCGGATACGGTTGTTGATTTCCACAACTTCGGCCGGCTCTATAAATATAGTTTTGCCGGATGCACTTTCGTCATGTACAATCCCCGATATCCTGCGCTTGTGCATAGGAGCCACCGGAATCACGAGGCGTCCGTCGCGCATGGTCGGAGCAGCATCTGCTTCAAGCACCCCGTCTGCCACCGCTCTTGCCATCACTCTTCGCAAGGCTGAGTTTACCGTGCCTGCCATTGACGACAGACTGCGGCGTATTTCAGCCAGTTCAGGCGAAGCATTATCGAGCACATTCCCATAGCGGTCTATCACCCTGTCTATGGCTGCCGCAGCATGAGGAAACACTGTGAGCATTCTGGCCACAGCGTCAAGACGCGGATAAACAGACGCTCCCTCGTCATTGCGATGATTCCGGAAGAACGCCTCCGTATCGGCTATCACAGCGAGCGTGCGCCTGACAGCAACAAGGTCGGCCGCCGGCACAAAGGTGCCCGGCACACGGAGCGACTTCAGAATCGGCTCAACGTGGGCCATACCATCGAGCGGAATAGCCTCGTCAGAGGTCACTATACGAAGCATTTCGGCTGTAGATTCCAACTTCCGGATCACAACCGCCGCCACTGTATCAAAACGCATCTCTGCACACCAATCTTTTCCGGCCTCCGACGAACAGAGCGCACTGATGCGCTCCCGGACCGAATCAAAACCAATCTTATGTTCGAACGACTCAGGATAAATCATATTGCAAAAATACAAAAAAAACAATTATTGCACACCGAGTGTTATAAATTCAAAAACATAAACACTCTTAAAATCCTACTTTTATGAAAACTTCTCATCTCAACTTCTGGGGCAAATCCAACTATTGGTGGATTATGCTTATTGTCGGCATTCTTATGGTGCTTTGTGGATTCGCCTATTGGTTCTGGCCTGTGGCCGGATTTGCCATTGCTTCTCAGATTTTCGGCTGGATGCTCGTGCTCGCCGGCATTGTGCAGCTTTGTGTAGCCGCAGGTCCTGATCATCCGCGCGGATGGGGATGGTGGCTCACCGGAGGTGTTATCGATATGTTTATTGGCTTTATGCTCGTGCGCAGCATCGTGCTGTCGGAAGCCGTATTCCCCTATTTCATCGCCATCATCTTCCTCTATTGGGGTCTCAGCGCAATAATCAGCGCTGTCAGCCAGCGTGAACGTCACTATTGGTGGCTCTACCTCATCAACGGTATTCTCATGATGGTCATAGGCTTCTTCTTCGTAGAGGCCGGATGGGTTCAGGATATGCTGATGACCAGCTTCCTCACTTCACTCGCATTTATCTACTGGGGCTTCTCCGTAGCCATGCTGAGCTATGATATGCGCCCGGCCAACAGATAAACTCTTTTGATTCAACGGCAGTTATGCCGAAATTACGAATCGCGTAAACCAACCTTTTTTCTGCCGGCAATAGGTCTATACGAAACCTATTGCCGGCAGTCCGTTGGTTAAAAAACTCTTTTTTTAGGTCAGAATGGCTACAATATGACGTATGTTTCAAAAAAATAGCTATTTTTGTATTATGATTGGTAGAGAAGCATTAAACCGATCCCTTTTCCATCAGTCATATCTCAAGTAAACATCAACTAAAAAAGAGCGTCACATGAACATCATCACCAGATTTTCTCTTCTTACCCTGCTGATGCTGGGAGGAACCGGGATAGTGTCGGCACAAGGTTATTATGACGACGACATCTATTTCAATCCTGCGAAAGATAAAGATAAAAACATAGAGCTAGCAAAAAAAGCAGCCTCACAGCGGCCGGCTCAAACTGTCGTCTATCAGTTTGCAGACTATCCCGCAGCCGACAATTATGAGGTGAGCGGTACCTCCACACGATCGGTAGACGACTACAACCGCCGCGGTATATTCGCCTACCCCGACACCACAGCTACCGATTCAACATCAAGCGAGGCATTTGCCTATACGCGCCGAATCGAAAAATTCTATAACCCTGATGTGGTCACTTCCTCCAAAGATTCAGAACTTGCCGGCTACTATTATGCTGAGCCGGCAAATGTCAACATCATCATAAACCAGCCCTATGCAGGCTATTGGGGCTATCCCTCATGGAGCGCCTGGTATGGCTCACCCTGGTATTGGGACTCTCCGTGGTATCCCTCATGGGAGCCATCATGGAGTTGGGCATGGTCGCCCTCATGGGCATGGGGCTGGGGCCCCGCATGGTCGTGGGGTTGGGGACCCGCGTGGGGATGGTCATCGCCCGGATGGGGATGGGGTTGGGGAGCACCCGTTCAACCTTATAACCCCCGTCATCCCGGAGCACTTGGCCATCATGGTGTGGCATCACGACCCGGAACCCACAGCGGCTACCGTCCATCCTCAAGCCGTCCCTCCGGCAACTATCGCCCGTCTGGCAACCGCTATCCTTCCGGTAATTATCGTCCGTCTGGCAATTACCGTCCTTCCGGCACATCAAACGGTAATCACAACAATTACCGTCCGGCCAATAACAACAGTAATTCCAACAGCAATTCAAACTACAACTCCTACACCCGCCCCGGACGCAACTCCTCAGGCTCAAGTTCATTTGGCGGAAGCAATTCTTCGAGAGGCAGTTTCGGCGGAGGCTCCCGTTCGTCGGGTGGAGGTGGCGGCCGCGGACGTCACTGACCGTGATTATTCAACAACACAAGTAATTTAGCATTAACATATGAACAAGACATTTATATCAGCTGCCCTGCTGGCCACACTGTCGCTATCTGTCACCGCGCAGAGCGCGCTCGATGCCTATAGCCTCTCCCAGTCCGGACTCAGAGGCACTGCACGCTTCATGTCTATGGGAGGAGCCTTCACCGCCCTCGGCGGAGATCTTTCCACCCTCAATCAGAATCCCGGCGGTATAGGAGTGTATCGTTCGAGCGAGATTGGCGCCACCCTCGACATCAATGCCCAGAGTGTGAAGTCGCAAGACATGAACCAGAGCATCACACGCAACCAGACAAAAGTCAACTGCAACAACTTCGGCTACATCGGTGCGGTATATACCGGAAGCGATGTGATGCCCTACTTCAACTGGGGCGCATCCTACAGCCGTGTGAGTAGCTTTGATCGCGCCTATAAAGGTCGCATAGGCTCCATGAACGGCTCTCTCTCAAATTATATAGCCGGCTACACCACCGCCGAGATGTGGAATTCCGATGACCTTACAGGATATGGTTCGGACTATAATCCTTATTTCGACTCCGATGCTCCGTGGATGAGTATTCTTGCCTATAACGGCTATCTTATCAATCCAGTAGGGTCAAGCCAGACTTCATACAATGGACTTTGGCAGAACGGCACCACCGGCGAAGCTGCTTTCGACGTGGTTGAGAAGGGCCATGTGGATGAATATTCTATCAACTTCGGTGGCAATGTGATGAACACCTTGTTCTGGGGCATGGGATTCGGCATCACAGATGTCAACTACACCTCTTCAGTCTACTATGAAGAAGACCTCCAGAACGCCCGTATACCTCTTTCCGACAATGGCGGACTGACCACCGGAGCCGGCGGATTCGGTCTCGACAGCTGGAAGCGTATCAGCGGCACCGGATTCAATTTCAAGTTCGGTGTTATTGTCAAGCCTATCAATGAGCTCCGCATCGGTGTGGCTGTCCACACCCCCACCTACTATAACCTCCGTCAGGAAGGATGGGCACAGATAGACTATGGCTACGGCACATCTATCTCCGGCGTGACTCAGACCAACGACGGTTATACCGACTATTTCGAGTGGAAGCTCCGCACCCCGATGCGTCTCACTGCCGGTGTGGCGGGCGTAATCGGCACAAAAGGAATCCTCAGTGTGGATTATGAATACCGTCCAATGCAGAAGATGAATGTACGCGACCGATATTCCAATGAATACAAGGATGTGAACGGCGACATAGAGACCTATTATAAGGCTGTCAATATCATACGTGTTGGTGGTGAATACCGCCTGGATCGCAACTGGAGCCTCAGAGCCGGATATTCAGTGCAGTCTTCTCCCACTACCACCGCCGCCACCGACGGATCTACCAGCGTATATACCTCCGGGCCTGATGACACAGAGACCACTCCATCTTATTCTATGGACCGTACCACTCAGTATATCACCTGCGGCATAGGCTATAGATATAAGAATTTCTATGCTGATGCGGCCTACATCCACACCCACCGCACAAGCACATTCCATGCCTATACACCAAACTCCTACACCCAGACACCTCCGGCTGTTGACCTCACAGACAACAACAACCGTATTGCTCTCTCTGTAGGCTTCAAATTCTGAAACACTCACACGCTTTATAACTCAACGGTCTGCCTGCAGGGCAGGCCGTTTTAATTTTACATGAAATAGTTGTGGGGCTCCTTGCATACGGTTAATGCAAGGAGCCCCACCCATCTTATTTTTCTGCCTACAATTTACTCTGCTTATGCAGATTGTCGAGAATCCTACTGCAATCCTTCTGCAATTCAGGTTGCAGGATGGCAGCCTCTGTGGCATCGGTCATATTGAGGTCGGCATAGCGGTCTTCGTTCATCACATATTCCTGCACAGTCCGCACAGGCTCCGGATTTGCAAATTCAGGAGATGCCGTCAGCTTCGAACTTCCGTTACTACCGCTATTGTCTGCACCCGGATTCACACTATCGATAGTCAGACCGCTTTTTCCGAGAGCATACTCTTCGGGGCGGAAACGATAGAGAGGCCAGTAGCCCGACTCTACGGCTCTGCGCTGCTCCACTATCGAGTGTCCCAACCCCGGCTGGATGCCATGCATCAGACATGGACAGTAGGCTATCACAATCGCCGGTCCGGGATAACGCTCCGCTTCCATAATCGCATCTATGGCCTGCTGATAGTTGGCACCGAGAGCTATCGAAGCCACATAGACATTCCCATATGTCATCATCATCCGACCAAGCTCTTTCTTGGCCACCCGCTTTCCGTCTGGTGCATATTTGGCCACAGCACTGCGGGGAGTAGCCTTTGACATCTGTCCGCCGGTATTTGAATAACACTCAGTGTCCATAACGAGCACCTTTATCGGCTCTCCGGAGGCCAACACATGGTCGAGCCCTGCAAAACCTATATCATATGCCCATCCGTCGCCACCAATTGCCCACACGGTTTTCTTTGCAAATTGGTCAGCCCCTGCAAGAAGAGCCGAATATGCCTCCGAAAGAGTCTTCACTCCGTCTAGCACTCTCGCGAGTGACCGTCCGGTCTGCTGCGACAGTTCGGGATCATCTTTTGAGGTGTACCATGCCTCAAGCGCATCCTTTACATATGTAGGGGTAGTTGGATCATCTATAAGCTCTTTCGCCTGACGGGCCACTCTGTTGCGCTGATGCTCTACAGCCACAAGCATTCCGTAGCCATATTCGCCATTGTCTTCGAAAAGAGAATTCCCCCATGCAGGTCCGCGGTTGCCATCAGTGGTGCAATATGCATTAGAAGGGAAATTAGCTCCCCATATCGAGCTGCATCCGGTAGCATTTGCGATTATAAGCCGTTCGCCGAACAGTTGGGTGAGAAGTTTCACATAGGGAGTCTCTCCGCAACCGGCACATGCACCTGAAAATTCCAAACCGGGCTTATGAAGCTGAGAGCCTCTCACTGTAGGTCGTGGAAGCAATGCCGGTTTTTGCGACACATTCTCCTGCAGCCACTCCACAATCGCCGCCTCACGGTCTACCACCTCATTGATAGGTGTCATTGTCAAGGCATGCCCCGGACAGATAATCGAGCACGACGAACAACCAAGGCAATCCTCCGGAAAGTTCTGGATATGAAATTTGTATCCCTCCGGCATTCCGTAGGCATCCTTCATCATAAATCCATCAGGCACCTTCTCACTCTCCTCAGGCGACAATACAAACGGACGTATGGCGGCGTGAGGACACACAAGCGAACATTCCATACACTCCACACATTTCTGAGCATCCCAAACCGGCACACGGGTTGCTATGCGTCTGTGTTCGTAGGCAGTCGTTCCCATTGGCATCACACCATCCGGAGCCAACGCCGAAACCGGTATGGAGTCTCCACGACCCTCTATGCAAGGAGTATGAATCTCTTTGATAAATCTCTCCACTGCGCTGTCAGGATATGTGATATTACGCGGATGGGTATCTTGCTGATTTGAAGTCCAGCCTTCAATAGAATCATAATCAATCTTTTTCAGCGCACTCAGAGCCAAATCCATCGCCTTGAAGTTGCGATTCACCACCGAACCCATTTCATGTCGATAGGTTGTGGCTATCGAATTTTTGAATTCCGCAAACGCATCATCGAAATCCACGAGCTTGCTCACCGCAAGCCATACAGTGTCCATTATAGTGTTGATGCGTGGGCCCAGTCCACACTGAGCTCCAATAGAATCAGCATCTATATTATAGAGCGTAATGTGCTTTTCGGCTATCGCACGGCGCATTTCAAGAGGGAGTTTCGTTGATAGCTGGGTGGCGCTCCAAGGAGAGTTGAGCACAAAAACGCCCCCCTCACGGAGCTTGCCGACCATATCAAAGCGGTTCACATATGAGGTCTTATGACACCCTACATAGTCGGCATTACTGATTCCATATGCCGATGTGACCGGTGCATGACCTATGCGCAACTGAGATATTGTGTAGCCTCCAGACTTCTTAGCCGAATAGTCGAAATAAGCCTGAGCATATAGCCCAGGGGTATTGCCGAGCAGAGAAGCAAGCATCTTGGTGCCTCCTACGCTTCCGTCGTTGCCTATGCCATAGAAGATAGTCTGATAGGTAGACTGCGCCACTTTAGTCTCCACATCATCATCCACATCGAGCGACAAGTGTGTCACATCGTCATTTATCCCGACAGTAAACGGATTTTTAGGCGTATCGTTAGCCATCTCGTCGAATACAGCCTTGACTATCGACGGATTAAATTCCTTGCTTGAGAGTCCATAGCGTCCTCCTATCACTCTCACATTCTTCCTGTCGGAATTATAAAGAGCCGTCATCACATCCTGACACAATGGCTCGTGCTGCGCACCTGGTTCTTTTGTGCGGTCAAGCACGGCAACTGTGGCTACTGTAGGAGGGAGCGCTGCCAGAAATTCTTTTGCCGGGAAAGGACGATACAGACGCACAGTTATCACACCTGTCTTATATCCTTTCTCCGAGTTGAGATATCGGGATGTCTCGGCCGCAACCTCAGCGGCCGACCCTATGATCACAATCACCCTGTCGGCATCAGGAGCTCCGGAGTAGTCCACCAGGTGATATTGCCGTCCTGTCACGGATGCTATTTTATCCATAGCCCTCTGCACTATTTCCGGGAAAGCATCATAATAACGGTTGGCAGCCTCACGGTTCTGGAAATAGACATCGGGGTTCTGAGCCGAACCGCGCAGGTCGGGATGCTCAGAATTCATTGAACGGTGTCTGAAAGCCTCAACCTTCTCCCAGTCTACGAGCGGCCGAAGCGACTCATAGTCTATCATCTCTATAGTGTCGAGCTCCGACGATGTGCGCCATCCGTCAAAGAAGTGCAACACCGGAAGCGAACCCTCTATAGCCGCCAGATGAGCCACCGCTCCAAGATCCATCGTCTCCTGAACAGAAGCCGATGAAAGCATTGCAAACCCTGTGGCACGACACGCCATCACATCCTGATGATCGCCGAAGATCGACAGAGCATGAGTGGCAAGCGACCTACACCCCACATGAAACACCACCGGAAGCAGTTCTCCGGCTATCTTATACATGTTGGGAATCATCAGCATAAGTCCTTGTGAGGCTGTAAAGGTGGTAGACAATGCTCCCGCAGCAGCCGCTCCATGCACAGCACCGGCCGCTCCAAGCTCGCTCTCCATTTCGCGCACTTCAAGAGGCTGACCCATAAGATTGAGCCGACCCTCAAGACCCCATCTCAGCGCTATGTCACCCATAGCGGCAATGGGAGTTATCGGATAAACCGTGGCAACATCGCTCAAGGCAAAAGCTACGTGTGCCGCCGCCGTACATCCGTCAATAATCTGTTTCTTCATCAGTTAGGGGGATATAGTGATTATAATGATTTATAACGTGTCCCGCTGCATAAAAGTTTTTTAGACCCAGTTCCCCAATATTTGTTAACGCTGAGGAACGGGGTCTAAGTCTCAACACTCCAAAAATCTGAAATCTCCCACAAAAGTCTCCCCACAAAAGCCATTATCACATATTTTTATGCCCTCCTGAGGGCAACGTGTGGGGAATTATTTGTAATTTTGCTGTTCAAATATAATTAAAGATGCCAACAACGTCACATCGCGGACAAGTAATGCCCGCATCCCCTATACGCAAACTCGTCCCTCTGGCCAATCAGGCAAAGGCAAGAGGAGTAAAAGTTTATCATCTGAATATCGGACAGCCTGATCTCCCTACACCTCAGGAGGGTCTTGACGCACTGAAACATATAGACCGAAAAGTGCTCGAATACAGCCCGTCGGAAGGGCTGCTCTCGCTACGCCGCAAACTCGCCGACTATTACCACCAGTATAATATCGACGTTGATGTAGACGATATTATTGTGACCACCGGCGGCTCTGAGGCTGTGCTGTTTGCCTTTATGGCATGCCTTGACACGGGCGACGAGATAATTGTGCCTGAACCGGCTTATGCCAACTACATGGCGTTTGCCATTTCAGCCGGAGCCAAGATTGTCACCATACCATCGTCGATTGACGAAGGATTTGCGCTTCCTCCTGTAGAAAAATTTGAAGAGCTGATCACACCTCGCACCAAGGGTATCCTCATATGCAACCCCAACAATCCCACCGGCTATCTCTATACACGCCGCGAGATGGAGCAGATACGCGACATTGTGAAGCGCCATGACCTCTTCCTGTTCTCCGACGAAGTTTATCGTGAATTCTGCTACACCGGTGCTCCCTATATCTCAGCCTTCCATCTTCCAGGCATTGAGGAGCAGGTGGTGCTTATCGACTCTGTGTCAAAACGCTACAGCGAGTGCGGAATACGTATCGGAGCTATCATCACCAAACACAAGGAACTGAAAGCCAATGTGATGAAATTTTGTCAGGCTCGTCTTAGCCCGCCATTGCTCGGTCAGATTGTGGCTGAAGCATCTATCGATGCCGACCGCGACTATCTGCTCATGACCTACAATGAATATGTGGAGCGACGCAAGTTTCTGATTGATGGTATCAACCGTATTCCGGGATGTTACTCCCCCATTCCTATGGGAGCTTTCTACACCGTGGTCAGTCTTCCGGTTGACGATGCCGACAAGTTCTGCGAATGGTGTCTACGTGAGTTTGAATATGAAG
Source organism: Bacteroides sp. (assembly GCA_014802045.1). Classification (GTDB taxonomy): domain Bacteria; phylum Bacteroidota; class Bacteroidia; order Bacteroidales; family Muribaculaceae; genus Paramuribaculum. The sequence continues at coordinate 35,012 of JAAVDA010000017.1, forward strand.
GTGCCACAGTTTTCATGGCTCCGGCATCCGGCTTCTACACTACCCCCGGCATGGGACGCAACGAAGTGAGAATGGCCTACGTGCTTAATAAGGAAGACCTCGGTCACGCTCTCAAAGTGCTTGCCATGGCTCTCAAGGCTTACCCCGGACGAACACCGGCCGCCGGCTGACCGATGGCCATCTCTGCCAAGCATCATATCCCGGTTGAATGGTTTCTTGCCCGGAGGCTTCGGATGAAACCCGCCGGTGGCAGTGCTTCGCCTGGCGTCATTGTAGCCGTGGCGGGGATAGCCTTGTCCTTTATCGTAATGCTTGCATCCATAGCGATTGTGACCGGTTTCAAGCGTGAAATCACCCGGCGGGTAATAGGTTTCGAGCAGCAGATCACGATTTCACCAGATGCAAGTTATGGTCCTGAAAGAGTGAACGGAGGCCTACGTCTCACCGATTCTTTATCGAGCGTTATCACCTCTGTGGTGCCATCGGCCGAACTGGCGCTCGTTCTCGACCAGCCTGCAGTGCTCAAGACCGACTCCGATTTTCAGGGCATAGTCTTGCGCGGCTACTCTTCAGGAGCCGCCGATTCGGCTTTCATAGCCTCGAATCTAATAGAAGGTTCTATGCTTTCTGCTATAGATTCTGTCAATCCGCTTGTCATCTCCTCGCAGACCGCATCCGCTCTGCAGATTGGAATGGGCCACCGTCTTTATGCCCACTTTTTCGTGGGCGACAATCTGCTCACCCGACGCCTCACTGTGACCGGAATCTACGACACTCATTTCTCTGAATATGACCGCATCAGGGCTTTCACATCTCTCCCTCTCCTCCAGAACCTGAACAAGGTGGACTCTCTCACCGGCACTGCGGTAGCAATCAACGGTCTTCGGCCCGAGGAAATAGAAGATGCCACAATCGACCTCCGGGTTGCGCTCTCCGAATATGGCACATCTCTCCCCACCCCTGAGTTTTTCAGGATTGACAATGTGTATGCCACAGGTGCATTATATTTCAACTGGCTTGAACTCCTCGACACCAATGTGATTGTGATTCTAATCCTCATGGCATGTGTGTCGGGATTCACTCTCATCTCAAGCCTACTGATAATAATTCTTGAGCGTGTCCGCACCATCGGACTCCTTAAAGCCCTTGGTGCCACAGACATGCTTATCAGACGCGTGTTTATCCTCATGGCAGGCAGAATTGTCGGCCTCGGACTCATCGTCGGCAATATTGTTGGATTGACAGTGCTCCTTCTCCAGCAGTCTCTCCACATCATCCCTCTCGACCCCGAATCCTACTATCTCAACTTTGTGCCGGTCCACCTCACGCTTCCGCTCGTAATTATGCTCAACGTGGCCGTGGCACTAATCTCTTTCCTTCTGCTCATTCTTCCGTCTCACATGATTTCAACCCTTTCTCCATCCGAAACTATGAGATATGAATGATTCACCGACCTTTTTGGCATACTATTTGTTAGATATATTGTAAAATCATAAATTCATCCCGACTTATCCCAATATGACAGGAAAAGCTGACATTGTGAAATTAGTGACAGAAAGCATTCAAGACCGCAAAGGACGTCACATCACCCATATCGATCTCTCAGACATCGAATCGGCCGCCGCATCCAACTTCATCATCTGCGAAGGCACATCAACCATGCAGGTTTCAGCTATAGCCGACAACGTTCGCGAGCATCTGCTTGAAGAGGCCGGCATAAAGCCCTATAACTATGACGGATATCAGAATTCCCAGTGGATTGTGATAGACTACGGCGATACGCTTGTCCATGTGTTTATTCCCGAGATGCGCGAGCGCTATAACCTGGAGGAGCTCTGGAGCGATGCGCCCCTCACAGAGATACCTGATCTTGACTGACCAACTTTAATCCCCCACTTTTTTTCAAAAAATGCAACAACCCAACAAGCCTAAGAAACCTCTGATAAGGTTCAACATGTACTGGATGTATGCCATCGTGATTATCTTTCTCGTGGGCATCCTCTATTTTGACGATAATTCCATGACCCGGGAAGTCTCTTATTCAAAATTCGAGACTTATGTGGCCGATCGTGGTGTGTCTAAGATTATTGTCTACTCCAATAAGAATGAAGCCGAAGCCTTCCTTACCGACTCGATGGCAAAGGTTGTGTTTCCTAATGTCTACGATTCAAAATCTGGAGTTACTGCCAAGATACTCACCGATATTCCTTCTGCCGACAAGTTGCAGGACAAGATTGACCAGTGGCAGGAAGAGGGAGTGTTTACCGGTGAAGTCAAGTTTGAGAAAAGTTCCGATTTCGGAGCCATGCTCTGGACTTTCGGCCCGGTGGTGCTCCTTATTGTATTCTGGTTTGTGATGATGCGCCGTATGTCTGGCAAAGATGGCGGCGGCCCGGGCGGAGTGTTTAATGTAGGCAAATCAAAAGCTAAGATATTCGATAAAGATGGTCCGGTTCAGGTCACCTTCAAAGACGTGGCCGGACTCTCCGAGGCAAAGACCGAGATAGAGGAGATTGTTGAATTCCTTAAGAATCCGCAGCGCTACACCAATCTTGGCGGAAAGATACCCAAGGGAGCCCTCCTTGTGGGCCCTCCCGGAACCGGTAAGACCCTCCTTGCCAAAGCTGTGGCCGGCGAAGCCAATGTTCCCTTCTTCTCCATGTCGGGTTCAGACTTCGTTGAGATGTTTGTTGGTGTGGGAGCATCCCGAGTGCGCGACCTCTTCCGTCAGGCCAAGGAGAAAGCACCCTGCATAGTATTCATCGACGAGATTGATGCTGTGGGCAGAGCGCGCGGACGCAATCCGAATATGGGCGCCAACGATGAGCGCGAAAACACCCTCAACCAGCTCCTCACAGAGATGGATGGCTTCGGCACAAACAGCGGTGTCATAATCCTCGCTGCCACCAACCGTGCCGATATTCTCGATAAGGCTCTTCTGCGTGCCGGCCGTTTCGACCGCCAGATTTATGTGGATCTCCCCGACCTCAACGACCGTGTGGCTATTTTCAATGTGCATCTACGCAAAATCAAGACCGACGATAGCGTCGACGTAGAACTCCTTGCCCGCCAGACACCGGGATTTTCCGGTGCTGATATAGCCAATGTGTGCAACGAAGCTGCTCTAATCGCCGCCCGTCACAACAAGCCCACTGTTGGCCGTCAGGACTTCATCGATGCCGTAGACCGTATAATCGGCGGACTTGAGAAACGCTCGAAAATAACCACCGACGAAGAGAAGCGCTCCATAGCCATTCATGAGGCCGGCCACGCCACAATCTCATGGCATCTCAGATATGCCAACCCACTTATAAAAGTCACCATCGTGCCGCGTGGCAAGGCTCTCGGAGCCGCATGGTATCTCCCCGAAGAGCGCCAGATCACCCCCTCGCAGGCTATTCTCGATGAAATGTGCTCCACCCTCGGCGGACGTGCCGCTGAAGAGCTATTCCTCGGCCGCATATCCACCGGTGCCGCCAACGACCTTGAGCGTGTGACCAAGCAAGCTTATGCAATGGTGGTCTACTATGGTATGAGCGACAAACTTCCCAACCTCTGCTATTACGACTCTACCGGTCAGGACTACGGTTTCTCAAAACCATATAGCGACGAGCGTGCCCGACTCATCGACGAAGAAGTGTCGCGCATCATCAATGAGCAATACGAACGCGCTAAGCAAATCCTCCGTGAGCATGCCGAAGGTCACGCCGAGCTGGCACAGACCCTCATCACCCGCGAGGTTATCTTCACGGAAGATGTTGAAAAAATCTTCGGCAAACGCCCCTGGGCATCGCGCACCGAAGAGATTCTTGCAGCAAAAGAGGCTGCGGCGCCAAAATCTATCGAGATAGAGGCTCAAGATGTAACTCCGGTGGCTGAAGCCGATGACAAATCTTCTTCCGGCTCTGATGCCGGCGAAACTGAGACTGAATCAAAGGGCAGTCCTTCACAGGAATCACCAATACTCCCACCCCCTTTCAAAGGTCTGCCACCGGCCGATTCTACCGACAAAACCGACGAAAAATAATCTTTCCGACAAATATTACATGAAAAAAGCCGATTTTAGTCGGCTTTTTTCATGTAACTTTGCAGTCTCGAATATATGAGACCTATTGTCCGACTGATAGCAGCGCTTATTTTCGCAGCCGTTCCTATGGCCATGGGAGCGCAGGAAGTCGCGGCCCACTCTCTCGCCCCGGCATCATCCGGTTCAGAGTTCATAGATTCCATCCCCCTCTTCAACCGTTCTCCTAAATGGCTCAAAAGCTATCTGAATTCATTTATGAGGGGAAATATCGACCGCACGAGAGAAAAACGTTTCGACCTCAGTTTCGGCCTTTCTCCATCCTACACCCGCGAAGCATCCTTCGGCATAGGAGCCCTCTGCACCGGACTCTACCGCATGGACCGCAACGACACCCTTCCCAATCCCTCCGATATATTCATCTGCCTCAACGCCTCTCTCAATGGCTTCTTTGTGTTTACCCTCAAAGGCAACCATCTCTTTCCCGACAATCGCTCGCGTATCTCCTATAAGTTTGAGATGTATCGCAAAGACCTCGATTTCTGGGGCATAAACTCTGAGGCTACTGCAAATAATCCCAAGTCGCGCTATGACCGCCGCCAGATTGACCTCCAGATAGAATATGCCTATCGCATAAGCCATAATCTCTATGTGGGAGCCCACCTGCGCAACGACTATACCGATGCCCGCCGAATGGCCAATCCTGACTATCTTCTCGGCGAACGGCCACAATATTATGTCACCGGTGTCGGCGCTTCCGTAGAGATTGACTCGCGGGATAATATCCTCACCCCCACCCGAGGAGTCCACCTCTCCTATATGGTCATGTTGTTCCCTAAGTTTCTGGGAAACGCTCCTTCATTCTTCAATAGCCATAGAATCATAGCCAATGCCTACAGACAACTCTGGAAAGGGTCCACACTCGCTTTTGACTTCTATGCCAAATTCAATAGCTCCAAATCTCCATGGACCATGCGCGAGATGGTGGCCTCCGACGGCATCCGTATGCGAGGCTACTATATGGGATCCTATATAGACAATTCTCAAGTGGCTCTCCAGACAGAGCTTCGGCAGCACATCTGGAATCGTATCGGCGCTACTGCGTGGATTGGCGGAGCCACCGTATTCTCGTCGCTCAAAGACCTTCGCCACAAAGAAATCCGCCCGGAGTGGTTGCCCAACTGGGGTCTCGGACTCAGATTTGAATTCAAGCACAACGTCAACGCCCGCATAGATTTCGGCATGGGGCGCCACACAAAGGGATTTGTTTTTGCCGTAGGCGAAGCCTTCTGACTTCTCCCGTTCAGTCCATCTTGATTTCTGTCTCGCTCATCTCGGCATACTCATTCCAATCTGGATCGTTCTCCGAGTAGATGTTCAGCGGAAGCACCGGATAATCAGCAAGAGCCTCATTCAGTTTCTTCCCGAAAATATTGGTCGAAAGAGTATAAAACACCCAGTTACGCTCACCCGCACCGGTATATATCCCGGTCAGCACAGCTACAGGGTCTTTCTTAAACGCCTCTTCAAGTGCCTCCTGCACCTGCTCCATCAATTCTGAGGTTTGTTTGTCGGGCATCCCGTCGGCAGTGCTTTCGTATGGCCACGTCACTTCCACTCTTATTGAAAAGCGCGGATTAGATCTGAATCGGTTCACATCCTTGCGACCCGTAACCATTATAAGTCGTCCATCCTCTGCCTGAGCCGGAGCCGTCCACCATTCTGTCTCTTTAGCCATAACTAAATCGTGTAAAATAGTTTATAAATTAGTTTATATTGAGATTCTTTATTGAATTTCGCAAGATTTGCATTTGATCTCACGGAATATCTGGATTACTTAATGACAAATGAGTGAGTCCGAATATTGTCATAAATCCGCTTATCCCTATTTATCAATCACAAAGGTATATAAAATTACGTGGGTGTCCATAACTTTAAGCCGATTATTTTGGCAAATCGGCAGACTATCGCTAAATTTGCATACTCCAAGCGGCTATGCAGCCGCTCCCCCCAACATCCGTGCATTTCATTTCTGCAGACGGAATAAAAACATAAACTTACCGATATAATGGAAATCAAAGGAAAAATCATTGTTGCTCTCCCCGAGATGAGCGGTACTTCGCAGGCGGGAAGAGCCTGGAAAAAGCGCGAATATGTGCTTGAAACACAAGACACAATTCCCCGCAAAGTCCACTTCGACTTCTTTGGCGACCGTGCTGACCAGTATCCCCTCAATGTTGGCGACGACATCACTCTCAGCTTCGATATAGAAAGCCGCGAGTACAACGGACGATGGTTCACAAGCATCCGCGGTTGGAAAGCCGAGAAAAACAACACTGCTCCCCAGGGTGGAGGATATATGCCGACCGAACCCGGATTCCCCCCTGCGCCTGTCAGCGACTTCCCTGCTGCCGGTCCGAGCGACGACCTCCCCTTCTGACCTGTCCTAACCACCAGGCCGACAATACACACTTAAGGAACTTACACACATCTGCTGCATGTATGCAAGTTCCTTTCTGCTTTTTTTACAACTCAAACACTAATCAAACCCACACCTTAAACCACAATGAAAAAAACAGTCACCGCACTATGCGCGGCTGCCATAATGGCATCGCCCTCCGCGCTGATAGCCGATGAAAACATTCCGGCCACTTATACCCCTACACCGGAAATCATGCAGGCCCGTCAGGAATTTGCAGACAATGGCTTCGGAATTTTCCTTCACTGGGGCATCTACTCCATGTTTGCGCAGGGAGAATGGTACCTTAATCACGATAATATCACCGCCGAAGAATATGCCAAAGCAGCCCGTGGGTTCTATCCCGCCGACTTCAATGCCGCCGAATGGGTAAAAGCCATTAAAGACTCAGGAGCCAAATACATCACCTTCACCACCCGCCACCACGACGGATTCTCGATGTTTGACACCGACCAGAGCGACTACAACATTGTCGACGGCACACCGTTCAAGCGCGACATCCTCAAAGAGCTTGCCGACGAATGCCACAAGCAGGGCATAAAACTCCATCTATACTATTCCCACATCGACTGGACACGTGAAGATTACCCCTCCGGACGCACCGGACTCAACACCGGACGCGACACAACCAAGCGCGACTGGCCCCACTACTATGAGTTCATGAACAAACAGCTCACCGAACTCCTCACCAACTACGGTGAGATAGGAGCCATATGGTTTGACGGATGGTGGGACCACGATGAAGATTCTGTGCCTTTCAACTGGCAGCTCCCCGAGCAGTATGCTCTTATCCACAGTCTCCAGCCATCATGTCTGGTTGGCAACAATCACCATCAGACTCCATTTGCCGGAGAAGATATCCAGATTTTCGAGCGCGACCTCCCCGGAGAGAACACCGCCGGACTTTCAGGCCAGGCTATTTCACGCCTCCCCCTCGAAACTTGTCAGACCATGAACGGCATGTGGGGCTATAAAATCAAAGATCAGGATTATAAATCGCCCACCGAACTCATCCACTATCTTGTAAAAGCCGCTGGCATGGGTGCCAACCTCCTCCTCAACATTGGCCCGCAGCCTAATGGCGAACTTCCTGCTGCCGCCCTCGAACGACTCAAAGAGATCGGCCAGTGGATGAACAAGTATGGCGAGACATTCTATGCCACTACAGCCGGCGATTTCGAAGCACAGCCCTGGGGCACTTCAACCCGCAAAGGCAATAAGCTCTATCTCCACGTACTCACGCCCGACGGACCCGAAATCACTGTTCCCACTACAGCAAAAATAAAGAAAGCCACCACATTTGATGGTGGTGATCCGGTGAAATTCAGCAAACTCAAGGAGGGTGGTGTAACTATCACACTTCCAGAAATTCCTGAAGGTACAGCTGATTTCATTATCGAACTCGAAACCTCTGGCAAATGAGCACAACTAAGCAGCAACCGCTCCTCGAAGTCTGCGCCGGCGATCTTGAAAGCGTCCGCGCAGCTGCCGAGGGAGGAGCCGCACGAGTTGAACTCTGCTCGGCTCTTGGAGAGGGCGGTGTCACCCCCTCTATCGGATTTCTAAGGCAGGCACTCCTTGTGCCGGGCCTGAGAGTACATGTTCTCATCCGCCCGCGTGGAGGCGACTTCCTCTATACTCCCGAAGAAGTCAACGCCATGGTGGCCGATATCGAAGCCTGTCGTGAGGCCGGAGCCCACGGCGTGGTTATCGGGGCGCTCACTCCCGACGGCGACATAGACCTTCCGTCGTGCAGACGCATGATTGAGGCCGCCGGAGAGATGAGTGTCACTTTCCATCGCGCCTTTGATCTTTGCCGCAACCCGGAAGAAGCCCTCGATACTATCATCGAGCTGGGATGCGACCGCCTCCTCACATCTGGCCAGGCAGCAACCGCCCTCGAAGGCACTTCCCTCCTTCGCCGGCTTCACGACCGGGCTGCCGGACGCCTCGTCATTCTTGCCGGCGGAGGCGTAACCCCAGATAATGCTGCCGATATCCTCATAGGCTCCGGCACAAATGAGGTGCATGCCTCTGCAAGAGCCGGTGTGACAAGCCCGATGCGCTACCGCAAGGACGGCGTGGCCATGGGTGCCCCCGGTAGCGACGAATACTCCCGTAAAGTCACCTCTCCCGCCATCGTGGCCAAGATAGTAGAAAATATAACCGCTTTATGAACAGACATATTCTCTCTGCGGCAATAGCGTCGATGCTCTCATTCGGAGCTTTCGCACAGATTGCCACCCCTACGGTCGAAGCAGACTTCCGTAAACGTCAGGCAGATGTTGCGCACCCTGAATACTTTGCAGTGTTCAACCGCACTGACCTCACTCCCGAGCAGCGCGACGCCCTCAAGGTGCTCTACGCTTATATGCCGCTCCCCGATCTCGCCGACAATTCCGGCGACTATTTCCTCACCAATGTGGACTATGCCCTAAAGGCTCGCTCCGAGATGCCATGGGGAGCCACTGTGCCTGACCGCGAATGGCGCCACTTTGTCCTTCCGGTCCGAATAAACAACGAAGCTCTCGATGCCCATCGTCCGGCCTTCTATGAAGAACTAAAAGACCGTGTGAAAGGCCTGTCTATGAAAGACGCCATTCTTGAAATCAACCACTGGTGTCATGAAAAAGCCACTTATCAGCCATCCGATAGCCGAACCCACTCCCCTCTTGCCACTGTTTCATCGGCCATAGGCCGTTGCGGCGAGGAATCTACATTCACTGTAGGTGCTCTCCGCGCCATGGGCATTCCCGCACGCCAGATTTATACCCCCCGTTGGGCTCACACAGACGACAACCACGCATGGGTGGAAGCCTGGGCCGACGGAAAATGGTATTTCCTCGGTGCCTGCGAGCCTGAGCCGGTGCTCAATCTCGGATGGTTCAATGCCCCTGCATCACGAGGCATGATGATGAACACCCGTGTGTTTGGCAACTACGACGGTCCTGAAGAAGTGCTCTCGCGCCCCGACGGATACACCGATATCAATGTCACCGTCAACTATGCTCCAGTCGACACTATCCATGTCAATGTAATCGGTATTGACGGTAAGCCCGCTTCTGATGTAGATGTTTCTTACCGTCTCTACAACTACAGCGAATTCTACCCCATCGTCACCAAGAAAACCGATGCTTCCGGACACTCGTCACTGAGCACCGGTCTCGGCGATATCCTCGTCTGGGCCTCCGACGGCACCAACTTCGGTTTCGCAAAAGGCTCTGTGGGTAAAGACCGCGAAGTAACTGTGACAATTGACCGCACTCCGGCCTATACCGGCACTGTAGAGCTCGACATTATCCCCCCCGTGCCAGGCAATAACTCTGTGGAAGTCACTCCCGAGATGGCAGCAGCAAATGAGGCCCGCAAAATCTACGAAGACTCTCTCCGCGGAGCCTATACTTCCACATTCGTCACTCCTGAGCAAGCCGCTGTGATGGCCGCTGAGCTTGGTCTCGATCCCACCCGCCTTGCGCGTGTGATGACCGACGCACGAGGCAACCACGGCGTTCTCGCCGAATTTCTCGCCTCCACACCGATAGCCGACCGTGACCGTGCTCTCCGTCTGCTCGAATCGCTCTCTGTGAAAGACCGCAGCGATGTGCCTCTGTCCATTCTCACAGACCATATGCTCACACCGGCCTCCGTGCCTGCCGAAATGGATGCCTATATCCTTTCGCCCCGCATCGACGACGAAGCCCTCACACCCTTCCGCTCCTACTTCATGGCGGCAATCCCCGCTTCAGACGCCGAAGCTTACCGCGCCAATCCCTCTCATCTCGTGGCAAAAGTGGCCAAAGACATACAGATTATTCCCGACTGGTATCCCGGCAATGTGCGCATGAGTCCGATTGCAGTCGATGCAGCTAAAGTGACTAATGCCGCCTCGCGCGACATCTACTTCGTGGCTGCTGCGCGAAGCATCGGCATCCCTGCACGCATCGACCCTGTCACAGGAAAGACCCAGTGGGCCGATGCATCAGGCGAATGGATCGATGCCGTGTTCGACGCCTCTGCGGCCAACTCCGTCTCTGCTCCCACAGGAACCGTCACGCTCGATTTCACCACAACCGGACGCATCGACGACCCGAAATACTACACTCAGTTCTCACTATCAAAGATTGTCGACGGTAAGCCTCAGCAGATGGGTTATCCCGAAGATGGCACATGGAGCTCCATCTTCCGCGACGGCACCACTCTCGATGCCGGACAATATATGCTTGTCAGCGGTCAGCGCATGGCCGACGGAGGAGTGCTCGCACGCGCCACATTCTTCACTGTAGAGCCTGAATCGGCCCAGCATATTCCTCTCGTGCTCCGTCAGGATGAAAAGGGTGTGCAGGTGATTGGTAGCTTCAACGCCGAGAACCTCTACACCGACCTCGCTACCGGCACAGAGAAGTCACTCCTCTCCACCACAGGCCGCGGCTACTATATCGTAGGCCTGCTCACACCCAACCATGAGCCCACCAACCATGCCCTCCGCGATATCGCCGCCCTCAACCCCGAGTTTGAGAAATGGGGACGCAGTATGGTGCTCCTCTTCAAAGACGAGCAGGATGCCGCACGCTTCGACGCCTCTCTGCTTCCGTCACTCCCCTCCACTGCCGTCTACGGCATTGACGACGACGGAAAAATCGCTGCCGAGATAATCGAATCGCTCCACCTTCCCTCCGGCGACCGTCCAATCTTCATTATCACCGACACATTCAACCGCATCGTCTTCGTGTCGCAGGGCTACACCATAGGCCTCGGTGACCAGCTCATCGACACCATCCATCAGCTTAAGGAATAATCCCCCTATAGATAAACTGAATGAGGCTGCAGTAACTATCTAATGTAGCCTTATTCAGTTTATAATTAATTCTTTTTTTATATATTTAATATATCTAATTGAGATGTATTGTCTTTAGTTACTATATTTGTAAAAAAAATTAATCACACAAATAATTATAAGAACTATGCATCCAATTATTAAACTAATTAAGTCAAATGATAAATTTACTATTATTGATGTATTTGGTAATGTCATTGTAAATAATATTATTGAGGCCAAAGAAGGGACTTGCTTTTGGAGAAATCCTAATATTCAACTTATTACAACCAACCATGAGTATTCCGAAATAAATATATTCGGTTTCTTTTTTAATAAATTTCATTATTCTGAATATAAATTTGTATCTAAAATTGCTATTGATTTTGAAATATATAAATTTTCACATAAAACGAGTAAAAAATATAGTATTGGCACATATAGGAATCATACTGATTATATCTATGACGAGATTATTCCTCTTGATAGTAATAATTTTTCAGGAATTGATATTATAAAAGTTCGGATTGGTAAAAAGTATTCTTTACTCCGATTTCCTATAAATAAATATATTGAATCAAAACAATATGATTATATTTTTACACCAATACAACCACTAAATGAATTCATTGTACTAAAAAGTGGGAAATTTGGCCTCATTGATGCTTTTACGTTTGAAGAAATTATCACACCACGATTCAATAGTATTGATTTGCTCTGCAATTTTTCTGGATATAATAAAGCTAAACATACTTTTGATATTTTTCAAACTGATAAAACTATAAAGATTGAAAGAACTGTAGACAAAAAACATTATCGTTCATATTTTATAGATAAAAGTAAACAGAATAAGACCCAGTGGGGGGGATGCGACATATCTATATATGATTATCGATTTGATATAACCTATGTTCAGTCCCTTTCTAGTCCCTATTCTAATGATAGGATACCTATTAATTTGTATGGCTATTTTTATAATCTTTTTGACTGTAGAAAGTATGATGTTGTTATAAATATGATTGGGAAATACTATATTACCAAAAAAAATAGTAAGTTTGGGTTAATTGACGATGAGTTTAAGGAGTATCTTTCTTTAGAATACTCAAAGATTGAATTAGTATCTCTTCGAAATATAGAGAAACAACCAATATTTGTTGTATCCCATAAAAAAGGAGTATTTCTTTTTAATCCTGAGACAGGGCTAAGAACAAAAGAATTCGAAGGATTATATGACTGCACGTTACGTTATCATTTTAATGATTTTATCGTTTTTAAGGAAAAGGGGAAATTTGGTAAAATGTCTCCCAATGGAAATATTTTACTACCTGCAATTTTTTCTATACCTACAGAAGACCCCACTAGTAACGTTTTTGGAGAAATATCTTTTCAAGAATATTTTCACAAAAGGAAACATATATTTTATGTTACTGATAATAAATTTTATGGGGAAGTATCACTAACAGATTATGATTTATGTCTTAAAGTAGGATATTCATTTCGCTATTTTTATATCATAAAGAAAGATGGGAAATATGGCCTTTTGAATAAATCTTTAAAAGAAATTATTCCGCCTATCTTCGATGATATCATTGATTCTGATAGCCAAGAGATCTCAATATTTAGTTCTGATGGTTATCATTGGGAAGAAGAATATGCCCGTCATCAAATTTTAATAGGATGTATTAATAATACATTTAATATTTATTATTTATCTGGAATGAATCCTGGTCAAACGATAAGAGAACTTATAACTGGATGTACAAAAATAGAATTTGTTGCAGATAAATCTTATTATAGGTCCAACAATATCCGTAATAAAATGTTTATTCATTTTGTCAAAGGTGATATAAACGGGTATGTAAATTATGATGGAGAAGTGTTAAGTCTAAATCCAACAGATTCTATATCACCTGTTAATTGCAAATTTAATGGCGAAATATATTACATTATTAAACAAAATAATAAGGTTAGACTAGCAGACTCCAGACTAAGGTTGCTTTTACCTTGTGCATATGATGATATTATTCAAATCTTTGAAGATAGAGTAATTGTTCTTGTTGATAATGATAGAAAGACTATCCCTCTCCGTAATAGTAATGATAAAATAAATTCATCAAATATAGAGTTTGATGATGAGTATGAGACAGAATCTACCTATGATCTTTACGCTGGGTCTTATGCCCAAGATATAATGGATTATTCAGATGAAGATATTGATGATATTTTTGATGGTGAACCGGACGCTTATTGGAACATAGATTAATTATACTATGATTACTGTTGTCAATTCTTTCCCTATTAGAAAAACTAGAAGAACTGAGATATTAATTAATATAAATCAACCTATCAATAATATCTTTTACTATCTCTCTCCATTTTATAAATACTATAATATTCCAGTAATTAATACTCCTAAAATAAAAGAGGAAAGTGTATATCGTATTTGGAGTCTATTATTATATAATTACAATTATAATCGTAATATAAAAGATATCAGATTCAAAAAAGGCCTATATATAAATGACTATTATACGTATTCTTCCGCTATAAAAAATATATTTATACCAACATATTGTTGGTTATTAGAAAATAATGCTTATAAATTAGTGGAATATTTAAGGTCACAAATGAAAAGTAAAGATATTTTTATACTAAATGATAAGTCTAATGTAAATTATAAAACTATACCGATGCCTTCCTGTGCATATTTACTTAAAGCGTATATAGAAAGTAGGAAACCATATCAAAATGCAATTACAGAAATTTATGAATTATCTTATTATGTAGGTCGAAAAGAGATAAGTATTAAACACAAAAAATATATTCCAAACAAAATTGCATATATATATACCAACCCACAATATACCTTAGATTTTAATGATTAATCTATATTTTTCAATATTCCTATATGTGTGAATTAAATGGGTGTTTTTCGCTCTGGGAAACACTCATCCTTTATTCTATTGTTCACTCGCGGTGGATTCTTCGTTGTTAATATCCCTTATAAGCATATATCCTCCATAACGTTCTAATATGGAAATAAAACCAACACCATTGATAGTTTCAATCCATTTTAGGAAACAATGTAACGGCCTTTATGCTAACCGCTTTTTAACCGGCTCTAATTCGATGGTATTGAAATCTATACTCTATTGACTTTCCCAAACGTCAAAAACTTCATCATATTGCGATTACGCACCCAACCATTTATGAAAATATCCATATTTAGCTAGCCAATGTGATTGTTGTGGAAAATTCATGATACTTTTTTGTACGATTTTCATCATCTCTGTTTCCGATAAGATGGTAATTTTTTAGTGAATATAGTAATCATCTTTATGAAATCCACCCGGTTCAGATATATCTCCGGCCTTATCGTTAGCGCCATGCTATCGTCGGCTGCATCGGCTCAGATTGTGAGCCACGAACGTCTGCTTTCATTCGAGGGCAACGAAATTCCCCCCTTCATCACGGCTCATTCATCGCATCTGAGTCTCACCACCGACCATTTCAAGGACGGAGTGCAATCCCTCAGATGGCAGTTTGCGTCCGAAGGAAGCCTCTCCATCAAAAAAGATTTGCATTTCGAACCTAAAGATTCCACCGACACCTATCTTTCGGGATTCGTCGTGTGGATTCACAACACCATTCCGATTGACCGGCCTCTCACATTCCGGTTCTTGAAAAACGGCACGGTCTGTTAGTACTTCAATATGAACCTCGACTTCACCGGATGGCGCACAGTATGGGTGTGCTACGAACGCGATATGCTTGGCTCACCTGAGACCGGCATGGACGAGATTTCCATCATTGCGCCCCCGGTAGAGGGCGAAATCTGTATTGACCATCTGCTCACAGCCGCTAAGATGGACCACCGGCATCATACAGCCGACAATCAGGTGCCATTTGTCAACTCCGCCACAACAAGCCATTGGCTGCTGCTCTATCCCTATTCCACCATTCAGCCGGATATAGCTCCCGAACAGACAGTCACCCCTGAACAGAAAAAAGACATTGCCCTGCTCGAATCCCGCTTCCGCGACCAGATCTATACTCCCGGAGAACTGACCGACTCCACGATGCGCCAGCTCCGTCGCTTGTATGAACACTACGGCATCACCTATAGCGATAAAGGAGAGGTCAAAGGTCTGCCTATATTTTTCCAGAGGTCGGTAGAAGCATACGAACGGATTATACCCGACTACAATATCGACATCTTCAACCGCAATGGCATGGAGCTGAAAGACTACTTCAATCTCATGAACCGCATAGCCATAGCCTACAATGATGCCACGCGCAGCGAAGACCGCCAGGAACTGAAAAGGATGTTCCTATCCATGTATGACCATATGACCGACCAGGGTGTTAACTTCGGAAGCTGTCTGGGCAATTTCATCCACTATGGCTATAGCTTCCGCGGATATTACCCAGCCTGTTTCCTGATGAAAGACGTGCTTAGAGAGGCCGGCAAACTGAATGAGGCGGAAAAAGCCATGCGATGGTATGCCATTGCCAACGAGGTCTTCATAAAGCCCACCGAAAATGGCATGGATATGGATGCTTTCAATACCGTGACCACCGGACGAATCGCCAGCATACTCATGATGGAGGATAGCCCTGAAAAAGTGCAGTATCTCAAATCATTCTCGCGGTGGATTGACAATGGTTGTCTGCCTGCCGACGGTCTGAGTGGCGCGTTCAAGTCTGACGGAGCCGCATTTCATCACCGCAACCACTATCCGGCCTACGCTATCGGTGGACTCAATGGCGCCACTAAAATGATTCATCTGCTGAGCAATACCTCTTTCGCCGTTTCCGAAGCCGCCCACAGCACTATAAAGAATGTCTTGCTGGCCATGCGGTTCTACTGCAACAAAGCCGATTTCCCATTGGCCATGTCCGGCCGCCATCCCGACGGCAAGGGGGCTCTTGTGCCCATGCACTATGCCACCATGGCTCTTGCGGGCACTCCCGACCGCTCGCAGCCAATAGACCACGAGATGGGAAATGCCTATCTCCGGCTTGTATCAGACCACAAGACTCATCGCGACGACAATCCCGAATATATTCCTTTCGTTGCGTCAGCCCACGAACAGGACATGATTGAAAGACTGAGAGCCGAACATTGCATTGCCGAGCCCGACCCCGCAGGCAACTGGAATTTAGGCTATGGATGTGCCAATGTGCAGCGCCGTAAGAACTGGTCGGCTGTGGCCCGCGGTCATTCCCGCTATCTCTGGGCCGCGGAGCATTATAGAGGTGAGAATCTTTTCGGACGCTATCTTGCCCACGGGTCACTCCAGATAATGACAGCCCGCGACACGGGCGCCAATGTGTCGGCCGCTACAGGAGGCTGGACTGAAGCCGGATTCGACTGGGGACGCATTCCGGGCGCCACGGCTATTCACCTACCGCTTGATAAGCTCAAGGCCAATGTGCTCAATGTCGACACCTATTCCGGCTACGAAGAGATGCTATTCTCCGATGAGACTTTTGCCGGCGGCATTTCGCAGGAACACAATAACGGCGCGTTCGGAATGAAACTCCACGAACACGACAAATACAATGGTTCTCATCGCGCCCGCAAATCTTACCATTTTCTCGATGACAAAATCATCTGTCTGGGTAGTGATATCGAAAATCTGAACACAGATTTCAATACCGAAACAACCGTATTTCAGCTTGCCCTCCTCGATGACCGCGACACAACCTACTGGAACTCCCCGACGATAGGAGAAAACTATCTTCTCGACCACCTCAATACCGGATATTATCTCCCCTCTCTGCCCGGAATGGACACAGCCGAATTCACCCACAACCCCGATCAGCAGTCAATATCCAATGAGGGAGTCCCGACTGCGGGCAACTGGGTCTCGCTGACCATCAACCATGGCCGTGCGCCAAAGGGCCGAGCCTACAGCTACGCCATCATTCCGTAGACCGATAAAGAAACAATGGAGAGGTTTGCCGCCTCTCCTACCTACAAAGTATTGCAGCAAGACCGCAACGCCCACATTGTCCGCGACACCGAAAGCGGTCTTACATCCTATGTATTGTTCGAGACTCCCCGCCATCTTCCCGACGGCCTTATCGAGCATGCCGACACTGCATGCCTGATTATGGTGCGTCCGGTTAATGAAAATGAAGCCATTGTCACGGTGGCCAATCCCGACCTCGCGCTCTACCGAGGTTCCGCCGACGAGATATTCGATACCGACGGCCACAGGATAGAACGCAGCATCTACTCCCGTCCCTGGATTTCCGACAGGAGTCAGGAAATACCTGTCTGTGTGACCATAAAGAGCGAATGGAACATCAGCGGCAATCCCGCCTGCAAAATCATTTCACGCGATAAGAATTCCACAGTGGTGCAGTTCACCTGCAAAGATGCGGCAAGTTTCGATGTCGTGCTCACAAAATAGCTTTCATCTGCCTGACACTTTTCCGTCCGAGTTTGTTATATTTGCAGACTGAAACTATATGACTATGCTCCGACATCAGGAAATGACCCGATATATTGAGCCTCTTCGCGAAGGAGGCTCCTTGCCGCTATTGGCCGAAGCCGACGACGGTTTCTGCTATGTGGCTAAGCTTAAGGGCGCCGGCCATGGCCCTAAAGCTCTTGTGGCCGAGATGATCGGAGGCGAGATTGCAAGAACGGCAGGCCTGAGAGTGCCCGAACTGGTTTTTCTCACTCTCGGAGAAGAATTCGGACGCACCGAACCCGATGAGGAAGTGCAGGATTTGCTGAAAGCGAGCCAAGGACTCAATCTCGGCATGCACTTTCTTCAGGGCGCACTAACTCTTGACCCCTACGTCAATCCTGTCGATGCCGCATTAGCTTCAGACATAGTGTGGCTCGATGCATTTCTTACCAATGTGGACCGCACGGTGCGCAACACCAATCTCCTCCTTTGGCACGGTAGGGAAACCTGGCTCATAGATCACGGTGCCTCACTCTTCTTCCATCACTCCTGGAGCGATCCGGAGCTGGCTGCACGCTCACCGTTCCCCTACATCAAAGATCACGCTCTGCTTCATAAGGCCTCCCGACTTGAAGAGTCGGCCGAAAAGATGCTGTCGCTCATCACTCCCGCCAAGATTCAGGAGATAGTGGCGGGTGTGCCCGACAGTTGGCTCATACGCGACGATATCACCGCCACCCCCGAAGAGATGCGTGAGGTCTACACCCGTTTTCTCACCTCCCGGCTTGAATCTTCACCCTTGTTTACCAAAACCGCAGTAGATGCCCGAAAAGCTATTATATGAATATGCCCTGATACGCATTCTCCCATCGGTGGAGCGGGGCGAATTTGTCAACGTCGGCTTAGCCATGATGTGCAAGCGCTCCCGATGGCTCAAGGTAGAGATTGCGGTCAACGAAGCCCGTCTCAGAGCGATAGCCGGTTCAGTCGACACGTCGGCTATGGTTGCGCAGCTCGCATCTTTTAGTCTTGTTGCATCAGGCTGCCGCAACGGAGGCCCGATTGCGCAGCTTCCGGTTGAGGAACGCTTCAGATGGCTCACAGCTGTGCGCAGCGCATCGTTGCGCACCTCACGTCCGCATCCCGGACTCACCACAGACCTTGAAGCCACATTCTCGCGACTTATGGAGCAGCTCGTACTCTGATATCTCGATTCGCTGCTCCCTTTTTCCATTTTTTTATGTCCCACTTTTCGAGAGAATGCCATGATTTGGCATTCTCTTACTCTATCTTTGCATCGTAGTTCTGATACATCTCATATACTACGATCAACACACCCAGAGCCGGTTTAACAAGAAAGGTTAACCGGCTCTAACCGTTTATATGAAGAGCCTCCTTGAAACGCTCCACTGTGGCCTTGTCGCCGGTATATTTACCTTTGTCCTCGCTCAGCTTACAGGTGGAATTGTAGAAGTTCCATGTCTCGGTAATTTTCACAGCAGTGAGCTTTATCACGATATTCATGGGCTTCAATCCGGGGAAATTGTTGGTGAAATGAGTCCCAATACCGAAAGAGGGTATGCACAGCCCCTTGGCAAACTTCTGGATTTCGATAGCTGAATCTGTAGAGAGGGCGTTGCTAAACACCACCTGCTTCGTAGAGGGGTCTATACCGAGCGACCTGTATTTGGCGGCTATCTTCAGAAGTTGTTCATGATTCTCTCCGCTGTCCACCCTCAGCCCCTTAAACATATTTGCATAATCCTCCGAAAAGTTGAGACTGAAGATGTTCCATCCGTAGGTGTCATAGAGAAATGTGCCGAGAGCTCCGCGATAAGTGGCAGACCACGCCTTCATGGCCAGATGATTGGCCATCTGCGGACCAAACATTCCGGCTATGGCCGCAATAAATTCGTGGGCCATGGTGCCTATAGGTTTCACATCATATTTCATGGCAAACCACACATTGCTCGTGCCCACGAAGCATCCCTCACCCTTATGTTCTTTCTCATAAGCAGCCATTGAACGCACCACTGTATCTTGAGCCGCATATGAGGCACGCCGACGCGTGCCCATGTCGCTAAACGCACATCCGGCATCTTTAAGTCTGCGAGCCTTTTCAGTAGAACGTTCGCCACACTCCTTTATATCTATCTTATCGGTCTGGCCTGTCATCTCATAATAGAGTTCAGAGATAATAGCCAGAACTTTCACTTCAAGAAGAATCGTGTCTGACCAATTGCCCTCAAACTCCACCTCCAGATGTCCCTCATCATCCTGGCGGGCTTTCACCCAACGACGGTCATAGCGATAACCTTTCAGGAAATTGTAAAACCAGAACGGGATGTAGGGACACCTACGCTTCATGAAGTCTATCTCCTCATCGGTAATCACCACATTCTCCAGCAGTGCGGCCTGCTCTTCAAGCGCTTCGGCAAATCCGGGAGGATAGACAGTGTTGTCGCGATCGGTAAAGGTGTATTTCACCCGTGCACGCGGAAAATTGTCTATAACCGCACAACACATCGTCATCTTATATAGATCATCGTCCGTAAAATGATTTATTATTTGTCTCATTTTGCAATCCCTTTATTCGTTGATATTATTGTCTTTCATAAATTTTTCAAGGGCTTTACCGCCGTCAATCGAAGGTGAAAACCGGGTCAGAACCCTGAATTTCATCTCCGGAAATGCCGCGATTCCGTCGGCAAGAGTAGCCCGTACGCACACATCTCCGGCGAGTCCGCACACATCCACCTCCGTAGCATCGGTCCGTTTCAATATGCGCCCCAGCATCGCCCGGTGTGACTCCGATTCAAGAGCTGAGTATTCATCACGGTCAGGACGCTCCCCTTTGTGAATCACATATACGTGGGCTATCGACTCGTGAGCCGCCTCAAGCACCGGAGACCAGAAAGCAGCTCCAGGGCTGTCGGCCACACAGTGACGGGGCCATTCCCCTCCCCAGTCGCGGAAAGAGATATGCCCGTAGGGGTGACGGTCGGCAGTAAGTATAATCGCTACATAGCGCCACGGATTCTCACGGATATAGTCTGCCAGCGAGTCCATGGCATCAACCGCCCCGCCCACAGCAAGCGAACCGGTAATGAAATCCACTTGAGGATCCACAATCAGAAGCACTCTCCTCTCTTCGCTCATAGCAGCCTTTATGGCCTTCACCCTCTCTCCCATCTCTGCAAGCAATTTGCTGTCCATGGTCTGCTCCACGAGAGCCCTGGCACTGTCAATCATCTTTTTTGACGACTCAGTGCGCAGATAATTCGGGTCGAGTCCGTCATCTCCCAGTCTGAAGCGGTCGAGAGCATCGGCATCCTTAAATATCGCATATAATTTTTTCACTCTCGCGGCATCCGTGGGATACTGTTTACCGATAGCTTCTATCCCTTGATTGTCGGGCATATCGTGATAGCGCATTATCATGCCCGCGGCCGAATGATAGGGTATCTCGGGATGAGATTTACAATAATCTTCGTAGTAGACAGCCGCCCTTGCTCCATGACCGGCATCGATATAGTCGTCAAATCTCCTGGTGTCGTGAAACACCGAAGCCAGAGCCAGTATCTCGGCGGCCTCCTTATCTCCGGGCAATTCACTGTGGGCTATCGTCAGCGCATGAAGCAACACCCTCTCGCAATGGGGCATCGCATGCACCGGACTCTCAGGCATCGTGAACCTCACACCGGCATAGAGCAGCGGGAGATATGTCTCGAACATTTGTCTCACATTCTCAGCACGTGAGGTGATGATTTCTTCAGGTATCACTGGCATTGTTCTTGTCTTTAGATTTTCAGAATTCTGAGGGCATCAGAGACCGATGCAAACAGTCAGTTTCAATTACAACTTCTCGAGTCCACATGATGTTCAGGGATTATATGCAGCCATGCGCAGAGTCTCAGCCGAGTTATAGAAGGTGGGTGAGAGAAGGTCGGGGAGCTTCGCATCAGGATTGTTTTTCATATAGCTTTCAACTATGCGCATGGCTGTATATGCCACAGCTCTTCCCGGACAGCCCGGATAGATGCGGTCAGAACTCTGCGCATACATGAAGAGTCGGCTGTTAACACTAACATCTGTGGAGAAGAGCAACCCCTTCTCGGCAAGCGAGCGCCATATTTCTCTCTCCTCACTTATCATTTTTTCAGTGGCCGCGCTGTCGGTGCCGAGGAGAGCCTTCACGCTCTTGGAGGGGAGAGCCCTCTTCACCGCAGCGGTTACGGCGCCGTCGTAGAGCATACGGCTGAGCAGGGTGGCCTCTCCACCATGCGATTCAAAAGGATAGCGACTCATCACCAGAGCGCTCACAGCCTCAACGGCCATACGCTCCGGAGTCTTCCTGCTACGCTCTGCTCCAAAAGCCTCATATCCTTCGAAGTCTGCACCAAGATAATGATTGAGCCCGAGGAGCATCACACTGTCGACAGTCATTACCGATTGACGGTAGGGGGTCACTATGCCATAAACCTGACTCGGAAACTTCAACTCCGGCAGCTCTTCCGAGAGAATCTGACGGGCTTCTCCCAAATCCTGCTCCTGAATGTCGAGCTGATTAAATTTAAGCTCTACTTCAGGAGCAAACACTTCTGAAAATTCTGTAGCGCCATACTGCCTCAGGAATTCAGCCTCACTCTGAGCCGTATCTGCTCCTGTCACAGCCATAAGAGCCCGAATGCCGCCGCTCATCTTCCCTACCTCCTCATCGCCAATGCGCCCCCGGGCGGCATCGTGAGCCAGCAGGTCAAGCCGGTTTATCTCCATTCTGGGGCGCCCGCCGCATCCGGACAGAAAAGCCACAGAAACAATCAAACATATTCTTATTATTAATTTATGGCACATACTTAACTGCAAAAATATAAAAAATTCGGCTACCACGCCTCACATCACGGAATTAATTCGTATATTTGTCCGCATTGTAATAACCTCACCTCTTTAACCAACCTTAGCTCAACCATATATGTACAGTTACGACAAGCGAGTTGTTATAACTCTCGATGCCGGAGGTACCAACCTTGTGTTTGGTGCCATGCAGGCCAATAAATTTATCTGCGAACCCATCACTCTCCCCTCCAACGCCCACGATCTCGACCTCTGCCTCGCCACCATGGTCGATGGCTTCACACGCATAATAAATTCTCTCGATGTAAAACCGGTGGCAATCAGTTTCGCTTTCCCCGGTCCGGCCGATTATCCGAACGGCATTATCGGAGGCTACCTGCCCAACTTCCCCTCATTCCGCGACGGTGTGGCTCTCGGCCCCATGCTGTCTGAGAAATTCGGACTGCCGGTGTTCATAAACAACGACGGCGATCTCTTTGCCTATGGCGAAGCTATCGGAGGCGCTCTTCCCGAGGTGAACGAGCGTCTTGAGAAGGCCGGAAGCGCGAAGAGGTTTCACAACCTGCTGGGCTACACATTCGGAACCGGATTCGGTATCGGCATGGTGGTAGACAATCGCCTGAACCGTGGCGACAATTCGTGCGTGGAGACCTTCTGCCTCCGCCATAAGCTCAATCCTGAGATATTTGTGGAAGAGGGTGTGGCCATCCGCGCCATCAAGAGAGTTTACGCCGAGGAGTCGGGTATCGACGACCCCACTCTGCAGCCCAAAGATATCTGCGAGATTGCCGAAGGGATGCGTCCCGGCAATCCAGAGGCCGCCCGCAAGGCTTTCGAGACTTTCGGCGAAGTGGCGGGCGACGCCATGGCCACCGCCGTGCAGCTCACAGACGGTCTTATCGTGATAGGTGGCGGCCTCACAGGCGCACGCAAATATTTCATGCCTGCACTCCTCAAGGAGCTCCGCGGCACACTGCGCTCGCTATCGGGCGATGTGGTCAACAGAGTGCAGATGCAGGTGTTTGACCTCGATAATCCTGAAGAGTTCGACCGTTTTGCCAAAGGGGATGCCCGCACCATCAAGGTCTACGGCACCGACCGCACGGTGGTCTATGACCCCATGAAACGAATCGGAGTCACCATTTCCAAGCTCGGCGCCAGCCGTGCCATCTCTATCGGCGCCTACTCTTTTGCGCTTGCCCAGATAGATGCCTCAAACCCTGTTCAAGAAATCACCGTCAGCGAATGATAGATAAGAAAAATCTGCGCATAGTTTTTTTCGGCACTCCCGATTTTGCTGTTGAGAGCCTCGCACGCCTCATTGACGAGGGCTTCGATGTGGCTGCCGTGGTGACTATGCCCGACAAACCGGCCGGACGCGGCCACAAGATGTTTCAGTCGCCGGTGAAGCTTTTCGCACTGGCCCACGATATTCCGGTGTTACAGCCGGTGAAGCTGAAGGACGAAGAGTTTCTTTCGCAGCTCAGCGCCATCGGCTCACAGCTCTTTATCGTGATAGCCTTCAGGATGCTCCCGGCCGCAGTGTGGCAGATGCCACCGCTGGGCACATTCAATCTCCACGCCTCACTTCTGCCCCGATACCGTGGCGCCGCTCCAATCAACTGGGCCATAATAAACGGCGATACATCGACCGGAGTGACCACTTTCTTTCTAAAACAGGAGATAGACACCGGCGACATCATAGACCGCGAAGAGATTGCCATAGAGCCTGAGGATAATGTGGGGTCGCTTCATGACAAGCTGATGCACCTCGGTGCGGACCTCACATTGCGAACCGTCAAGGCTATCTGCGACGGAAGTCTCCACACCATACCGCAGGGAAGCATCACCGAGACTCCCACTCCGGCGCCAAAGATTTTCCGCGACACCTGCCGCATAGACTGGGAGATGCCTGTGCGCAATGTCCACAACCTCGTGCGCGGACTCTCTCCCTATCCCGCCGCCTGGACTGAAATCGTGTCTGACTCTGCCGAGCCTCTTCCAGTAAAGATATTCGAGACAGAGATTGTGGATGCCACCTCCGCCGGACAGCCAGGTGAGATTACAATCACCCCCGAGGGCACAATGATTGTGGGCTGCAGCGAGGGGGCTCTCCGCATATTAAGCCTTCAGCCTCAAAACAAGCGACGCATGCCAGCATCGGAATTTCTGCGCGGCATGCGGCTCGTGAATCCGCGCATGCGGTAGCACAACATATTATAAAATAAAAATCAGGCGGCAGGAACTTCGATTCCTGCCGCCTGATTGCATTTTCTCAGAAGCTGAACTGGATGACAGCTCCGGCTCTGCGGGCCCATCGGTGCTCACCGCTGAAGTTGCTTCGCTTGCCAAGGTCGAGTTCTGCTCCGGCCATTATGCGGGGAGTAAGATACCAGAAAGCATTGATTGCCGCATACAGACCATACTTATAGTCGGAAGGAGATACCTGATGCGAGGGCAGATAGCGGGTCTGGGAGAATGTGCCCGACATGAAAACCGACGGAGAGAAATTGTATTGCACTCCGGCATTCCATCCGAACGAGGTCGGAGCATAGAGCTGTCCCGGACGGTCGGGGTCGGCCACAAGGTCGTAGGCTCCGATGAGCATATCTCCGCCAAGACCTGCATATCCCTGTCCGGTATTAGCAGTGAAATAGGTGGTGATATGGCGGGAGGGACGAGCCACGGAACTGAGCTGCAATCCCCAGCCTACTTTGTTGATTGTCTTACCGGTCTGCAGGTTGCAGTAGGGAAGGGTTCTCACGACTCCGGCCAGCCTGACATGCTGCTGACCTCCGTCCCATTCATACTGTCCGAGTGCGACAAAATCGGGAAGCCACTGATTGGCCTTCTTAGTCAGTGACCCGTCGCCCTCCACACGGTCGGATGGAGTTTCAACCGAAGCTCCCATTGTCCAATGGCCTTTCCATGTGTGCATCCATCGAACAAGCACGTCGGTGGCCGACATTTTGTTGTTAGGGCCGGCGGCATCCACGGTAGGAGCAATTGCGGCAGGGTCGCTGAAAGTGGACGATGCATAGCCCACAGTCCAGTCGTTGATAGTGGCATAAGCTTTCTTGAGCGTGAAATCACGGTCTGAATAGCCACTGAAATTCGCTTCGATATAGAGCTGATAGTTGCCCAGCATCTTGTTGCGGCCAATCACACGGAAATAGAGACAAGTGCCTGCGGGAGTGGTTCCCAGCTTACGCCGGGTGGCAGGGTCATTGACACCGACCGGTATCATGTAGGGCACAAAACCGTTGGTAGGCATAGAGCCACCCCAATCATACCATCCGCGCATCCTCACGGCGCCGCCTATACCCATGGCAAGCTGCGAATCCCGGCTCATGAACAGGAAATAGGGTGCGGCAGGATCCTGAAAATGCCTGAACTGGTCATAGTAAAATGCATCGACGATGCGACGTATGGAGTCGGCATTGTCTACGTTCGTATGCTTGTCAAGCGCCACCACACGGTGAGACATCTTCAGCGAATCCCGCTGAATCTGCTCCATGCTCTGACCATCGGCTGTATGGAAGCCGCACGCTATGGCTGCTCCACACAGCCACATCTTCAACATTCCGTTAATAAATCTCATATTTCTTGTTTTATTATTTCGTGTTAAAAGTGATCTTCACCATCTTGCCCCCCGGCTCTTCCACTGGATAAAGACGGCTGTGGCGCAGGCCAGCAACCCAGAGGATGTCGTCGCCTTTCACCAGCAGAGGGATTCTTCCTTTCATGTCTACTGCAATCTTCGCGTCAGAAAAAATATCGCTCAGCTTGCGGCTACCCTTCATGCCGAACGGTCTGAGCCTGTCGGCCTGACGCCAGTAGCGCCACCGGAGCGGTTGGCCATGAAGCACTTCGGGCGAAAAATAGGCCACCAAGGCCGACGGCACTATCTCCTCACCTTCAACTATCTCGACTGAAAACGGGCCGAGACGACCATCACTGCTTCCGGTGTCGTTCCGTGGCTGCTGATCATCATAGCGGCGGAGCACATCACGGTCAAGCAGCCACATTTCTCCGGCGACTTCAAAGAGACGTCCCGACTGAGAGTTGGAGACAGCCGAGACGGCGTCGTCTGTCTGCTGCCGCGAGAATCCGAGGGGCGAAAGGAGCTCATAAAGCACAAAGGGAGCCGACCCGCTCTCATCGACAAGGCGCCTGATGAAAATCTCACCGTGGGCACCAACATATTTGGTGCGGTAAGAGGCAAGCGCTTCGCGGATGAAATCGTTGGCCTCCTGAAGATGAGTCATTGTCAGGGATATGCCGCGGTGGGCATGCGGGAATTGCTCGCGGAGTGCCGGCATCACAACGTTGCGGATGCGGTTGCGAGTGTAGTCGTTGGTAAGATTGGAACTGTCTGTGACGTAACTTAGACCCACCGCGTCGAGATAGTCAAGAATGTCGCGCCGGTCCACTCCGAGCAGCGGGCGCACCACGGCCACGGGCTGCATCACCTCGGTGCCCATGCCGCAGAGTCCGTCTATGCCGGTGCCACGCATAAGGTTGAGCATGAAAGTTTCCTGATTGTCGTCGCGGTGGTGGGCCACAGCCACAGCTTTGGCCCGATGCTTCTTAATGAGTCGGGCAAACCAAGCATAGCGCAGCTCGCGGCAAGCCATTTCCACCGAGCCTCCGTGGGTGGCTCTCCATGCCGCTACGTCGACCCGCGTCATCTCTATCTCAACGCCGAGACGTGAGGCAACCGAGGCTGCAAAACGAGCATCGCGCTCGCTCTCCTCTCCGCGCAGACCGAAGTTGCAGTGGGCCGCCACGCAGTGAAAACCCGCGGCACGCATAGCCGCCAGCAGAGCAACCGAATCGGCTCCGCCACTGAGCCCGACTATGAAACGCTCATCTGCCTCCATGCTCAAAGCGCTCCTCACTGCGGAATTTATATGACGCACTACATCCATCTCTTCAAAAACTTTCCACAAAGGTAGATAAAAAACACTATTTTTATTTAATTTTGCGAGTAATTTACAGTTTCATATGATCAACGAAATACTTGAACACAACCGTAAGTTTGTGGAGGAGCGCGGCTATGAGCGATTTCTCACCGACAAATATCCCAACAAGCGTATTGCAATAGTAACCTGTATGGATACCCGTCTGGTCGAACTCCTGCCGGCCGCCCTGGGTTTCAGAAACGGCGATGTAAAGATTATCAAGAATGCCGGTGGCACCATAACCAATCCATTCGACAGCACTATGCGCAGTCTGCTTGTGGCTGTCTACGAGCTTGGAGTGAACGAAATAATGATTATAGGCCACACATCATGCGGTGTGCAGGGTATGGACAGCCGCGAGATGCTCCATCTGATGAAGGAGAGGGGCATACCGGAGAGCAATATCAATCTGATGAAGCATTGCGGCATAGACCTCGACAGTTGGCTTCACGGATTTGACAGCACTTCCGACGCTATTGTGGAGACGGTGGATCTTGTGCGGAATCATCCTCTGATGGCTAAAGATGTGGTGGTGAAGGGCTATATTATGGATTCTGTGAGTGGTCAGCTCACTCCCCTCTAACAGGATTGCATAGTGCAAAAGAGAAAAAAGCCCTTGCCTTGTGGTGGATTGCACGCACATGGCAAGGGCTTGAGGTTTCGCGGCCTTCCGCGACATGAGACGATATATGGTCCGACAATTTGACAAACCGACAACGCATATATGCATGATGATGGTGAGGTCCGGGAAGGCGGCGCACGACGATCGGTGCTGAGACAGGGTTGCCATGATTCCCCTATCATGGCGGTGGTGTCTACCGGAAGGCGCTGACCCGCGGGGTATCTAAAATGAAAAATGAAAAATGAGAAATGGGAAATGAGAAATGGGAAATGATGGTCGCATTTTCGAAGCTCCACCTGCTTCGATGCTCCATGCCCCACATTCTGGTCCGCCGCATGTGGGGATTTCGACCAATTTTTTCCCAGCATTTCTCTGGTTCCCGTTTAGATTATTCCTCGGGGGGATGGAAGTATGTCAATGTTCGCTTCGGAAGATCGCTGCCTGTTCCGCGGGCGGGTTGTCGCCGTTGAATACGAGTCCGTCCTACCAACATGCGTTTCCACAACTCTTTGTGGTGCGTTTCCGGAGGCAAAGTTAGGGGTGGGGAGGGGGTGAAAAGCTGCTAATTTGCCCGTTCTTTTGAAAAAAATGAGAAATGAGAAATGAGAAATGAAAAATGAAGGATGGGAGATGACGGTCGCATCTCCGAAGCTCCGTTTGTTTCGCCGTTCTATGCCCCACATTCCGCTTCGCTACATGTGGGGTTTTCAACAATTTACGCTTCTCCGAAGCGTATCCGCATATTGCGGGTCTGGGGCGGTGGCGCTCTGTCGGCTGGCTTATCTGGCCGCTTCGCGGTCGGCTTAGGGCATGTGGAGCTACATTTTATAAATCGGCACGATGCGTCTCCTCCGGGACGCTTCCTCTATTCTCCTTTCTTTTCTCTCCGGGCTGAAGCCCGGAGTTACCCACAAATCCGTCCTCTCCGGGGACGGCATTCCATCAACGTATTCCCATCCTACGCTGAACGATTCGCTGACTCTATATTTCCTCGCGCGCATCGAGCGCGCTGCGGGAAATGGGGGTGGCTAATGTGGCCCTGTGGTTTCGCTGAAGCTCAACCCACAGGCTATTGTATCGCGACCCGCTCGCCGCGGGTCTAAGTAATGGCCCTCTCTCAACTGGCTTAGCTAGCCGGTTCGTGGTCGTTCGCAGCGGGTCTGGGGCGGTGGCGCTCTGTCGGCTGGCTTATCTGGCCGATTCGCGGTCGTTCGCCGCGGGTCTCATGGGAGGATTGTTTTGCGGTGTGGGGAAAAGTGCGTACATTTGTTACGAAATAAGTATCAGACATGAGCAGAATCGATTTGACAAGACTTCGTAAGAGGGTCGGGATGAGCCAGCGTGAACTCGCGTCTCTCCTGCAGGTGAGACCCAGTTTTCTCTCTGCCATAGAGAATGGGCGTAGCCGTCTGCCGGAGGAGAAGCTCGAAAAAATAAAGTGTATTTTTGAAGTTGATAATCTGGATGATTATCTTGTGGATGAGTCGGCTGATATTGTCGTGCCTCCTCACACCCATGCTTCAGATGCATCTGACACCATCACTCTATTGCTCAATCATTTCCATGACCTGGCCCATCAGAGAGAAAAGGGGCTCTCGCATCAGGACAACGAGAGCGCGGAACGAATAGATTTTCTCACACGAAGAAATGACAG
This sequence comes from Bacteroides sp., assembly GCA_014802045.1. Lineage (GTDB taxonomy): Bacteria > Bacteroidota > Bacteroidia > Bacteroidales > Muribaculaceae > Paramuribaculum. The sequence goes on from JAAVDA010000017.1 coordinate 64,847, forward strand.
ATTGTCTGAACGGGTGGACAATCTGCGCGATGAGGTGGATAATCTCCGTAAGGAGAATCTGCGGCTTAAGGAGCTGCTTATGAAGAACGGTGTGGAATATTAGACCTTAAATATTTGCTAACACTGAGGCGGTCTTGCGAATACGGTTGGCAATAGCAGGGCGGGAGGATTATTCTTCAGGGAGGCGCACCTCTATTATATATTCATCTTCGGAGGAGGCAACTACATTGGCCTGAAATCCCCAGCCATGAAGCATGGCCGCAAGCATGGGTGCGGACGGAAGAATGTCGCTCGCAGCTTTACGGTCGCGGTGGATGCTGTTGATGAATTTTTCGGAGGAGGGAAATGCTATCACTATCACTCCCCCGGACTTGACATTCATCTTGAAAAGGCGGCGCAGGGTGTGGGCCGGCGAATGAAGATGGGGATAGACACAATAGAGCATCACAAGGTCATAGTGGCCGGGGATATGATCTTTTTCAAAGTCGAGACGAAGAAATTCGACATTCTGGAGGGAGCCGAATTTATCTTTTGCCACCGCCAGCATACCCTCTGAAAAATCTACCGCTGTGATATGGCCGCCGGGACCTACCATTTCACTAAAATAGGGCAGAAGCACTCCGGTGCCTGTGCCGAGATCGAGCACATTCATGCCGGAGCGAATGGTAATGCGGGAGAGAATAGCGCGCACACGTGGAGGGGTAGACCGAACTTCATCAGCATCCCACCGGGGGGCAAGACTGTCAAAAAATTCTATTTCGGATAGGGGCATAAACAAAACCTCTGGTTATATTTAGCAAATATTTCCGCAAAATTAAGCAAAATACACTGAATTCTCAACACATATTATTAACTTTGCACCACGTTTCAAACAATTTAATAAGTCTAATAAGGATAAGTGATGAGTAATGAGTAAGCCATGAAAATTAGTTTATACTATCCTACGCGCTGTCATAATAATCTTCGGACTTACTCATCTGTCATTATGCCCCCCATAACTCCAACCTCGTAAATCCAAATCTTATAAACGACACCATCATATCATAATATAAACTAATTTCCACGACTTACTTATGAAATTGCTTCCCTCTTATGTTTTTCTACCGCTTACACTGATGGCTACAAGCGGATATGCGGCAACTGCTGATGAATCTGCCGAGTTTCCGGACACGGTGAGTCTCAGCGAGGTGGTGGTCACCGCTCCGCTAAAAACGAATCCCGACCTGATACCTCTCAATGTGACTCAGGTCACAGCCTCACAGATAGAGAATTCCGGCGAGACATCTCTGCTACCGGTGCTCGTGTCGAAGGTTGCCGGTCTGTTTGTGACCGAACGCGGTTTTGCGGGCTACGGGGTGTCGGGTGGCAGCGCGGGCACCGTGAACATACGCGGTGTGGGGCAAGGCAACAAAGTGCTCTTCATGATTGACGGTCAGCCACAATGGGCCGGAGTGTTCGGCCACAGTCTGGCCGACACATATGTGGCCAACGGAGTGGAAAGGGTTGAGGTGGTGAAGGGTCCGTCTTCGCTGCTCTACGGCTCGAATGCCATGGGCGGCTCAATCAATATAGTGACGCAGACTCAGACGCAGGAGGGACTCACAGGGAGAGCAAGAGCGATGTTCGGGTCGTTCAGCACCCAGAAATTCGCCCTATCGTCGGGCTATAAGAGAGGAAAACTCTCGGCCACTCTCTCCGGCCAACTCGACCGCAGCAACGGCAACCGTGCCGGAAGCGCTTTCTGGCTTGCCAACGAATTCGCACAAATAAAATATGCAGCGTCTCACAGATGGAACATAGCCGGAATGCTCGACATGACTCAGAGCCATGCCAACAATCCGGGCACACGGCAAGATCCGCTTGAAAATATGTGGACGGATATTTTCCGCGGCACCGGCGGGCTGTATGTGAAAAACGCTTATGAGAAGATGGATGGCGGTGTGCAGACCTATATAAACTGGGGGCGCCATAAAGTTGATGACGGCAACACTCCCGGCGAGACTCCACGCGACTACCTGTTTAATTCCACAGACTACAACATGGGTATCACAGCCTATGAGTCGTTCTATCTGTGGCAAGCCAACACTCTGTCGGCGGGAATAGATTTCCAGCATTGGGGAGGGCGCATCTGGAACACCGACAAGGAGAATCAGGCAATGAGGTCGGGAGAGTCATCACACCATGTGAACGAGATTGCCGGATATGCCATGATGCAGCAGGGATTAGCCAACGACATAGTGAATATAAACGGCGGAGTGCGGCTGCAACACGGCTCGACCTACGGAAATGTGTGGGTGCCTCAGGCGGGGTTTATCGTAAAGCCGGGAGCCGGCTCGCAGATTAAAGCTTCGTTCAGCAAGGGCTTCCGCTCTCCCAACATTCGCGAGCTTTATCTCTATCCTCCGGCCAATCCCGACCTAAAGCCGGAATATATGCTCAACTATGAGGTGGGCTACCGGCAGCATCTGGCTGACTACAGAGTGATGCTTGGAGCAGCAGTTTACTATATCGACGGACGCAATATGATTCAGACTGTGATGACCGACGGGAGGCCCCGAAACGTGAATACCGGAAAATTCCGCAACAAGGGTTTTGAACTCGAAGCAGCCTGGCAGATAGTTCAGTCGCTTCGGGCAAGCGCCTCATGGTCATATCTCCACACGGATTCAGAGAACCTCTATTCTCCGAAAAATAAATTAAATGCCGAGCTTACGTATTCTCACAAAGGGGTCAGCATCACGGCTGAAAACACCTCGATCTGGAGCATGAAAAACGGCAATCCGGAAGGAACGGGAGTGAGCTACTCGCTGCTGAATCTCCGTGCTGCATATACGCTGTCGGCTCCGACCGTGCCGGTGACTCTATCGGTGAAGGTGGACAACCTCACCAATAAGCACTATGAGATAATCTACGGCTGCCCTATGCCCGGAACAACGATAATGGGCGGGGTGGAATTCAAATTTTAGAGACCCGTCAAGACTTCTTCACGAAAGGAGAAGCTGGGCATCGCCATAGCTCAGAAAACGGTAGGAGCGGTGAAGAGCTTCGTCGTACATCCGGCGCCAGTCGCCTCCGGTGAATGCCGAGACAAGAAGAAGGAGGGTGGAGCGTGGCTGATGGAAATTAGTGACCATGCCCCTGACTATACGGAAACGATAGCCCGGCGCAATGATGATGCGGGTGGATGCCACAAGACGGTCGGATTTTCCGGCATCAAGACGGGAAAGAAGAGCCTGCAGGGCATCGGCCACTGAAAGCTCCGGATGGTCGGGAGAATATGGATACCATTGAGGGAGTTCGGTGAGAGGGAGTCCCTGAGCCGCCATGCAGCCGAGATGGTAGAGGCTTTCGAGGGTACGCACGGAGGTGGTGCCGACCGCCACGACTCTTCTATCGGTTGACGCCAGCTCAGAGATGAGAGAACGGTCTACGACAATAAGCTCACTGTGCATCTCGTGGTGGCCGATAGTGTCGGATTTCACCGGCTGAAATGTGCCGGCCCCCACATGAAGGGTCACCTCCCTGCGGGGTATTCCCGCTTGTGAAACGGCATCAAGGAGTGAGGGGGTGAAATGGAGTCCGGCTGTAGGAGCGGCCACGGAGCCTTCTATGCGGGAATAGACTGTCTGATAATCAGATGAGTCTGAAGACTCCGTGTTGCGTCCGAGATATGGAGGAATCGGTATTTCGCCGGCGGCGGAAATAATCTGTGAGAATGTGACCTGCCGGGGAGCAGTCCATGAAAACCGCACGGTAGAGGCGTTGCCTGAGCGGCCGGTGCGGTCTGCGCGGAGCTCCACTTCCATTCCGTCGACCACTATGGGGAGAGAAAGCGTGAGCCCGTCGGTCCAGCGCTTACTGTTGCCTACAAAGCAGGTCCATTCGCATCCGTCGGTGGAGGCAAAAGAACGCTCATAGTCGGCGGGGGCTATGGGCTCCAGACAAAACACCTCAATCCGCGCTCCGGAACGGTCATCTCCTTTACGGAAACGGAGACGAGCGTTGATTACCCTGGTGTTGTTGGCCACAAGGATGGAGTCGGAGGGAAGAAGAGAAGGGAGAGAGTCAAACCGGGAATGCTCGATAGTGCCGTCGGGGCGGCGCACCATGAGCAGACAGCGGTCGCGATCAGCAAGAGGATGGCGGGCTATGCGGTGGTCGGGCAGAGGATAGTCGAAATCGTCGATAGAAATGGAAGTGGTGTCGGTGATCATGTGGGGGTATTGTAAAATCACTAAACTTACGTTATGATATTTGCCTGCAAAGTTACTACCTTTGCACGAAATTAACTCAAAGATGTTTGAAATACTACTCATACTTGCCGCCGGAATAGCGATAGGACGGATAGGGGCGAAGCTGACTATAACGGCCCGGATAGGCGGAGCGGTGAAATGGACGGTGTGTGGTCTGGTGGGGGTGCTTGGCTATAGCATCGGGGCCGACAGCACTCTTGCCGCAGAGCTGCCGGAAATCGGACTGACCGGAATAGTGCTGGCACTCGCGGGCACAGCCGGAAGCATTGCCGGAGCAATGATACTTATGCGAGCTACAAGCCGGAAAGGAGGCGGGAAATGAAGGGAAGTCTGATTGTGGCGGGATGTTTCGCCGGAGGATTTATCGCGGGGAGACTTGCTGAATACTCCCCCGAGTGGCTTCACACCGCATCGCTATGGCTCCTCTATCTGCTTATGCTGCAGGTGGGGCTGGGAATAGGGAGCGACCCTAAGGTGAAAGAGATGCTGCGGACGCTCACTCCGGTGAGCCTGCTCCTGCCGCTTACAACCGTGGCGGGCGCTCTGATACTCACCTACCCCGTGGCCTTTATGCTTAAAGCTGTGTGTGTGACCGATTCGCTGGCCATAAACAGTGTGTGTGGCTACTATTCGCTGTCGTCTATCATGCTGTCGCAGCTCAAGGAGCCTCTGGTGGGCGCCACTCTTGCCGCAAAGATCGGAGCGGTGGCTCTGCTGGCCAATGTGGTGCGTGAACTTATAGCACTCACGGGCGCACCGCTCATAGCACGCCACTGCGGCAAAGAGGCTGTGATTGCTGCAGCGGGGGTTACGTCGGTAGACGTGTGTCTGCCGGCCATAAGGCGATGGTGCGGAGAGCGCTATGTGGGGCTCGCACTCGTGCACGGCACGGTGATAGACATCGCTTCGCCCTTTATGCTCACCCTGTTTGCCTCGCTATAAAATCATAATTATACCTAAATAAATAGGCAAGAGATAGGAGCGGGTTTGGAGTGATAGGATAAAGGGGTAACTTTGCGGGCAAAAGCGCTGTAAAAATGACCTCAAAAGCAGTAACCCTCATATTCGCGGCATTGTATGCGTCGGTAATGGCGGCGCAGACAAATCATGCGGTGGTGGCGGACGCCGAATCGCGATCTCCCCTGCCGGGAGCGTCAATATTCGACAGGAACGGCAATCTGGTGGGGGTGAGCAATAAAAACGGACGAACTCCGCATATCGCCGAGGACCGGCTGCCTGTGACTGTACGCTATATTGGATATGGCGAAAAGCAGGTGCGGAATCTTGACTCAGACACCATATTCCTGAAAGAGAGCAGCAGGGAGCTGCCTGAAGTGGTGGTGGAGTCACGACAGCATAAGGTGATGCATATGCTTGGATATGTGAGGGAGTATTCTACACTGACCACATATAACGATACCGTTTTCCTATTTCGGGAGAAGATGGTGGATTATATGGTCAATCCCGACCCGAAGGTGAAATTCAGGGGGTGGACCAATCCGAGGATACTGAAAAGCAAGTCATATTACCGGTTTACAAACTCTCAGGGGCTTGACAGTGTGAGCGACGAGAGCAATTATCATTTCTCATGGTCAGACTGGGTAGGACTGGGAGGCTACATATCAATACCCGAGAGTCTTCGGAAAAAAAGACAGTCCACCGACACTCTGCGGGGAAAATATAGCCCCACGGAGATTTGGGTGAGGAATGGCGACAAGGTGACACTGAATATCAATGTGCTGGCCGACACGGCAAGTCGCCGGTGGGTGCCCAATCTATCGGCCTTCTTCCGCAAAGAGATGGATTTCGAGAACTTCAGGGTGAGATATAACTACGATAATGTGACCGGAACAAAGCTTTCGCCAATGGATGTGACGAGCTATTCGTGCAACATCGAATCAAACGGCAGAGGGCATGAGATGTTTATGTTTAACCGTGTGGACGAGAAGGTGTTTGTGAGCACCTATGCAGAGACCTACATTCTCGACAAGGAGTATATCACTCTGCCCGAGGCAAGGAAATGGGAGAAATTGGCCGTAGGCTCCGGCGTCATGGAAATTTACGAACCGGACGATGCACCTCCGCTTCAGGCATCTATAGCGGAACTTATCGACCGGGTGAACAATGTGGACAAGGAGCAGGTGAAGCTCGCTCAGAAACAAGACATGAGCCTCGTGAGGGAGGTCGTGAAACATCATTTCGGCCACAGACTGCTTCAGCTTCTGAAAGCTACCACAGGCATAAGCTCCATCAAGGCAAAAAGGAATGAGAAGAAGTACTGGCGGAAATTTCGGAAGGAGCGTATACGAAAAAATAACGAGCGATATAGAAGGGAGCTTGGCACGGATTCAATAGCCGCCGACAAGTGAGGGTGGACTCCCCACGGGGATAAACAGGAAGTGCTGAGGCTTCAATCGCAGTAGTATACTGATATAAATCGGCCGCGCCTGAGATGGACGCGGCCGATTCTTATTGTTCGTATGCGGAAAATTATGGATTACTCGGCTTCGAGGAGCTCAAGCATCTTGATAGCGCTCTCGGGGATACGGGTACCGGGGCCGAAGATGGCTGCAACACCGGCTTTGTAGAGGAAGTCGTAGTCCTGGGCGGGGATCACACCGCCGGCAGTAACGAGGATATCCTCACGGCCGAGCTTCTTGAGCTCTTCGATAACCTGGGGAACGAGGGTCTTATGACCGGCTGCGAGTGAGCTTACGCCGAGGATGTGGACGTCGTTTTCCACAGCCTGACGGGCAGCTTCGGCCGGAGTCTGAAAGAGGGGACCCATGTCTACGTCGAATCCGCAGTCGGCATAGCCGGTGGCTACAACCTTTGCGCCGCGGTCGTGACCGTCCTGGCCCATCTTGGCAATCATGATACGGGGCTGACGACCTTCGCGCTTGGCGAAGTCTTCACACATCTTCTGAGCCTTGACAAAGTCAGGGTCTTGCTTGGTTTCGTTGCTATACACGCCTGAAATGGTTCTGATAACTGCTTTATAGCGTCCGACAACTTCTTCGCACGCATCTGAAATCTCGCCGAGGGTGGCGCGGAGTCCGGCAGCCTTGACAGCGAGGTCGAGGAGGTTGCCCTGCTTGGTGCGCACACACTCTGTGATGGCTTCGAGAGCCTCTTTCACCTTGGCTTCGTCGCGATGAGCCTTCACGTCGTTAAGACGCTCGATCTGCTCCTTGCGCACCTCGGTGTTGTCGATTTCGAGAATGTCGATGGGGTCTTCGTGGTCAAGACGATACTTGTTGATACCCACAATGGTCTGACGTCCGGAGTCGATGCGGGCCTGAGTGCGGGCTGCAGCCTCCTCGATACGGAGCTTGGGCAGACCGGTCTCGATAGCCTTGGCCATGCCGCCAAGCTTTTCGATCTCCTGGATGTGTTCCCATGCGCGATGGGCTATCTCATTGGTGAGCGACTCAACATAGTAGCTGCCGGCCCAGGGGTCAACCTGCTTGGTGACCATGGTCTCCTCCTGAATGTAGATCTGCGTGTTGCGGGCAATACGTGCGGAGAAGTCGGTGGGGAGGGCGATGGCTTCGTCGAGAGCGTTGGTGTGGAGCGACTGTGTGTGGCCGAGAGCGGCGCCCATAGCCTCGATACATGTGCGGCCCACATTGTTGAAGGGGTCTTGCTCCGTGAGGCTCCAGCCTGAGGTCTGGGAGTGGGTGCGGAGGGCGAGAGATTTGGGGTTCTTGGGGTTGAACTGCTTTACGATCTTGGCCCAGAGCATGCGGGCGGCACGCATCTTGGCAATCTCCATGAAGAAGTTCATGCCGATAGCCCAGAAGAAAGAGAGGCGGGGAGCGAATGCATCGATGTCCATGCCGGCATTTACACCTGCGCGGAGGTATTCAAGACCGTCGGCGAGGGTATAGGCGAGCTCGATGTCGCAGGTGGCACCGGCTTCCTGCATGTGGTAGCCGGAGATTGAGATGGAGTTGAACTTCGGCATATTCTGAGAAGTATACTCGAATATGTCGGCGATGATGCGCATGGAGAATTCCGGAGGATATATATAGGTGTTGCGCACCATGAATTCCTTGAGGATGTCGTTCTGGATGGTTCCAGCCATTTCTTCGAGCTTTGCGCCCTGTTCGAGTCCGGCATTGATATAGAAGGCGAGCACGGGGAGCACAGCGCCGTTCATGGTCATGGAGACAGACATCTTGTTGAGGGGTATACCGTCGAAGAGCACCTTCATGTCGTCGAGCGAGCAGATGCTCACACCGGCTTTGCCGACGTCGCCCACCACGCGTTCGTGGTCAGCGTCATATCCACGGTGTGTGGCAAGGTCGAAGGCCACCGAAAGACCCTTCTGACCGGCGGCAAGGTTGCGGCGGTAGAAAGCGTTTGATTCTGCGGCAGTGGAGAATCCGGCATACTGACGGATGGTCCAGGGACGGAGGGGATACATGGCGCTATAAGGGCCACGGAGGAAGGGAGGCAAACCGGACACATAGTTGAGGTGTTCCATTCCCTCGAGATCGGTCTTGGTGTAGACAGGCTTCACGGGAATGAGCTCGGGTGTGATCCATTCTTCACCCGCAGCGACAGCAGGAGCAGCCTGATGGGCGGCAAATGCGTCTTTAGTGATGTCGATATTCTTAAAATTTGGTCTCATTTCGAGTAAAAAATAGGGTAAAGAGTGGATGATTTACTTTTTAAGCAGACGGGCATTGAATCCGCGGAGAGTGTCGAGCACATTGGAGCGCACATTGACGAAATGCTCAATACCGATAGCCTTGAGGTCGTCGGAGCAAGCGGGAGCACCGGCCACAACAAACTCAGCACGGCCGTCGAGAGCCTTGAACGCTGCGGGAGCAAGCTCGGCATATTCGTCGTCGCTTGAGCAGAGCACCACTACGTCGGCACCCTTTTCCATGGCAGCCTCCACACCCTGTTCTACGGTGTCGAAGCCGAGATTGTCGATAATCTCATAGCCGGCACAGCCGAAGAAGTTGGTGGAGAACTGGGCGCGTGCAAGACGCATGGCAAGGTTGCCGATAGTGAGCATGAACACTTTGGGGCGACGGCCTGATGCCTCGGTTTCGAGACGGAGAGCCTCGAAATCGCTTGCGGCACGAGATGTGGGGAGAGCGGCCTCAGCGTTGTCGTCGTCGCCGTGAGAGCAGCCGCAGGAGCAGCCTGTGGTCTGAATTTTGGCTGCGGCAGTCTCGTTTATGTTAGGATATTGGTTGGTGCCGAGAAGGATTTCCTTGCGACGGGCCACGTCGGTGTGGCGTTTTTCGCTTGTGGCGCGGACAGCCTTCTGAACCTCGCCATCGTTAACGCAAGCAAGGAATCCGCCCTTGTCTTCCACCTCGATGAAGAGTTTCCATGCCTCGTTGGCAATAGACACAGTGAGGGTCTCCACATAATAAGAACCACCTGCGGGGTCTACCACCTTGTCGAGATGGCTCTCTTCCTTGAGAAGGAACTGCTGATTGCGGGCAATGCGCTCAGAGAAGTCGTCGGGAGTCTGATAGGGAGTGTCGAAGGGGGTTACAGTGATTGAGTCAACACCGGCGAGAGCGGCAGACATACACTCGGTCTGGCTGCGGAGCAGGTTGACATGAGCGTCGTAGATAGTCTGGTTGAAACGCGATGTGATAGCATGGACAGCCATCTTGCAGGCATCCTTTGAAGCGGGCTTATACTGCTCAACAATCTGAGCCCAGAGCATGCGGGCTGCGCGAAACTTGGCAAGCTCCATGAAATAGTTGGAGCCTACGCCCATGTTGAACTTCACGCGGTCTGCCACTTCGTCGGGGGTGAGACCGGCTTCGGTGAGGAGTGTGAGCCATTCGGCGCCCCAGGCAAGAGCATAGCCGAGCTCCTGGAAGATATATGCGCCGGCATCGCTGAGCATCACGCTGTCGACAGCAAGCACGCGAAGACCCTTGACGGGTGCGGCGAGCTTGACAAGTTCCACACCCATCCGGGCGATGTCGCCGGGGAAAGGCTTGCCATGCTTGAGAGCCTTGCGGAAGGGGTTGAAGTCAACCGAACCGCGGAACGACTCCTGGGCTCCGGCAGCCACCACGTAGTCCACAAGAGCCTTGGTGAGCTCAGCGGCATGACGGGGGCAGCATGTGAAGTTGATTTCCACCTTGTTGATGTCGATTCCGTCGAGCAGGGCGGCAACGGTGGCGGGAGTAGTGTCGGTCACCTTGAATCCGAGAGAAGTCACACCCTTTGTGAGCACTTCGCGAGCCTTGGCATTGGCCGCAGCCGCATCGTCGGCAATGATTTCCTGACGGGTGAGCCAGTCATTGTCGGTGCGGGTGCCGCGCACATAGGGGAACTCCCCGGGGAGAGAATCGGTTGTAGCGAGGTTTTCGATATCCTCTGCGCGATACATAGGCTGGAGGTCAAAACCCTCATTGGTACGCCAGACCAGCTTCTTGTCGAAGGGAGCGCCCTTGAGGTCAGCCTCCACTTTGGCTTTCCACTCGGCTGTGCTCACCGGGGGAAACTGGTCAAACAGTTTTTCTTTCTTTTCTGCCATGATAAGGTAAGTAAGTATTGAAAATTACTATAAAATTTCGTTTGCACTGCGGAAATATGCACGCACGCGCGCATTTATCGCTGTGCAAAGGTAATGAAAATAAAATGATAAATGAAATAAATGAGAATGAAAATTGAAAAATGAAAAATAGATTGCGACGAAGATAAATCGCTCCTCCGGAGCTCTGCGTTGGTGAGGTGGCTGCCACCCCGCACTCGTGCCTTTAGGCACTTCGTACGGGGTTACGCTATAAGGCGCGGCTGCCGCCGCTTGGAGGCGGAGGCGGAAGAGATGAAAAATGAAAAATGAAAAATACAAACGCGGCGAAGATAAATCGCTTCTCCGGAGCTCGGCGTTGGTGAGTGGGGGGGCTGCCGATAGGAGCAGGGAGGGAGAGGGCGGGGAGGGAGATTTAACGGGCCGGAGGGGTGGCGGTTCGAGAAAAAGCATTATCTTTGCACATTAATTAATTTATGCTCGCGCGCAGAAGCGCGTGAGCACCACACCAATCAGACTCACAGCTATGACATATACCCGCCTGCTCCTAACAGCCCTCCTTGCCGTCGTAATGACCGCACTCCCCTCCCACGCCCAACAACTTCCAAATAACGGATTCGAGGGAACATGGGTAGACTGCACACCTTATACTGGAGGCGCATCAACATCAGTTGGAAAAACTCCTATTTCCTGGACTATTGGGCATGTTGCGGGTTACAAAGCGCCTATCATTGGATGGACAGGAAAAACCACAGTAGGTGAGCAAGTTGCTGGATACAATAATAGCGGTAGTGCTGTTAAGATAATTAATAGCCCGAACTCTATTGCTAAGAGTCAAACTGTTCCCGGTTATGTGACTCTCGGAACCACTTTTAATACTGCAAATACTTCTGGTGGCAATAAAGACGGTGGGACTTTTGGTGGAATGGATTTCAAATATAGACCTGATGCTTTAACCTTTAGATATCTTCGTTCTCAGGTAAATACACCTGCTAGCATTGTAGCATACCTGTGGAATGGCTCATGGTCACAAGCGAATGTACGAGTATCAATAGGATCAAGTCCCACAACTGTGACAATGACAGACCGAGAAAGAAATATACTTGGTATAGAAACAGCATACGGTGATACTCCTAATCCCTCATCAAATGCTAAACGTATTGCAACTATAAATGTACGACTTGATGACAATAATGAAACAGAATGGAAAGAAATTTCATATCCTTTCATTTATGAGACTGATGATACTCCTGAAAAAATCAATGTGATATTTGGAGCCGGCGACTACTTTTCTGACAGCCCAGAAGTTAATAATTCCCTCACTATCGATGATGTGAAGCTGATATATTACTCGCGGTTGGAGAAGTTAGCGGTTAATGGTATTGATATTCCTGGTTTTAATTCAGATACATATCATTATGTAATTGCTGAGGAAATGCCGAAAAATCCAGTTGTGACCTATACAAAACTTGGCGGTGGCCAGTCTGCAACTGTGACACAAAAAACGAATACGGAGGGAGATGTAAAGTCAATAATCATTACCGTAACAGGCATTGACAATGATATCGATGATGAGAAAGTACACACTTATGAGATTGAGTACAAACCTTACTACTCCCGCATAAGTGGTGTGAAAATCGGTGAAAAGGTTTACAATGTCGGAGCGGATGGTCAGACCATTGATGCTACCGACCTGGCACTTCCGATGCCAGCCAACTCGGCTATCACTGTAAACACACTGACCGGAGGGCAGGGAAAAGCCACTGTATCAGTATGGACTCGTGATATCCACAACAGTACCATCTCATTTACCGTCACAAACTCACAAGCGGATGTGGACGGCCAGAAATCCCATAAATACACCATTCAATTTAAGAAACCTATTGTTTCACGTCTGAAAAACATCACCTCAATCGCGACCTTCAAGGACACAACATACACTTACACAGTAAGATCAGTTGCCCCGGAAACGTATGATGAACTGGGAATAGAATATCGAGACGATTGGACAGGGAGTCAGGAAATCACCCGGGCAGATACCAAGGATGGAAAGAGAGAGAATATTTCGATAACCCTCACCGCTCCAAACAACGGTCAGGATTACGATGGTAAATCAAGCCACACATATGTCTTGACTTTCAATAAACCAACAGACGAACTTCGTTCTACCCGACTCACTTCTCTGACAATAAAAGGAATCCAGATTGAGCCATTTGACAAGGATCAATTCGAATACATCCTTAACACTGCTATTCCTGAGGGTATTACTCTAAATGATATTCAGACGACAATATACCCCGGCGAAAGTGACAAAACTGTCTCAGAGGGCACATATATAAGTATCTCAAAATATGATGTAAACAAAGGGATACTGAGTATTCTCGTAGAGCATCCGGATGAATGGCCTGATGAGGACGGAGACTTTACTCACGAGTATACTATCCGATTCCTTCCCTATTATTCACGCCTGAGCTCGATTACAGTAGGAGAAGACACAGAAGAGATGTTTGATCAGACAGGTAAGGAGATTGAGGTATCTTTTACCATTAAAATGCCTGAGAAAGAGAGCATCAAGCTCACGTTGCCCGAAAAGACGTCAGGGGAAATAACCACAGCCGTAGAGCAAGACAAAGATAAGGCGATCACGACAGTGACCGTGAGCAACGAAAAAGCTGATGTCGATGGTCTTAAGGAACATCAGTATATCATATCTTTCGCAATGCCCCACTTCTCCCGTCTCGCTTCGCTTTCGCTCGGAGGCAAGGAAGTGGAAGGTTTCTCGCCGAATGTCTACAGCTACTCCATACCGACAGTAATGCCTGAGACACCTGAAATCAGTGCTGTGGCTATGACAGGCGGACAAGGCAGACCGGTGGTATCCACCCCAAGGATAGATCGGGAGAAGAACACTATAACTATCACTGTGACCAACTCTGAGAACGATATTGACGGAGCTAAATCCCACAGCTATGCGCTGTCATTCCTTCAGGATGAGTCAACCAAACTCAGCGCCATAGCCATAGACGGCAAGGTTCTCGAAGGATTTAATCCGGAAAAACGTGAATATGATTTCAAAGGTCTGCTCCCATCAGCCGACCGCATCACTGCCATTCCCGCAGTTGAAACAGTGCAGCCGGTTATAACGCTTAATGAAGAGGATGCTATAGCTAAAATCACTCTTACAAGCGGAAGCCGTATGGGAGTGTATACGCTGCGGTTTGAGAAGGCTTGTCCGGCTACTCTTGAGGGGATTTCGGTGAGCGGTAAGGCGGTGACAGGATTCAGCCCTGATAAGCTAACATATGACTTAGAGGTCAAATCTATGCCAAGCGAGAGCGGAATCACCGTGAAACTCACTGACAGCCGCGCCACTGCAAAGGTGGCAGTAGATGCTGAAGCTAAGCAGGCTACAATAACCGTGACCTCGCCACTCGCTCATACTGAGGCAGAAGCAAAGAGGGTCTATACACTGAATTTCACCATATCCCAGTCAGTGACCCCTACACCCACTCCTGACGACGGCAAGACAACATATGGTGGTATGCTGACCATCATGATGATGGGTGAGGATCTGACGAATGGCGGCCAGGAGGCCCGGGTGGAGATAGAGGATGGCGAAGAGGGATTGTGCACTTTCCGCCTGCCCGACTTCTCGCTCGACCTCGGCGATGGCCCTGCTTCGCTCGGCGATATTGTGGTGGAGAACGTGAAGGTGACCACCGCACCCGACGGGGCGCGAACATACGAAGGTGAGGTAAAGGGAATGGAACTTGCCGAAGGGGCTATCATAGCCGATGTGACCCTCACCGGAACGGCCGATGCAAGCGGCAAGGCCCACATGGTGATAAAGGTGAATTGGGAGGGGATAGACATCGATGTGGAATTCAACGGTCAGGCCGAAGAGAAACCCGAGGTGCCTGTGACACCCGCTCCCGCCGATGGCACGACTATCTATAACGGCATGCTGACCATCATGATGATGGGCGAAGACCTCACAAAGGGTGGTCAGGAGGCTAGGGTGGAGATAGAGGACGGCGAAGAGGGATTGTGCACTTTCCGCCTGCCCGACTTCTCGCTCGACCTCGGAGACGGCCCTGCTTCGCTCGGCGATATTGTGGTGGAAAACGTGAAGGTGACCACCGCGGCCGACGGCTCTAAAACCTTTGAAGGAAACGTAGAGGGGATGGAGCTTGCCGAAGGGGCTATCATAGCCGATGTGACCCTCTCCGGAACCGCCGATTCAGAGGGGATGGCTCAAATGGTGATTAAGGTGAACTGGGAGGGGATAGACATCGATGTGGAATTCAACGGTCAGGCCGAAGAGAAACCCGAGGTGCCTGTGACTCCCACTCCCGGCGATGGTGTGTGGGATTTGACCGAAGGCATAATAACCGTAGAGATGAACGGCTACGATATAACCGAAGGAGGAACTCCGGCCACACTGCACACGGCCCGGATGGATGACGGCAAATATACTTTCATGGTACCCGACTTTATGCTTGCACTTGATGCTGACAACACCCCGGCCAACTTGGGCGATATAGTGGTGAACGGCATTACCGCGTCACAACTCTCCAGCTCACTCACCCGCTATACAGGAACCGTAGACAATCTTTCGCTCGCGGGCGGCAGCATAGCTGCCAATGCCAGCATAGACGGTACGATTGCAGCAGACGGCACTACGGTGATAAATGTGGATGTGGAATGGATAATGGAGGATGGACGCCATGTGCCTATTATGGTAAGATTCACCAACACTCCCCGCTCGAACAATACCGCTGAAGATGAAAGCTATAGCGGAGTTATGACAGCAGAGATAGAGGGCGAGCCAATACGGACATTCGGGGTTTTACTTAGAATTTCGCCACACTCTCCCGGACGCTGTAACATGACAATTGAAGGATTTGATTTCTCTCCGGCATCGAGAGCTGCGGGTTTAGGCCATACAATCAATATCCCGGGGGTTTGCGTGACACCGCTTGCCGACGGTATGACAGGCTACGACGGCAATACGTCCGGGATATCGGTAAGTGCTGGAATCACAGTCGATGCTATCTTACATGGTTTTACCACGGAGACCGGTCATCATAGCATGAGCCTCGACCTGCTCTGGGCAGAGCAAGGGGTGAGAATAGCCGGAACATTTGACGGACATATCGATGTGACAGCCATAGATGCGCCAGGCTCTGACCGCACCGACAATGATGAAAATGCCGAATGGTATAACATGCAGGGCATCCGTGTGAATGGTGCCAATCTCCGTCCCGGCGTCTATATCAAGCGAACTGCAACCAAAACAGAAAAGATTATAATAAGCGAGTAATCACTCTAACTCCATCCAACGATATGAGCCATAAATTCCATCTCGGACTGCTCCCAAGAATTATTATCGCGATAATTCTCGGCATACTGATAGGCTGGATTGCCCCGATGTGGGTGGCCAGGCTGTGTGCCACATTCAACGGTGTGTTCAGTCAGTTTCTCAACTTCCTGATTCCCCTCATTATTCTCGGATTTGTGGCTCCCGCAATAGCCGACATAGGTAAATCTGCCGGGAAGATGCTTGTGGTCACCGCCCTGCTTGCATATGCCGCCACAATCATGGCCGGATATATTTCATATTTCACCGGAGCATATTTCTTTCCGGGTATGATTCATGCCGATCCTGAGCTTATGGCGGTGGAAAACTCAGGCGGGATTGAGCCGTGGTTTGATATGCCGATTCCGG
The DNA here is from genome assembly GCA_014802045.1 of Bacteroides sp. Lineage (GTDB taxonomy): Bacteria > Bacteroidota > Bacteroidia > Bacteroidales > Muribaculaceae > Paramuribaculum. Next base: position 81,348 of record JAAVDA010000017.1, read on the forward strand.
CTCTGATGCCTGTGATGACCGCACTCGTGTTTAGCTTCATGCTCGGTCTGGGCATAGCCTACAGTTCGGGAGTGTCGCTCCGCAAGGGGGTGGATGAATTCCGCGACATAGTGGCCAAGACCATCAATAAAGCCCTCATACCGCTGCTCCCCTTCTATATATTCGGTATATTTCTCAACATGACCGTGGCCGGACAGGTGGCCGTGATTCTCTCCACCTTCGTCAAGATCATCATAGTGATATTCTGCCTCCACGTGTTTGTGCTCCTGCTGCAATATTGCATCGCGTCGCTATTTGCACGACGCAATCCGCTGAAGATGCTCTGGACAATGATGCCGGCCTATTTCACAGCTCTCGGCACCCAGTCGTCGGCCGCCACCATACCGGTCACCCTCCGTCAGGCTATAAAGATGGGAGTGAGTGAAGATGTGGCCGGATTCGTTGTGCCGCTCTGCGCCACGGTTCATCTCTCGGGCTCTACCCTCAAGATAGTGGCCTGCGCACTTGCGCTGATGATAATGCAGGGAATGCCCCACGACATAGGGGTGTTCACCCATTTCATAGCCATGCTTGGCATCACGATGATAGCCGCTCCGGGTATACCGGGAGGCGCCATCATGGCCTCACTCGGACTTATGACCTCTATACTCGGCTTTTCCGATGCTCAGAATGCCATGATGATTGCGCTCTACATAGCAATGGACAGCTTCGGAACCGCATGCAATGTGACCGGCGACGGAGCTCTGGCTGCCATAGTTGACCGGATCTTCTCCCATCGCAAAAAAGTCTGAAAAAAACTTTCACACCACTGCAATTTTCTGCAGGAAATGGCGTCAAACGAGATATGGATACAATTCTTAAAGTAGAAAATGTAAGCAAGGCTTACACCGGTCATAAGGCTCTCGACGGAGTGTCGCTATCCGTGCCGAGAGCCACAGTCTATGGCCTTCTCGGGCCAAACGGAGCCGGAAAAACCACACTCATACGCATAATAAACCACATCACCGCTCCCGACTCTGGAAGCGTGACTTTCGACGGCCATCAGCTCACTGCCGCCGATGTGGCCCATATCGGTTATCTGCCGGAGGAACGCGGACTCTACAAGAAGATGAAGGTGGGAGATCAGGCTCTCTTTTTTGCCCGACTCAAAGGACTCAGCCGCGCCGAGGCCACGCGCAGTCTTCACGAATGGTTTGACCGCTTCGATATAGCCGACTGGTGGAACCGCAAGGTTGAGGAGCTTTCAAAAGGTATGGCCCAGAAAGTGCAGTTTATCATCACGGTGCTCCACCGCCCGAAGCTGCTGATTTTCGACGAGCCGTTTTCGGGCTTCGACCCTATAAATGCCCAACTGCTCCGCGATGAAATTCTGAAGCTCCGAGACGAAGGGTCTACCATCATATTCTCGACCCACAACATGGCTTCGGTAGAGGAAATCTGCACAAACATAACCCTCATCAACAAGGGGCAGAATATACTCACCGGAAATGTGGAGGAGATCAGACATCGTTTCTCCGACGGGCGCTACAACCTCACATTTGAGGGAGACCCCCGCAAACTGATGGAGACTCTGGAACCTCTGTCGAGTCAGTTCAGGCTTTCAGACGGGGGATATGGACGCCACACCCTCGAGGTGCTTCTCAAAGAGGAGGCTCCGCTGCAAGAAATGATAGCTAAGGCAAACTCCACCGTAGATCTAAAGGGATTCAATGAGGTGATGGCTTCGATGAATGACATATTTATCCACACAGTCGAGGCCTCCGACAGAGGATAAAGCCATCAGCCGAATACAAGAATTCATCCGCATGCTTCCCTAATCCGCTACAGTAAATAATCTCAGGACACATACTTAACCGTCTCACCAGTTTTTTTAAGTCTATTCCTATGTCGTCAAAGATAGGTATCATCATAGGGCGCGAATATCTTGAACGCGTCCGTAAGAAAAGTTTCATCATCACCACTCTCCTCATGCCCCTCTTCATGCTTGCCATGATGGTGGCCCCGGCTCTCATAATGCAATTTTCAAAAAGCGATTTGCGCACTATCGCCGTGATAGACCGCACCGGATTTATAGCACCGCAGCTTGAGAGCGACGAAGAGACCCTCTTTGTGCCCATGGCATCAGTAGAGCTCGATTCGGCTCTTGCCATGACCGAGCTTTCGGGTGTGGTGTATATAGCCGAGGGGGTGGCCGACGGAATCGCCCCGGTGAAATACTACTCCAACGGCCCCTCATCTATGAGTCTCGAACATTCTCTCTCCACTCAGATAGACCAGATTATCGAGACCCAGCGCCTGAAAGCCTATAATATCGACAATCTCAACGAGATTATGAATAAGGTGAAGAGCGATGTGCGCATTCAGAACATACGCAACGACAGCGACGGCGAAGCCACACAGAGCTCCACGATGCTGAGCTATGGCCTGGGAGTGGTGCTTACCTTCCTATTATATATGTGTCTGCTGCTCTACGGCCAGATGGTAATGACGAGCATCATCGAGGAGAAAAACAACCGCGTGCTTGAGATAGTGGTCTCTTCAGTGAGTCCCACCCGGCTCATGCTCGGCAAAATCTTCGGAATCTGCCTGGTGGCCGTGAGTCAGATTGTGATCTGGGGAGTGCTCATTGCCGCTATGTCTGCATTCCTGCTGCCGGCACTGCTGCCCGAGAATGTGGCTGGAGAGATGGCCGCGCTCAATGCCGGTCAGCTTGACCTCGCGCAGTCTACTGTAGACACCGGCCTGCTCCAGGCCATATCTATGCTAGGCAATGTAAGCTATATCCTCTCGCTCTTCGGTATGCTCATTCTCTTCCTTGTGGGCGGATTCCTGCTCTACTCGGCCATATATGCCGCAATAGGTTCGGCGGTAGACAACATTCAGGACGCAGGCCAGCTGCAGTCGTTTATCATTTTCCCTGTAGTGATTGGCATAATCTTCGGCATGACAGCCGCATCCGACCCCACCTCGTCTCTGTCGTTCTGGACATCGCTCATACCGTTCACATCGCCCATGGTAATGATGGCCCGCATCCCGTCGGGCATCCCCGGCTGGGAGATTGTGCTGTCGCTCGTGCTGCTCTATCTCACTTTCTTCGTGATGGTTTGGATTGCGGCCAAAATATACCGTGTGGGCATATTCATGTATGGCAAGAAGCCTACGATAAAAGACCTCATCCGCTGGACTCGCTATAAATAAAGAAAACAGAAAACCGAGTATATCCAATGTCAAATAAAATGAATAAAGGCACCGTGTGTGTGCAGGGCGGCTGGAAGCCCGGCAACGGTGAACCCCGTGTGCTCCCCATCATTCAGAGCACCACCTTCAAGTATTCCACCTCCGAACAGATGGCTCGTCTGTTTGACCTTGAGGAAGACGGCTATTTCTATACCCGTCTTGCCAATCCGACCAACGATGCCGTGGCAGCCAAGATAGCCGAGCTTGAGGGCGGAGTGGCAGCCATACTCACCTCTTCCGGTCAGGCAGCCAACTTCTACGCCGTGTTCAATCTCTGCAGCGCCGGCGACCATTTCGTGTGTTGCTCCGCAATATATGGAGGCACTTTCAATCTCTTTGCGGTGACAATGAAAAAGATGGGCATAGACTGCACATTCATAAGCCCAGACGCCACCGAAGAGGAGATGGCCGCAGCATTCAGACCCAACACCAAGCTGCTCTTCGGCGAGACCATCTCAAATCCGAGCAACGATGTGCTCGACATAGAGAAGTTTGCCCGTGTGGCCCACAAGCATGGAGTGCCGCTGATTGTAGACAACACCTTCGCCACCCCCATAAACTGCCGCCCGTTTGAATGGGGAGCCGACATTGTGACACACTCCACCACCAAATATATGGACGGGCATGCCACAAGTGTGGGCGGAGCTATCGTAGACAGCGGAAATTTCGACTGGGAAGCTCATGCCGACAAATTTCCGGGTCTCACCACTCCCGATGAGTCATACCACGGCCTCACCTACACCAAAGCTTTCGGCAATAAGGCCTTCATAACCAAAGCCACCGCCCAGCTCATGCGTGATCTGGGGTCAATCCCTTCGCCCCACAACTCCTTCCTGCTCAACCTCGGCCTGGAAACACTGCATCTGCGCGTGCCCCGACACTGCGAAAACGCCCTCAAAGTGGCTCAATGGCTTGAAAAGCACCCGAAGGTGAGCTGGGTGAACTATGCCGGCCTTGAAGGAAATAAATATTATGAGCTCGCAAAGAAGCAAATGCCCTCCGGCACCTCCGGCGTGATTTCTTTCGGCCTGAAAGGGAGCCGCGAAGAAGCTATCGAGTTTATGGACCGACTGCGGTTCATAGCCATAGTGACCCATGTGGCCGATGCACGCACCTGTGTGTTGCATCCGGCAAGCCACACCCACCGGCAGCTCACCGACGAGCAACTACGCGAAGCCGGCGTGCCCGCCGATCTCGTGCGTCTTTCCGTGGGCATAGAAGATGTGGCCGACATCATAGCCGACCTTGACCAAGCCCTACAATAGCCATCTGAAAACCATGCTCATACTGATTGCCAAATCGAAGACAATGCAGGAGCACGAAAATCTCGTCAGCCGGGAATGTTATGAAGCCAACATCCCGGCCGGCGAGTCTCATGCCGACGAGATAATGAGCCGCGTGGCCGGGATGTCGGCTGCCGATATTGGAGCATCCATAAAAATCAGCCCGACTATGGCGGCCAAGGTGAAACGCATGGCCTACGAATTTCCCAACAAAGCCTCCGGGCTCCGCGCAATAGAAGCCTTCACCGGAGTGGTGTTCAGAAATCTTGACTACAAATCACTTTCAGAGACAGAGAAAGAGAGCGCGGGCACACGAGTAAGAATCATCTCGTCACTCTACGGCTGGCTGCGCCCTGACGATATGATCAAGCCATATAGATTTGACTTCACCACTCCCCTCTCTCCCGATTGCAGCAGTCTCTCCTCCTTCTGGCGCAAGGACGTGACAATCAATCTGGTGAAATATCTCCGCACAAACGGTACCACCTCCATACTCAATCTGCTCCCTGCCGATGCGGCCAAGTGCATAGATTGGAAACTCGTGAAACGCTTCGCAAAAGTGTGGAAAGCCGACTTCAAGGAGCATAACGGAGAAGCGGTGCGCACGCCCCACGCCGGCAAACTGAAAGCTATGCGTGGATTGCTGTTGCGTGAAATCATCGCCCGCGATATCAACGACCCGGCTCAACTCCTCACCCTCGAGACCGACGACCTCATGCCTCTCGCCACGCCCACATATCCCGACCACATAGAATTCTGCGTGTAATCCGCTAAATTCCACAACATTTTTCCATTTGAGTTATTTTCATTATATTTGCAGATAAATCAAACTCCGTTTCCACACCCTACGTTATTCTATTTATAATCAGCTCCAGATAATAATGACGGATTTCGACAGTAAAAAATTAACCGAACTGGTTCTCTACATACTTGACAAAACCTGTGGAGTAGACTTCTACCACGCTTTCAAGATTCTATATTTCGCCGAAATGAAGCATCTGGCAAAATGGGGTAGCAGCATTGTGCCTGATGAATTTTGCGCTTTGAAATATGGTCCGGTCCCGACTCATCTATATGATGCGGTAAAAGAGCTGAACAATCCTAAAATGCCTCTTTCCGAAGAGCTTTCCGAAGTAGCTCAATTTGCCGGAGAAGACGCTCCTAATGTTCTCCTCCCGAAGCGTGAGGTCAACTTGGAATTTCTTTCCAGATCTGAGATTGAAGCACTTNACGAGTCTATCGAAGAAAACAAATCGTTGACCTTTGGCCAACTCATGAAGAAATCTCATGACAATGCATGGGNCGAAGCAAACCACCGTCTGAACGGGAGCAATATCATATCCCCCGTGTCCATGGCCAGAGTGCTTCATGCCGACGAGGCAATGCTTGAATACATCGAACAACAACAGTTGATCGAAGCAGCCTTGAAATAATGAGAATATCCGACGCTCTCAATGAGGCTGATTTGTCGCGCCTTGCATCGCACACCGTAAGTATTGGNGATGTCTATGAGATGACNATGACAGCGGCCAACGGTGTGACTCCCAAACATGGCTATGCTTCAAGAGACAAATATTTCATCCTGCTGGGCTTTGATTCAGATGGTGTGGCTTATGGGGGCGTGATAATCAACTCGCAAATCAATAGAAATCTCCCTCCCCATCTGAAAATTTACCATATGCCTCTCAGACAATCAAAATATCCCTTTCTGAGATATGACTCTTTTGTTGATTGCCTGCGNCTGAAAGTGGCCTACCCCCAGAAATTCAATGAATGGAATTATCTGGGAAAGATTGATGAGGACGACCTGCGCCTTATAATCGGGNCAGTAAAAGAGAGTCCGGCAGAGAGCAAAGCAAGCCTTGCTCGTTTCGGATTGTAGGCTTTATAAAATTGTAGGCTTTATAAAAAGGTATAAGTGGGGCATTCTGTCGAAATCCCCGGGATTGGTGAACGTTTTGGANAGGGAAAGCGTTGTTTACTATTGCAAAGACCGGAAAAATTGCGTAACTTTGCACGCTTAATCTCAGATAAAAGAAATGAGACAATTAAAAATCACAAAATCCATCACCAACCGCGAAAGCGCGTCGCTCGACAAGTATCTCCAGGAAATAGGCCGTGAGGANCTTATCTCCGTGGAAGAAGAAGTGGAGCTCGCTCAGCGNATTCGCCAGGGCGACCAGAAGGCATTGGAGAAACTCACGCGTGCCAATCTTCGCTTCGTTGTGTCAGTGGCAAAGCAGTACCAGAATCAGGGACTGAGCCTGCCNGACCTNATCAACGAAGGCAATCTCGGCTTGATTAAAGCGGCACAGAAATTTGATGAGACCCGTGGCTTCAAATTCATATCGTATGCTGTGTGGTGGATCCGTCAATCCATTCTTCAGGCATTGGCTGAGCAGAGCCGTATNGTAAGGCTGCCGCTCAACCAGGTTGGCTGCCTCAACAAAATCGGAAAGGCGCTCTCAAAATTCGAACAGGAACACGAACGCCGCCCCTCGCCAGAGGAGCTTGCCGAAAAGCTCGATGTGCCCGTCGACAAAATCGCCGACACACTCAAGGTGTCAGGCCGACACATCTCAGTTGACGCGCCATTCGTGGAGGGAGAAGACAACAATCTGCTCGATGTGCTGACCAACGACGACTCCCCCATGGCCGACTCCACCCTCACTCAGGAATCACTGAGCAAGGAGGTGGACCGTGCCCTTCGCCAGCTCCATGAACGCGAGCGCGAAATCCTAAAGATGTTCTTCGGCATCGGCTGCCAGGAGATGACTCTTGAGGAAATCGGAGCCAAGTTCGACCTCACCCGCGAGCGTGTGCGCCAGATCAAGGAGAAAGCCATCCGCCGCCTTAAAGGTCAGAAGAGCCGCCTGCTTAAAACCTATCTCGGCCAGTAAGAAGAATCAGACAAACCAGAACAGATTTCCCTGAAATGCAGAGTCCCCACCGGGCTCTGCTTTTTTTAGAAGAATAGAAATGGTTAAAACAAATAAATGGGTCAGTAGCAAAACCTGATTGAATTGCTAAAAAAACGGGGCAGTGGCAAACCTCAGTTTATAAGTTAAAAAATAGCCCGGAGGGCCATGATTTTGTTAGCCTCGCACGCAAGCGTGCGAGGCTAACAAGATATCAGGCCATCCCGGCCTGACCCATTGCTTTCATGAGCTCAACAATCCCGTTTAACAACCGCTTTTCTATATTGTTCCCTAAATTAATATTGATATTTACAAAATAGGCCCATAATCACTAAATTTGTCCGCAGAGAGATAAAACGCATGAGAGCTTAAAAGAAAATCGAAGTAATATTTGGTAGTTATGAAAAGTGATATTACTTTTGCGGTGATATAGTATAGTAACACACCATTGTTCCACTACAATACTATTAGATTATCTGATATCATTTTTCACANANACAAATCCTAAAGACCGATAACCATGACAATCAAAGGATTACCCCTACTCTCCACGGTAGCACTGCTTACCGGATGCACACATTCTCCCGTATCAGACAAGGCAAACACCGTCAATGTTGCCGCAGCCATCGAACACCCCGCTAAAATCACCACTTCGCAGCTCGGCTCAAAGATTCGCTTCGTGCCGCTCGAAACGTCTGACACCTCCCTCATAGGCAACAACTGGCAGATAGCCTTTACCGACGACCGCGCAATCGTGGCCAATATCGGCGCAGAGGCGGGGGTGCTTGTGTTTGATCTCGCCGACGGCCGCTTCCTCAACCGCATAGGCCAGGTGGGCCAGGGCCCTGAAGATTATGCGGCGCCATTCTTCTTCATCGATCCGGCCACATCACAGCTGGTGTTCATGTCGGGCACCGGCGGATATATCGGCTTCAGCCCCGACGGAAAATGCAACGGCACCGTGCTTCCGGGATATAAAGTAAGGGATGCAATAATGCTAGCCCTCTCAGACTCCATCGCCTTCACCGCAGACAAAGAGGATGAGAATAGCCGCGAAATCATTTTCAAGACCATGCGCACAAACAGTGAGCCGGTAGATTCATTCATCGCATTCAAGGGAGAGCCATGGGGACATTTCCCCCACCACTATGATGGTCCCACTACCAATGGGCAATTTAACTCCCCTCTCCGTCACTCCACGCAGGCCATAAACTACACTCTGAACAAAGGGAACATCACTATCCATGGCGACTTATTCCCTATGAGCGCCGGCAAAAACGCTATATTCAAGGAGGCAATGTGCGACACTCTCTACCGCTTCACTCCATCAGCTCTTGTGCCCGAGCTCGTGTTTGATATGGGAGGCCACAATTATCCCGTAGGCGAACTCAACCATCGCTCAGTCAAGCCCGAGGACCTGTTTGTAACCGCAGTGACACTGACACCGAGAAAAGCAGTGTTCGGCGTGTCGCGCGGATGGGTAGGCGACAACGACCACACTCTCTATATCGGCACCTACGACCGCCAGACCGGCGAGACCCGCATGACTCTTGCATCGGAAGGCATCACCGACGACCTCGGCGGATTCATCCCCTTTGCCCCCGCATTCTCCAACCCGAAAGGCGATCTTATCGGCATAATCACCACCGAAGATATCGAGGAATGGTATGAGGAGCACCCCGACTTCCCGCGCCCCGACTGGCTCAACANCCTGCAGGATGATGCCAACCCCGTGCTTGTGATTGTAAGCGAATAATCACCCCCATAACATATAGAGGGGGGGGTAAGACCAACATGAATTCTGCGCACTNCCAGTTAAATATATCTAAAAAACACCTACCCCCCCCATTTTTATGCTAAAATTCTTATATTTGTGCAAATTAATATCCAACGACCTAAATCGCATCCCATATAAATTATTTTAGACGGCACAATTAAGACATATGATTAGACAACTGACAATTATTCTTTTCGTGGCGTTGCTGCTGAGCGGCTGCGTTGCAAATGGCGGCAAAGCGACCGACAGAAAGTCGGAGTTTCAGCAACTCATAGTGATCGATACGGAGAAATGTAACGGTGACACCACCATCATGCTGAGTTCGCTCATTGATTCCCTTCAGGTTATCAAGCTCGGCCACGGGTCCGCTCCGACGGGCCATGTGTATAAGGTGGCGGCTTCGGACAATTATGAGCTGATGATTCCCTACTCTAATGCTGACTCCGTAAAGCTGTTCGACCTTGCCGGGAATACACTGTTTGCGATCCCAATGCCTGCGTATGAAGGTAACCTACCGAGCTTTGTGGATGCTGCTATTGATGAACCCAGAAAAAGAGTATATCTTTCAAAGCAAGGTGAGATCGTGGCCTATAATTTTGATGGCTCAGAAGATAAGACATATTCAATTGACCAGATACATAATCCATCACTGTTTCTTTATCCCGACGGGGAGCTNGCTGTGGTCTCAATCTGTTTTGTCAACTTAAGCGATACAGTCGCTGTGGCTCATTTCAATCCCGATATGACAATTAATGGAGTGGATGATATCACCGTGTGCCACTATCCCCCNCTNCAGGANACCGGCAGCTCGNTGNTGTCGCTTTACAACGTGACAGACACTAAGAGCGTAGCTTCAAAGATGTTATTTTCGCTTATACTAACCACAGACACGACGTATTACTATGACAATGTCAAAAACCGGATTTTTCCTCACATTGTACTTAACAACCCAAACCGAAATGAAAAGGCCATCCAGTATGCTGGCGAACTCCCCTCAGGATATGTTGGAGGAAGTAAGTCGATTGAAAAAGAGGAAACATATTGGCTGGACAAGGAAAGTGGCGAGGTAAAGAATGTCACTTTCCATGATGACTTCCTCGGCAACAATATGCATCCTTTCTACTTGTTTGACGACAATTATCAGCAGGTGTTCAATCTGAGATATCACCGCGACTATTTCCAGAATATTCTTGACGGCAACCCTCTGACAGATTCGCAGCGGCAACGNATTGAANCNATTCTCGACACNCCCGACGACTGNCTGGTGATTCTGAGAGGAAAAATGACCCAAAACAACCAGTAAATCATTCCAACAACATGAACCGACAGATTACAACCATCCTGATCTCAGGAGCTATGCTGCTCACGGCGGCGGGATGCGGCAAAAATAGCAAAAACAACCATGCCGACGGCTCAATGAGCGATATACCGGTGATAGACCTAAGGGCCGACTATCCGGAAAAGAGAATTGACATCCGNGANATNGCNGATATAGAATANATNCCGCTCGAAATGACCGACAGCAGCCTGCTGTCACGTCCACGACTTACTATGACGGCCGACTATATAGTAGCGTATAACATAGACGGAAATATTATTATTTTCAACCGCGACGGCTCATATTCACATAGTTTCAACCATAGCGGCAACGGCCCGCAGGAATATACCTCTATCGCACGTGTTCTTATAGACCCTGGAAATCATGATATATTCACAAAAGCTTACTCGGGACTAACAATTCAGCAGTATGATATCTACGGCAATCATATCCGCACGATTACGCTTCCGGAAAAACGCCTGCACGGCCAGAAACTCTTCTTTCATGACAAGAAGACGCTCCTCGTAGTTGACCAATCGTATAATGACATAGAAGAGGTGAGAGAGAAATACGGTGTGAACCGTAAGCCATTCTATTTAGTAGACATAACGACCGACTCTATTACGGAGCTACCTATTGAGATGATCGACCCTACAAGCGATGTGGTAACATGGTTTGGAGAAGGAGAAAGCGTATTTAGCATCCCTATTTGGATTGCCCCCCTGTCAACTATCGGCGATAAGATTATAGTGTCAGACGCAATGGAAGACAATATTTCAATATTCGCCGATAGCGTTCTTGTCCCGATAGTGGCAAAGCGAAACAAGCTATCAGAGAACGAAAAGCCATATCTTACGACTATCGATGGTATGAACGACCGATATATCCTTCTTCACACCATGGAGAAAAATATAGATATTAAAGCCAACACGGCTCCCGATCCCGTGCAGTATCTTTATGACCGTAAAACAGAGGAGTGGGTGAAAGTCAAGATGGCGAACAGTGATATAGAGCTTGAAGGGGACCCAGATTACTATTACGGCCGTCTGAGCGGAAGCATCCATGCGCTACCCGAAGGGTATATGGCTCAAGTGATTCTTGCCGAAACCCTTTGTGACCTGCGCGACAAAGGGCATCTTTCAGGACGTCTGAAGGAACTAAGCGAGAAGTTGGACTACGAAGACAACCCCATCGTATTGCTCGCCCGCCTCAAAAAATAAAGGTCCCCATTCAGACAGGACTTTTTAGCGAATCTCGATAACACGCTGATGAAGAATAGCATTCTCATAGGTGTCTTGACCAATGTCATCGCCGGACTTTGTTCGGGCTGCTCATTATCTTCAGGTGACAGGCAGCCACGAACCGATAGCCTGATATGGCCTGATATCGACTTGCTGGCAGACTATCCGGAGACAGATATTTATCTACAGGATATCGGCACGGTCGACTATATCCCGCTGGAACTGACAGACAGCTCATTATTGGGAAATCCAAGAATAATAATGACTGAACGATATATCATAACATCTAATTCCGCAGACAATGTCATTGTGTTTAATCGTGACGGCAGCTATTCCCATAGCTTTAACAAGGTTGGACAAGCACCCTTTGAATATACCTCGATAGACCAGTTGGCCGTAGATCCATTGTCCCACACAATCTACGTTATAGATAAGCTGATGTTTCGGGCGCAGATATATGATCTGTATGGCAACTATATCGGCTCCCGAAAACTTCCGGCTAATCTTTTTCAGGACGTTTACTTTCTTGATAAGGGTATGCTGCTTGGAGTTGACCGCAAGGATGTAAGCATTGAGGACGCAGGCTATCCGAAGCAGGTTAATAAAGAACCGTTTTTTATTTTAGACTGCTCTGCAGGCAACGATTCGATATATCCGCTGCATTACAGGCTTGAAAATCCGGTGAGCGACCTTTACTTATCATCATCCGGAGATACAAGCTTCGGCATATCGCAATGGATTTTTCCCATCTCAAGAATCGGAGATTATGTTTTTGTGAGTGAAGCATTGGAGGATACCATCTATACCATCCACAAAGACGCGCGAATACCTGTCGTGGCCAAACATCACACTTCTAAGAACCAGATTCCGATTCTCACTGCCATCGATGGAATCAACTCCCGCTTTCTATTTATAAATTCCGCTGAGAAACTCACCGCTTCAAACAATCTTGGGACTCCTGATGCGGAGCTGTTTGCATACGACAATGACAGTCCGGGCTGGAAAAAAGCGAGATTAATCAACCGAGATATAGATGACTTAACGAAGCAGGCTACGGATCCTCAACACAGGATTTCAGCGTCAAACCACACACTGCTTAACGGATATATGGGTCAACTTCTCTCCGCAGAGAGAATCTGTGATTTGAGAGACAGCGGTGTATTAAAAGGAGAGCTTCTAAAACTATCGGAAGGAATGACTCATGAAGACAATCCGGTATTGTTACTCCTTCGTCTGAACGAGTAGTGCTGACTCACTTAAATGATTCGCATCAACATGAATATTCCATCATTGCTTCAAATCACCACATCATTGGCAATATTTTGCCTGCTGTCCTCATGCCATTCCGAGTCCGGCGACAATTCGGCGGAGAATCCTCTGTCTGAGTGTGAAGTTATAGCTACACGGGAGATAATCCACGGCGACACGGTGATAAACTGCCATATAGGGAAAGCCGATCGCGACAGGACCATGATGATTCCACTCAGCATGCTGATCGATTCACTCGAAATCGTCAGACTAGACTCAACTGACGATGCACTGGTGGGAGGTTACGGTATATGCGATTTTTCAGACAATTATATCGTTGTCTCGCAATTCGGTGAAGCATCGAAGNTATTCCGGCGNGACGGCAAATATGTCAAGCAATTGGGCGCCATAGGNCAAGGNCCNGGAGAATACATTTCTTATCCGGACGGAGTCCAGATAGATGAGATTCATGAAAGGGTGTGGTTCNTTCCTCATAATAATTCGANTATTATGGAATATGACCTTGCANGGNAANTANNTNCGNAGNATTCCNTTGGCATGTNNNAAGGNACNGGCGGNCATATTCTGGCNGATNNTGANAATGGAANAATACTTGTTGTGCANANNTGNTTCTCCAACAANAGNTTTGTGAGCGGTCCTCCCGTNTGGATTCAGGACTTTGAGGGGAATGCNATATGGCACACATATGANCCTATCAAAGAAATGATTGCNGNTTTCTCCAATANACCGNNCCTTCATAACCGCAGTCAGGACGGTATGGAACTTTCGTTTNCCCGCTACGAACCTATNCCTGATTCNATATTCTATTTCGACATGCGGAACATGAGGGTAGCNCCGCGTTTCACCGCCACATTCGACGGGGAGACACCCAGACACCTTTATTACAAGGCCGGAGATTACTATCTGATCGGTCCGATGNATTACNCGGACGGCANGCCTAANCCNTGGGAGNATGANCCGGCCCGGATGGTNATTGTTGACACAAAGACNTTGAGAGGAGGATACTGTANGATCTACAATGACCTGCTCGGAGGTATGGAACTGGATNTANANCNCTNTCTGATGAGGTCGCCGATGGAAAGCTTCAATATGCTCATGGATCCGGGCGATCTTCTGGAGAAAATCGACGCACGTCTCGCAATGGACAACGTAACGGCATCAGATTTTGAAATCCTGACGCATCTCAGGGAAAGTATTTCAGAGGATGACAACAGCTATATCCTGCATGGAAATTATAAGAACCGGACTCGATAATTCGAATCAATAGCAGTTGCGGCAGATGGGGTGAGGATATTCCGGAATAAAGCCGTAACTTTGCGGGCATGGATACCCGGGAATTCGCAGAGAGGATATTTCTCAATCTACCCTACAGCCCTAATGACCAGCAGATACAGCTGATAGCGGCTCTCGCTCGCTTCTGCTCGGGGGAGACGCCGAGCGATTCGGTGTTTCTGCTCAACGGCTACGCCGGCACCGGTAAGACATCGGTGACCGGCGCTCTCGTAAGGGCTCTGCGCGAGGTGAGGATGCCATCCGTGCTGCTTGCGCCCACAGGGAGAGCGGCCAAGGTGTTTGGCGCATTTGCACGCCATCAGGCCTATACCATCCACCGGCGCATATATAAGGCGGCTCCGACAGGTATGGGCTACGGTTGGGGCGAAGTGGCCGACAATACGGCCCGGAACACGGTGTTTATAGTCGACGAGGCATCGATGATAGGCGAAGACAGCGGAGAGGGCCGCGGCAATTTGCTTGAAGATCTGATTCACTATGTGTATTCCGGCGAAGGATGCCGGATGATACTTTTAGGTGATACAGCGCAGCTGCCTCCGGTGGGGTGCGCCGAGAGTCCGGCCATGAATCCTGCCCGGCTGCGGTCTTACGGTCTGAGAGTGACGAGGGCTGTGATGACCGAGGTGGTGCGTCAGGGGAGCCGGTCGGGAATACTCTTCAACGCCACATGGCTCCGCAAGGCGATGCGCATGCCAGAGCTGCCGGAGCCACAGATAAGGCTGAAAGGATTTGACGATGTGGTGCTCTCACCGGGCGAGGAGCTGCAGGACGAGATAGAGCATTGCTACGCTTCGGCCGGAATCGAGGAAACGATAGTGGTGACCCGCTCCAACAGGCGCGCCACACAGTTTAACCTCGCCATCCGCTCGGGAATACTCGGCCGGGAGGAGGAGCTGACGCGCGACGAGCGGCTGCTCGTGGCCAAAAACAATTATCTCTGGAGCGCCAAGGTGAAGGGGCTTGATTTCATAGCCAACGGTGATGTGGCCGTGGTGAGCCGTATTCACTCCACGGAGCAGAAATACGGTGTGAGGTTTGCCGACGTGACCCTCACCCTTCCAGACCGCGGCGTGGAGGTTGACTGCAAGATTATGCTCGACTCGCTCACCTCCGACACTCCGGCTCTGGCGCCCGACAAAGCGGCCGGGATGCTTGAGGCGTTCATGACAGACCCAAATCTCTTTACAGCCGACACTCCCCTACCTACACGCAGAAGATTGGCGCGGACCGATCCGTGGCTCAACGCGCTTCAGGTGAAATATGCCTATGCAGTGACATGCCATAAGTCGCAGGGCGGACAGTGGCAGGAGGTGTTCGTAGACATGGGCTACATCCCGCCTGAATCGCGGGGTCTGGATTTCTATAGATGGCTCTACACATCGGTGACACGAGCCACAAAACGGCTCCATCTCATAAATCCCGACGTTAAACTTATTGAATAACCGCAGCAACGACCTCTATGTGGAGATTTTTTTGTAAGTTTGCAACTTGAAAAAGCCAATCGTTGCGCATGAATCTGACAGAAATCATAAGCCGGACTCAGGTAGATGAGGTTGCCACACTGCTCGGCAGAGCAAAGAAGGTGGTGATTACCTGCCATATGACCCCCGACGGAGATGCCCTCGGGTCTTCTCTGGCTCTGGCCAACATCCTTGCGGCAAGAGGCTACTATGCCCATGTCGTGACGCCCGACACTCCTCCCCGCTCTCTTGATTTTCTGCCGGGAGTGTGCGACATAGTGATCGCATCACGCTACACTGAGAAAGCCAGGATGCTACTCACCACCGCCGACCTTATTTTCTGTCTGGATTATAATGCCATAAAGAGAATAGACCGTCTCGGCCCGCTGCTTGAGCAGGCTAAGGCTCCGAGAGTGATGGTTGACCATCATCTTGACCCCGAGCCAATGGCTGATGTGGTGATTTCACATCCCGAAGCATCATCTACATGCTCGCTGCTCTATCATCTCATAGATGCTCTCGGGTGGGCGGCAGACATATCGCCGGAGGCCGCCACATGCATCTATACCGGCATGCTCACCGACACCGGCAATTTCTCCTACAATTCAAATGATCCCGACCTCTATCTCATCATAGCCCGACTGCTTGAACGCGGGCTTGACAAGGACCGGGTGTATACTCTTGCCTGGAACACCAACCGTCCAAACAGACTGCGGCTGTGTGGCTACGCTCTCTGCCATAAAATGCAGCTTATACAGCCCCACAAGATGGCTCTCACCATCCTCACCCGCGGAGAGCTCGATGAGTATGGCTATATAAAGGGTGATACCGAAGGGCTGGTCAACAAACCGCTGAGCATACCCGGGATAGTCTACAGCGCCTATATCCGCCAGGATGAAGACAATTATGTGAAAGTGTCCATGCGGAGTGTGGGCGATTTTCCCGTCAATCTCATCTGCGAGCAGCTCTTTGGCGGAGGAGGCCATCTGAATGCCGCCGGCGGAGAATATCACGGTCCTCTCGACGAAGCCGTAAAAAAACTCCTCGATGCGCTCCCCGACTACGACCGATACCTTCCGGCCGACACAACCACGGCAACCTGTAATAACAATCAATGATATTAATTCCCGACTATGGTTCACTTAAATAAATCTGTGCTTATGCGCAGCTGCATGATTCTCTTTGCCGCTGTGGCTACAATGCTTACCCAGAGCTGCGACGACAGCAAAAGCTATGCCGAACTACTGGCCGAAGAAAACTCATCCGTCAACCGCTTTCTGGCCGACCAGCGTGTGGTGTCGGAGCTTCCGGCAGACAATAAATTCATCACTGGCGAAGATGCCCCCTATTATCCTCTCGACAATGAGGGCAATCTGTATATGCAGGTGATTTCCATCGGCACAGGAGAAATGGCCGAAGACAATCAGCTTATCTATTTCCGTTTCACCCGCTATGCGCTCTCCTACTACGCTTCAGGCGAGGAGATGGAAGGAGAAGGTAACAGCGAGAACCCTGAATATGGCAACATGGCATTCAGATATGGCAACTACACCCTCTCCTCGTCATCGCAGTGGGGCACCGGCATTCAGGAGCCTCTCAAATATCTGCCCATAGGGAGCGAAATCCGTCTGATCGTGAAATCACAGTGGGGCTGGACCTCCGAAATCTCCAATGTGCAGCCTTTCCTCTACCACATCCGTTATTATTCCTCGCAAATTTAATATCCTAAACATACCCCAACAATGGCACTCATCAAATCAATTTCAGGCATCCGCGGCACAATTGGCGGTGCCCCCGGCGAAGGACTCTCGCCACTTGATATCGTGAAATTTACCGCCGCATATGCAACATTCATACGCCGCACCACAACCCGCACATCCAACGTTATCGTGGTGGGTCGCGACGCACGCCTCTCCGGAGAGATGGTGAGCGGCATCGTTGTTTCCACTCTCTGCGGCATGGGATTTGATGTTGTCAATATCGGCCTCGCCTCTACTCCCACCACCGAAGTGGCCGTTGTGGCCGAAGGAGCCTGCGGCGGCATAATCATCACCGCATCCCACAACCCCACCCAGTGGAACGCCCTGAAGCTCCTCAACGAGCAGGGAGAATTCCTCAACGATGCCCAGGGCAAAGAGGTGCTCGCCATTGCAGCCGACGACTCTTATAAGTTTGCCGACGTGATGGAGCTCGGCCACGAACAGATCAACACCACCTACAACCGCAAGCACATAGACCAGGTGCTCGCCCTTGATCTCGTGGACCGCGACGCGATTGCCAAAGCCAACTTCACTGTGGCGGTAGATGCTGTCAACTCCGTAGGCGGCATCGTCATCCCCCAGTTGCTCCGTGCGCTCGGCGTGAAAAACATTGTAGAGCTCAACTGTGAGGCTACCGGACACTTCGCCCACACTCCCGAGCCGATTCCCGAAAACCTCACCCAGATATCCGACCTGATGAAAGAGGGTCGTGCAGATGTGGGCTTCGTGGTAGACCCCGATGTAGACCGTCTGGCTATCGTGATGGAAAACGGCGAGATGTTTGTGGAAGAATACACCCTTGTGGCTGTGGCCGATTATGTGCTTTCAAAGACCCCCGGCTCAACCGTGTCTAACCTCAGCTCTTCGCGCGCCCTGCGCGACGTGACCGAACGTCACGGCTGCAGCTACTCGGCATCGGCCGTGGGCGAGGTAAACGTTACCACCAAGATGAAAGAGACCGGAGCTGTGATAGGCGGCGAGGGCAATGGCGGAGTGATCTATCCCGCCGCCCACTATGGCCGTGATGCTCTTGTGGGTGTGGCTCTATTCCTCACCCTGCTTGCAAAGAGCGGCAAGAAGGTGTCGGAACTCAAGCAGACCTATCCCCCTTATGCCATTGCCAAAAACAAGATTGAGCTCACCCCCGACATTGATGTAGATGCGATTCTCGCCGAGGTGAAAAACCGCTTTGCCAACGAAAAAATCACCGATATCGACGGTGTGAAGATTGATTTCGCTGATTCGTGGGTTCATCTCCGCAAGAGCAACACCGAGCCTATCATCCGAATCTACTCGGAAGCTTCGACCATGGAAGCCGCAGAGGCATTAGCCGGACGTATTAAGGAAGTCATCGCCTCCATGGCATGATAGCCCGGCTTTTCCGTAAAATAGCACTCACCGCACTTCTGCTCCCCGCCCTGGCGCGGGGAGCGGGTGCTGACTCCGCCCCCTCCGTCCCTTCCGGACGCTGGGGGCTGGTCAATATTCCGGTGGCGTGCGTGAGAGCTCTTCCGTCGCATTCTTCAGAGCTGTCCACTCAGGCAGTGGCCGGCACTCCCCTCCGGCTCACGGAGAAAGATGGCGAATGGTGGGCCGTGACTCTCCCCGACGGATATGAAGGATTTGTCAACGAATCGTCTGTGGAGCCTCTCGACTCTGCGGCCTTTGACCGCTGGCGCACAGCACCACGCATGGTCATTATAGCCGACGGAGTCACGACCTTGCGCTCGGACACAACCGGCTATGAGTCTCCCGCCTCAGTAATCGCGCCTCTCACCGGAGGAGCTATTGTGGAGGCTTCGGGAGAATGGCACGGAAAATTCACCCGGGTGGCTCTCCCCGACGGACGCACCGGCTTTGTGCCCTCTGAAAGCGTGATGGAGATTGACGAATGGAGCTCACGTCCCTTCAGTCCGCAACTCGCTGTGGAGACAGCCCGGGCCATGATGGGCGCACCCTATCTATGGGGAGGCACATCGTCGCTTGCTCCCGACTGCTCCGGGCTGGTGAAGTGTGCGTGGCTTGCAAACGGAATAATCGTGCCGCGCGACGCCTCTCAGCAGGCGGAGGCCGGAATGGATATTCCAGTAAACCGACCCGATCTATGGATGCCGGCCGACCTTCTGTTTTTCACCAATGCAGCCGGAACCCGCATCACCCATGTGGCCATATATGACAGAAATGGAGGTTTCGTCCATTCCTCCGGAAGAGTTAAACCAGGACATATAGACCCTGCACATCCCGACAGCGACGGGAGGAGAGTATTCAGCGTGAGCCGCTTCGCAGGCTGTGAGTCCACCCCCGGAATCATACGCGTGGCCAACCATCCATGGTATTTTATCCAATCCTCAGAATGAAGAAGAATCTCCCTGCCATATTGGTTACTCTCCTGGCCATTCTCATGCCGCTACAGGCTCTATGTAGCGACCCCGGCCAAAAGGCGCATCACTATTACCTGGATGATATAGGCCAGTTTATGCCTACTATCGGTGGAGTGGTGCTGTCTGCCGCCGGCATACAGGCCCGTCACTCAGTGAAAGAACGCCTGGCTGTGACTCTTACCTCGATGGCTCTGTGCGAAGCCGGGGTATGGACTCTCAAACACACCATCCATTCCACACGCCCTGACGGCACCGACCGCCATTCTTTCCCCTCGGGGCATACGGCCAGAGCATTCAGAGGAGCCGAGATTGTGCGCACCGAATTCGGCTGGGGATGGGGTGCGGGAGCCTATGCCGTGGCAGCCGGAGTGGGAGCGCTCCGCATCCACCACCACCGTCACCGATTCGGCGATGTGGCGGCCGGGGCTGCCTACGGATTTCTCTCTGCGCGCGCGGCCTACTGGCTCCTGCCGCTCGAACGCAAGCTGTTCGGCTGGGACAAATCGACTGTCACTGCCATGGCTCTGCCGGTTTGCAATCTGCCCGGACGCACTTTCGGTGCATCCGTAGCCATAGTTTTCTAAAATACTCTTCCATAATGAGAAAAATATTAATCTCCGCTTTATTACTCACAGCAGCGACAGCCTCTGCCTCCCCCGCCATAATTGATACAACCGGCGTGGGAAACCGACTCAGCGTGTGGTTTGACTACTACCTGTCGGGCAATGCACCTGCGCCATTCACTCCCGATATTAAATTCAAGCAAGCTCAGAACGAGGAGATGACACGGATGGTGTGGGACGCATGGTGCCGCGCCAACAATGCCTTTGACGAAGAGAAACTGCCGCATCTCACACCGCTTTCCGACGACTCAGCTTCATGGCAGATTCCTCCTTCGCTGGAGCCGAAAGCAGTGATGACCTTCCGCTACGGTTCAAAAGGCTCACGCCCGGAAGCCGGATACCCTCTGTTTCTTTACATTCATGGTTCGGGAGAGCCCTCCCGCGAATGGGCCAACGGACTCCACTTCGGAAAAACTTTTGAAGACTCTCCGTCGGTCTATTTCATACCCCGCATACCCAACACCGGCGAATGGTATCGCTGGTATCAGCGCGGCAAGCAATTTGCATGGGAACGCCTCCTCAGGCAAGGCTTCGTGTCGGGAGAAATTGACCCAGACAAGGTGTACTTTTTCGGCATATCCGAGGGAGGCTACGGTTCGCAGCGTCTGGCCTCATTCTATGCCGATTATCTTGCTGGAGCCGGACCGATGGCCGGAGGCGAACCTCTTAGAAACGCCCCTGCCGAAAACTGCCGCAACATAGCATTCTCCCTGCGCACGGGCGATCAGGACTTCGGGTTCTACCGCGACCGCCTCACCCGCTCCACGCTTGCGGCATTCGATAGCCTTAAGGCAGCCAACCCCGAGGATTTCAACCATTGGATTGAGCTCATACCCGGCAAAGGCCACGCGATAGACTACACTCCTACAACCCCCTGGCTTCGAAAATCCACACGCAACCCATGGCCCAGAAGAGTGAGCTGGGAAAATTTTGAGATGGACGGACGCAAGCGCAACGCATTCTATAATCTCGCTGTCTACGAACCAGACACCCTAAAGGGACGCACACGCTACGAGATGAATATAGACCGCAACGTGGTGACTCTCACAGTAGACCGAGTGGAATACGTGACCACCGAAAGCGATCCCCGCTGGGGCATAGAGATGGCATTCTATCGTAAATATACTCCTGCCACAGGGGGGAGTGTAACGATTTATCTAAACTCCCACCTCGTAGACCTCAACAAACCGGTCACTGTAATAATCAACGGGGTGAAAGCCTTCAAAGGCAAACTCCCCCTCACTCTGGACAACCTCGTTGAATCGTGTGCGCTCTTCTATGACCCCCGGCGCCTGTTTCCGGCCTCTGTGACGCTACCGGTGAAATAAACAAGCTCTCAAAGCACATATCAAGACTTTATAACGGGTAACTGCGTGGAACGTTCGCATCATACGTTCCACGCAGTTATTTACATTAGCGGCCAGTTATGAACATTTAACGCTTTTAGCCTCTTTGTATGTTGGTTATCAAACAAAAAACCACGTACTTTGCAATCAGTAACAAACAACCGCTTCATTATCTATGGGCAAAATCATAGCAATAGCCAATCAGAAGGGAGGAGTGGGCAAAACCACAACAACCATCAATCTCGGCGCCTCTCTCGCCGCAGAAGGAAAAAAGGTGCTTATTGTAGACGCAGATCCTCAGGCCAACGCCACCTCAGGCTACGGCATCAACCCCGACCAGATGACCTCTTCCATCTACGAGTGTCTGGTAGACGACTATCCTCTTGCAGGGTCGCAGGTGCCAACCTGTGTGGACGGTCTTGATCTCGTGGGGTCGCGTATAGACCTTGCCGGCGCAGAACTTGAGCTCATCAGCCGCCCCAACCGCGAACGAGTGCTCGCCAAGGTGCTTGAGAGCGTGGTGGACGCCTACGACTACATTCTCATAGACTGCTCCCCCTCTCTCGGTCTGATTACTGTCAACGCCCTCACGGCAGCCCACTCGGTGATTATCCCGGTGCAGGCTGAATATTTCGCTCTTGAGGGCATCACAAAACTTATCAACACCATACGCATCATCAAGCCCAAGCTCAATCCGGGGCTTGAAATCGAGGGGTTTCTGCTAACAATGTATGACGCACGCCTGAAACTCGCCAACCAGATTTACGAAGAACTGAAGGGGCATTTCGGCGATATGGTGTTCAACACCGTCATACCGCGCAATATCCGCCTCAGCGAAGCTCCCTCTCACGGACTCCCGGCTCTGCTCTACGATCCCGAAAGCCGTGGCGCCACATCGCATGTGGCTCTCGCGAGGGAGATAATCAACAAACATAAGCGTAAACAACAGCAATAAAACCTCTCACTTACAAAATATGGCTTCCAAACGCAGCGCTTTAGGGCGAGGACTCGGCTCACTCATTTCGATGGACGATGTGCCTGCCACCGGCTCGTCGGCAATCAACGATGTAGACATAGACCTCATTTCGCCCAATCCCGAACAGCCCAGAACCACTTTCGACGAAGAGGCTCTGGCAGAACTCGCCGCTTCGATACGCGAACTCGGTATCATCCAGCCGCTATCGCTAAGAAAAACCGGTGCGTCAACCTATCAGATTATAGCCGGCGAACGACGCTTCAGGGCGGCACGCATGGCCGGTCTGACATCTGTGCCGGCATATGTGCGCAGCGCCAACGATGCAGAGCTCACCGAAATGGCTCTCATTGAGAACATCCAGCGTGAAGACCTCAACGCCATTGAGATTGCATTGACATTCAGAAAACTTATAGACCAATATTCGCTCACTCAGGAACGCCTGAGCGAACGAATAGGCAAGAAACGCGCCACTATCGCCAATTTTCTCCGGCTTCTCCGGCTTCCGGCCGAAGTGCAGCTCGGACTGCGCGACAAGAGAGTGGATATGGGTCATGCCCGTGCTCTCCTGTCGGTGGAAGACCCCACCATGCAACTCAAACTCTACAATAGAATAGTGAAAGAGGGGCTCTCAGTGAGGAAGGTGGAGGAGATAGTGAAATCACTCAAAGAAAAGTCTGCTGAAGATACCGGCGAAAACACCCGGCGCGACAACACTCTGGCAAGAGATTTCGAGATACTCAAACAGCATCTTTCAGACAAATTCCAGGCTCCGGTGCAATTTGCCTGTGACCGCTCCGGCAAAGGAAAAATCACATTCAGCTTCAAAAATGAGGCCGAACTTGAGAGATTAATTACTATCTTTGACGAAATAAAACAACAGGACTCCTGACCGAAAAAACGGACAGGCACCCATTTTCAACCCTAAACTACGGAATATCAGGAAATAAACAGATGAGACGCGACATATCCCACCATAAAGCCACACTGCGTGGGGCAGTGATGACAAGGGTAATCGGCATGATGATAATCGTGCTGATGTGTCCGTTTAACATTTTTTCTGAAAATCCTCAGAAGCCTATCAGGCCGGTGAGGCGCACTCCCCCGCCCACTGAACTTCCCGATTCAATACCGATGTCGGAATCGGTGAAACTTCCGGCCGAAGTGGAGGTTGATTCGCTCGAAGTGACACCACGCGGCAATGTGGAGATAAATCCTATCGATTCGTTTACCATTGTAAACGGTCCGACGATGGCCCAGATACCCGACAGTCTGGGCGGCGACCAAGGGGCGGTAAGGGTTTTCAACCCCGACCCTGTGAGGGCGGTGTGGATGTCGGCACTTTTCCCCGGACTCGGCCAGGCCTACAATAGGCGCTACTGGAAACTGCCTCTCGTAGCGGCCGGATTTATGGGACTCGCCTACGGAACGTCATGGAACAACGGTATGCTCCGCGACTATACCAAGGCCTACAGCGACATCATGGACAATGATCCAAACACAAAGAGCTATATGGACTTCTTCCCCTCAACCATCAAGGAGGAGGATCTCGATAAAACCTGGCTCACCAACATACTCAAATCACGTAAAGATTATTACCGCCGCAACCGTGACCTCTGCATAATCTCCATGGTGGGAGTTTATCTTCTTGCCATGGTCGATGCCTATGTCGACGCCTCGTTAGCACATTTCGACATATCTTCAGATCTCTCCGTGCAGGTTGCTCCGGCATTGATACCCGACTCGCGCAATAAGCCGGGATTCGGACTCCAATGGGCATTCACATTTTAGGCGGCAGGTAAAAAAAATGGTCATCAATCCAATGAAAAAGACAGTTATCACATTTCTCGTTTCAGTAGCCGTGGCCTCCATTGCGTGTGCGGCTCCGCTCTCCATTCTGGATATAAAGCACTCCATCACTGACGATAATGTTGTGCCGCCGGAAAGTTTCGAGACCAAGACCCGTGAACTCGAAGAGAATTTCTTTCTCAAAAATTTTGCCAGCCGTGCCTCTGAAAGCGGTGAGAGAATAATCAGCGGCACTCCGCAGCAATATGAGCAGTTGCTGAGCCAGCTTCCCGCCGAGATTGAGCTCCCCTACAACTCGATTGTGGGCAATTATATCGACATGTATCTCGGACGCCGCCGTGACCTTGTGGCCGACATGCTTGCCCTCAACAACTACTACAGCACCATATTCGTGGAGGAACTGCTGCGTGCCAAACTCCCCCTCGAACTGCAATATCTGCCCGTGATCGAGTCAGCCCTCAACCCCAACGCAGTGTCGCGTGCCGGAGCGGTGGGTCTCTGGCAGCTCATGCCGGCAACTGCCACCGGACTCGGTCTGGAGGTGAACTCACTCGTTGACCAACGACGCGATCCGCGCCTTGCCACCCGACAGGCTGTGCGCTATCTCAAACAACTATATGATATCTATGGAGATTGGTCGCTTGCCATTGCCGCCTACAACTGTGGCCCGGGCAACGTCAACAAGGCTCTCCGCCGCGCCGGAGGTGGCAAGAAAGACTATTGGGAAATCTATTCCTATCTCCTGCCTGAGACACGCGGCTATGTGCCCGCATTCATTGCAGCCAACTATGTGATGAACTATTATGACAAGCACGGCATCCGCCCCACGCTGGTGAAACAGAAGCTCGTCACCGACACAGTGCTCGTGGATAAACGAGTGCATTTCAATCAGATTGCTGAAGTGCTAAATATACCGGTTGAGGAAATCCGCATGCTCAACCCGCAATTCCGCAAAGACATAATTCCGGGCGACAATCATCCCTATGCGCTCGTGCTCCCCTCACAGCAGGTGCTCAGCTACATAATGAGCGAAAAAGAGATTCTTGAAAGAAACGCCGACAGCTATGCCCGGCGCACACATGTAGAACCCGGACAAACCACCACAGTGCTTGACGACGGCACTACCGTGGCCACCAGACTTGTAAAGAAGACTCATGTGGTGGGTCGCGGAGAAAATCTGCGCAGCATAGCGAAGAAATATGGCGTGAGCGCCACCGACATCAAACGGTGGAACAATATGAAGAGCAGCAAGGTGAAGTCTGGCAGAAAACTCGTGATAGAAACCTACGAACGCGAGCCTTCGGAAGGCGCGCGGCTCACCGCCCGCACATCGGCTGCA
Source organism: Bacteroides sp. (assembly GCA_014802045.1). Taxonomy (GTDB): domain Bacteria; phylum Bacteroidota; class Bacteroidia; order Bacteroidales; family Muribaculaceae; genus Paramuribaculum. Next base: position 107,375 of record JAAVDA010000017.1, read on the forward strand.
GCCGACACTCCACAGACCACAGAGCAGAAACCCGACTCTTCAAAGACGGCTCCGGCCAGAAACGCCGACAAAGCTGTAGCCCGCAATGAGAAGCCGGAAGCAAAAGCAGCTCCCGAGAAAACCACCACGAAAAAGTCAGCTTCAAAAACTCAGCAGAAGCAGGCTGCCAATCCTCAGCCCAAACAGGCTGCGGCAACCACCTACAAAGTGCGCAAAGGCGACAACCTCGACAAGATAGCCCGCGCCCACGGAACCACAGTTGCCGCCATTCAGGCAGCCAACGGAATGACTAAAAACCAGACCCGTATTGATATCAATCAGGTGCTCAAAATCCCTGCTCCGGCAGCCAAAAAACAGACTCAACGCAAACGCTGATTGCGAGAGAACCACTATCATATAGCATTTTGCTATAAAGCCCCTTTGATTTAACTAAAATTAAGGGGCTTTTTTATGCATTAAAGTGACCTCCGTTTGAATTTTTAATCGTACATTTGCGACAGATATACAAATCAATACCATTTAATACATAAATATTAAAAAGATGGATATAAACAGTATCATGAACTCCCTTGAGGTGAAACACCCCGGCGAAAAGGAGTATCTGCAGGCTGTCAAAGAGGTGCTGATGTGTGTGGAAGATGTCTACAACCAGCATCCCGAATTTGAGAAAGCTAAAATAGTAGAGCGTATGGTCGAGCCCGACCGTATAGTGACTTTCCGTGTCACATGGACTGATGACCACGGCGATGTGCAGACCAACATCGGCTATCGTGTGCAGTTTAACAATGCCATCGGTCCTTACAAAGGCGGTATTCGCTTCCATGCCTCCGTCAACCTCTCAATCCTTAAATTCCTCGGATTCGAGCAGACTTTCAAAAACGCCCTCACCACTCTCCCCATGGGTGGAGCAAAAGGTGGCAGTGATTTCTCACCCCGCGGCAAGAGCGAGGCCGAAATCATGCGCTTCTGTCAGGCATTCATGCTTGAACTCTGGAAGAATATCGGCCCCGACCGCGACGTGCCCGCCGGTGATATCGGTGTTGGCGGACGCGAGGTTGGCTATATGTATGGCATGTATAAAAAACTCGTCAATCAGTGCGACGGCTCAATGACCGGCAAGGGTCTTGATTTCGGCGGATCACGCATCCGCCCTGAAGCCACCGGATTCGGTGCCCTCTACTTCGTGCAGAGCATGCTGGCAGAGAAAAAAGACACCATCAAGGGCAAGACTGTTGCTGTGTCAGGCTTCGGAAATGTGGCCTGGGGAGCTACTCTCAAGGCCAACGAACTCGGTGCGAAGGTTGTCACCATCTCCGGCCCCGACGGATATATCTACGACCCCGAAGGAGTGTCTGGCGACAAGATTGACTATATGCTCCATCTCCGTGCCACCGGTGAAGACATCGTGGCACCCTATGCCGAAAAATATCCCGAAGCAACCTTCTTCCCCGGCCGCAAACCCTGGGAGCAGAAGGTTGACATCGCCCTCCCCTGCGCCACTCAGAACGAGCTCAACGGCGACGATGCCAAGCAGCTTATAGACAATGGCGTGGAGATGGTTGCCGAAGTTTCCAACATGGGTTGCACCCCCGAAGCTATCGACGCTTTCATTCAGGCACGGGTAACATATGCCCCCGGCAAGGCTGTCAATGCCGGCGGTGTGGCCACATCCGGTCTGGAAATGAGCCAGAACGCCATGCACCTGCAGTGGAGCGCTGAAGAAGTCGACGAAAAACTCCACACAATCATGCGCGATATCCATGGCCAGTGCGTGAAATACGGCACCGAACCCGACGGCTATCTCAACTACATGAAGGGCGCCAATATCGCCGGCTTCATGAAGGTGGCCAACGCCATGATGGGTCAGGGAGTAATCTGATTGCTGAAGCTACACACCTAAAAACACTTCCGGGAGAACCGACCTTCAAACAGGCAGGTTCTCCCGGATTCTTTTTTACGTGTATCAAATTATCTTGAAGCTGTTCTTGTCTAATTATATTAGGTATCTATCTATAATACGTTGCGTCCTATCTATGCTATTCAACCGACTCATTTCGCTGAATTTCTGATTGACCCACCGCTCGACTTGCTGGAGCGCACCAAGTTGGCTATCGCCGACGAAACACCGGCTCCGCTTGAAGCCGACACCTTTCCGCTTGAAGCCTTAAGCTCTCCCGCACTAATCGAAGCTCCGCTTGAAGCCGTAAGGCCGGCCGATGTGCAGCTCCCTGTGACCCGGGCAGATGAGCCAGACGAAGCCTCCACCTCAACACTTTCGGCCTTGACCAATCCGAGATTTACAGACGCGCCGGAAGAGGTCTCAACCTCAAGAGATCGGCAGGTTATTCCATTCGCCGACACCGACCCTCCCGAAGAAGCTTCGACCTCAATGCTCTCAGACTGGAGATTGACTCCCGAGGTAATCTCTATCGACGCCCCAGACGAAACCTCATATTCCTTCAGAGCCGGAGCGCTCATTGTCACTATCACCTTATTCCGACCTCCATGTCCAAACCATTCCATTTTGCGATATATCTTAAGCGTAGAGCCCGACCGGGCAAACTTCACTCCCTCCATATCTTCCGCAGTAGCAGTGACCTTTACACTGACAGACGCCGACGGAGTATAAATCACCTGAATACCGTTGGCCACATCTATCGACGTGAAGCCGGAGGCCACACTCACCGCTTTTGTCACAGTCTTCTCTGCCGCATTGCCTATGCCTACAGCCATAAGCATCAGTAGCGGAATAAAAATATTTACAAATCTCATAATGATAATTTTTATGGGGATTACACTCTATTGACGCCGACCGACCCCGGAAAGTTACACCAACCTCATATTTTTTTTGCATAATGGCATATTTTGCCTAACTTAGCCACATAATTCACCGTTTGACCTTAGATTCAAAGCAATGATAAGAATATTGACCCTCTTTCTTCTGGCAACCCTCACCACACTCCAACTCAGAGCCCTCGAACCCATAGATTCGCTTGCGCTGCGCGTGACGGAGGGCACATCGGCCGGAAAAATCGAATTTCGCGAAATCCCTTCCGACTCAGACTTCTTCCAGATAAGTTCCGACAACGGCCGCGTGCTCATCGAAGGAAACAATCCGGTGTCTATGGCCGTAGGGCTGAACTGGTATCTGAAATATGTGGCAAACATACATCTCTCATGGGACCGGCTTACCGCTCCCCTGCCCGATCCGCTGCCACTACCCCGGACCACCGAACGCCACACAGCCTCCGTTGACCACCGCTACTACCTCAACTACTGCACCTACTCCTACTCCATGCCCTTCTGGAACGAAGACCGATGGATGAAAGAGATTGACTGGATGGCTCTCCACGGCATAAACATGCCACTGAGCATCACCGGAATAGAGACAGTGTGGCGCAATCTGCTCCGCACCTACGGCTACACCGACGAAGAAATAGGCCGATTCATCAGCGGACCGGCCTACATGGCATGGTGGCAGATGAACAACCTCGAAGGCTGGGGAGGCCCGCTCCCCGCCGAATGGTATGACAATCAGGCAGCACTGCAACAAAGCATACTCCGCCGCATGAGATCGCTCGGCATCCACCCCGTATTCCCCGGATTTGCCGGAATGGTGCCCTCCGACAGCGGCGACAAGCTCGGCCTCAACGTGGCCGATCCCGGCCTCTGGTGCGGATTCCGCCGTCCGGCATTCCTCTCGCCAGAAGACCCCCGCTTCGACGAACTCGCCGACGCCTACTACCGCGAACTCGCCGCCCTCTACGGCACATCGCCCTACTACTCCATGGACCCCTTTCACGAAGGAGGCAATGCACGCGGCATCAATCTCGCCACAGCCGGAACAAAAATCATGCAAGCCATGAAGCGCGCCAATCCCGACGCAAAATGGGTCATACAGAGCTGGAACGAAAATCCCCGCCAGCCCCTCGTCGACACCCTCAGCGCCGGCCACCTCATTGTGCTCGACCTCTATAGCGAGATGGTGCCCAAATGGCGCCGAGGCAACGGATATGGCAAACATGATTGGGTCTACTGCAATCTGCTCAATTTCGGAGGCAACGTAGGCCTCCACGGACGCATGGACGCCCTCATCAACGGATTTTACGACGCCCGCAACGATACCATCCACGGAGGACAGCATCTCGTAGGAGTGGGAGCCACACCCGAAGGCATTGAAAACAACCCCGTGATGTATGAACTCACATTCGAACTCCCCTGGCGCGAAGAGCGATTCAGCTCAGCCGACTGGCTCCCCGGATATCTCACCGCCCGCTACGGCTCCGCCCCCACTCCCGAAGTCACCGCCGCATGGGAAGCCCTTCGCAACACCGTCTACAACGCTCCCACCGACTATCCCGGCCAGGGCACCGTCGAATCGCTCATGTGTGCCCGTCCCGAATGGAACCCGCAAAGCGCGTCCACCTGGGGATGCTCACTCCTCTTCTATTCCCCCGACAGCACCGCCAAAGCAGCATCACTCATGCAACAGGCAGCCCCAGCCTATGCCGGCAACCCAAACTTTGCCCACGACCTTGCCGACATCACCCGACAGGCCAACGCCGACGAAGCCAACCGACTTCTGAGCCAGATGAACGCAACCCGCGAAAACGGCAACCGCGACAGCCTCATCCTGCTCTCCAACCGCTTCCTCAACCTCATTCTCGAGCAAGACAGCCTTCTTGCCCCACACCCCGACATGAATGTAGACACATGGCTCAATGCCGCTGCAAACATGGCCAACGGTGACGAAAACGCCCGCCGACTATATCGACGCAACGCCGCACAACTCATCACCGTGTGGGGCGACGAAACCGCAGCCAACCGTGGAGGGCTCCACGACTACTCCCACCGCGAATGGAGCGGACTGCTCCGCGGCCTCTACTACCCCCGCTGGAAAGCATTCTTCGACCACCAACTCCACGGCCCCCCCCAGCCCGACTACTACCGCATGGAATGCGAATGGGTCGACGCCGCATCACGCTGACACTTCCCCATCCCGCAATCCCCCATCCCCCCAATCCATTCCCCCCACATAAGCAACTCCCGCGAAATATTCACCTTAATCGCAAAAAACTTGCATATGTGGCGGAAATGGATTAATTTTGTCAAACCAAGCACACCTACATCTCATTGAGCTTGGTTCAACCACTGCCTGAGCACCTGGACAGGTAGATAGCAGAGACCCGAGACCCCCACAGCGGTCAGCCGGGCGGTTGAGACGGCCGCGTCAGAGGCAAATAAAGCCACCGACGGGCGAGAAATAAATATGGCCGCCCACCTCCCAGACACTCTGCTTCCATCTAAAAGACACAATGCAAACCGCCAACCAAAATTGGTATGCTCTGCGGGCTACACACGAATTTGACGTAGCCAACACACTGCGCACAGAGTGCTCAGACGTATATCTCCCGGTAGAGCAGGCACGCACAGCTGATGGAGCCACCCGCACCCGGCCCCTCATATCTCGAGTGCTCTTTGTCCGCGACACCGAGACCCACCTCCTCCAGCTCGAAAAACGCGGCCACGACCCCCTCGACTCCATCCAACCCTTCTGGATCTACCGCTACGAACGCGGAGGAGCCATCCAACCCGTCAAAGACACCGAGATGCAACTCCTGCGCCTCCTCTCGGCCACCGACTCAACCCGCTGCGAAATCTACACCCGCACCGACTTCCACGCCGGCCAAGCCGTAGAAGTGATAGCCGGCCCCTTTGCCGGCTACCGCGGCCACGTGCGCCGCATCCAGCGCAACCGCCACGTGATAGTCGAAATCGAAGGCATCTGCGCCATCGCCCTCCCCTTCATCCACCCCGACCTCCTCTCCCCCCTCCCCTAATCCAGACCTTTAGAAAAACACAGTGATTAGAATCAGCCTCGTTGAGGCTTCCACTATTAAGCTTAAGAAGTGGAATCTAAATCTCTAAGACATAAAACCCTTAAGGGTACTATTTGGAGTAGTATAGAACGATTCTCTGTACAAGGGCTATCATTCCTAATAATGATATTTATGGCAAGAGTTCTTACTCCTGCTGATTATGGCCTAATTGGAGAATTATCAGTGTTTATTGCAATTTCCATGTCACTCGTAGACAGTGGATTTTCTCAGGCTCTCATTAGAAAACAAAACCGTACAGAAGCTGACAATTGCACAGTTTTCTATTTTAATCTTGTAATCAGCGTCAGTCTCTACTGGATATTGTTTATATCCGCCCCAGTTATCGCCAGATTTTACAACGAACCTTTACTTACTTCCCTTACAAGAGTTATTTCATCGGTCTTAATAATTAACTCCTTTGGTGTAGTCCAAAGAGCATTATTAATTAGTAAGCTCGACTTCAAAACACAAGCGAAAGCTTCTTTCTCCGGAATCTTACTTGGTGGCATTGTTGGTATTATTATGACTTATTCCGGATTTGGAGTGTGGTCTCTTGTTTGGTATCAAATTATTTCTGCCACAATAACATTATTTGTACTTTGGTTCATTTCGCCTTGGAGACCCCAGATTTTATATTCATGGCAATCTTTCAGAGAACTCTTTGGATTTGGATCTAAAATGGCAATTAGTGGGATTATAAATACACTCTATCTCAATATTTATCTTATTGTAATTGGTAAGGTGTTTCGACCAGCTGATTTAGGTTATTATACTCGCGCTCATCAATTTGCTCAGCTACCATCTCAAAATCTCAATGATATCGTTCAAAGAGTCTCATATCCTGTACTCTGCACAATCTCCGATGATGACGAAAGATTAAGAAATGTCTATCGTCGCTTCCTAAGACTGTCTGCATTTATAGTTTTTCCCCTCATGATTGGCCTGGCTGTTTTAGCACATCCGCTCATTATTATTATCCTTAAGGAACAATGGGCGTTTGCGGCGACTCTCTTATCTATTCTTTGCCTATCTATGATGTGGTATCCCATACATGCGATAAATCTGAACCTATTACAAGTAAAAGGACGCTCAGATTTGTTCCTACGACTTGAGATTATCAAAAAAATTGTAGGGGCAATTATTTTGGTCATCACTCTCCCTATCGGACTGATTGCTATGTGTATTGGAAGCATATTCAGTAGTCTTATTTGCTTAGCCATAAACACCTATTACACCGGCAAACTAATACAAGTAGGTTTCTTCACACAGATGAGAGACCTACTCCCGACTATCATTTATTCACTTTCTATGGGAGTGATAATCTTGGGTGCAACGTATTTTCTACAAGCAGACTGGCTTAAGCTCGTCGTCGGAACTCTCATAGGAATAGCTTACTACTTCTCCATAACAAAATTCACGGATTCCAATGATTTAAAAGAATTATATAGCTTTATAAAAACAAGATAAATATCAGTCATGAATATACCTGATTCAAAAATAACAGTCACATCTCCCCTCCTGCCCGATTTAGAGGAGTTTCATGCAATGCTAAAGGATATATGGGATTCCAAGTGGATTACCAATAACGGAAGCTACCATCAGCAATTAGAAAAATCCTTAGCTGAATATTTGAAAGTTCCATATATAAGTTTATTTACCAACGGCACTCTCCCATTAATCACAGCATTGCAAGCTCTGAGAGTCACCGGTGAAGTAATAACAACACCCTATAGTTTTGTTGCAACAACCCACTCCCTATGGTGGAATGGCATAAAACCAGTTTTTGTTGACATAGATCCAAGTACAGGAAATTTAGACCCCAATAAAATTGAAGCTGCCATTACTCCTAAAACTACGGCCATAATGCCGGTGCATGTCTATGGACAGCCTTGTGATACCATAGCTATCCAATCAATCGCAGATAAGTATGGATTAAAAGTAATCTATGATGCCGCCCATGCATTTGGAGTAGAAGTCAATGGACAATCCATCTTAAACGCCGGTGACTTGTCTACTCTGTCTTTCCATGCTACCAAAGTCTATAACACGATTGAAGGTGGAGCTATGGTGATGCAGGATGAACAGACAAAAAGACGCATTGATTATCTGAAAAATTTCGGATTTGCCGGAGAGACCACCGTCGTAGCACCTGGAATTAACTCAAAAATGGATGAGGTCAGAGCTGTTTATGGTCTCCTTAACCTTCGCCAAGTTGATGAGGCCATAGAAGCCCGACATAGGACGACAGACAAATACCGGGAGGCACTGAGGAATATTGAAGGCATAACATTCTTTGAAGACTCTCCCAATATACGTCATAACTACTCCTATTTCCCTATTTTTATTGATGCAGAAAAATATGGAAAAACCAGAGACCAAGTATACGAAGAATTAAAATCACACAATATCTTAGGTCGCAGATATTTCTATCCACTTATAAGCGAATTCTCCACATATCGAGGTCTTCCATCATCTTCACGCGAAAATCTTCCTAATGCCTACAGGATGGCCGAGTCTGTCCTCTGCCTCCCGATGCACCACGCACTAACAGATTCTGAAATAAGTCATATCACAAATTATTTTAACAATGGAAACTAAGCGCAAAATATTATTGCTAGGCGGATCTGCTGCTCAATTAGTGGCAATCCGTAAAGCTAAAGAATTAGGATACTATACTATCGTTTGTGATTATCTCATGGATAATCCCGGGCAACATATAGCTGATAGATATTATAATGTCAGTACAACAGATATAACTAAGATTCTTAAGATTGCATCTGAAGAAAATATCGATGGTATTGTAGCATATAGCTCTGATCCTGCAGCTCCTACCGCAGCATATGTCGCACAGAAACTTAATTTACCAGGACTTGATTATGAAAAGGTTCGTCACTTCTGTGAGAAACAACTTTTCAGAAAATTTCTGAAAAACAATGGTTTTAATGTTCCGAGGTCATTAGAAATCAAAATTCCACTCCAGATAGAATCTCTTAATAGTAATGCACTTAAGTATCCGGTAATTATTAAGCCGACAGACTCATCTGGAAGTAAAGGTGTTTCTGTACTACAAGATACAACTAATCTAAAAAAAGCGTTAGAAGAGGCTGCAAAATTTTCTAGAAACAAAACTCTAATTATAGAAGAATTTATAGAAAGAGATCACCCCCATGTAATAGAGGCCGAAATTTTTACAATTAATGGTAAGGTCGTTTCATGGGGTTTAATAAATAGTATTCGAGATTGTGAATCAAATCCTCTACTTCCGGCTGGCTATAGCTATCCATTGGAATTGTCCAATGAAAGAATTAAATTAGTGAAATCAGAGATTTCACGGCTTATTCATGCCTTTGGCAACCCATCAGGAGCATTTAATATAGAAATGATTATTGATAAGAATAATCAACTTTATTTTTTAGATGCTGGTCCTCGCAATGGTGGCAATATGTTACCCGAATTCATCTCAATGATATCAGGAAAAGATTTAGTAGAAGCCACTATAAGAAATGCAATGGGAGAAATTGGTGGTCTTGACGTTGAATTAGATAGTAAAAGTGGAGAGTACTGGGGCTTAGCTGTCCTACACACTAATCAACATGGTAAATTTAAGACAGTCAATTATAATCCCATCGCAAAAAAAGCACTGGTAAGAGAAGAAATCCAAAAATCCCCGGGAGAAGAGGTCACACCTTTTATAAAGTGTAATGATCTTATAGGTCTGAGTTTCTTCCATTTCAGAGAACAACTAGAGATGGAGAACGTAATGGGAAACATGAATAATTCTATAATTATTAGTACTACATGAAACCCATAGGAGGTTACTTTGAGATAGAATGTGGAAAAATACCACCATATTATACAGATGGTATTTATCTAAATTCTTGTAGGAACGGAATAAAATATCTTATTCGTACACTAGGTATTTCAGAAATTCATGTCCCATACTACACATGTGACGTAGTCTTTCAAGCCATCTTACAAGAAGGGTGTAAAATGAAGAAATATCACCTTGATGAAAATCTTATGCCCGCCCGTGAATTTAAGACATGTGACTTCATTATATACAATAATTATTTTGGAGTTTCAGGGGAAAAGATAAAAGAACTAGCGAATTTATATCCCAATCTAATTGTAGATAATGCCCAATCATTTTATTCAACGCCTAATTGCAGAGCAACAATATATAGTCCTCGAAAATTTTTTGGGCTACCTGACGGAGGAATACTTCGAGGAAGAGACATACCTATAGTAAATTTGCCCATAGGTACCTCATATAAATTATGTAGTCACCTCCTCAAACGTATTGATTTAGGCCCACAAGCAGCCTATAATGATTTTGTTTTAGATGATAAGGCATTAGAAGAATATCCACTAGAACAAATGTCAATACTTACAAGAGCTTTAATGGGAAATATTGATTATGAGACAATAAAATCTCAACGCATAAAGAATTTCGAGTTCTTAGAAGACTCATTACATACAATTTTTCCCATCTCTTTCTCTAACGATGATGTCCCGATGGTGTATCCTTACATTACTAATAATAGCCACTTGCGTGATAAACTTATTTCAAAGAATATCTTTGTGGCAACATATTGGCCAAATGTCTTAAAAAGTTGCAATCGGAATTCTGCTGAATATCATTTCGCGAAAAATATTATTCCTCTTCCTATCGATCAACGTTATGGAGAAGAAGACATGAAAATAATCTGTAACTTAATTAATAAATAATATACATTTAACTTTAACTATGAAAAGACTGCTTATACTAGGAGGAACAAATATATCACTTCAAATTCTTCATGCGGCTAAAGAACTAGGACTAGAGGTTTATGTTGCCGATTATCTATCAGATTCCCCTTGTAAAGTATTTGCTGATAAGAGTTTTAACATCAGTGCTACGGACGTGGATGCTATTTGTAAACTGATAAGCACAGAGCATATCGACGGAGTTTTAATGGGGTATGCAGATGTTCTATTAAAACCATATATAGAGATTTGCTCTAGGGTCGGCCTCCCATGTTACGCTAATAAAACAGCCATTGAAATCACATCTGACAAGAGAAAGTTTAAAGACTACTGTAGGAGATTTAACATCCCTGTCATCCCTGAATACTCTTTTGAGTCTATCATAAGAGGGGAGAAACCGTTTCCTATCATCATAAAGCCTGTAGATAATAGTGGTGCCCGAGGTATTTATATTTGTAATAACATTCCTGAGTTTAAGCAGTTTTATCTTGAAGCGTTGAATTATTCACCAAGTAAGACTATTATAATAGAACCGCTTCTTAATGAAAAGGAAGCTACTATATTTTATTTCATCAAACGCGGAATTCCATATCTATTAGGAGTTGGAGATCGGTTAATGTATGAACAAGATTCCAACATAATTAAACTCCCGGTTGGATACATATTCCCTTCAAAATCAATAGATTCCTTTATTAAGAACCAAGACTATAAATTTAGACAACTTTTTAGCTCACTCTCCATGAATGATGGAATGGTATTCATTCAAACATTTCTAAAAAACGACCAATACATTGTTTATGAGATGGGATACCGTCTTACAGGATCAATTGAGCATCATCTTATAGATAGACAGTATAGCTTTAATCATCTTAAGGAAATGATTCACTTCGCTGTTGGTGAAGATACTTCTGATGAGACTCTCACTAAGATAGATCCGAAAAAATGTTGTATGGCCAATATATCCTTACTATTACGTGAAGGAATAATCCAACGTTACGAAGGACTTGAAAATTTAAAGTCAATGCCTGAAGTCGTGCATTATCATGTTTCTTATGATATCGGCACAGTTATTGACCAAAATATTATAGGGAAATTAGCTCAGGTTGGTATAAGAATACTATTAGTAGCACAAAATAAAATAGAGCTACTACAGAAAATGGATGAGATTAAAAACACCCTCTCCGTAATCGATACGACTGGTAAAGACATGATCATTAAAGATTACTCATATCAAATTATTGCTGAATCATGAATCTACTAATTACTGGTGCTTCTGGTTTAGTCGCCACAGAGTTAATTTTTTCATTGTTAAAGAATAAGGACTATCACCTGACCTTATTATCCAGAAATACAGATGAAATTTTTGATAGATATGGGCATTATCATAACCAAATTGAGTCGATTACTATTGAGGAAGCGTATCAGAGGATTCCATATCCTAAATATGACTGCGTAATCCATACCGCATTTGCTCGTTCTCCAAACGGTCACGATATCGCAGCTTCTCTATCTTATCTCTCGAACTTATGTACATGGTTAAAAGAGGGAATAGTGAGAAAATTCATAAATATTTCTTCCCAAAGTGTATATGGAAGTGATTATAAAGCCGGAATAAAAGAGTCTGAAACTTGCTCTCCCGACTATCTATACGCAATGGGGAAATATGCTAGTGAAATTATTGTAACCGGATTTTTCACCGATACATCTACAGAAGTAATAAATCTACGACTAGCATCAGTGTGTGAAAATGCACGTTTCATGAAAATCTTTGTAGGGAAAGCTCTCAATGGTGAAAAAATCGAATTGACAGCTCCGCAACAAACAGTTTCATTCATTGACGTACGAGATGTTTCGACCGCCATATTACAGATTATTGCTCAAAAGCACAGTGTAAGTGGAACATATAATCTTGGAACTGGACAGTGGTACACAATAAAGCATGTTACAGAACGAATTAAAGAACTCGGAGAGCAGGAATACAATATAAAACCACTTCTTATTAAAATCACGAATAATCATAATAGCTCTTCTATTGGAATGTCAAACGAGTTATTCACAAAGACGTTCCATTGGACATCTAATTATACATTGGATGACATGATTCGCTCATTATACGAAATGTTAACAAATGCAAATGGGGGGGGGTAAAATTCCCAATATCCTTTAAGGTCGTTTATCATTTATGACTAGAATACTGCAAGTTATTAAATATGGATGGTACCATGCTGGAATGCGCCGTTCTGACGTGAGAGGACGACTTAAAGTCTTCTTAGATATTATAGTTTGCTTTTATAAGTATCGAATGTGGTCAAACCAATATATTTCAGAAGCGTTTGATACACTCACAAATGAACAACGTGAAATTATAGGGAGTAAATATCTTAAAGCTGGAATAAAAAGAGATAAATGGCAGCGCGATTTTAGAGCCAACAGAAAATTTCTGTTAAAGTATTCAGGGAAAAAATACGAATTGGCACGATTGCGTAATAAGAGACAGAAAGCATATTCTACAAGGTTTAATATAGGAAAAGACTTAATGGTGGAATATGATGTTAATATTTCAAGACAGCATTACTTGGAAGGGAGTATTAGTATTGGAAATAATGTATTGCTGGCTAAACACGTTTTCATAGACTATTCCGGCGATGTAAGAATTGGAGATAATGTCCAATTAACAAATGGAGTAATCATAGAGACACATTATCACCCATTCCACTCTGATTATAAAGAGTCAAGAAATGATGTTATCCCAACATCACTTGTTATAGACGATGGTGCCGTTATTGGATCAAGAGCTATAATTATGCCAACTGTACGCCGCATAGGAAAACATGCACGTGTTGGAGCTGGAGCCGTAGTTACTCACGATGTGCCGGATTATGCCGTAGTAGTCGGGGTTCCGGCAAAAATTATACGGTATCAAAATCCAACCTAAGTAATAAGTCCATGCAACAATTTCCAGAAAATATATCACTTCGTATATCTGAAATTAAATCTCAATGTTCCCTGATTAAGCCATTGGTTACTATCAGTTGCGGAACATTCAATCAGAAGAACTATATACGTGAGACACTTGATGGTTTTGTAATGCAGATAACAACGTTTCCATTTGTAGTAATAGTTCATGATGATGCATCTACAGATGGAACAGCTAGCATAATTAAGGAATATGCCGATAAATATCCGAATCTAATAATCCCTATTTTTGAAAGTGAAAATCAATATTCAAAAGGAGAAGGAAAGCTTTCTAATATTATGGGAGAGATACGCAAGGCAACTGGTGCGGAATACTATGCATTCTGTGAAGGAGATGATTATTGGACAAACCCATTAAAGCTTCAAAAACAATACGATATCTTAGAACTACATCAAGATTTATCTATAGCTCTTAATCGAGTTGGACTAATTAATAAAAATGGAGAACAAATTGATGGTTGTATACCTCCTAAGGATTCATTAAAAGAAGGTATTGTTACACTGGCAACCTTAATGGATGAGGAATTTATGAAGGGAAACTGGACCTTTCATACAAGCAGTTTTTTCATTCGTAAAACTGTATTAGAAAAATACAGTGAAATTCGAGAGAGTGTATTTAACCATTTCCCTTACGGTGACATGCCTTTACTTTTGAATTGTCTTTTACTCGGTAACGGCTATTTCTTCACAGAAGAGATGGGATATTATAGAGTTCTCTCAGGAGGTTATAATTCCTCTCTTGTGGCTTCCCCTCAGAAAGCTATCGCAGAGTTTCGGCAGGTAGCAACTGCATACAGAGACTTTGACACTTATACTTTAGGAAAATATCATAAACAAATAGAAAGAGCGGCCCGAAGATACGAATGGAGAGCCATGAAGTTGTTATATCCTAAAAAATTACTGTGGAGATTTCAGGCTAAATATTTCCCATTTCTAAGCTTCAAAGAAATCATAAGATTCAAATATCCCACTTTTTATACATTAGTTAAATCGTTATTAAAACATAGTGAAAAATAAGATTATATACATATTTCATATCTTCATCATTGTTTTGCCAATCTCTTTATATGGATGTTCTAATACTCCTGATATTTGGGATGAATCAGATCCGGAATGGATCGAAGGTGTACCAGCTCATACTGATGGAGGATATTTATTTGCATTTATAACAAGCAGTGAGTATTATCGGCTTCATTATGCAGTTTCACGGGATGCCTATAATTGGCAGACCTTGAACAATGGTAAAATTATTAATGAAACTTATAAAGGACATCCCGATATCTGTCAAGGACCAGACGGAGTGTATAGAATGATTGGAGTTATGCCTCTTGCTCTATGGGAGTCTTTGGATTTGATTGATTGGACCATAACACCTTTGGATACGGACATATTTGATCAGAGCAGTAAATTAGGTTACTTTGCCGTCCCAGACTATGGCGCGCCCAAAATTTTTTACGATGCAATTAGTGAACAATATATCATAACATGGCATGCATGCCGTACCCCTAATAATAATGATTGGGCATCAATGAAAACACTATATATTCTCACTTCGGATTTTAAACACTTTACCGAAGCTGCCTTTTTACATAACTTCTCAGGTAAAGATGCCGACATATGCACCATCGACAATATTATCCGTTATATTGACGGATGCTACTATTCAATCTTGAAGGATGAGAGAGAACCGATATTTGCTCCGGATACTGGCAAGACGATAAGAATTTCAAAATCACAGAATCTCACAGGTCCATACAATGAACTCTCAGCTCCGATAACACCAGTAGGAGATTTGCTGGAGGCGCCAATATTAATAGAACTACCAGAACAGTCTGGGTATGCGCTATATGCGGAAAGTTTTGCCGGTCCCCGTTTTGGATATCATATGTTTGTTGCTGATAATATCGAAGGACATTTTATTGAACACCAGTTCTGTCCACCAAATACAAGAGATGGTTCAAACAGACCTCTTGCACGACATGGATGCATAGTAAGAATTCACGAAGATACTTATATGGGTTTAATCAGAAAGTATCAATGACACAAGTAGCAAAATATGACTATCTAATAGTCGGTGGCGGACTTTACGGAGCTACTTTTGCACACCTTGCTGCAAAGCGAGGGAAACGATGCCTGGTTATCGACAAACGTCCACACGCAGGGGGCAATATATACTGCGAAGAGATTGAGGGGATAAACGTGCACAAATACGGTGCGCACATCTTCCACACCTCCGATGAAAAGGTCTGGAAATTCGTCAACTCAATAGTCCCCTTCAACCGCTATACAAACTCTCCCGTTGCATCGGCTCCTGACGGTAGGTTTTACAACCTTCCGTTCAACATGAACACCTTCTATCAGATGTGGGGCTGCAAGACTCCCCAAGAGGCTCAGACTAAACTCGACGAGCAGCGCCTGGAGGCTATCGATAGAATGCGGACCGAGGGAATCAATGAGCCCCGCAATCTTGAAGAACAGGCCCTCACTCTCATCGGCACAGACATCTACAATCTCCTCATCAAAGGATACACCGAGAAGCAGTGGGGACGTCCGTGCACCGAACTGCCGGCATTCATAATCCGTCGTCTGCCCGTCCGGCTCACTTTCGACAACAACTACTTCAACGACTCCTACCAAGGTATTCCCATCGGAGGATATAACCGACTTATCGACGGACTCCTTGAAGGAATTGAAATACGACTCAACACGGACTTCTTCGACGACCGCCGCCACTGGGAATCTATCGCCGACCACATAGTCTTTACCGGCAAAATAGATCAGTTCTACGACTACCGCTTCGGACAGCTCGAATATCGCAACGTGCGCTTCGAAACAGAGGTGCTGCCAACTCCCAACTATCAAGGCAACGCTGTGGTCAACTACACCGCCGCCACCGTCCCCTACACCCGCATTATCGAACACAAACACTTCGAGGTCTTCGGCGACGAAGTATACCGCAATCCGCACACAGTGATTTCTCGCGAATACTCCGCCGAATGGCGCCCAGGCATGGAACCGTTCTACCCCGTAAACGACTCCCGCAACCAAGCCCTCTACGCTCGCTACCGCGAGCTTGCCGATGCCGAGACCCGCGTTACATTCGGTGGCCGCCTCGCCGAATACCGCTACTACGACATGGCCCCCATAATCTCCCAAGTTCTAAACCATTTTAATTAACATGGAAAAGAAGTCTCCGCGTATCAAAATTCTTGTAGCTTGTCATAAGGCAGATACAAATATATGTCAGGATGATACATATATGCCTATCCAAGTTGGTAAAGCACTGCATCCGGAAATTGATTTAGGATTCCAATGCGATAATACCGATGACAACATTTCTGAAAAAAACGATACGTATTGTGAACTCACTGCTCTTTACTGGGCGTGGAAAAATCTCAAAAACATAGACTATATCGGACTCTGCCACTATCGACGATATTTCGATTTCGCGAACATAGGAAAGAACAGACATCTGATATCTTACTCAAGTACGCCAGACTCCATCATATTTGATGAATCTCGTATTCCAACTCTTCTATCTCCTGATTCTGTAATCATATCATCACCTTTCTATTACCCATATTCCTTAAAAACAGACTATTGTCTCAATCATATAAAAGAAGATTTCGATATCTTGGAAAAAGTAATCAAGGATGAGTTTCCTGATTGCTATCCTGCTTTTGATAAAGTAATTAATAAGGGGAATAAAGCTTCCTTATGCAATATGTTTATAATGAGTTGGAGCAACTTTGATAAATATTGCGAGTGGCTCTTCGAGGTATTAAGTAAAGTAGAACAGCAGGTCAAGTTATCTCCATATCCTTATCAAAGACGAGTATTCGGCTTCATGGCTGAGAGACTCCTGAATGTCTATTTATATCATCGAAAAAATAATTGCACGATTACTTACTGTCCTATTAAAATGATAGATGAGTGTCAGAGTAAAACGCTAAAAATGAAAATCCATACTCAATTATCACTCAATCTTAAAGCACGAATTAATAGAGGTAGAAATAATAAATCATAATAATAGCATGTCGAATATCCTATTTATTGGAGGAGCCGGATTTATTGGTTCCAGTATAATAAATCACTTATCACAATATAATATGAGAATCTTTATTTTAGATCCTCATGCTTCAGAGAAAAATAACAAATTTGGCCGTAATATCCAACTACTAAAAGGAAGCCTATCAGAAATCGATTTAATCAAAGATATTATCATCTCAAATAATATCTCAAAAATCATTCATCTAGCATCTTGTATGATTCCTTCGAGTGATTTTAATGCGTATATTTCAGAATATGAGAATATTATTCTACCGACAATCCGATTAATTAAATTATGCAGTGATTATAAGATTCAATTCATTTACTTCTCCTCGGGGGGGACTGTATATGGTGAAAATCCCTCGTTGACATTAATAGAGGAAATATCAGTAAAAGCTCCTATCTCATACTATGGCCTATCTAAGGATATGATTGAAAGCTTCATCCTATTCGAAAATAGAGCCAATCGATTGAAATATCTAATCTTACGTCCATCAAACCCCTATGGTCCAGGACAAAATATTCATGGTCAGCAAGGATTGATAGCTGTAACTATCGGAAAACTGCTTGAGAATCAGGAAATCACAATTTGGGGAGACGGGTCATCAATAAGAGATTATATATATATTGATGACCTCGCTATTATTGTAACTCAATTAATTGTAACTGACGTAAGTAATCTAACCATAAATATTGGTTCAGGCAAAGGATATACCGTCAATCAAATATTATCTATTATCAGAGAAATTATTCCTATCAAAATGGATGTGAAATATCTTCCTGACCGTAAGAATGATGTGTCAAATGTTCTACTTGACACATCATTATTAAATAATCTTGTGAGAATTAAATTCACTTCTTTAGAAGAGGGTATCCTACGTTTTTATAACTACGAGTTGGAAAATCATGAGTAAAAGACAACCAATACTTTCATTATGCATACCAACAAATGGAGCCAAGGAATGGGTTCTCCCAGTTATTGAAAGTATATATACTCAGAGAGTAGATGATAATTTATTTGAAATTATTATCTCTGACAATGGCTGCAACACAGAGCTTGAAAGCTCATTGTCATCATTCAACCATAACAATTTATTCTACTATAAATCAACTGATGAAGGATTTACTAATCAAATTAATTCCATAAAAAAGGGTACCGGACTCTATAGAAAAATGATTAATCATAGGAGTTGTTTAATTCCCGGAGCACTCCAACAAATGATTAATCTAATCTTAAAATATAATGACACACGCCCCGTCATTTATTTCTCGGATAATAAAATTAAAACTAATGGGGAGAATATCGTGGAATGTAATTCATATAACGAACTTGCATACAATTTACATTATTGGATTTCATGGAGTGCAGGAGTTGGATTATGGGATACCGATTGTGACAAACTGGATAAATTAAATCCAGATAAATTATTCCCACACATATCACTTATTTTTGATATCAGGCCAGAATCAGAATGTATCATATGGAATGGACGATATCAGAGGATGCTCAATGATGATGGTAAGGGTGGATACAACGTATTTAACACATTTTCTGTCATCTTTCTAAATATTTTATCTGACTATGTTAAATCTGGCAAAATATCCAAAGTCTCATATTCCAAAATTAAAAAAAAATTATTTGGTTTTCTATGTGAATTATATCTTCGAGAAGTTATCCTCCCCACCAAACGCACATTTGAACTCTCTAACATTAGACAATCGATTAGTACTCATTATTCAACGAAAGGATATTTTAAGATGCTCATTTTCGCATACTTTAATGGTATAAAATCCATTCATAAAAAACTCAAGCATATTTGTCATATTTATAGGTAAACGGACCAAAATATATTGATATACATAAGACTGAGCTAATAATATGTTTTTTTTCGA
The DNA here is from genome assembly GCA_014802045.1 of Bacteroides sp. Lineage (GTDB taxonomy): Bacteria > Bacteroidota > Bacteroidia > Bacteroidales > Muribaculaceae > Paramuribaculum. The sequence goes on from JAAVDA010000017.1 coordinate 126,919, forward strand.
GTTTAATGGTTTTTATCTTCTTATCAATATTCATTCCATCATTTTGAGCAAATACTGATACTAAAACATTATCGTCAATAATTGAGTCTATTAAAAAGAACATTCTCTAAAATAAATACTATGTTCACAGAAACTGTCTCTTATAGATCATTTTTTAACTATATTTCCAACCCATTTATTACCTTGAAAACAGAATGACACCTATCGATTTCATTCACCTAATAAAGCGCATACGAATTAAATTATATAGTTCCTTCTATTCTTATATATTTCATACAGAAAAATTGTCAATCTGTTATCCAATTAATCGTATAAAAGGTGAACAATATTTCTTGGTGGGGAAAAATTGTTCTTTCGGCATATACACCGTTCTTACAGCTTGGGATAAATATGATGCGCATATATTTCATCCTTCTGTTAAAATTGGTAATAATTGTAGTTTTGGTGACTTCTTACACTTAACATGCTGTAACTCAATTTCTATAGGTAATAATGTCCTAACCGGAAGATGGGTAACGATTACGGATAATAGCCATGGATATACTGATTACCAGTCACTAAGAATATCACCAATTCATCGAAAACTAATTAGTCCGGGAGCTATTCAAATCGGAGATAATGTTTGGATTGGAGACAAAGTTACAATCCTCCCAAATGTTGAAATCGGGGAAGGTTGTATAATCGGCGCTAACGCCGTGGTAACAAACAACATTCCTCCGTACTCAGTTGTAGGAGGAAATCCAGCCAAAGTAATAAAAACCAGTTATAAATGAGTAAACCTAAAATTATTGCATTTTATCTCCCCCAATATCATCCGACTCCAGATAACGACAAATGGTGGGGAAAGGGATTCACCGAATGGACAAACGTTGGTAAAGCCAAACCTCTTTTCAGAGGGCACAACCAACCTAAAGTACCAGCGGATTTAGGGTATTATGATCTCCGTTTACCCGAAGTGAGAGAAGCTCAGGCTGAACTTGCACGTGAAGCGGGCATATATGGCTTCTGTTACTATCACTACTGGTTTGGGAATGGCAAAGAGGAACTCGAACTTCCATTTAATGAGGTTCTGCGCCTAGGCAAACCTGATTTTCCTTTCATGCTTTGTTGGGCAAATGAATCTTGGCACAAAAAATTTTGGGATAAAGACGGCAACGGCTCATCAAAAGAACTGCTTATAGAGCAGACTTACCCAGGCGCACAAGATATCATACATCACTTCTATCGTCTTTTACCTGCCTTCAAAGACCCTCGCTACATACGGATAAATGGTAAACCGGCCTTCATGATATATACCCCTAATGAACTACCTAATCCGTCTGAGTTTATAGGAATATGGAATGAACTTGGGGAAAAAGAAGGGATTGGTCAATTTCACTTTATAGCTCAACTCAGAGAAGATACTTCTTATGACAATATAGAAAGAAATATTAAAGAAGGTTTTAACGCTATAAATACTGTCCGACTTACAGAAGCATGGCGTAAAAGTCGAACATTCCTCGGTAGAGTTTGGGAAAAAGGGTTATCTTTAATTACTGGTATACCTCGAATCCGAGAATACGATAAAATTTTTCATAGATTTATTGGTAAAGAAGATTTTCTTCCTAAAATATATCCTACCATTATTCCAAACTGGGATCATACCCCCAGGAGTGGTAAAAATGGTGCAGTACTCATTAATAGTACCCCAGAGAACTTCAAATCACATGTCATAGAAATTATAGACTGCATTAAGAAGAAATCCCCAGATGATAAAATATGTTTTCTTAAATCGTGGAATGAATGGGGGGAAGGTAATTATGTGGAACCTGACTTAACATATGGAGATAACTATATTACTACGCTCAAAAGCATACTCGAATTCCATAATTAAAACATTGAGGTACAACACACGACATAGAAGGAAAGGAATTACGTCCCTTTTTATCTTTTTTTGTTTTTTCCCTTACATCCAAATAATACCATCTGGAACTGACAGCCAACCCTATGCTCTATTTTTTGGAGTAATTATTCTACTTATTACCCATCCTTCAAAAATGATACAAGAGTTGTTTTATCTCTTTCTAATCATGGGATGATCTATTCTGCTCCTATTTTTTATAGACTCGACTTCAATTCTATCCGCTCCATACTTAACTATGTTTCCTTGTTCGTTATTACTACAGCTACCTATATCATTCTTTGCAAGCATGGTCGTCTTAAATCCAATGTTTGTGGAGCTTTATACACATCCTCGAAGATGTCTTTTCTAGCTTTTCTCAATACTTCATTTTTCATTCTCGGATATACAATTAAGCAACTTCTTAAAATTATCAAATAGTAATATATGACCTCATCTTCTCGTAAATATATTCCTTTCCACCTATATCTATTTCTTTTTGGCGCAATTTACTATTGGTTATTCCCTGTTATAATTCTTGATTATAATCTTATTGAAGGGATGCCGGGAGTTAGTTTACTTGATAAATATAATTATAAGCCATTCAAATCTGAATATATCCAAATTGTATCTCTGCTAATTATTTCATATACAATTGGCTGTATATTACCACTAAAATTTAAAAGGTTACCAACATCCCGAAAGAGTCCTAAAATAATCGTTTCTCCCCGGGACTTACTTCTATTTTCTCTTCCTGTTTTCTTGTTTGGACAATATACTATTTTCAAAGCTCGGAATATCCTCTTTAAAGGATATTCCATGGACTATGATATTGAGATTCTGGGAGCTATTGCTACAGCAAACAGTATATTCCTCGTTCTCCTTCTTTTCCTTTTCTCTAACAACTATAAGAATTCTTTTTGGTCGAATACTGCAAAAAAATATTCTATATTTGGATTAATTGAGTTTTCAATTATATTATTAGGCCTAGGATCTAGAATGTATGTTATGATCCCTGCTACAGCTCTATTTATTTATTATTTACAGAATCATAGAATAACTCGTAAATTGATATTTGTCTCTCTCTCTATCGTACTTTTATTTCTATGGATTGGTATTTGGCGAATATCTAATTCCGGAATAAGCTGGGAATTATTATTTTATATAGGAAGCGCAGAACCATTACTAACCTGGATTAGTGCTGTCTCCTTTTTTTCTTATAACCAGATTAGCTGGATTTCTATACCACAGAATTTCCTTAGTTCTTTTATTAATTTTATTCCAACATTCATCTTCCCATCAAAAGGCAACTATATTATACCTTTTAACGGAATTTATGATTCTCCATTGGGTGCTACGAATCTAATAACATCTTTGCTAGGGGATTTTGGTTTAATTGGAAGTTGTCTCATTCTCATGTTACTTGGGTTTATATTAACACTAATTCAATACAACTGGACTAATACTTTTGGTCGAATCTACTACTACTGCTTATGTGGTATAATTCCTTTCCAACTTTTTAGAGACAATTTACCCATTATCAATAAAGTCGCCATATTTAACATGCTGATAGTCCCGATTCTTACCTACTCTCTAATTCATTTTATTTCAAGAAAATATAACAATGGGGAAAATAGAACTTGATAATATCATATTCTCTCTTCAAAAGACTGGCGGAATATCAATAGTATGGGCAAATCTCATCAGAACGCTTATGAATACGGGCACTGATTTTCGATGTCTAGAATATGGTTGCCCAGAAAATATACACCGTACACAATTAAATATTCCACAAAACAATATTATTGAAAAGAGTGATAATGGCTTGATCCTTAAACGCTACTTATCTCCAAAAACGAGTACTGATACCCCAACTATTTTCCATTCCTCCTACTATCGGACCGTTAAATCTCCACTTGTAAAAAATGTAACGACCGTACATGACTTTACATATGAGTATTTCACTAACGGTCCACGAGCCTGGATTCATAAATGGCAAAAATTCAAGGCTATTCGCCATTCGGATAAAATAGTGTGCATAAGTGAAAACACACGAAAAGATTTGCTGAAATTTCTTCCGGAGATATCTCCGCCAAAAGTTTCTGTCATCTATAACGGAGTATCAGAAGACTATCATCCAATTTCACTCGTTAAAAGTAAATTATCTGATTTCCTGATGTTTGTTGGCGCAAGAGGAGGATATAAAAACTTTGATTTTGCCGTCGAGATTGCAGCTCAGAGCAAAAAGAAGTTACTGATTTGTGGAGCGCCGCTTAATGATGCAGAAACAAAACTACTGGCATCAAGACTGGGAAACTCAGGATTCATCTCTCATATTAGACCATCAAACAAAGAGCTCAACGAATACTATAATTCTGTATTCGCCCTTATATATCCCTCCTCTTATGAAGGTTTCGGAATTCCGGTTTTAGAAGCTCAAAGAGCTGGATGTCCCGTTTTAGCACTTAATGCATCATCAATTCCTGAAATTATTGGCTCGGATTATCCTATGCTTAATCAAATGTCGACAGCTGACGCCATAAAAATTTTACATCGATTTGATCAATCAAGCTTTAGAGAGGATATTATTCGACATGGCATTGAGAATGCCAATCAATACTCATGGGATAAGATGGGTAAGGAATATATCAAATTATACAACTCAATGATATGAAAATTTCGGTAATCACATCGACTTTCAATAGTGCGAAAACTGTGCGCGACACTTTTGAAAGTATTCTCTGCCAAACGCATACGGATATTGAGTGCATAGTTGTGGACGGAGCATCTCGAGACGGAACGGTTGATATTATCCGGGAATATGAGCCGAGGTTCAATGGACGGATGCGATGGATTAGCGAACCGGACAAAGGAATCTATGATGCAATGAACAAAGGGATAAAAATGGCCTCTGGAGAAATTATAGGGTTTCTAAATTCGGATGATGTATTTGCTAATCAAAATATTCTTAGAAGAATTGATACTGAAATTCAAAATGTAGACTGTATTTACGGTAATCTCGATTTTGTTGAAATATCATCTACTTCAAGAATAGTCCGGACATGGAGAGGGTCACCTTACACTAAGGGAGCATTTAAAAGAGGATGGCATCCGGCTCATCCAACGTTCTACGCACGAAAAGAATGTTATGAAAAATTGGGGGGGTACAATACTTCTTTAAGTGTTTCTGCAGACTTTGAACTCATGTTGCGTTTCTTAGAAAAAAATAATATTTCTAACAAATTCATCCCGGAAGTTCTAGTACATATGAGAATGGGTGGGGAAAGCACAGGCTCCTTAAAAAACATATTAATTGGCAATAAAAATATCCTTAAGGCATTTGAAATAAATGAGATAACCCCCCAGAGATTTTATACGTTTCGGCGGCTAATCCCCAAATTAATTAATCGGATTAAACATCACTAAAATGAATATTTCACTAATCGGTGCCAGCGGATTCGTTGGTACAAGACTCCTTGATTTACTTAAAGAAGAGCCTAAGAAATATACTTGTAAAAATATAGATTTGCTTCCGAGTCATTTCTTCAATGATATCACTACAATAGGTGATGTGCGTAATCAGAAGCAAATGGACCAAGAACTTCAGGATACAGATGTTGTTGTTTTACTCGCTGCTCAGCATCGGGATGACGTGACACCCATTTCTCTCTACTATGATACTAATGTCAAAGGGATGGAAGTCACACTACGAGCCATGGAAATGAATGGAATCAAGCGTATCATCTTTTTCTCCTCAGTTGCTGTCTACGGGCTGAATAAGAAGAATCCGGATGAAAATCATCCTGCAGATCCGTTTAATCACTACGGCAAGTCTAAATGGCAAGCCGAAGAAGTGCTCCAACAATGGTATAAAGACCATCCTGATTGGAACATCGATATCATTCGTCCGACTGTCATATTTGGAGAACGCAATCGTGGTAATGTCTACAACCTCCTGAAGCAGATTTCTTCCGGAAAATTCCTGATGGTCGGTAAGGGTGAGAATCAGAAATCGATGGCTTATGTAGGAAATATAGTTGCTTTCGTAAAATATATGATTGATAATGTAACCACCGGCTATAATATATTTAATTATATCGATAAACCGGATAATAATATGAACCAACTGGTTGCTCACGTAAGTAAGGTGCTCGACAAACATATACCCGCCACTCATTTTCCCTATTGGCTCGGAATGTTAGGAGGATATTGTTTTGACTTGCTATCCAAAATCACAGGAAAGAAAATGACAGTTAGTTCTGTCCGCGTCAAAAAATTCTGTGCTACGACTGAGTTTGATGCCACTAAGGCTCATTCTTCCGGATTCAAGGCTCCATATACCCTTGACGAGGGATTAGCTCGTACATTAGAATTTGAATTTGTTCACCCACGGACTGATGATATTCAATTCATAAGCGAGTAATAGTAACATAAAGATATGTATGGGGATAGAACCTCCCCTATCGGAATCCGGGCCTGAGAAGGTCCGGATTTTTCGTGGGTGGATTTTTCGGACGGCTACTCCATAAACGTATCCGTCCGAAAAAGTNAGCATCAACTCAACGTATCCGTTTATGGCGATTAACCATGAAAAAGTTTGTTTTTTGCCAATTGTAAGGTGATTTTTATTATTTTTGCAGGTGAAAACACACGCGGTGGCTATGTGTGAATCCTACCATGCTTCGGTCGCTACCCCTCCGTAGCATNACTATATAGCTGACTGTCTGCGCCGGGTTCGGNGACTNCTCCCACAGCACCCGGCTAACGGGCTTGCAAGCCATTGCTCAGATGCTGCAACCACAGCATCGGGGNCTNACGGNCNTGCANAGCAGTGATGTCGCACCACCCACCGCAANACACACNTAANANCCATCACATCAACATTCTTACGAGAAAANACACACATATTTATGNGAGANCNGAGGAGATTTCTGGCTATNGACCTGAAGGCGTTTTACGCTTCGGTGGAATGCATCGACCGGGGGCTCAACCCGCTCGACACNTGNCTGGTNGTGGCCGATGCGTCACGCACCAACAAGACTATNTGTCTGGCAGTGTCGCCTCCGCTCAAGAAGCTGGGGCTCGGCGGACGGCCACGCCTGTTTGAAGTGATTCAACACCTACGCCGCATCAACCGTACACGCAGCCACACCTCCAACTCTTATTCCGTCCACGAGCTCGAAAGGAATCCCGATCTGGCTGTAGACTACATCGTGGCGCCTCCACGCATGGCCCGCTACATAGATATCAGTTGCCGTATCTACGGAATCTATCTCCGNTATGTGGCGCCNGANGANATNCATGTCTATTCTATCGATGAGGTGATGATTGATATCACCGCCTATCTCCGTTTCTCCGGGCTTACNGCCCGNGAGCTCGCCGAGAGAATGGTCCACGATGTGTTTCGCGAGACCGGCATTACTGCCACAGTCGGCATCGGATCCAATCTCTATCTGGCCAAAGTNGCAATGGANATNATGGCCAAGAAAATGGNNNCNGANGNCCACGGAGTNAGNATNGCCGANCTNNANGAAGACNTCNTACCGCCGNNNNCTGTGGAANCATCTGCCGCTGACCGACTTCTGGAGGGTAGGCCGGGGGATAGCACGCCGCCTGCAACGCTACGGCATCTTTACCATGGGCGACATTGCCCGCTGCTCTCTTCAGCAGGAAAGCCTGCTCTATGATTTGTTTGGCGTCAACGCAGAGTTTCTCATCGACCATGCCTGGGGATGGGAACCGGTTGAGATTGCCGACATCAAAAGCTATCGCCCCGAGCGAAAATCGCTNGGNATNGGNCAGGTGCTCANCGAACCATACACAGCGACACGCACACGCACTGTGCTCCGAGAGATGGCCGACACGCTCGCTCTTGATCTTATGGAGAAGGGGCTCACCACCGCCCATCTCACCATCCATCTGGGATATGATGCCACAAGCCTCAACGACCCTGCGATAGCCTCNCGCTATGACGGCCCGATATCCATTGATTTCTATGGGCGGAAAGTGCCCTATCATGCCCACGGAAGCATTGCCCTGCNCCGNCACACTTCCTCGGCCGACATCATCATGGACCNTGCATCACAGCTGTTTGACAGAATAATCAATCCGATTCTGCTCGTGAGACGCATCAACATCACAGCCGCCAACCTGTCGCTCTATAAACCCGCACAGCCCTATGCCTTGCCCGACCAGCTCTGCCTGTTCACCGACTATGAAGCTGAATCATGCCGACGTCTATCTGAAAACATANCCCTTGAGAAAGAGCGCCGGCGGCAGCAGGCCATTATAAACATCAAGCATCGATTTGGGAAAAACGCCATACTCCGNGGACTCAATTATGCCGAAGGAGCCACACAGCGCACACGCAATGTGCAGATAGGAGGTCATCATGAATAATCCCACTCACCCTTACGAAGATATCATCAATCTGCCCCACCACACAAGCTCCGTCCATCCGCGTCTTGCCATGAGCCAGCGGGCCGCCCAGTTCGCACCNTTTGCNGCTCTCAGCGGCTACGACGAAGCTATTGCCCGCTCCACCCGGCTCAACGAAGAGCGCTTCACATCCGCTCCAGACACCGACCCTTCTTGGCCCGACTTTCCCTGAGCATTCAGCTCATCTGCCGGAATTGTCCACCTGACACNGCACCATATCCTGCCAAAGAGCGGCTGCCCGCCTCACTNTGCACAATAAACCGGCTCAAGAGGCGTTTCTTCTTTGATGGAGCTCAGTATTTCCCCCACCGATTCGCGGAGCCGTCTGGCAATCCGCAATATCGCCTGCTCGCTTCTGATGCGAGCAGGCTCTGTGGCTGTTTCCTTTCTTCTGGTGCCGCTCACCATAGGATATATCGACGATTATTCCTATGGCGTATGGCTCACGATTTTTTCGCTCACCACCTGGATTTCAAATCTCGATCTCGGACTCGGAGCCGGTCTGCGCAACCGTCTTGCCGAAGCTCTTGCCGAAGACAATCTTCCTTTGGCGCGCATATATATCGCTACAGCCCTGTTTCTAATGGCCGTCATCATGACCTGTGTTTTTGGTCTGGCCGCGATAGCCTGCCGATTTGTAGACTGGTATGGACTGCTTAATGTCGACCCGACAAGAGTGGCTGCCCTCCCTGAGCTTATCCTCACGGTCACCGGTATTTTCTGTGGGGGATTTGTGTTCCGCACCATCGGAAGCGTCTATTATGCCATGCAGCTCCCTGCCGTCAACGAACTCCTTGTGCTTGCCGGCAATCTGCTCTCNATCCTTGCCGTGTGGGGCATGACCCTCCTCATTCCGGGCTCACTCGAAAAAGTGGCCATAGCTATGGTGCTTATTCCCGCCGCTGTCTATCTGATTGCTTTTCCGCTCACTTTCAGGCGCTTCAGCCATATCGCTCCACGTCTGTCGGATATTTCTCTCAGATATATCCGNCCGCTTGTGGGGCTTGGCATCAAATTCATGACCACCCAGATTTCATTTCTGGTGGTCTGTCTGGCATCCACCATCATCGTGTCTCATCTTTTCGGCCCCGAGGAAGTCACTGTGTTCAGCGTGTCGTTCAAATATTTCTATGTTCTCACAGTCGCTTCCGGCATAGTAATGACTCCGGTATGGTCTGCGGTCACCGATGCCAAGTCGAGAGGCGACCGAGAGTGGATTGCGCTCACCATCCGGCGANTGCTCCTGCTTTGGTCTCTGATGCTGGTGTGTGCCGGCGTGATGACANTCATCGCCCCTTGGTTCTATCGTCTATGGATCGGTCCGGACATATCTATCCCCTCCTCGCTCAGTTTCTGGTGGGCGCTCTATGTGNCCACCGGCGCTCTCGGCAGCATCTATCTCAACGTGATCAACGGCTACGGCCGCATATTTATCCATTCGGTGGTGTCGTGTGCAGTCATCATCGGTTTTGTTCCGTTTGCCATGTGGCTTGGCACTATCTACGGTTCAACCGGAGTGGTCATAGCCATGTGTCTCACCGGTGTCGTAGACCTCCTCTGGGCTCCCTTTCAGGCTCATAGACTCCTTTCCGGCAAAGCCCGCGGCATCTGGCTCCGCTAATTTTCCTCTCAGCCGGGCAATAAACCGTGAAGTCCCGGCGTTAAGAGGGTGTTTACTTCCTGATGATTTCAGCACAAATTGAAAAGTCACTGTTCTGTTGTCAATTTGATATCCAAGTAAACCCATTTTCAGACTAAAATCTTGTTCGAGCAATGAACCCAATCTTCCGGATGACCATAGCAGTGATTTCCGTCTTTATTCTCACTGCCTGCCATACAACCAACCATCTCTCCTATCTCCAGACCCTCGGCGAAAGCAGAGAGGGCACTCTCGCCGCATCCGACTATAGCATCCGCATAGCTCCTGCCGACGAACTCCAGATTGTGGTCACCTCCGTAGTGCCTATGGCCACTGTTGAGTATAACCTTCCCTCCACCAACACCACCTATACTTCCGGCTCCAACAGTGTGACTACGAGCCCCACCCAGCAGAGCTACACAGTAGATTCCGAAGGGTGCATCATGTTTCCAGTGCTCGGAAAAATCCATGTGGCCGGCGAGACCACGGCCCAGGTCCGCGAAAAGCTCACCCGCCTTATCGGCGAGAGGGTCAAGGATCCTCAGGTGCTGGTCAAACTGATTAATTTCAAGGTCAACGTGATGGGAGAGGTGCGGAATCCCCACACCGTTTATGTCGGTTCGGAACGGTTTTCTATCTTCGATGCCCTTGCCGCCGCCGGCGACCTCACCGAATATGGCCGCCGCGACAATGTAACCATAATCCGCGAAGACGGCGACAGCCTCCTCTACACCCGTCTCGACCTTCGCGACGCCGGCATCACCTCATCGCCATATTTCTATCTCCGCCAGAACGATGTGGTGATCGTAGAGCCCAACACCATCCGCCAGTCCAACTCCAAATACAATCAGAACAACGCTTTCAAACTCTCCGTCATTTCCACCATAGTCAGCGCTGTGTCTGTGATAGCCTCGCTCGTCATAGCCCTCGCGGTAAGATAAAACCGACCCTGAGCAATGCTTCGCTTAGACCGCATCTGCATAGTTCTCTTCATCATCACTCTGGCCATGCTCATACCGGTGGCCCGCTTTGTGGGGTGGGCCGGATCGCTCCTCACATTTGTCTTTGCCGGTATAGCCATAGCCGACTCCGTTGTCAACCGCCACTGGCGCCGCTATAGCCTGCTCTGGATTATAATGGGCATAATGACGGCCTATGCGCTCTATTCTCTCTTCCTCCCCTACAATAATCCCGCCGCCATAGCCTCCGACTGGATTATCCAGCAGAAACCCTTTATTCCTTTCGTGGTCATGATGGCCGTAAAGCCATCTTTCCGTCCTTCAGACCGTGTGGTCGTTAAATTGGTGAGTGTGGTCAATGTGGTCCTCACTCTCGTTGTGTGGAGCCTCGGCCCAAAGGCAGTAGAGCAGGTCATGCAACACATCTCTTACGTAGGCCTGACTATCTTCACCAGCGCCCTCGCCTTCTATCTCGCAAGCATCGAGCCGACAGGCAAAATAGACCGCCGCAGTCTTTTTGTCACCATCCTCATGATTCTGGCCGGCCTGGTGTGCGGACGTTCAAAATATTTCGGGAGCGCCGTGTTTGCCATCTTCATGATGATATTCTATTCGCCCGACATGTTTCAGCGCTATAACAAACGTGCTATAGCCATGTTTGCCATTGCATTGAGTCTCGTCACGATAGTAGGCTGGCAAAAATTCGAATTCTATTTCATCGGAGGGCAGGGCATAGAAATGGACACCGGCAGACTGGCCACGATTGCACGCCCGATGATGTACTACACCGGCGCGCTTATTCTCATAGACCATCTTCCTTTCGGCTCCGGGCTCGCATCGTTTGCCACTCATCCGTCTGCCAAAAGCTACTCATCCATCTATTTCGACTATCATCTCGACAAAGTGTGGGGGCTCGGACCCTCGATGCCCGAATTTATCACCGATGCTTACTATCCCTCGCTCGCCCAGTTCGGCATAGTCGGCGTGGGGCTCTTCATCTGGTTCTGGGTCTATGTTGCCCGGCTGCTCCGCTCCGTTATAAGAAGCGCAGAACCTCAGCGCAGAGCTCTATTCACACTCGGATGGGTCATAATCGTTTTTCTCATGATTGAGAATATCGCCAACACCACTCTCGTGCAGGGAAGCGGCTTGTGCACCATGATGATGCTCGGCCTTGTCTGCTCGCATTCACAATTAGCCACTCCAACCAACGACAATTCAACCACTCCCACCACCTATGGCAGCAAACAATGAGATAGACCTGCGGCGCTACATAAGCGTGCTGCGTTCACACAAATGGCTGTTTATCGCCATTTTCGCGGTAATATTCGGCCTCGGGCTCACATTCACCCTCACCCGTCCCACTCGCTACAAATCCATGGCCACAGTGCTCATCGAAGACGGTTCAAGCGACCTCGCCCAGCGTGCCGGAGGCAGTGCTCTCGCCATGATGATGCGCTCATTCTCGATTGGTGGGTTCGCCAGTTCGTCGGTCGACAATGAAATGGTGCTTGTCACATCCCATGAGCTCGCCTACCGCACTGTCAGAAAACTCTCTCTCAACATCTCCTGCTTCCAGACCAAAGGCCTCACAAAACAGCAGCTCTGGAAAGACGCCCCCGCCACCCTTATGCTCCCGCCAGGAATGGCCGACTCCATGAGCCTCCGCAATGGCTTCAACGTCATTCTCCATCTATCGCCCGATGGCACCGCTGAGGCCAAGGCCACACGCGGACGCATCTTCACTACAACTCTCGCATCGGCCTCCGGCAAGCTCCCGCTCGCTCTCGTCACCCCCATGGGCACCGTTACGCTCCTCCCTTCAGGCACACCTCTCCCGCCTGAAAAAATCACATTGAAATTCACTGTGACCGGCTATGCCGCCGCCACTGAAAAACTGATCAAACAATTGGATATCGACCTTGCCGACAAGGCAGCCGAAGCCATCACGGTTGAAATCACCGGATCTTGTCCGCCACTCGACCGTGCGATTCTCGACACTCTCCTCGATGAATATAACGCCCGGCGCACTGAACATCGCCGCCAGACAGCGCAGACCGAAGTCGATTTTCTGAACGAACGCATCGAGAATCTATTCGGCCAACTCATAGACTCCGAAAAGAAAATCGAACAATTCAAAAGTCAGAGCAACTTCGTAAGCATCGAAGATGAAGCTCCGATACTTCTCGAATCATCGCTCGATGCCCACGAACTCCTTCTCAATGCCAACAGTGATATTTTATATTGCGAGCAGGTGCTCCACACTCTCGAATCCAACCATGAGACAATGCTTCCGGCCTACTCCGTGCCCGGCTCCGATGCAGAGGCCGATCCCATGGTCAGCGCCTACAATGAGCAACTTATGCTCCTCAACGAGCTCCGCCGTTCGGCCATGCCGGGCAATCACGCCCTGCAGCTTGCCGAGGAACGGGTGGCGCAGATGCGCAAGGCTGTGATAGAGAGTGTCAGCCAGACCCTCTCGGCCGCCCGCAAGGCCGTCAGCGCCCGCAGTGGAGCCGTAGGACGCGTGGACTCCCATCTGCGCCGGTTGCCGAAATACGAACGCGAATATCTCAACCTGTCGCGCGACAACCTTATAAAAAACGAGCTCTACGCTTTCCTGCTTGAAAAACGCGAGAGCTCACTGCTCAAATATTATTCACGCGCCACACTCGGGTTTATCGTAGATCCTGCCTTCACCTCCATCCGCCCTGACTACACCCGCCCGGTGGCCTTCATCGGCATCAGCCTATTCCTCGCTCTCATGGCCGTAGGGGCTCTCGCACTAATCATCATGTGGCGCAATGACCGGATTGTCACACCCTGCGATGCGGCAGCCGCCGGACTCGAAAAACACACTTTCGTGAGAGGCACTGACCCCACAGCTTATACCAATGCCATCCGCGCGCTAATCACTTCGCGTCTGCCGTCTGGCCGCATCTATCTGGCCGCAGATTCAACCTTGCCCTCTTCGGCCACCGAAGAAATCATCGACGCATTCCGCAGAGCTGAGCTGCCAACCACAGTTGTCAACGGAGAGAAAACCAACGACACTCTCCTCTCTTCGCGCCTAAGAGAGCTGACAGAACGCCAGGCAGGCTCCTATGTGTTCATCACCGTCCCCGAAGCCGACCGTATAGCCGACATAGCCCCCATCCTTGCTTCTGACGATGCGATGCTTGTCATGCTCACCTCAGCCGGCAAAATGAGCCGCCGGCGTGCCGCCAGCCTTGCCACTGAGTTCACCCCCGCCAAAATCATCCTCGCAATCTGCTGATGAGAATAGCTGTCACAGGCACACGTGGATTTCCCGGAGTTCAGGGAGGGGTAGAGACCCATTGCATGGAGCTCTATCCACGCCTTGCCGCTCTCGGTTGCGACATTTCGGTCTATTGTCGCCGGCCATTCACCGGACCTCACCCACCGGCGTCCCACGGTGGCGTCATCCTTCGCCATCTCCCCTCTCCCACCTCCAAACATACCGAGGCTATTGTCCATACTCTCCTTTCCGTAATCCACGCCCGACGCAACGGAGCGCAGCTCGTCCACATCCACGCCTGCGGCCCGGCGCTCATGGTTCCTCTCGCCCGTCTGCTCGGCATGAAGACTGTCGTTACCCTCCATGGCGAAGACTACCGCCGGGCCAAATGGGGATTCGCCGCACGCCTTGCTCTCCGCCTCGGCGAATGGTGCGCGGGACGCATGAGCCATGCCCTCATCGTGCTTTCCGACACCGCCGCCCGGCAGATAAAACCCCGCTTTCCGAAAGCAAATATATTTGTCATCCCCAACGGCATTCCCTCTCCACCCGCCGCCACTCCCACGCCGCCACGTGAGCGCATGATTCTCGCCGTAGGGCGTCTCACCCCCGAAAAAGGCTTCCATCATCTCATCGAAGCCTGGCAGAAATGGCCTCTGCCGGGCTACAAACTTGTGATTGCCGGAGGAGCCGACCGCAAAGATGCTTATTCCGAAGAGCTCATGCACCGAGCCGCCGCCTCCGGTATTATTATGACCGGCACTATCTCACATGCCGAACTTGCCGGGCTATATTCCCGCGCCGCTCTGTTTGTCATGCCCTCGCTCCTCGAAGGCCTCCCCATAGCCCTGCTCGAAGCCATGAGTTTCGGGGCGGATGTTGCCGTGAGCGATATCCCATCATGCCACCTACCCCAACTGTCGCCCGACGACTACTTCCCTCCCGGTTCACCACACGCCATCGCTATGGCCATCCGCCACAAGATTGAGACCGGAAGCCGTGAGCGCGTCTACGACCTCAGTGCCTACGACTGGAATAAAATAGCAGCCCGCACAAAAGATGTGTATGATTATATCGCCGAAAATCTCTAACTTTGGCAGAAATTATTCCACTGAAATCACTCCACTCCCAATAAACACTATGATAGTAATCGGCATAGCGGGTGGCACCGGATCAGGTAAATCCACCGTAGTCAGCAAAATAATATCAAGTCTCCCTCCCGGAGAGGTTGCCTTGTTGCCACAAGACAACTATTATCGCGATTCAAGCCACATCCCCCCGGAGGAACGCCAGAATATAAATTTCGATGAACCCGCCTCCATCGAATGGCCACTGCTTGAGAAGCATCTCGCCGAGCTCAAGGCAGGCCACAGCATAGATATGCCCACCTACAGCTATCTCACCTGCACCCGATGCAAGGAAGTGATTCCGGTAGAACCGCGCGATGTGGTGATTGTCGAAGGCATTCTCGTGCTGAGTCAGCCCGAACTCAGAGATATGATGGATGTGAAAGTGTTTGTCGATGCCGACGACGACGAAAGGCTCATCCGTGTCATTGCCCGCGACTGCATTTCCCGTGGACGCACTCCCCAGATGGTCATCGACCGCTATCAGCAGGTGCTCAAGCCAATGCACGAGCAATACATAGCCCCCTCCAAGCGCTTTGCCGACCTTATTGTGCCTCAGGGAGGCAACAACACTGTGGCCATAACCTTGCTCACAGACTATATTGAGTCGCGCCTGCGACACCTCCCTCGCTGATTTCCCGATTTTTTTGCGTAACTTTGCATCGCCAAAAGCCAAAGAACGCACCGAGTGCTTGCTACCTCGTTAAAAACAAGACCTATGACCAAAACTACGTATTCCTTCACTTTTCTCATCCTCACACTACTCTTCTGCGTCTGTCTCATCGTGTCCAATCTAATGGAAATCAAGACAGTGCCCCTCGGCCCGCTCACAATCACGGCCGGTGTGGTGGTCTTTCCGGTTTCATACATCATCAACGACTGCCTCGTGGAGCTCTACGGCTTCCGTAAAGCCCGCATGGTAATCTGGCTCGGATTTGCAGCCAACCTCCTCGTGTCGATTCTCCTCCAGATTGGCATTCTGCTCCCGGGAGCCTCTGAATGGCACGGCCAGGAGGCCATGACCCTTATCTTCGGAGCCGTGCCCCGCATCTTTGCTGCAAGTTTCATCGCCTTTCTCTGCGGTTCACTTGTCAACGCATGGGTCATGGCCCGTATGAAAGCCTCATCGCCCGACGGCCGCCGCTTCACACTCCGCGCCATGGTCTCTACTCTCTGGGGCGAAGGCACCGACAGCCTCATCTTCTTTCCAATCGCATTTGCCGGAGTGCTTCCCGCAGCCGACATCTTCAACCTCATCATCACCCAGATTCTCCTGAAGACAGCCTACGAAGCCGCCGTGCTCCCGATCACAGTGCGAGTGGTGCGCACATTGCGCCGCGTAGAGCTCCGCTCAGGCTATCTCACAGCCAATGATTGACCCCTCACGCATTAAAGTCGCCTGGATAGACCTCGACGACACTCTCATTGATTTCCGGGCCAATTCCCGTAGCGCTCTTGCCAAGCTCTACCTCACTGTGCCCCGGCTCAAAGAGTTTTTTGCCTCCGATGCCCGGTGGATAGACCGCTATTCATTCCACAATCACCTCCTCTGGGCTCAGCTCAGCGCCGGAACCATCACCCGCGACTATCTCATAACCCAACGCTTCCTGCGTCCACTCACCGAGGCCGGAATGCCCCACTCCGAAGCCCTCTCGCTCTCATCACGCCTCCATCCTCTATATCTCGACCTGCTCGCAATGGAGAAGCGCCTCGTGCCCGGTGCGGTAGAGCTTCTTTCGCGCCTACGCGACGCCGGCATAACAGTCGGAGTGCTCAGCAACGGCTTCAAGGAGGTGCAATACCGCAAGATGGATTCCGCATCACTCACACCACTCGTAGACATCACAGTGCTGTCAGACGACATCGGCATCCAGAAACCCGATCTCAGACTCTTCACCCACGCAATGCACCGCACCGGCATCATCAACCCTCAATCTCATCTCATGGTTGGCGACAACCCCCAGACAGACATTGCCGGGGCAATCGGAGCACAATGGGAAGCCATACTCTTCGACCCCACCCGGGCGCTTCCTCTCCCCTCGGGCGCTCGCAGGGTAGAGTCACTCCGGGAGATAACCGTCAGGTCGCCTCACACCTCCTTATAAAAAAATAGATCCTACGCTATAAAAGGGTGCAAAAGTGGTGTTTATTGTAAAAAAAGCCCGCAATATTGCTCCCAATTGAAAAAAAAGTACGATATTTGCACTTGCAAAAAGGCTCCGGCCACCCAAAACCGGGATTAACCATTTGCTAATAAAGATATTAATCATCATACAAAACAGTAAACGAAAAATGACTAAAGCCGACATCGTTTCCGAAATTGCAAAAACCACCGGCATTGACAAAGCCAGTGTTCTTGAGACAGTAGAAAAGTTCATGGAAGTTGTGAAAGACTCTCTTTCTCATGGCGAAAACGTATATCTCCGCGGATTCGGCAGCTTCATCGTGAAGACCCGTTCTGAAAAGACCGCACGCAACATCTCAAAAAACACCACCATCATCATCCCCGAACACAAAATCCCCGCTTTCAAGCCCGCCAAAGTGTTCATGGAAGAAGTGAAGGCTGTGAAGTAAGACCCTTTCTTGCATTCACCCCGCCGCAAAACAATAAGAACATACAATTGAATCATTAACCATAAACTGCGTAAACAATGCCCAGCGGAAAGAAAAGAAAAGGCCACAAGATGGCCACCCACAAGCGCAAAAAACGTCTCAGAAAGAACCGTCACAAGAAGAAATAATCTCCACGGCTATTTCTGACTCACACAGAACTAACGCTATACGAAGGACAAACTTGATGTGGCATTGCCTAACCACGGCCCTGAGCCCCCGAGTTTGTTCTTTGTGTTTGATAGCAATAACCACTATTCACTCTTACCCAAGACAATGCGAAGCGAACTTATCGTTGACGTGCAGCCCAAAGAGGTGAGCATCGCTCTCCTCGAAGACTCCCGGCTGGTGTCTCTTCAGAAAGAGGCACGCGACATCGCCTACGCCGTCGGCGACATTTACCTGGCTAAGGTCAAAAAACTTATGCCCGGCCTCAATGCCGCTTTTGTCAACGTAGGCTACGAAAAAGACGCATTCCTCCATTACTTGGATCTTGGCTCACAATTCTCCTCCTACTCCTCTTTCCTCGAAACACTCCTCACAGACCGAAAGCACATCCCTTCGGTCAGCAAGATGAAGCTGCTGCCCGACATTGACAAGCACGGCACTGTCACCGACCTCCTCCGGCCCGGACAAGAACTCATGGTGCAGATTGTCAAGGAGCCGATATCATCGAAAGGCCCCAGACTCACCACCGAAATCACCCTCACCGGACGCTACATGGTGCTGATACCCTTCGGCGACAAAATCTCTATCTCACAGAAAATCAAAACCACCGAAGAGAAGCTCCGCCTCCGCCAGCTCATTGAGAGCATACGGCCCAAGAATTTCAGCGTGATTGTGCGCACATCTGCCGAAGGCAAGCGCGTGGCTGAGCTAAACCATGAGCTCAAGACACTCCTGCAGTGTTGGGAAGACACTGTTGCACGCGCGCAGAAAGCCACCGCCCCGGCCCTCATATTCGAAGAAGAGAGCCGCATCGTCGGAGTGCTCCGCGACATCTTCAACCCCTCGTTCGAGACCATCAGAGTCAACGACCCCGACATCTACTCACAGATCAAGAAGTACGTTAGCCTCATTGCCCCCGATAGAGCTGAAATCGTTGAGCTCTACGACAAGCCTGAGCCTATATTCGACCACTTCAACATCACCCGGCAGATTAAATCATCCTTCGGCAAAACTGTCTCATTCAAGAGCGGAGCCTACATCATCATCGAGCACACTGAAGCCCTCCACGTCATCGACGTCAACAGCGGCAACCGCTCAAAGGCCGCCAACGATCAGGAGACAAACGCACTCGAAGTCAACATGCGTGCCGCCGAAGAGATTGCCCGTCAGCTGCGTCTGCGCGACATGGGAGGCATCATTGTCATCGACTTCATCGACATGAACAAGCCCGACCATCGCCAGAAGCTCTACGAACACATGAGAGAAATTATGGCCAACGACCGTGCGCGCCACAACATTCTCCCCCTCAGCAAATTCGGACTGATGCAGATCACACGCCAGAGAGTGCGTCCGGCTCTCGACATCGTCACTGCCGAAGAATGCCCGTCATGCTACGGCAAAGGAAAGGTGCAACCATCCCTCCTTTTCACCGACACCCTTAAAGAGAAAATAGACTATCTCGTCAAAGAGCTCGACATCCAAGGATTCACCATGTATGTCCACCCCTTTGTCGACGCCTACCTCAAAAAAGGAGTCATCTCCACCTACCGCCGATGGCGCATGCAGTATGGCCGACGCTTCAAGATTCTCCCGGACCAGTCACTCGCCTACCTGCAATATAAAGTGATAGATGCCAACCGCAACGAAATAGACCTCAAAGAGGAAAAAGACGTTGACTCATCTGCCACCAAAAACAAAAACAAAGCCAAGACCCGAGGCAAAGAGGAATAACCTCCATAGCGGAGAGCGTCCTCACCCTCATCCAATCATTCTCCCGCGCAGCCCAAAAAGCCGCGCGGGAGCCTTTTTTCATCCCCTCCCCTCCCATTTATCATTTTTCATTTTTCATTTTTCATTTCCAACAACCCCCTCAGCTCCTCCCTCATCTGCCGCGTGGCAGGCGACTCCACCTTCACCTCCATAGCCAGCGCAGCCTCTGCCGCCAACCGACAGCCCACAGTGTCAGGCCCACAGATAGAATCAGCATAAAGCCGCGCCAACAGATAGCGCGGATAAAGTCTCGACGGAATCCGCGCCGCCGCCCGCTTGAAATACACTTCAGCCTCCACCGCGTCACCCCTATCCTGCGCATTGCGCCCGAGCAGATTAAGAATCATAGGGTCACTGCTCCTCTCAAGAGCCTCAAGCAGCAGGCTGTCGCTCTCTCTCATCCGCCCGCTCTCGCGCAATGCTTTCCCGGCATCAAACAGATAGCGGTGCGACCACCCGAAGCGCCCCCCATGCCTAAGCAGTTCATCGGCTCTTCTTTCAGAAAGCGGAGTGTGGACATAGGCACCCCTCATCCTCTGCCATTCGCGCCCCTGACGCTGACGCATCTCCCGCTGCCAGCCGCCCCACAGACACACGGCCATCACCGTAGCAGCCACACAGATTCTCACCTGCCGGCTCCGCCACCTCATTGCCCCTGCCGACCCTGCCATGAGCAACCCGCCAACAGCGTAAAACTCACCGAACTGCAGCGGATATGACCCGCAGCACACCACCACCAGCGCCACCGCACCCCCCGCTATCCCATAAGCTCTTCCCCTCCACGCCGTCCATATTGTCCACACCGCCAATCCGCCCAGCAGTATCAGCCCTATCCATCCATAGGCAATCCCCGCCTGCAGAAACTCATTGAAAGCATAGTCTGGCGCACCCGCCACAGCAATCTCCGCAGCGCTCCTCGGCTCCTCCATGAAATACGCCTCCTGAGCCCGCCCCAGCGCGCCGGCCACACGCTCCCAGCCAATCCCATGCCATCCACCCTCGGCCACCAGCGCATTCATCGCCATATGCCACATCAGCAGCCTCCCTTTGGCCGATTCCGGCTTCAGCATATAGAGGCCTGCCATCACCACCACAACCACTGCAATTACTGCCACACCCCACCTACGCAGCCGCTGCCGCTGTTCGGCTGTGAGACGACACATCCCCGACCACACCGTAGCCACTCCCGCTGCCGCGGCTATCCACCCCGTGCGTCCCATCAGGGCCGGCATAACCGCCGCACAGAGCAGCAACACACCCCACCCCGTCCATTCGCTCCAACGGCTCCTTCCTCTCCACACCCACCATGCGGCCACAGGCACAGCCACAGCCATAAACCCGCAGAGCGGACCAGGATTATAGAATGTCCCTGTGGCCCGATAGAGAGCATGACCCTGCGCCACAACCCCTAAGAGCTGCAGCAGAGCCCACACACCCTCCACCACCGCCGCAAGCATCACCCCGCCCGACGCGGCTATCGTAATTCTTGAAAGTCTCATGCCACAAAGATATACAAAAACTCAAAATTTTTGTATCTTTGCTCCATATGCGTCAAATATTTTTCAGCATAGCCATTGCGCTTATCCCGGCGCTCCTGATTGCCGGATGTGCCCGCACACCCGCCCGCTACTCCCGTCTCCTCACTCTCGCCGACTCTCTGGCCGAGCGCGGGCATCCCGACTCGGCTCTCCGCATCCTCTCCGAGGTGCCCCCCGAAAGCCTCTCCGGCTCAGACCGCGCCCTCCATGCACTCCTCACCGTAAAGGCCACCGACAAAGCCTTCACGCCCCACACCTCCGACTCCGCCATCAGCATAGCTCTGAGCCATTTCCGCGCCAACGGGCCGACCCTGCGCCGCGCCGAAGCAGCCTACTATCACGGCCGCGTGCTCTCCGACCTCGGCGACTATGCCGACGCCCTCGATGCCTACGACGATGCCCTCACCATCCTATCCCCCGACACCACCCGGCGCGCCATCCGCCTCCGCTCCCACATCCTCTCTCAGAATGCCCAGCTGCTCGAAAACCTCCGCCTCTACCCGGAAGCAATCCCCTTCTACCGCACCGCCATTAATCTCTCCATATCCATAGGCGATTCCACTGATGCGGTGCTCGATATCTTGTCGTGTTCTTTCTGCCTCATGCAGCTCGACAGTCTTGATTCGGCAGAGGCGATGCTTGCCAAAGCCTATCCACTTCTGCCGAATCTATCACCATCTGACCGTGCGGAGGTAGAAATCTCGCGGAGAGACCTCCTCCGGACCCGTCATCACTATGCCGCGGCTATCAGTGGTATAGACACCGTGCTGGCACAGATAGAGCCACAATTCCGCGAGTTTGGCTACAGAGTGGCCTCCGATGCCTATCATGCCCTCGGCCAACGTGATTCAGCCGGAAAATATGTCCGGCTATGGCTGGACGCATCCTCC
The DNA here is from genome assembly GCA_014802045.1 of Bacteroides sp. GTDB lineage: Bacteria > Bacteroidota > Bacteroidia > Bacteroidales > Muribaculaceae > Paramuribaculum. The sequence goes on from JAAVDA010000017.1 coordinate 149,196, forward strand.
CCACAGAGCAAATCAAAAGCCTATAGAATGCTTACTGAAAATGCTATTGCCGACCATGATTTTCAGACCGCCGACACAATGTTCCGTCTATACGTGGCGCAGATAGGCAGCAAATTAATGGAAAATTCCGCCGTGCCGGTCACAGTCACCGGATATAGAAACAGAGCCTACAGGAGTGAATTGCTCGCAGAGAGCCTGCGGCAGCGCAATCTGTTGCTCTTCATAATCATCATCATTATCTCAGTCATCCTCATCTCGCTGCTCTTTAATATCCGCTTCTATAAGGAATTAACCGCCATGAACCTGCTGGTCTACTGGATGCGCAATAAGCAGACTGATACCGACCAAACCCTACCGCTGCCAGCCATACGCCCCCCTGGCGAAGGCAAGCATCCGGCCTTTCAGCCTACTGCCACTACCGCCATTTCCGAAATAAGGCAACAGATCATCACAACTGTGTGCCAAAAGATGAATCAGCCTCTCCCCGACAATACTGCATTGTCAGACACTCAACTTTGTCTGACCATCAGGAATATGGCCGCTAAAAATCAAAACATACCTGACCAATCCGAACTATGGCTCCAGATAGAGGAATTGGTGAGATCCGCTTCTCCATGCTTTATTTCCAATCTCAACATACTTTTCGGAAAATATAATGACGTCCGATTCCGTGTGTGTATGCTTATATTAATTGGCCTCCGGCCGAGCGATATTGCCGTGCTCATGGCCAAGAATCTCAACGGAATCACCTACCACCGTAATCAAATCTGCAAAGAAGCTTTCGACAGCCGTGTAAAATTATCCGGCCTCGCGGATGCAATCTGCATATTGGCTTCCCTCTGAATGCTCAGCATCGCCTCCCGGTTATCTGCCAATAATAAGGCGTGGACACCTCCCCCGGCTCCGGCGCCTGCCCCCGAGAGAAGATAAGGCCTCATCTGCATCCCGCTAATAACACTTTAATATACTGCACTTTATAAAATTTGAACCTTTTTTTGAACCTAAACTTTGTGCGAATTATTGCTGCGATCCATAACTTTGCAGCGTGAACTTAAAACATCCGCAAAGCATGAAGAAACTACTGCTTTTAATTCTACTTCTGCTCTCAAGCGCCCCTATTTGGGCCGAAGACATCATCATCCCTGTTGACGAAGACCCGGAGAATCCGCCTCGCAATCACAGGACCCGTTCGCGCCCGATGATGCAGTGGTGTACCATCGACACCGATGCCCGTACCGTCACCACCACCCTCACCCTCCCTGTGCTCACCTATTATATATTAGATGAGAGTGAGGCAGTGATTGTAGCCTCCGACAGCCCCGAAGAATTTGCCGATGGCGTAGCCACCCTCCCCGCCGGAGCCTACACCCTCCGCCTCGTCACCGCCGAATCAGCCTACACCGGCCCCCTCGACATCCAATAGGAAGCCACATGTACTGCCCGAGCCGAAGGCACGGTGTTGTCAGACCCTCCGGACTTCACTCCGGAGCACGTTCACCATCCCGACACTTCGCCACGTGGCCGCATAGCGGGCTAATATGCCAGACCCGGGTGAGAGAGCCGTAAGGCGAACATAACCCGGAGGAAAGATGCGAGAAAAGAAACTGCCCCCTTAGGCGGCCGCAGTCCCTCCTTCCCTGTCGAGGCATTGTGCTCCCTCACAGAGCTCCGCAGGAGCGATTTATCGAGTAACCCCACATGCAGCGAAGCGGAATGTGGGGGGAAACAGCCCCCACCAAAAGAGCTTCGGAGATGCGATTGTAAGCTCTACAGTGTGTACCTTACGGCACCGCCAATGAAGACCCGCGCGTGGCGTCCCAATATCCACACCCTGGTAAAGAATCCCCCTCTCTACTCCATAGGCGGCCAGCACACCCCACCATCAGCGAGGAAAACCCATCAACAAAACAAAGCTACGGTCTGAGGCTTCAAAGTTCAGACCACCATCATAAAAATCAAATCTCTTCCTATGAGAAAAAAAATCTATGGCAGCGCATTAATTGCTGCCGCGAGTTGCTCAGCCTACTTGGCTGTGAACGCTTCGTCACCTACCTCAATCACCACTCTTGGTGAGGTAGAATCCATCACTATGTGCGAACAGTTAGATAAGGATGGAAAAGTTGTGAAAATTTGTTTTGGAAGCGAAGGAAAATGCGGAGTAGATCTCGGTAGCTTCGGTTCCGTTCAATGTGGCGGAGATGAATTCGTTCGTCCTGAAAAACCGGTAGAATGAACTCTTCCAACTCTCGCATCACCCATATCATCATGATGGTATGTGGCGTTGGAGGGTTCTTGTTTTCCGAGTCCTGCTCTAAGGACTCGGAAAACAAGATTTCCATCTCCACACTCGACTTTCAGCCTGACACTCTTCCTGAACTCGTAGCAGAAGATGTATGGTATCCTAAAGACAGTATCTATACCCAAAAAATCAGCGTCTTTGACGATGATATTCTTCTTGTTAAGAACAAAGTCCATGACGGTCCATTCCTCGAAGTATATAATCTCAATGATTCAACGCTGATTACAACACTTTTACCACATGGAGCAGGCCCGAATGAATTTACGGATATCCAAATTTCTCCTCTTGGTGGCAATACTATCCAAATAAGCGAACTCGGTAAGAACCGATTCGCAAACCTTAATATACTATCCCTAAAAGACTTTCCTGAGCCTTCTCTGGAATTTGAAGTTTATCCTGTGGAGATTCAATTTTCACTTCAGTACCATAATTTCGAGGATAAATTATTAGCTCAAAATATGTATCATTTCTTCAGCCAGGCTAAAAATATCTCTCAGCCCGAACATCGTTTTTTGACTCTCCCCCACAACCAGACCACGATGAACATGCCAAAGAGGGAATACTGGCCGGTAAACGTTAATCAAGGTTTTATTGCAAAAAAACCGGATGACAGCATGGTTTGGTTTGTTTCACGCGATTCTTCACTTGTAGAAATTTATAATAAAGATTTACAGTTAGTGAAAGTAATAAAAGGTCCGGTGGACATGGGAGAGCCTCCGTATCATGTTGATGCGAACCAATATACAGGGATGAAGGATATCGCCTACTTCGGTGGAAAGCCAATCGCATACTACGACTGCGTATATGATTCCAATCGAATTGCCCTGCTTTATTATGGGAAATTCTGGAATCCATTTGAAATGCCTATCGAAAACCTGCCATCCTATATCTTCGTAATGGACTGGGAGGGAAATCTTCAGAGAGCATATAAAGCTCCAGCCCATCTGTTCAATATCAGTCTCTCTAAAGATCCGAACGTATTTTATGCCACTATCGCCGATGAAGATGACAATCCGAAACCGATTAAACTAACTGTCAGATAGATGAAGCATCTGTTCTCTTTTATCATAGTTTTTGGAATAATCAACCTCTTCACATCCTGTAAAACCGAATCAGACAAATCCTCAAAAGGTAAATATATTTCAGATATAAATTTTACTTCTTTTGGAGAGATTACCGAGGACTATGATAGTGTATTTCCAACAGACACTCTTTCTCGTTTCAGAGATTATCATGGTGTGGTTTTTTACGTCAATTCAGACTGCTCTTTCTGCATTGCCTCAGCAATAAGCTTCTTAAAAAAAGCTATTACCACAGGATATTCTGATTCTGTTATCTTCATTACTCCCACATTTGGTAAACCTTCCCTTGAATTCAATCTCAACAAATTCAATCTCAATGAGTCTGTTCCATATACTATAATTGAAGACAGACAACGAAGATTCATTTTAGATGAGTTGGATGATTATTCCGGAATTTTCTTTGTTTTCAACCAAGGCCAATCCGTTGGAATGTACCAAGTCTATTCACCTACCATGTAATTCATCATTAGAATAGCTCCCAAATCGCTTACATCCTAACTTTTCCCGGGGTTGAAACTACGGCGGGGAGGCCTCAGTCGGTGCCTCCCCGCTTTCATCCCTCGGTTGCGGGATTTCTTCTGGGGCAACATGTGGCCGCATAGCGGGCTAATATGCCAGACCCGGGTGAGAGAGCCGTAAGGCGAAAATAACCCGGAGGAGAGATGCGAGAAAAGAAAGAGGCTGTCTAACAACCGAAGTTAGGCAGTCTCTTTTTTTGTGCAAAAATCAGATTATTCAGGCGGCATTTTTTCTCCAACGTATATGAGTTGTGTAATCGCTTAAATGACGTCTCAAAATAAGCTGTATTG
>JAAVDA010000018.1 GCA_014802045.1 Bacteroides sp.
AATGGCTAGTTACTCACAAAGTTCACCATCTCTGCCTTTCTTTTTTAACTAATTCAAAGTTAGTTGTTAATTTTGAATTCCGGTACAAAGGTAAAAGTTACCCACAAATCCGTCCTCTCCGGGGACGGCATCCAATTCCCGTATCCCCATCCTACGCAGTCCGCTTTGCGGCCTCCTTTCTCAGCTTGTTTGCTGCGGGAGATGGGGGTGTGGAAAATATTTTTTGCAGGGGTGGGAAGTTTTGCTAACTTTGCAATTTGGCGCGGAAACATTCGTGATGGCGTTGGGCTGTCGCTGTGTCCGTGAGATTATAAGAATTAATAACTAAACAGAGATATATTATGTCGGAAATCAAATGTGTAGGCATTCTCACTTCCGGAGGTGACGCCCCCGGAATGAACGCTGCAATCCGTGCGGTGACCCGTTCGGCGATATTCAGCGGCTTTAAGGTGAAAGGTATATACCGCGGATACAAGGGTCTGATCTCTGATGAGATTCAGGATTTCAAGACTCAGAATGTGTCAAATATCATACAGATGGGCGGCACTATCCTGAAGACGGCCCGCTGCCCGGAGTTTGCCACTCCAGAAGGACGCCAGCTGGCATATGACAATATAAAGCGCCATGAGATAGATGCTCTGGTGGTGATTGGTGGCGACGGTTCGCTGACTGGTGCCCGTGTGTTTGCCAACGAATTCAATTTTCCTTGTATCGGTCTGCCGGGCACTATCGACAATGACCTCTACGGAACAGATACGACCATTGGCTATGACACCGCTCTCAACACTATAATGGATTGTGTGGACAAAATCCGCGATACGGCAACGAGCCATGAGCGCCTATTCTTTATAGAGGTGATGGGCCGTGATGCCGGTTTCCTGGCTCTCAACGGTGCGATAGCTTCGGGAGCTGAGGCGGCTATAATACCGGAAATCTCAACCGAGGTGGACCAGTTGGCCGAACTGATTCAGAATGGTTTCCGCAAGAGCAAGAACTCATCGATCGTGCTTGTGGCCGAGAGCCCTGTGACCGGCGGTGCAATGGGTCTGGCCGAACGTGTGAAGAACGAATATCCGGGCTATGACGTGCGTGTGTCGATTCTCGGCCATTTGCAGCGTGGCGGTTCGCCCACGGCTCACGACCGTATTCTGGCGTCACGCATGGGTGCGGCCGCAATCGACGCTCTGCTTGAGGATCAGCGCAATGTGATGATCGGTATCTCGAACGACGAGATTACATATGTGCCCTTCTCCAAGGCTATCAAAAACGACAAGCCAATCAACCGCGCCCTGCTCGACACTCTGCGCCGCCTCTCCATCTGATGGAGAAGCATAAGCCTTCACTCCCGCCGGTGAGCGCCGGCTTCGCTGAAATGATTGCCTCTTATGGGGCGGAGGAGTTGCACGGCCTTGTGGAAGCACTGGACACTCCGGCATCGGTGGCTGTGAGATTCAACAGACGCAAGCATCTCTCTATGCCTGCTCCCGCTCCCGGGGGCGGGCGAGTGGAGTGGTGTGAACGTGGTGTGCGGCTGCCTGTGCGTCCGGTTTTCACTATGGACCCTATGCTGCATCAGGGGTGCTACTATGTGCAAGACCCGTCGTCGATGTATTTCTACAGTCTGGTGGGAGCCGTGGGGCAGATGGCCCGTGGCGGTGAGCCGGTGGCATATCTGGATGCCTGTGCGGCTCCGGGTGGGAAAACTACGGCGGCTATCGATGCTCTGCCTGAGGGCTCGGCGGTGGTGGCCAATGAGTTTGACCCGCGACGCGCGGGAGCGCTCCGCGAGAATCTGTCGAAGTGGGGTTATCCGCTCGTAACCGTGACCCAGGGAGACACGGGGCGCTTTGCCACGTTTGGGCCGGTGTTTGATATAATATCGGCAGATGTGCCATGTTCGGGCGAAGGAATGATGCGCAAGGATGCCGACGCACGCAGCCAATGGAGCCGTGAGCTTGTGGAGCGCTGTGCGGCTCTGCAGCGCACTATCGTGGCCAATCTTTGGCCGGCATTGCGTGCGGGAGGCTATTTAATATACAGCACATGCACTTTCAATCGTGAGGAAGATGAGGATAATGTGAGGTGGATAGCCGAGACACTCGGGGGCGAGTGTGTGGACACCTCTCTGCTGCCTCCGGCTCCGGGGGTGGCGGGAGCGATAGTCTCCGGTGTGAGCGCCCTGAGGTTTATGCCTCACAGGATGGATGGCGAAGGACTGTTTGTGGCTGTGATACGCAAACCTGACAGTGCCTGCGCCGAGGCTCCGGCCAAACTGCGCAATAGCAGAAAAGAGAAATCGCGCGGATGCAAACCGGGAGGAGCAAAGGCAGGAGTGAACGGGCCGGATGTGGGTGGATGGATAGATTATCCGGCGGAGATAAGACTGGGCACATCACCCGAAGGAGTGGTGACGGCCACATTTCTCACTCCGCTTCTGCCGGCGGAACTTCAGCCTCGCCTCATTGTGGGGCGTGCAAAGGGGCGCGATATGATACCGTCGCAACAGCTCGCACTCAGCATGGCTCTGAAAAGGGGGGCGTTTGCGGAGACGGAGGTTGACAGAAAGACTGCCGTGAGCTATCTGCGGCGCGAAAGTGTGGAACTGCCCGACGGCACCCCGCGCGGAGTGGTGCTTCTGACTTATCTCGGCCGGCCTCTCGGCTTTGTGAAAAATCTCGGAGCGAGAGCCAACAATCTCTATCCGCAGGAGTGGCGAATCCTGACCGGAAGCGGCGCAGATGAACTGCCGGAGTTGCCGTTTGTGGATGAAACTATTGGCGGGAAAGGAAATAAGGAGTAATTTTGCAAGCATGAAATATTTCTCTGTCAGATTTGTGTTGCCGCTGCTGACCGCTCTCGCTATAGCGGTGGGTGCGGGCGGTTGCCGCATAAGCTATAAACTCAACGGGGCGGCGCTTGACTACAGCGTGTATAAGACAGTGCATATAGACAACTTCCCGATACGCGCAGCGTTGGTTTACCCGCCGCTGCAGCAGACGTTTGAGAACGCACTGCTCGATTATGTGACCCGCAACACCCGATTGCAGGTGACTGACGGACGTTCGGATCTGCAGCTCGAAGGGGAGATAACGGGGTATAGCCTGAGTCCGCAGGCTGTGACCGAAGATGCTTATGCTTCGAAAACGCGCCTCACAATCTCGGTGAGAGTGAAATATATAGACAATAAGCAGGAGGATAAGGATATAGACCAGACATTTTCGGCCTATAGGGATTTTGACAGCTCCCAGATGCTCACCGAGGTGCAGGACCAGCTCTGTCAGGAGATAACCGAAGACCTCGTGCTCCAGATATTTAACGCCACACTTGGAAACTGGTAATGGAGGATAAATCATTCAACAGGCTTCTGGCGGGAGTGGCGGAGAATCTTGGCCGCCCGGATGCGGTGCCATCTAAAGAAGAGGTGGAGGAGCTTGCCGCCCGCTATCCGTATTTCACTGTGCCGGCGGCCGAGCGTCTTGCGTCGGGCACAGTGACCGACCCCGATGAGCTGAAGACACTAAAGGCGAGGGTGGCTCTCAACTCACCTGACACTGAAACTCTATTCAGGCTCACCGACCGTCAGGGCGACGAGTTTGCCGATTTCTATCCGGCAGAGAAGGTGAACTCCACTCCGACCACCGACACCGCTATCGATACCTTTCTGGCGGCCTACGGTAACATTGACCCCAAGGAGGCCGCTTTGATTGAGCGACTGATATTCAATCCGGTGGGCGACTACTCCCTGCTGCTCGCAAAAGAGGGGCAGGATGGCGAAACCGCTCCGGCTGCGGCAGAACCGGTCGACAGTCAGGACCGCCTGATGGATGCATTTCTCGACAAATTCAATTCGCCGGAGCCTGAGCCTGAGAAACCGGAAGAGGCTGCAGAAGAGACATCGGAGCAGCACCACAAACCATCGCGTCCCAAGGCAAAGAAAGACTCCTTGCTGAGCGAAAGTCTGGCCCGGATATATGTGCGCCAGGGCCGATATGACAAGGCTTATGAAATAATCCGCAACTTAAGTTTGAATTTTCCGGAAAAAAGTATTTACTTTGCAGACCAATTGCGTTTCTTGCAGAAACTTATATTGAACAGTCAACATAACGATTAATAAAAACTGACCGAAATATGTTTGTAGTACTCATCGTATTGTCGCTTCTGGCCGCTCTGCTGCTCATCGGCGTGGTGCTGATTCAGAAGTCAAAAGGTGGTGGCCTTTCATCGTCATTCGCAGGCTCTAACCAGATTATGGGTGTGCGCCGTACCAACAATTTTATCGAGAAAGTCACCTGGACACTCGCCGGTGCAATCGGCGTTCTCGCAGTGCTCTCCACATTCTTCATGCCCTCTGCGCTCGACCGCACCACTTCGCGTGTGAGCGCTCCCGCTGCTATCGAGCAGACTCAGGGCGGCAACTATGAGAGCCAGCTTCCTGTAGCTCCCGCGCCTCAGGCCGAGGCTACGGATGCAGCCGCTCCCACCCCTGCCACTGAGGCAACCGAGGGTGTGGCCGCAGAGTAAAGGCGCCCACAGAAAAATAGATGGAGGAAGCGACCCGGCAAGCGGCTGTCGCCTCCTCTTTGTTTGTATAGAATGAGCAATAAGCCGGACTCGGCGCAGAGTTGCGCATCTGCCTGTGGGAGAGGCGGAATTGTGAGCGATTACGGCGTGAGAAGCCAATGGAAGATGGGCTTGACGCTCATCTAACCGAGCCAAAATGGTCCGGGATGTGTTATATCTGTGGAGTCTCTCTGAGGAGAGATGTGAGAAAAATAACGGATACTGACTTACATCAAAAAGAAATTTATTATGGAATCAACAAGACAAGCAAAAATCTCTCGCCTCATACAGAAGGAACTGAGCGAAATATTCCGTCAGCAGACAGCCAAGACCCATGGCGTGATTGTGTCGGTGAGCACAGTGCGTGTGTCGCCCGACCTCAGCATAGCCAAGGCCTATCTGTCGGTGTTTCCCTCGGCAAAGGCTCAGGAAATCATCGAGAGCATAACCAAAAATGCAAAGACCATCCGGTATGAACTGGCTCAGAAGGTGCGCTTCCAGTTGCGCAAGACCCCTGAACTGAGCTTCTATCTGGACGATTCGCTCGATTATATCGAAAAAATCGACTCCTTGCTGGGCGACACAGCCTCTAAGCCGACTGAAGAGGCGGCTCAGTAAGAGCTGTGATCACTCACATGATATAACATTGTCAACATCCGTATAATCCACACTATGGTTTCACTGCGCATAGCTTTGCGCTATCTTTTTTCGCGAAAGAGTCATCACGCGGTCAATCTGATATCGCGCATCTCGGTTGCCGGGGTTGCGGTGGCTACGGCTGCCATAGTGTGTGTGCTCTCGGTGTTCAACGGTTTCAGCCGTCTGGCTTCGGAGCGGCTGTCGCATATTGACCCGGAGCTGAGGGTGGAACCCCTGATTGGAAAGAGTATCGGGCGCGCCGACTCTCTGGCCGGGGTGCTGATGGCTACGGGTGTGGTCGAGGCAGTGAGTCCGGTGATAGAGGAGAGGGCGCTGGCAATGTATGGCGGGGTGCAGCTACCGGTGCGCATAAAGGGTGTGGCGGACGGCTATGAGGCGGTGACTGACATAAGCAGCATAGTGATCGACGGGGAGTTTCTGACTCACGATGGCGATTATGGGTGTGCGACTCTCAGTGTGGGCACCGCGATAAGCCTCGGGGCGCATCCCGGCTACTATGAGGGGCTTGAGATATATGTGCCCCGCAGGGTAGGACGCATAAATCCGGCAGCGCCGATGAGCGCTTTCAGGGCCGACACTCTGCTTGTGGGCGGAGTCTATGAGGTGGATCAGAGCGAATATGACGCAGACATGGTGATTGTGCCTCTGGAATCGGCGCGCAGGCTGCTCGATATGCCATCTCAGGCCACCGCGCTCGAACTGCGGGCTGCCGGAGGCAAGAGTGTGGCTGAGGTGCGTGACGCCGTGAGAAAGATTGTTGGCTCTGAAATGGTGGTGAAAGACCGGCTTATGCAGCAGGAGGAGTCGTTCAGGATGATAGAGGTGGAGAAGTGGATTACCTTTGCTATGCTCGCCTTCATCCTGGCGATAGCGTCGTTTAATGTGATCTCTACCATGTCGATGCTGATAATCGAGAAGCGCGACAATATTGCCACGTTGCGTGCTCTCGGCGCGGGTCCTCGGATGGTGAGACGCATTTTTATGCTCGAAGGCTGGCTGATTGCTATCTTCGGTGGTGTGGCCGGGCTTGTGCTCGGGGTGATTCTATGCCTTGCGCAGCAGTGGGGAGGGTTTATCCGTCTGAACGGCGACCCTTCGCAACTTTCTGTGAATGTCTATCCGGTGCATGTTGAAGCCGCCGATCTGCTCGCGGTGGCGGCGCTGGTGAGCGTGATAGGTCTTGTGACGGGATTTGTGGCAAGCCGCTTTTCGGGCCGATTTTTCACGGCTGGAAGCAATGAGCATAATTGAAATCAGATAAGCATGTGTAAGGAATTATTTAATGCGTGTCTCCAGAATTCTGAGGCGGGATTCCGAATCCGGCTTCAGTTGCTATGGAACCCCGTAACTCCTTCTTCGCAAGTATGAATCTTATAAATCACACCATCGTATAATAATATAAATTAATTTTCACGACTTACTTATGAAATCCAAATCATCTATTAAAGCAGCTGTTCTGTCGGCTTCGGTGGCCGCAGGAATGCTCTCTTCGTGCAATACCGGCTCAAAAGAGGGGGGCGGTGCAGACACTGATTCGACGAATGCCGCTCTTGAGTGCATTATGACCCGCACGAGCGTGAGAGAGTATCAGAATCGTCCTGTGGGCCGCGACACGGTGGAAATACTTCTGCGGGCGGCTATGGCTGCTCCGACAGCGGTCAATAAGCAACCGTGGACTTTTGTGGTGGTCGATGAGCGTGAGGTGCTCGACTCGCTCACGGCTTATCTGCCATATGCGAGGATGCTTGCCCACGCTCCGCTTGCCATCGTGACCTGCGGAGATATGACCCGCGCTATCGAGGGCGATGCACGCGAGATGTGGGTGCAGGATGTGAGCGCCGCAACCGAAAATCTGCTTCTGGCGGCTCATGCCGTTGGGCTTGGAGCTGTGTGGACCGGAGTTTATCCGATAGATGAGAGAGTGGAGGGTGTGCGCAAGGCTCTTGCTCTGCCCGACAATCTGGTGCCTCTGGCGGTTGTGCCGGTGGGCTATCCGGCTAAAGACAGCGAGCCGAAAGATAAATGGGATGCGGGAAAGGTGATGTTCAACCGCCAATAAGATAAAAATATGGCTCTTATACTTCCAGAGCGCTATAAGCGCAAGCTGCTTCCGGAGACCACCGAGGTGGCTATCAAAATGATAAAAGATGAATTTCAGAAGCGTCTGGCAGAGTCGCTCTGTCTGCGCCGTGTCACCGCCCCTCTCTTTGTGATGTCGGGCACAGGTCTCAACGACGACCTGAACGGAGTGGAGCGTGCGGTGGCTTTTCCGGTAAAAGCAATGGGCGACCGCCGGGCCGAAGTGGTGCATTCGCTTGCCAAATGGAAGCGTGCAAAGCTTGGCGCTTATGATATAGCGCCGGGATTCGGGCTCTATACGGACATGAACGCTATCCGCGCAGACGAGGATCTGGATAATCTGCATTCACTCTATGTGGACCAATGGGACTGGGAACGGACCATTACTCCTGCCGACCGCAATCTGGATTTTCTCAAGCAGATGGTTGAGAAGATATATGAAGCGTTGCGGCAGACGGAGCTTACGGTTTATCACCGCTTTCCGCACATCACTCCGAGATTGCCGGAAAAAATCACTTTTATCCATGCCGAGGAGCTTCTGCAGCAGTATCCTAATCTCACACCGACTGAGCGTGAGACAGAGGCCGCCAGACGTTATGGAGCGATATTTCTTATCGGCATAGGGGGCAAACTGTCGACCGGCGAGCCTCATGATGGCCGTGCACCGGACTATGATGACTGGATTACTCCCAATTCAGACGGGTATAAGGGTCTTAATGGCGACATAATCCTCTATGATTCGGTGCTGGACCGCTCTTTTGAAATCTCATCGATGGGTATCCGTGTGAGTCCGGAGTCGCTTCGCGAGCAACTTGCCGAGAGGGGATGTGAGGAGCGCGCAGGCCTGGCGTTTCATAAAGCTCTTCTGGCGGGAGAATTGCCCCTGTCTATCGGTGGTGGCATAGGGCAGAGCCGTTTGTGTATGTTTCTGCTTCAGAAAGCTCATATTGGCGAGGTGCAGGCAAGCATCTGGCCTGAAGAGCAGATAAAGCAGTGTCGTGAGGCAGGGATAGAACTGCTTTAATGGCGCAGAGAGTACGGTAAAGGTTCGAAAGATGGAGCTTTGAATTCGGGAAAAGTTCGAAAATTCGGTCTTTCTGAAAAATAGTCTCAGAAAAATTTGCTACTGCAAAATAAAATGCCTACCTTTGCAGTGCAAATGGGGTATTAGCTCATCTGGCTAGAGCGCGACACTGGCAGTGTCGAGGTGAGCGGTTCGAGTCCGCTATACTCCACAAAAGGCAGATTTGGAAGAAATTCCGAGTCTGCTTTTTTTGTGGGGGTATGTGTTGAGGGGGGCGCCTTACAGTGTCTGTGTGGCACGCTCGCGGGGCGGTCAGGCGAGGAGCACGTCAAGAGCCATCATGAGTAGGAATCCAAGGGAGAAGCCGATTGTGCCCATGTTGGAGTGGGCGCCTTGTTGGGTTTCGGGGATGAGCTCTTCGACCACAACATAAATCATTGCTCCGGCGGCAAATGCGAGCAGGTAGGGGAGGATAGGGAGCACGATAGATGCGAGCATGATGGTGAGGATGGCTCCTAAGGGCTCTACGGCTCCGCTGAGGGTGCCCATGAGGAATGAGCGGGTGCGGGAGTTGCCGGCGCTGCGTAGGGGCATGGCCACGATTGCGCCTTCGGGGAAGTTTTGGATGGCGATGCCGATAGAGAGGGCGAGGGCTCCGGCGAGAGGGAGGTAGGAGTTGTGTTCGAGGGCTCCGGCAAGGGCTACGCCTACGGCCATGCCTTCGGGGATATTGTGGAGGGTGACTGCGAATATAAGCTTCGCGCTTCTGGATAGGTGGGAACGTGGACCCTCGCTGAGGGCGCTGTCGATGTGCTGGTGAGGAATGATGGTGTCGAGAAAGAGAAGAAACAGAATGCCGGCCATGAAACCGATTGTGGCGGGGAGAATGCTCATGATGCCTTCGCGTCCGGTCATTTCTATCGAGGGGATTAGGAGTGACCAGACGGAGGCGGCCACCATAACTCCGGCTGCAAATCCGGTGAGGGTCTTCTGGAGGAGCATGGGAATGCTCTTTTTCATGAAAAAGACGCATGCGGCTCCGAGTGTGGTGCCGGCAAAGGGGAGCAGGATGCCGAGTGTCAGTCCGTCCATCTGTATAGGGAGTGCGATTGTTCAGAGAGAGAGATGTGGGGTTCAGTCGGCGAAAAGGGTTGTGGAGAGGTAGCGTTCGCCGGTGTCGGGAAGTATGGCCACAATGGTCTTTCCTGCATTCTCGGGACGTTTTGCAAGCGTGATTGCTGCATGGAGGGCGGCTCCGGATGAGATTCCGGCGAGGAGGCCTTCGGTGCGTGCGAGAAGGCGGGCGGCTGCGATGGCTTCGGGGCCGGTTACGGTGATGATTTCGTCGACAAGAGCCGGGTCATAGTTAGCCGGGACAAATCCGGCACCGATGCCTTGCAAGGGGTGTGGGCCGGGCTTTCCGCCGGAGAGCACCGGAGAGTCGGAGGGTTCTACGGCAACGGCTTTGATTGAGGGTTTGTGGGCTTTGAGTCCGGCGGCGGTACCGCAGAGGGTGCCTCCGGTGCCTACGCCTGCCACGAGAATGTCGACCTGTCCGTCGGTGTCGTCCCATATTTCCCAGGCAGTTGTGGTGAGGTGGGCGCGCGGGTTGGCGGGGTTGTCAAACTGGCTTAGGATGATGGCTCCGGGGGTGGCATCGCGGAGCTCTTGGGCGCGGCGTATGGAGCCTTTCATTCCTTCGCTGCCGGGTGTGAGTTCGATGGTGGCGCCCAGGGCGGAGAGCAGTTTGCGGCGCTCCGCACTCATGGTCTCGGGCATGGTGAGAATGAGCTTGTAGCCTTTGAGTGAAGCAATCCATGCGAGACCGATGCCGGTGTTGCCGCTTGTGGGTTCGATGATTGTGGCACCGGGGGTGAGGTGTCCGCTCCTTTCGGCATCTTCAATCATGGAGAGAGCTATGCGGTCTTTCACGCTTCCGCCGGGGTTGAAACACTCGGCTTTTACGAGCAGCCGTGCGGAGGTTTGCTCAGCTTCCATTATTTTATTGACTTCTACGAGGGGAGTGTGTCCCACGAGCTCTGTAAGGTTCTGATATATTCTGGCCATCGGTAGAATGATTTATGATTCAACATTGCTTTAAGCGGCTGATGATAACAGCTTGGCTTATCGAAATAACATTAGCTGATGATGCGGCAAAAGCACCGGTAGGGGAGATATTATGGTGAGAGATGTAAACTGTCACCGGGTTTTTACCGACAAAAGCATATTTTTCTTTTGTATAACAAACTCGTCGGTCAAAGAGATTTCCCTCCCTCAACGAAAAATCCGGACCTTCTCAGGCCCGGATTCCGATAGGGGAGGTTCTATCCCCATACTATATATCTCTATGTTTATAAATTAGTTTCTTAATAAGCGTTGATAAATTGATGCTCTAATGAAATTAGGAGCCAATCGAGTGACAAATCTAATAGAGATATTATAAATGAACTGAATTGGGGTTATAAATCCCATTTTCCAAATTTTACGTTGGAACTTTATTTCGTTGATTGCATGTTTTAATCCTCCGCGTCGTTTATACATATCTCTGGAAGTTCTAAATAATAGAAGGCTTTCTTGAATGTTATAAAATTTAGCTCCATTCATTAAAAGTCTAACCCATAAATAATAATCCTCAAATAATGGAAAGTGTTGATATCCACCGGCAAAAAGTATGGATTCTTTTTTAAACATTACAGCCGGATGATTTATGGGGCATCTCTTTTTTCCAAAGTTGAAGATTTGATAGGGATACTCCGGTAATTTTCTTGTGGATATTATATTTTCTGGAGTATCAATAAATTCATCAATCCAACTACTGACAACCTCAACCTGGGGATATTTTTGAAATACTACAATCTGTTTTTCAAACCTATAAGGCTTGGCTATGTCATCGGAGTCCATTCTAGCCACGATAGGATGTGAGCAATGCTTAAGTCCCTCATTAAGTGCCTTACCTAATCCGCCATTCTCTGATAATTTGATACGCTTGATTATAGGATATTTACACTCAAACTCATCAAGACAATTGTATAATTCAGATGTAAGCGGACCATCCTCAACAATAATAATCTCAGATGGTTGGTAAGTTTGACATAGAAGACTCACAATAGCACATTCTAATGCTTCTACTTTCTCCTTGCAATATACGGACATCAAAACACTAAATTCCATACTTTTTTTGTTCAAAAATTAAACAGAGAGGGTCTATAATTTTAAGTAAGTTTTGCCAGATTGCAACTTTCGCTCTATATGTTATTGCTATTGGACATTTTGTTAGTATGCGAATTAGGAATTTTAGTGTATTTATTTTCTTCCCAGTTTTTAGACTAGTACGAAGAGCATTCAAATCCGGTATTATGCGTTGGTACCGTTCTCTATCTTCAGGGGGATAATAAATACTATGAAGACTGGGATATTCTTTGGTTTTATATTTTATGGCAAAATTCAGCCACTCTCTACATTTCCTAGCATTATATAGTTGTTCAAATGCTTTTATTCTAGAGACGGAAACAATTTTATTCTGGAAAATTCTTGTGGCGATTAAGGGTTCCGCAATATTGTGCATTTTTATCCCATAGTATGTAGCTCTTGCGATGAAATCATAATCTTCAACATAGAAAAAATTCCGATATTTTAGCTTTTTAAACCATTCGGTCTTACCTAACCATGTAGGATGAATAAGATTAATAGAGGCTTTTCTAGTAATAATCTGTTGTGCGAAATTGCTTTTTAATTTCTTATAAGTTCCAATTCTCTGATTATTTTCGTCAATTATGATTGCATTTGATCCGATGAGGTCTAAACTAGGGTATCTTTTTAGATAGGAAAGTTGGATCTCAAATCTTTCTGGATATGATATATCATCTCCATCCATTCGTGCAATATATTCACCAGATGCAAGTTCGATAGCTCGATTCAAAGTTTCTGGTAGACCTAAGTTAGTTTCATTTATTTTAAATAATATTCGATTGTCTTTATGTACATATCTTTCCAATAGGATTCTCAACTCATTATTTTCGGGATTATCTAAAATAACAATAAGTTCAAAATCAGAAAATGTCTGATTTATAATGGAATCAATGGCCATGATGGCGTCTTGTGGACGTTCATTATATAAAGCCATTATCACGGAAAGTGTTGCCATAACTAAAATATACTTAACCCTTTTTCTCTTAGACTGTTTTTTAAATGGTCTGCATTAGCTGGAATGCTTATCTTTTCTATTGTTTTAGAATAATCAGGTTCTATCTTAATAGTATTATTCAAAATATTTTTTATAGTTGCAGAAACTTCTTCATAATTCTCAGCATATATTATTGAGGGTGAATCGCACATAAGATCATCAAAGAAGTCGTTATGATACGTAATTATTGGTTTATTATAGACAATAGCGTCCATTATTGCTCCACTTGCAGTCAATTTGTAGCTATCTTTTGGATAGCAAAAAATTATCAAATCAAGTTTCCTAATTTCTTCATTGAATATATCTATTGGGATTGGCTTACCATTATTTACAAGAGTCGCGAGCGGGATATTTTGCTTATCTGTAGAAGAAACTCGACCAATAATATGAAATTCTATATTATTGTTTATATAATCAGAAATATTCTGTATGATTTTTGAAATATCTTCAAGTCCTTTCTTGTCATTCAAAGTTCCTATGGTTCCCACTATCATCTTTTTATTATCATTTAGTTTAGAGATAGAGGAAGGAATAAAATACGGATGAGTAATATAAATAATATAATCAGAGATACTCGGGAAAATGGCTAAAAGATTGTTTCGGATAGATTTTCCGAGTACAAGCAGCAAACAATTTGAATTATGGATAAGATGTGTGAGACAAATCTTATATATAAACCTATAAAATTTAGACAACTTAATTCCATTGATGTGTTCTTTTTGAAGCTCCAATTCTCCATGTAAAGTGAATATTACATTTTTCCTGAGTAATTTGTTTATAATTAGTATAAACGGGAAGGCAAATTGATTTGTGTAATTAAATAATATAAGTTCTTCTTTTGATCCAATTAGATATTCTTTCAGGGAAATGAAGAATCCAATGAACGTTCTGATGAATGCTGCGATTTTACTGTCTCCCTCAACCGTACGATATGTTTTATAGTGTATTGTGGAAGTAATTCGGATATTATTGAGTTGAATTGTAGTCTGAAGACTCCTATACGCCTCTTTCCCCATCACAATAGTGACTTTTTTTGAAAGAGAGCATCCTATGGCGACCAGGGCAGCATTGATAACTTCATGGAAACTACCGGTTGAATAAGGATCGACAATTTTAATGCTTTTTATGTCCATTAGTGCATAAGAAAAGATTTATATGGAATATATAAGTCATGGTAATTATTCACGACTCCTGTAAATCGATATAAGAAATATACACCGATAATGAGCAGAAGAATAATTCTAGAAGAATTCTTCATTTTTAGTGTGAATATGTAAGGAATCAACAATGCCTGAAACATATCTGAGAATACGGTCAAGCGTCCTAATGCAATAGAAAGAGGTGTAACTAATACAAATAGGACATAGCTATATAAACCTAAATTAAACAATGCGTTTAAACGGGTGTTTAATTCCCGTTTCTTGTTTAATACTAAAAGGGGAATAATTAGGAACAATGAACGATTTATAATGCCTCGCACTAATGCCTGACGTGGAGTATACTGTGCTCCAAAAGAATTTTCACTATTTTCCATATATATAGTGAGTTTCTCATTAAAAAAATCTCCTCCAATCATGTAAAGTAGGTTTTTTACTGTATATTCAAGTAATAAACCGCAAAGAGTGGATGTAATCATAATGATGATAAACCATCTTATTTTTATATTTCGATACCAAACAAAATAAAGAGGGAGCGCTATTATTGCACTATAATGAAAGCATATACTCAGACAAACCCCGACTAGATATTTTTTGAAACATTTTTGTTCTATATATTTCCATGAGAAGACGATAATGGAAATAGCAATAGTTTGTCTAACAGGGAACAGATGGGCAAATATAAGTGAGAACCATATATAAAGAGTCAATAGTGGATATGGACTCATTTTTTCATATCTCCAAGCGATAGGAAATATACTTAAGGCTGCAATTTCAGTGATTTGAACTTGATAATCGAATGAGGAATTTATCCGATTCATGAGGTTAAATAATGGCTCCATGTAATCTTCCTCCATATTTCGAGTATAACCTTGAAAATAATGGTAGTAGGTAGGCCAATCAGTACCAGTTTCCCATCTAATAGCAGATAAAAAGAAAATAACAGAAATAAAAAGTGTATAGCTATATGTGTAAATTCTTCTCCTTCCATTAAAAGGAATATGATTAGTTTCTAATACAGCAAAAAGAAACAAGATCGCTTGTATAATATATAGATACACTTTAACTCAGGAAAGATATGACCGTATGATATTAAGATATCCATGCCCAAATTGCATATCCGGTTCAATGTAATTACCTTCACCCCATTCATTCCAAGATTTCAAAAAAATGAGATTGGTTTCTGGTAATTTGTTTTGAGTTTTCTTTAATACGGACGAGAGATACTTTCCAAATTTTGTAGGATTAGCCCCGGTATAAACTAAGCCACCAATACCACTACGTGGTGTATGATCCCAATTTGGAATAAGTGTAGGAAAAACCCTATCTTTCATGTCATTTTCATTTGATAAATATTTAATTGCAGTAGCATAATTAATGGTACGAGGTCTAGACATAAACCTCCTTTTTCCCCAATTAATTAGTTTTATAAATTTGTTAGTAACTGCAAGTGGACGACTAATACGAACAACATTTACTCCATCAAATCCTCTTTCAAATAATAAATTAATTTTGGTTCTTTCAGTTTGAATTGAATCAATTGATTGTAGGTGACCGATATAATAAATTCCTTCAAGTCCTTCTTTATGAGCTAAAGATTGCCAAATTTTGATAAATTCAGATATGTTGGGAATCTGTTCCGGCTTATAAATCATGAAGGCCGGTTTACCATTTATCCGTATGTAGCGAGGGTCTCTGAAGGCAGGCAGAAGGCGATAGAAGTGGTCTATGATATCTTGTTCGCCTGGGTAGGTCTGCTCTATAAGCAGTTCTTTTGATGAGCCGTTGCCGTCTTTATCCCAAAATTTTTTGTGCCATGATTCATTTGCCCAACAAAGCATGAATGGGAAATCAGGTTTACCGAGCCGTAGTACCTCATTAAAAGGTAGCTCTAACTCTTCTTTCCCATTCCCAAACCAGTAGTGATAGTAACAGAAGCCATATATGCCCGCTTCGCGTGCAAGTTCAGCCTGAGCTTCTCTTACTTCGGGTAAACGGAGATCATAGTAGCCTAAGTCAGCAGGGACTTTTGGCTGATAGTGTCCTCTGAAAAGGGGTTTGGCTTTACCAACGTTTGTCCACTCGGTGAATCCTTTTCCCCACCATTTGTCGTTATCGGGAGTCGGGTGATATTGGGGGAGATAGAAAGCTATGATTTTTGGCTTGTTCATTTAATCAGTTTTTTCAAACAGGATAAATCTAACGGTTGGAGATACCCGTCCAAAACTTTTGGATCAGACTGGTAATGAGATTGTATCAGGTAGGTGAGTTCATCAGGTGTATTGGCGATTTCCAGCCCGGGGACACTTCCATCAAATGGTGGAACTTTTTTGCTTCTAAGCAAGTCGCAACCATTTGCGTCAGTAGGTTCGTAAATAATATAGTTCACACCATTTAAGAGTGACTCAAGAAAAGTAGTGGATGTAGCTCCTATTACGAGCGAGGATCTGTTAAATGACTCTTGTAAGGGAAGAGGGTCAGGTTTATAGAATTTTTTATCAAGGAATCCAAATACCCATTCTGAATCTATGGAAGGATGTGGACGGAATCGAGCAGTCTTTACTCCTAGCTTTTGTAGAACCTGTTGCACTTGATATAAATAAAGTATAGTCATACTTCTGTCTACCAATTGCGGGAGTCCCCATTCATGCTGATGCCAGAGAACAGATGAAATTGGAATTACGAGAACATCATCAAGTGAACTTCTTAATCCTAAATTCTTAGGAATCTCCGGGTACTTAGCATTTCCAACAACCTTTATTTTTTCAGAATCCATTCCCGTGAGGTGAATATAGTTTTCTTTTATTTTTTCTCCCCATACCATTAGATAATCACTTCGGTGATCTACATCAGGAGAATATATACCAGGTAGTCCGTGAGAGAAAATGAAAGAAGGTCTGTCCAATTGACGGAAAATATCAATAAGGTATTTACTCTCAAAATATTGATCCGTGAAAAGAAGTAGACCTCTTAAATCGTAATTTCGGTATATTTCTATAAGTCGATTCTTATTGAGTTCGAGCTCCTGGAAAAGAGAAGGATTGAATAGATCTGTGAATTTGCCGGATTTGATTATAGATTTAATTCTTTTTTGTAGATTTGTTGTCGTTCTGTCTTTTATAATATCTTTCCACCCTACAGGCTGAAAAATAGAAGAATATGTTTTGAATCCCAGTTCTTCCAGTGTTTCTGTCCCATAATAGAGACTTGATAAAATTCTTTTCTGCTGAGAATTTTCTTTTTGTATGGGATTGGAAGGATAATAGTATTGGAATAATTTATAAATAGACGTTTTAAGGGACTGCTTTGGCTTTCTCTTATGTGTGGGAGAGATATGGTCACCATAGTTATATATGAACCAGTCTAACTCCACCTTAAAATAATCCACATATTTTTGGATAAGTGGATCCGATGCATTTTCTTTGATATATTGGATGAGGTATCTATTCATTAAGTCAATGATTAAAGGAGAAAAGGAGTTTTATTTTCGAAGGAATTACACCGATTATTTGTGAGGAGAGAATGATAACAATGAGGAATACAATGGTTTTAGCGATACAAGAGAGCCAGAGTTGAGGAATATGTATAAAGTAGACCATTGTGAGAGTAGCAACAGCAGTGAGAAGAAATGCGAGAAAGGGGGGAGTGTGGCTAATTTTTAGATGAGAGAAGTGAATGGAGGCTATTAAAGTAAGGGTCATAGTTAGTGCTGATGTGATACACGCTGCTATTATGCCTAACCGTGAGAGAAGAAAGATATTGAGAGTGACGCTGGTGATTCCGCCGCAAATGCTAAGTGCAGAATTGATTTTTGTGTGGCCATGAGCTGTTATGACTGTTCCATAAGGCATTCCGATGGCGGAGCAGAATACTCCGATTAAGATGACCGGTACGTAGAGATAGGCTGTGTGGTATTGTTGTTCGGAAAAAATTTGAAAGAATTCTCGCGCGAAAAGAGCTAATCCGAATGCTCCAGAGAGTAGCACCCAAAATAGTCCGTTTCTTAATTTTGTGAATAGTCCGGCGAAGTCCGGCGAATCGATATGTTTGAAAATGTAGGGTTCAAATGCTTTATATGCGCCGTAAGAAATTATATTGAGGATTAGAGCAAGTGTAGAGGCAGAGCTGTATATGCCGAGGTCGGTGAGGTTTAGATATTTATCGATTAGGATTCGATCGAACATT
This sequence comes from Bacteroides sp., assembly GCA_014802045.1. GTDB lineage: Bacteria > Bacteroidota > Bacteroidia > Bacteroidales > Muribaculaceae > Paramuribaculum. The sequence goes on from JAAVDA010000018.1 coordinate 17,849, forward strand.
GTGGTGAGCAAATATGATAGCGAGCCGGGAAGAAGAGGCAGAGAAAAAATAAGGGCTGTCTTCAATTGTTTCCAATTGAAGGTCCAAATCATATTGTTCAAGGTAATCTTGATGAAAATCAGGCCGAATACGATGGTTACAATCATTTGAGAAAATAATAATCCTTCAGCTTTGAACCCCAGTCCGACCACAAACCAGATGGTAATTCCTAAGTTGATAACTCCGCGAACAACATTTATTATAGTCAGTGGGAGGGGATTTTCTTCGAGTCTATAAAGTGCAGTTGGAAGAACACTAACTAATCCAAAAAGATTTGTGACTAGTCCGATTGCGAGGTAGGGATAGAAACTGATATTACTTTCGAATTTTGTGATGAGCTTTGGTCCAACCCCAAAGCATAAGAGAGTCATGATGAGATTGAGACCGATTATAAATATTGAAAGATTTCCTAATAGTTTTCTCCGGTCTTCTTCTGTGGGTTGTTTGTAATAGAATACGAGATAGTATGTGTTAAGGCACAGGAATCCGATGGTCGTTAAAAAAAGATTGATGGTATTTACGTAATTTACTATACCATATTCGGCCGGAGAAAGATAGCGGGTGAGGATTGGAAATGAGATGAAACTCAGCAGTCGGGGAGCAATATCTCCGACTGCATAGATGAGTGAATTCTTTACTAATTTACTGCCCACTCGGTTGACTTTCAATGTCTACTTTTGAAAGAAAGATTGAGATTCCGGTGTCGGACATACCATAGTAAGATATCCATAGCTGAGAGTCGCGGAAAATTATTCCAGGGTAGGCGTTATCCCCCCCTACACTTGGAAGGAGTGCATAAGGATGAATATCATTATCTTGGAGAGTGAAGAGCATGGTGCCCCATGAACTTCTACCGGCAATATAAGTCGTGTCGTAGATAGTGAGTATTGCCGGACAATGGATTAGTGTGGATGTTTCGTGCCACTCCCAATTATTGTATGGTGGATAAGAGTAGCCGACGAAGCCGTCACCATCCTGAGCGCGCATCACAATGAGCATGCGACCGTCGGGGAGTAGTTCGACATCGGCTTCGTTGCCGAGAGCATCTAATACGGCAACAAGAGTGTAGTTTATTCCATCGGTAGATTTTACTAAAATGGGTAGTTCTCCATTCTTGTATGCAATCCCATAAGCTTGATTACCTATCCACTTCACTCTCCACAGCCAATAAGTGGAGAGTCCTGGATTATTCTCGATTGATATTTCTTGAGAATCCCGGGTGTCTAGCTGTCGATTTGTAATTTCGTCATCGGATATGATTTTGACCATTGTCCAGGGGTGAGGCTCGGTGATGACCGGGAGGTATCGACCATAGAGGAGCATCAGGCGTCCGTCGGGAGTGACAGAAAGCTTCGGGTCACGGAGATCGTAATTCGGGTCGAAGATGGTACCGACACTTTCCCATTTCTCTCCGTCAATTGTTTCAAGTATACGAATTTTACCGAACTCAGCAGCATTTTCTGGTACGTGAGCAAATGCTTCGCGGAAACAGCAGTATACTGTTCCCTTATACTCCACTAAATCTGTGAACGCGCAGTGAGGACTTTTATCCCAAATGCAGATTGCGGAAATCTGATCTTCAGGTATTAAATCTGAAAGTTCATTTTGACCGCATGAAGAAAGTCCAGTTCCAAAGAGGAGCAAACTTGTTAGGAAGAAATTTATAAAAGTGGACTTCATTTCTATACATGATTCATTCGGCGATATAGTCAAAACTCATGGGGGTGCCCATCTCAAGGTCGCGGTTGACTTTCTTGCCGAGAAGCAGTGGGAGATATTTTGGAGGAAGTCCATAGCCCGGGCGGACACTACGGACGTTCTCGCGAGTGATGATCTCACCGGCTTTCATATCCTTTGCAACGTATAGCGATCGACCTGATTTTCGAGCATTTGTCACTTTATCGGAGAGAGTGAAGTAGGGGGAGCCGAGAGCTTTTTCTGTGTCGCGGATATTTTGTACTAAGAGAGCAAACTCTTTCAGATCCATTGAGAATCCTGAATCGGGTCCGCCGATTTCGCGGTCAAGAATGAAATGTTTCTCCACCATTGTCGCTCCAAGAGACACGGCAATCGTTGGGACAAGTGAGCCCATGGAGTGATCAGACAAACCAACGTTGACTCCGAAACGCTCCCGCATGGCGGGAATCATTGAAAGATTGGCATCTTCAATGCGTGCAGGATACTCTGAGGTGCATTTGAGGAGAGTAATATCATTGTTGCCGACTTCGCGGCATGCAGCGATAGCGTCCTCTATCTCCTCCTCAGTGGCTATTCCGGTCGACATTATCATCGGCTTGCCTTTTGAGGCAGCGTAGCGGATTAGCTCTGTATCCATTATTTCGAATGAGGCAATCTTATAGATAGGATTTCCGAGAGATTCAAGTAGATCGACCGCAGTGTTGTCGAACGGAGTGGAAAACATTATGATTCCTTCTTCTCTTGCCACTTTGAATAGCTCTTCATGCCATTCCCAGGGGGTATAGGCCTCCTTATAAAGATCGTAGTAGTTATAACCGTCCCAAAGTCCCCCGCGTATCATGAAATCTTCCTTTCGGCAGTTCAGGGTGATAGTGTCTGCGGTATAGGTCTGAATCTTGACCGCATCTACTCCAATTGAAGCGGCGGCTTTTATGGAATCAATAGCAGTCTTTAGATTATGATTGTGATTAGCCGAGAGTTCAGCTATAATGAATGTATTATTCATAGAAATTTGAAGAGTTTTATAATATCATTACGTCCAGCTTCGAAATCTATAACTGGGGGGGGGAGAGGTGGTGTGCTAAGCACTTTTTCTAATGAGGTATATAACCTTCCTGAATCGTCAAGTAAGTATCCTAAGGGCATATATGACCCTTCTTTAACTCCATTATGATAGACCTCCTTCTGATTGTCAACATACCACCCGGCAGCCACGGGCAAATGACAGGCAAAGGCTTCCATACATATAGTACTGGTGGGTAGGATAGCTAAATCCGCCCAACTGAAAAGAGCGGCAATTTCTTCTCCTGATAAGCGGCGGAAAATTTTAACAAGAGGGTGATTATCTGTTTCAACCTCAACTGTATCACCGGCAATAATACAAATATGGAGTGTGGAGTCAATTTTTAATATTATGGATAGAAGTTTTTGGGTCAGTTTATAGGGATCTGCTCCGCCTATGGCAAGAACTATTTTTCTTGGTGGATGTTGAGTAAGTGTTTTTTGAGGAGTCTTAAAGAACGGTTCGCGGAGCAGTGAATATTTTACTCCACCTAGAAATTTAGTATAAGTCTCTAGGGAGAAGTCAGATGGAGTCAGTGGAGAGGGGGTCAGGATTGCATCAGCTACCATATGACGATCATGTAGATCATCTATACAGACTAATTTACAGTTTTTAGCGCGGATAGCAGCTTGATAATCTGTCTGAAAATAATAGTTGTCAAGGACAACTATTTCTTTTCCTGAGAGAAGCTCTAAAAATCGTTTGTTATAGTCGTCAAGGTCTGTGGCTTCTACCGGGATATATGAACAGACCTTATTTATCTCGGTTAATTGATACGCTGTTGGAGATAGCTCGGATGGATTAAATGTACAGAAACTGCAATCAAAATAATCTTTTAAGTAGCCGGCTAATGCTAACGATCGTATAAAGTGCCCATACCCGATATTCTTTCCGGCATCAGCTCTTAATATTATCTGTTGTTTAATCATGTAGCACTAGTCTATTTTTTATGTTCCGGATATATTATGCGATTATTTTCCAAGAGTTGTGATCTGTATTATAGATTTTTCTGCTTGCAGTCCATCTCCTCTCGGGAGGTTTATGGCATTTTTTATCTCCGGGATGTTAGGCATCTCCGATGAATAAAAGAATGCCGGCCAACCATTTTTTCTAGTGAAGTTTAGCTGCAAGAATACGGCTGACTGCTTCAAAACTTCTCATCTCCGCAATCTCTTCCGGCTCGAATTCCACATCAAACGCATTTTCCAGCTCTACGATTAAATTGAGATGGTGGAGTGAATCCCATTTTTCACAATTATTTTGATCAGTCTGAGGGGTTATCTGAGAAGTGTTGAAAGCCTCCTGCATTATGGTTATGATTTTCTCGTCCATTTTATTTAAGTGAGATGGTATAATATTCAGGAATGGTAAAGGGGGTATTTATAGTGAGCTGATATTCTTTCACTCCATCCTTTTCGTCGGATAGTCTGAATCCAATAGAGTCGTAGAATGTGACAACTTGCCTATTCTTAGAGGTAGGAATATACTTCGCCGTCACTTCTTTTACCCCATCTTTGATAAGCATATTAAGGAGTATTTTTATGAATACGATTTCAATATTTTTTCCAAGAATACGACAACTTAGTAAAAAAGTATCTATTTCTGCGATCTCTCCACAACGGGTAATGATTGCGGCTCCGGTAATTCCACTATCACCGAATTTATCACTAACTGAAATGCAGTAAACAGAGTCCTTATGTTCTAAAAATGCATTGATATCAGCTTCAGAGTATCGATGCGTTGTAAGATTAAATTGATTGGTTTTCTGGGTCATTTGTGCTATACGTGGCACTGTGAATTCGTCTGCTTTCAGAAAATCAATCCTAATATCTAGATTTTTTATAAAATCAGTCAGGTCTGTAAACCGTGACTTTTCCGTTGCGCGAAGTGCGTTTGCTTTATATTGCTCGGTTTTATGCTTGTCTTCGTTCGTCAGCCTATAGGTTTGGAAATAACTATCCAGAAGAATCTTATAGAACTTCATAAGATCATACGGCCTCTTAGGGAATTCAGGAACAGTAACCATTGGGAGCTCCTTTCGTATCAGCTCTCTTTCAGTTGGATTATCATCAATGAATACCATAGAATCCATCCCTATATTGAGTTCTTGGGCTATCTCTCTGATATTATCGGCCTTATTATTCCAATTTATTCGATAGGCTGCAATATCTTTAGGTCCAATATTTAAGAATGGATTTTTATCCCAAAGTTCCTTTACATCTTCTTCATTATTTTTGCTGCAAACGGTTAGAATAACCCCATTGTGAGCTAAAGTCAACAAACTTTTTTGGAAATAAGCAAATGCGTTTCCAGGATAATCCCCGCTCATCTTGATGCCTGCGATACCATCTTCACCGAGTACTCCACTCCATAATGTATTATCAAGATCAAGAACAAGGCATTTCTTCCGAGGTGTGGTTAATGCGGATAGTTTTTTCTGCCACCAATTCTTAAATTCTCCTGCTATAGAAGGATTTATTACCATCTGAGAAAGAAAGTAAAATTTCCAGTTAATCCATTCTTGAGGCTTATATTGTTGGAGGAATTCACTAAAATCAATTATTCGGATATTAGAGTGAGTGGTTCCTAAGTCATAAGCTGTTAAATTGACCTGAGTAATAGCGTCAGCTACGGAATTATCCGCGAGAGAGATGTGTGTTGGAAAAAGATTTTCAAGAGTAAGGATATAGAATGGGGATGAGGATGGAATTTTTGCAGCAGCAATTTTCAGCTTATCACCTATTCCAGTTATCTCATCCACTATAGAGGTATGATCAGTACCAATAGGTGCATTATAAAACCATACGTATACATCCGATTGGGGAATCTCCGATATATCCCCATAACCTGAAAATCTAACGTTTTCGTCAAATAGATTTTCTATTGTGTAGTTTCGGAAAATAAACATAGGATTATTCTTCTACGAGTTCAATTAATCCCATATCCTTGTGATAGAGAAAAGCTACACGATGATTATCTATCGCACATGCAATCTTCGGAGTGGATACTACAATGTATTGTTGTTTTTTTAATCTCCCTATAGCCTCAGTTATATCTGTGACACTGTAACAAGTATGGTAAGGTGTAGTACCATTCTTTTCAAGAATCTGCACTATAGGGGATTTTATATCAGCAGGTGAGAGTAGTTCCACCAGTGGCATTTCTGGATGAGTAAGGAAACAGATATTAATATTTTGAAGCGGATCAAATATCTGTTCTCCTCTCGTATACCCTAGCAAAGAATATCTTTCAGCTGTCTGATCTATGTCCTTACAAGCAATACCGAGGTGATGAAATTTTAAGTCCATTAATGGCTTGTTTCTTTTAAAAACGTTACAAATGTTCTGAAATTATCAGTTTTATGGCGAAGGGCTAAAAAGTGCTCTTTAGTTATAAAATGTCGGAGATACTGATTGTTATCTTTTGTGAATAATCCTTTTTCCTCACCACCAAGAAACTTGTTGAGTAATTGTGCATCAATATTTTTAATATTAGTTCCTCCATATATTGTGCTAATATTGATCATCTCAAAGAAGAAGAAGTGAACAGTGACTAAAAATTCGATGACAATCCCAGTCTTATGATAGTCTTGGATGAGATAATAACCTAATTCAGCCATGCTGACCTCATAATCAATATCTACTAGATTGATAACTCCAAGTGGCGTGTCATTCCGAGAGACGAGCCAGTAAGATTTATCTCGTCTATCCTTGAGGCTATTAATGAAATTTTGATGCTCTAACTCAGTAATCTCATTTGGATTATACATATACTTACGTATGTCCGGATGATTTCTCCAAAGTCGAATTTTTTCAATCGTATCAGCATCCAGTGTGGTGAAGTTCTGGAATGTATACTTGTCAAGTTGATATATTTTATCCCTATCAATCTCCATTTAGGCTTGATTTATTGACTTTAACAGTTGAAATTTGATTTCGGCGAGGGCCCAGTCTGTGGGTGTGTCGAGATCCTGGACTTCGAGTTCGGAGAGGATTATGGGATAGGTGTTGGGACCCCAAAAACCGGTGGTTCGGTATACATCCATTGTAGCGAAGTAGAACTGGCCGGCGTCGTGGTAGAACTTTTCAAGGTCTTGCGAGCGGCATGGTCCATATTCCGGCCATTTCATGGCAATACGTCCTTCGGAGTTGATAACGAGACTACGGAGCACGGGGTAAGAGAATTCTACACAGGTAAATGCGGAATCGAATTCTCCTCTGGTAATTATTTCAGCGGCCTCCTGAAGATGCTGAGGTGTGACGAAGGGAGCTGTGGCATAAAGACAGCACACGGTGTCAAATTCTTTGCCTTTGGAGGNATATGANTCTAAGCACTTCGTTGATTACGTCGGCNGTNGTTGCGAANTCACTTGCNGTATGNGCNGANCGCATGAANGGNANNGNNGCNCCANACTGACGNGCAACNNCTGCNATTTCTTCATCATCNGTAGAAACCATGACTTCGTCAAAAAGTCCACTTTTAAGAGCGGCCTCAATGGAATAAGCAATAATTGGTTTACCGAGGAAGTCTTTGATGTTCTTTCGAGGTATACGTTTACTGCCTCCTCTTGCCGGAATTATGCAAATCGATNTCATTTGGTGACGTATTCAATTACTTTTTCAATTACGTAGGATTGCTCTTCGTCAGTGAGAGTGGGATACATGGGCAGACTAAGGCAGTGGTCGTAATATTCCTCAACAACCGGGAGATCGCCTTTTTTATTACCGAGCTGCTGATAGTAGGGCATGAGATGGAGAGGNACNTAATGNACCTGNGCNTATATTCCATTTTCNTGNAGGAANTCGTANAGNCCTTTACGATCNGGAACCTGAANTATGTAGAGATGGAAAGCNTGATAGAGGTCTTTCNCNCGTTTCGGAATCTTNATNTCNGGAATNTTNCGGAAAGCNTCGTCATATNTGCGGGCTATCTCCTGGCGGCGTTCAAGTCCTTTGTCTGCTCGGGCAAGCTGAGTGATGCCTAAAGCTGCCTGAAAGTCGGTGAGGCGATAGTTNAAACCTAAATCCTGCATTTCATAATACCATCCNCCGTCATTTTTCTGTAGTAAGTCTGGGTCTTTGGTTATGCCGTGGGTGCGGTAGTGANAGAGCTTCTTGTATAGTTCNGGNTTATTGGTCGTTGCCATTCCGCCTTCACCGGTTGCNATATGCTTGACCGGATGAAAGGAGAAGATNCTTATGTCGGCAAATTGGCCGTTNCCACTCTTCTGTTTGTTGCCTTTGGAATCAGTAAACCAAGCCCCGGGAGCGTGGCAGGCNTCTTCTATCATCCAGAGGTTNAATTCATTGCAAATTGCGCGGAATTCTTCAAGATTATGGGGGTAACCGGNGAAATCNACGATAATGATGCCTTTATAGGTGCCGGCAGGACTGTCAGAAAGAATTTTCCGGAGCTTNTTGATGTCCATCAGGTAGGTGTCTGGGTCGATATCACAGAAGGTGACATCTCCTCCACAATATCGGACACAGTTGGCGCTGGCAGCAAAAGTCATAGGTGTAACAATAACCTTGTCGCCNGGCTTGACTCCCAGTACGGTTGTGGCAAGGTGGAGCGCAGAGGTTGCGTTGTTGACAGCTACAGCGTAGCGAGCGCCGACATATTCAGCAAANTNCTCTTCAAATTCCTTGATTTTCGGTCCCTGAGTGAGATAGTCACTCTTTAGGGTCTCGACAACGGCTTTTATATCGTCGTCGTTGATTGACTGTCGTCCGTAGGGTATCGGTTTCCTCATTTTATTTTACCTCGAAGTTNGGGTCGACGAATTCTTTAATNTTCTCTCGCATTGTNTCAACGGTCTCCCATTCTTCGTTTTTNTCAGAGCTATAATGGAAGCCGTCGGGTACCGGTTTACCACCATGGTGAGCAAGATAATCCTCGCGGTTGTGACGGAAAGAGACGGATGGNAGGATTGCGTAATATCTGCCCACGTCAATAGTGTTGAGAGCATCTGTTACAGTAATCATCTCTTCATGAAGTTTTTCTCCCGGACGAATGCCAACCTCTATCTGGGGTAGATTTGGCGCTATGGCGGTAGCTACGTCCTTGATATGGTAGGATGGAATCTTTGGGATGAAGATTTCACCTCCGAGATGATGTTCGATNGCCCAGAGCACGAGGTCAACNCCGGCCTGNAGGGAGATATTGAAGCGTGTCATTCTCATGTCGGTAATGGGCANCTCTTTAGCTCCGCTGTCTCGTTTGTTAATAAAGAAAGGAATGACGGANCCACGTGAGCCCATGACGTTNCCATATCTTACTACGGAAAATCTNACCGGATTATCTCCTTTTATATTGTTGGCGGCAGTGAATAGCTTGTCGGAGGTGAGCTTGGTGGCGCCATAAAGATTGATGGGAGCGCAGGCTTTATCGGTGGAGAGGGCAACAACATGTTGCACACCTGTGGCNAGAGCTGCATTTATGACATTCTGCGCACCATTTACATTGGTCTTTATGCACTCTTCGGGGTTATATTCAGCAGTGTCGACCTGCTTGATNGCTGCNGCATGNATTATCACATCTATGCCNTGACAGGCCCGTTTCAGACGTTCTCCATCGCGAACGTCACCGATAAAGAAACGAAGTTGGGGATACTTGNCATGAGGATATTTCTGTTTGAGNTCGAATTGTTTTAATTCATCGCGTGAATATATCACAATTTTTTTGACATCCGGATAGCGTTTCAGTATTGTCTCAACGAATTTTTTACCGAATGATCCAGTTCCTCCGGTAATTAGAACGGACTTGTGATTTAACATAGATATGAGGGTTTGTTGGTTTAGTGGGTGGGGGAGGGGAGNCGGGTGAGGGCGGCGGCCCAGAGGGGTTCGTTGGCGGGGGAGGGGATGAGGTAGCCGCTTACGGCTTGACGGGCGCTGAGGCGGTGGAGCTGTTCGTCGAGGGGTAGGGTTGACCAGTCGCAGGCTATGAGGTCGGCGAGTATGCGGTCTACTTCCGGTTGGATATGATCGAGCTCTCCGCGCCGGGCGCTGATATAGAGGAGATGGGGGAGATATGCCCATGAGGGGATGAGGGGTGTGTGGCGGTAGGCTGCGACTAAGCGGTCTGTGAGGCTGACAAGGGTGTCACGCCAGAGTTGCGGGCCGCGGTCGGCTTCATCAAAGCCGCGGTCGTAGATGAGGCGGTATAGGGAGCGGATGAGGAGATGGGCATGCTGCACGGAGGACTGGGCATTGATGCGGCGGATGAGTTCGGGGTAGAATTCGCCCAGCTGGCGGCGCAACTGTGTGCGGTCAAGTCCTTCGTCATCGCAGAGGTTGATGAGTTCGTTGATGTCGTCGATGTTGGCTATGAAGCGTTCGTCGATCATCGGTGTGATTGGGGAGAGAATCACGCGTTTGCGTAGGGTGGCGATTTCTTCGGTCATGCTACGGTGGGGTGTGGGAGGGAGGTTACTTTTCGTAGGAGGCGGGAGTCGATGTCGGCTCTCCATTCAAGGCCGTTGTTGCCCCATAGGATGAGGCGGTAGACGGTTGGAGTTTTGATGCTTTCGATGCGACCTTTGTGGCCCATGAACATGTCGCCGATGACTTCTACTATGTCGTCGGGCCGGAGGTCTATTGTGCCAATTGGGTAGAGGTCCATGTCAGGGCTGAATATTCCGATAGCGGTCTGGAATTCAAGCATGGCAGAGTCTGGTATGGTGGCATATGGGCTGCCGGTGTCGGTTGGGCGTCTGTAGCACCAGGCTATATCGCCGATATGGCGGAATATTCGGGGGATATCTGTGATGCGGCTACGGAAGAAGACAATGTCGGCAATCAGGGGTTGGTTGCAGTAGGTGAGTTTCTTTTCGATGCGCCGGGCTATCTCAACGCTGGGATAGAAGAGTTGTGGGGCGGTGAATGGGAGGGCGTGTAGGCGGGAGGTTAGAGACTCGAATCTCACACCGGGGCGCAGACGCATTGCATGCCAGCAGAGGGGATTGGAGAGGAGAATCGATTCTATGTCGGGAAGTGGTCGTGAGGAGTTTTTGCGTGGGCAGACAGTCAGTGCCGGAATGCCTGGAGGTGTGTGGCCGAGTGCCGAGACTGCCTCGCAAGGAGTGGCTCCGGCTGCGATGGTGGCATAAGCCCAGTAGCTTTGAATGGTTGCTTCGGCTGTGGTGAATACGGTTATGTTGCGGCTGCGCATTAGGGAGAGTAGTGAGGAGTCAAGCCGGGCAAGCACTTGTTTGTTGGTGGCTTGCGATTGTGAGAGGGGAAATATATATTTCCGGCGTGGGGTAGAATATGTATTGGCGATTTCAGCGGAGGTATCTGTCAGTCTGTCGGTGGTATCCTTGTCGAGATATGCGATTTCTGACAATGATATAGAGGGGTTGAGTAATGCGAGGGTGAGCAGTGAGGCGGTGAGCTTTAGGTCGGGCTGAAGGCGTTCGGTGGTGCGGATGAGTTGGAGTAGACGCTCGAAGCTGACTGAGTCGATGCGACAGTCGGGCATATCTGGCGATAACTTCTTAATTTTGTCTTTAATCCATGCAAACTCATCGTCTGATGTTTCATCCTTTCCCTTTAAGGAGGAGTATAGAGCGGAGAGGCTGTTGATATAGTGTAGGGCGGTTTTACGGGTATGACCCGATATGATCATATTGACATACCAATCTGCAAGCATCTCGCGGGAAACGGCTGATATATCATGGGGATATATGGCTGTGAAGGATTCGAATGCGGTGAGTGCTTTCAGATAATTTGTTGCTGTAGACTGGGGGAGGGAAATGGCCTTATCCCGAAGTCCGGCAATCAAATTGTCAATATAGTTGAGTTGTGAATCAGGTGTTTGAGTCATTCGGAGTATTTTAACTTTCCGAATTGTTCGGGTAATTCTTCCCGACCCCCCGACGAGGTGGTGTTTATAAACACCCGGAGGTTTCCATAGCATATGTGGAGGTCTTGATTCATTGTCAAAGCAATAGGAATCAAAGAGTCGTCTTATCCAAATCTCTTACGAAGAGATATGGATTGACACACAAAAGTAATCCTATTCTTCGAATTCTCCAAACATATTAAGAAATTAAAAGCATCCCTAACTATTCTATAAATCCGGCAAATGCAATGAAGAGATGTGACGTTATAGTCATTCTTGAGTTGTAATTTATTGCCAATCCGAAGTTTATGCTTAATCCATATCTCTTCGTAAGAGATGTTGAATCAGTCCCTTATTTTTCCCTTAATAAAAAAATTCTGAAATTGGTTAGATGGCAAGATCTGTGCAATCTTGCTTATTGCGGTGTGAAAAGTGGAGAAGGGATAGTGGGATATAAACGAGTCAATAGCAAAACCCGGTTGAAAAGTCTAAAAAAACTTCCACCATTGACTTGTGTGGTGCTGTGGCCGGAAGTCAGTGGCGGAAGTTGATTATCGTGTCGGTGCTAATGGGGGCGGACGAAGGGGGGGGAAGTGATTATTCAATCATGCCAGGCGATGCCAGGGGCGCTGATTTCAATCGGTAGGCAAGCGCTTATCGCATCGGATGCGGTGCCAATCAGGATTTCAAATTCGCCGGGCTCTACAATCCATTGTTGTCTGTTGTCATCAAAGTAAGCAAAAGCATTTTTGTCGAGAGTGAGAGTTGCGTTGACAGTTTCGCTCGGATTAATCTTAACCTTTTTGAATGCTTTGAGTTCTTTATACGGGCGTGGAAGCGAACTTTTCTTGTCGTGGACATAGACCTGGATAACTTCTGAGCCGGCGCGGTTTCCGGTGTTGCTGACCGGAACGGTCACAGTTATGGTGTCGTCACTTCCAGACAGGGTGGGTGTGGAGAGCTGTGGTTTTCCGAGAGCGAAGGTGGTGTAGCTCAGTCCGTGTCCGAAGGCATAGTTCACGTTGGTTGATGGGAGTCGGTCGGTATGGCGGTAGCCGATATCAAGGCCTTCTTTATAATACACTTTTCCATCGACACCGGGATACATCTCGGGGGCGGAGTTGGTGTGAGGGGCATAATCGGTAAGAGAGGAGGCAAATGTGAAGGGGAGTTTGCCTGATGGGTTAACGTGGCCGAATATCACATCGGCAATCGCGTTGCCGGCTTCAGAACCGATATACCATCCCTGGACTATTGCGGGGACTTTGTCTTTCCATGGCATCGAATAGGCGTTGCCTGTGAGCATGACCACGACTGTGTTGGGGTTGGCTTCGGCGAGTGCGGTGATGAGTTCGTCCTGTGCGTAGGGAAGCGAGAAGTTCTTGCGGTCGGTTCCTTCGCAGTCTTGGTGGTCAGACTTGTTTAATCCGCCAATGAATATTACCATGTCGGCTTCACGGGCAGCTTTCACCGCGTTGGCAATAAGCTGCTGAGATGAGCGGGAGTCGGCGAGATTCTGTCCGGTAGTCACTCCGTTGTATTCTCCGGTGGTGTCGCCCACATAGCCACGCTCGTAATTCACCTCAATGCCCCAGGTTGCGGCATGGGCAGCAATGCCTTCGAGCGGCATGGTCTCGCGCTGCACTTTAAGAGATGAGGAGCCTCCGCCTACGGTCATCATTTTTATGGCGTTTTCTCCAACCAAAAGTATGCGTTTCACATCTTCGGCAACCGGAAGAAGATTGTGGTTGTTCTTGAGCAATACGATGCCTTCGCCGGCAATACGGCGGGCTGCATCATAGTGGTCCTGACTGTTGAGGGACCCATAGGGGCGATTACGGTTCATCTCGGTGCGCATAATCAGGCGGAGCACTCTGGCTGCTTTGTCGTCGAGGAGAGCTGTGTCAGCTTTTCCTTCGGAGATGAGCTTCAGATACGGACGGGCAAGATAGTAGTCGTCGTAGGCATTGCTGGCTCCGTTGGCAAGTCCGTCGGTCCAGGAGCCGAATTCCATATCAAGACCGTTTGCCGCGACTTTCTCTGTATTATGCACGGCTCCCCAGTCGCTTATTGCAACGCCGTCGAATTTCCAGTCGCCTTTGAGTATGTCGAGCAGCAGGGTAGAATTTTCGCAAGCGTGATCACCGGCATATTTGTTGTAGCCGGGCATTATGGCCCATGCTCCTCCCTCTTTTATGGCGGCTTTGAAGGCAGGGAGATAAATCTCATGGAGAGTGCGGTCGTCGACATATACATCCACGTGGTCTCGGTCTATCTCCTGATTATTGAGTGCGTAATGTTTCACGCAAGCTGCCACTCCATTTGCCTGGACACCTTGGATGTAGGGCACAACCATACGCGACGTGAGATAGGGGTCTTCGCCCATATATTCGAAATTACGTCCGTTGAGGGGCGAACGATAGATATTCACTCCCGGGCCGAGAAGCACATTCTTGTTTCTGTATCTCGCTTCTTCACCAATCGACTTGCCGTAGAGGGCGGCCATGTCAGGATTCCAGGTAGCGGCCAGGCAGGTGAGTGCGGGGAACGCCACACAGGAGTCGTTGGTGGCTCCGGCCTGATCCCATTCGTCCCACAGCACGTCGGGACGGATGCCGTGAGGCCCGTCTGTGCACCATATGCCCGGAATGCCGAGTCTCTGCACTCCCGGAGAGCTGAATTTGCTCTGTGCATGGATTATCGCGATTTTGTCTGCCACGTTCATGCGTGAGAGTGCGTCGTGCACCCTTTCTTCAAGCGGTTTTGTGTCGTCAAGATATATCGGAGTCTGGGCGGCAGCATAGAGTGATGCTGCTCCCACCAGCAGGGTTAAGGTAGTTTTCAGGGTCATAACCATATTATTTATCAAGTTGAATAGCCGTGATATAATCGTTATAGACGGTCATTCTGTCTGTGTGTGCGTTTGTAAGAAATGAGTCGAGCAATAGCTGTCCTCGCTGTGGGGAGCAGTGTTTGCGTGCCTCGCGTATGTCGGAGTATGTGGCGCGGGGAGCCTCTACGAATGCCACGAGTTCGTCAAACCATCCGGAGGGAGGGGTCACACCGGTCATCGCGCTGTCGCCGAGTTTCTTATATGGCCAGAATGTGTAGCCGATATTATTATCGCGCATCACATTGACAAACGATTCCATCCATTCGCAGGTGTTGTGTCCGATTTCACCCATATACATGGGCAGGTCTGTGCGGTTGCGGAAATCGATTATTTCGGCTATTGCCTCGGGCGTTGGCTCTCCTCCATAACGGTGGCAGGTAAACATGATGTTATCGTCGAAAGACCAGTCGGTGAAGTTGCCGAAATAGCCGTTCCATTGCGGTCCGCCGAGAAGAATGATATGGTTGGGGTCTACACTTCGGATAGCTTCGACCGCTCTCTTGTAGAGAGGCTCTACGGCAGCATTGAGTTGAGTGCGTTCGTCGCCGTCCCAATATGTGGCAATAGGCTCATTGGCCAGTTCGTAGCCGAGAATAACATCGTTGTCTGAATAGCGGGATGCGATGGAGCGCCAGATGTCGACAAACTGTTCCTGTGCCACCGAATCTGTAAATAGCCATGGATAGCCGTAGCTGTCGTCGATATTGTCGCCGGTCTGACCGCCGGGACAATCATGCATATCAAGAATCAGGCGCAGACGGCAGTCTCGTGCCCATGAAATGCAACTGTCGAGTCGGCGGAATCCCTCGGAAGCATCGTTCAGGCCCATATAGTCTTCGTTGGTGAAGAGCTTGTAGTGGAAAGGGATGCGCACAGTGTTTGCTCCGGTCGATGCTATAAACTCGAAGTCGGAACGAGTGATGTAGCGGTCTTTGAATTCCTGCCAGAAGCGTTTGGCTTCTGTGGGACCGACCAGTTGCGAGAGAGCCTCGTTGATCATGCGCGGAGAATTAACTTTGCTGAATCCGAACATGTAGCCTTCGGGATTGAGCCAGTTGCCGGTGTTTGTTCCTTTGATAAAGAATTTATTTCCGTGGGAGTCAATCAGGTCGCGGCCCTCCACACGGATGAAGTCTCTGCCGGCTGTCTCTTTGGTATGGCAGGAGGTTAGACCGCCGAGCAGCAGGACAATCAGGGCGGCAGTGCGAATCAGAAGTGCGGTAGAGGTCATGATTTATAAGTTGGGTGATTCATATCTTATAGTTTCAGTGCATGAGGCTGTGGCTTTGAGAGGGCCGGTCATGAATTCAAATGCTCCTTTTTCGAGAAGCCATTTTCCGTCGGCACCAACAAATGCCAGTGCTGAAGCGGGAAGAATGAATGTGACCCGGCGCTGTTCGCCTGGAGCGAGGGATATTTTCTCGAAGTCTCTGAGTCGGCACACGTCGGGCGACACTGATGCGATAATATCGCGGCTATAGAGCATCACGGTCTCCTGCCCTGGTAGCTTGCCGGTGTTGGTAACGTCGACACTGATTCGGAGGGTATCGGAGGGGGTGAACTCCTGTCGGTCGACTTTGAGACCGGAGTATTCGAATGAGGTGTAGCTTAGGCCGAAACCAAACGGCCACTGCACATCGATATCGGCATTGTAGCCATAGGCACCGCTCATGGTTTCGACAGTCTCGCAGGGTTTGTGGTCGTAGGTGGCCATACCATTGACCCATTTCGGGTAGGTGAACGGTAGTCTGGCGCTGAAATTATGCCGGCCTACCAAAAGTTGCGCAAGCGCATCGCCACCATAGTTGCCCGGAAGCATAATGTCGATTATCGCGGCAGTGAGGGGTTCAATCTCGCGCACTATCCGAGGCCTACCCTCGTTGAGCACCATTATAACGGGCTTGCCTGTTGCGGCAAGAGCTTTGACGAGCGCAGTCTGGTTGGGCGAAAGTGTGAGGTCGTTGATATTGCCCGGAGTCTCTGTGTATGAATTCTCGCCTATGCAGGCTATGATTACATCCACACTCCTCGCAGCGGCTACCGCAGCATTGATTCTTAAATTCTGCTCGTCTGCCCAGCGACCATAGTCGGCCACATAATCCATGCCTTGTTCGAGAACCACATTGGAGGCACCAAACTCATTGCAAAGAGCTGTGTAGATGGAATTGTAGCCGTTGTGGTAGACGGCATCGTCGGTTCCCTGCCAGGTGTATGACCATCCGCCGTTGAGAGCCCGGAGCGAATTGGCGTTTGGTCCGGTGAGAAGTATGCGCGTGTTCGGGGCGAGGGGCAGGATGCCGTTGTTTTTCAGCAGTATCTCACTCTGCAAAGCCATTTCGAGCGCAACCGCTGCATGGCTTTCGCTTCCGAACAGTGGATAATCGGCAGGGTTGGTGACGGGCTGCTCGAAAAGGCCAAGACGCAGCTTGCAGCGGATTATGCGGGCCACCGCATCGTCTATCCTCTCCATCGATACTTTACCCTCCTCGACAAGTTGCTTCAGGAGAGTGCAGAATTGAGTGTCATAGGGGGTCATAGACATATCTATACCGGCATTTATGGCAAGCATTATCGCCTCTTTATAGTCGGCGGCCACCTTATCGCGGCGCCAGAGATTATGGATATCGGCCCAGTCTGTCACAATCATGCCATCCCAACTAAGCTCATCTTTCAGCCACACGGTGAGAAACTCATGGTTGGCATGAAACGGGATACCGTTGACAATTCCGGAATTAACCATCACAGACAGGGCTCCAGCCCGGATGGCCTCCTTAAATGGATGGAAGTATTTCTCTCTCAGATCGGCAAGACTTACGGAGACGGGGGTGCGGTCTTTGCCGCTGGTGGGATTGCCATAGGCCATATAGTGCTTGAGGCATGCGCCCACGTTGTATGGCCCGATATGATTGGCATCATCACCCTGGTATCCGCGCACCATCTCCACGGCCATTGCTCCGTTGAGACAGGGGTCTTCACCGAAGCTCTCCCAGATGCGGCTCCACACAGGGTTGCGCCCCAGATCCATAACCGGATTAAAGACCCACGGAATTGAGCCTGCGCGCGATTCATAGGCGCATATTGCGGCTCCCTGCCTCACCAAGGCACGATTGAATGTGGCCGCCATATTTATTTCCTGCGGGAATAGTGTGCCCCCGGTGGTATATGTGGTGCCGTGATTCTGATCCACGCCATAGATATCCGGGATGCCGATATATCTCATCGAGGCTTCCTGGATGTCGCTGATGAGGCTATACCACGTGTCGCGTGGCTGGGCATGCCCCTGAGCGGTGTTGAGTATGGACCCGACGCGGTATTTATTGAAGATAGTGTCGAGAAGGGCGGAATCGGTGACCGGCCGTCCGGCCACAGTGCTGTCGGCACAGACCATGTCGACCACAACCTCACACATCTGGCCGACTTTATCATCAAGCGACATCCGGCTCATTATTGAATCAACACGCCGCTCGATCTCTCTGTCAGTCGGGATAGCTGCCCGGCTGCCGGACTGCTCGGGGAAATGACTGCATGAGACAAGTAAGCCCACGATAGTGGAAAGAAATATCCTCTTCATACGGATAGTAGCTTATTTTTCAAACGGATTGCCTTTAGGGCTGAGGCTGACCACATATCTGAATGCATTGAGCGTGAGAAGATTCTGGGTGGCATCGGTAAATCCGCGGTCGCCGTGACCGTAGTTGAGATATACCATTCTGTAGGCCGGATTGCGCCATGCCACCGGAAAATCGCCGAAGCTTATCACGTCTTTTATGCCAAGGGGATAATTGCGAGGAGATATGGAGGCGAGGATCTCGATATTTTTATTTTCGCGGGGTGAGGGATTCCACTGATACCATTCGCTTTCGGGAGCAACGAATTCGCCGGGAAGGTTTTTGGTCACCGGACTGTCGGTGGTGTCAAGAGTGAGCAGCACACACTGTGGCGGCCAGTTGTTGCAATAGAATGTTCCGCATCCGAGAAACTGATTTAGCCAGGGCCATTTTGTAGAAGCGTCGTTGTAGGCAGCGGCATGAAATCCGAGCCAACCGCCGCCGTTTTCCATATATTTCTCGAATACGGCACGCTGCTCCGGTCCTTCGGGCGATGCATTCACGGCAATGATAATGTCGTAGGCAGACAGACTGTCGTAATCATAGCCGGCCAGTGAGGTAGTGGTTTCAAGAATATAGCCGTCGCCATAGGTGAGGCGCTTGAAGAAATCTATGGCCTGGCTGGCAAACTGCACATGAGCTTCTTCAGCGGTGTCGGAGTAGAACAGAAGCGCCTTGAAGCGTGGTGCGCGTGCATAGTTTGCAGGATAGCCGTTGTCGTCGGCCACAGAAGGGAGAGTGACAAGCACAAGCAGGCTTACGATGATAGCTTTGATATAGTTCATGGGGTGATATTGATTAGTTGTCAGAATTATAGCTGATTAGTTCAACGGGTTCAGACGCCTGTTCGGTAGCGGCCACAAGAGCGAGCCATTTGCCTGCCGATGTGAGCCATACCTCTTTATAGCAGGCGTTGTTGATCTGAGGCCAGTAAGGCTCATCGGAATCGCCGAGAGATCTGATTCCAACAGGCATGGCTCCAATAATCTCGCCGGAAGAAAAGTTATTTAGCGACGGATAGCGGCTGCCCTCTCCGTATATTAACGACTGAGCAAACGGATTCTTGCCGACCACCCAATATAATTGCTCGCGGGCTATATCCATGAGCCTGCGGTCGCCGAGGATATTGCCACAGATGGCGGCTGCTTCTCCCATAGACATATGTACGGCAAGATTGCCATTGAAAATATTAAACCATATCGGGAAGCGGCGGACCACAAATCCGGGAGCCACCTGAATGCCCTTTTCGGCTTGAGCGGTAAACTGCCGGGGGGCATCGTCGGGCGGAAATAGATGGACAGAAAAGAAGGCTTCGGTGTCGAGATATTCGTCGCTGCGGTATATTCCGGCCGGAATCATGCCATATGGTGCAGTATAGCTCATGAGGCTTTTGATGTATTTGCCGTAATCTTCGATAGATTTACGCCAGAGAGTGCAGTCGGGATGCGACGGCTGAGTGAGGCAAAGCGTGGCCATGGCGTGCATGAACACCTGCTCACGGCTCTGGTGGATGAAATGAACCACAGAGCGGTGGTCCGGATTGCGATAGAAGAATCCTGTTATGGCAGCATCGCCGATTGATTCGTGACTCTGGGAGGCGAGCACATAGTCTGCGTAGTTTCTGGCATCTTCGGCATAGCGGCTTTCGCCAGAAAGGAGATAGAGGAGCGAGGCGGCCCATGATGCAGTGGCCATAAACTGGCTTTCTCCGGTGCAATAGGTGTGTTCGTAAGGACTTATCCATCCTCCGAATCCGTGTTCTTCAAAGCCGGCTTTGGCGAAATCATAGTCTTCTATAGCTGCTTTCCGCAGATAGTCGACCAGCATCGGGTCCGTGCCGTCGTCGAGCACCCGGGCAGCGTAAGCCTCGTAGGCCGCGTAGAGGTAATTGTCGAAAGGGAGATTCTGCACTCTCACGCTTGAAATATCATCATGGCTCCCCACTATGCCGTCCTGCCAGATGAGAAGCCCCATGCTGCTGGCATGATACCCGTCGGACAGACGGCTGCGGAGCACGAAATCAAGTCCCCACAATGCCTCCTCCCTCAGTCGGGAGGCGAGAGCCGGGTTTGAATAGCGTCGGGATTCATAAAGTTTGAGGAGCGAAAAGCATACGTCGGCGGTCTGTAGGGTCTGCTGTGAGAGGTCGCCCGCATCGTGCCATCCGCCGCTATATGGACGTTTCATGCCGGCGTGTTCGCTGAAAAGATCGGTGTGACATCTGGAATGGATGCCCGGCACGGGATAGCCAC
This sequence comes from Bacteroides sp., assembly GCA_014802045.1. GTDB lineage: Bacteria > Bacteroidota > Bacteroidia > Bacteroidales > Muribaculaceae > Paramuribaculum. The sequence continues at coordinate 38,246 of JAAVDA010000018.1, forward strand.
AACGCTGACAGAAAATGAAATTAAGCACTTTCCAGCATGAGCGGTCCCATAGTCCGGCTTCGCCAATAGAGAAAACGTCGGTGGAAAGTGAATCTGCAATTATCCGGTAGTTGCCGGGGAGAGACACGGGGCTGAAATCGATCACTCCGTATGTGCCGGTAGATTCATCGCGGCGTGTGATAGTGCTCTCATATACAGTTCGGTTGTCGGGTGAGCTGACCAGCTTGAATGTGTGGCCGCTCAGCCTGGCTCCGCATATGGCAGTCTTTTCGCCATTGGCTGAATATCCGCTTTGGGAATATATAATCCGGCCGTCAGAGAGGTTCCAGCCGCTCACTTTTTCGGGATTGGCTATCGTCTGGGCCGATATGTCGTGGATGAGGAAGATAGCTTCTGAAGCTGTGGGCAGATCGCGGCCATTGACCGATACGCTCAGCGAAATATCGTCCACACAGTCGCGACGGAGATCGGCAATTTCAAGGTAGCAGCGGTTGAGGGTGTTGTTCTTCAGCTGGATAAGGTGGGCGCCGGTGGGAGGATTAAAGCCTTTGCCCGAAGGGGTTTTGTTGTTGAAAGACAGATTGATATTAACTACTCTTATGCCGGGACATCGGGGCTCGATGGTGAGACACAGACGATTGTAGCGCTCCAGCGATATGCCTCCAAGACGGAGTGTGGCCACGGCATGGCCGTAGAGCGCATAGTCAGGGTCGTCAGGAGACCCTTTGGCGCGGGTGGTGCCCGTGTTGAAATTCACGTGCATCACGGTAGCGGTGTCTGCGTCCGAGAGGTTGATAAGCTTGCCTGCACAACGCCATTCTCCATGGAGTTTCCGGGAGTCGGCCACCTGTTTCATATCAGCCTCCGCTTCGAGTGAGATTCCGTCGGTGTGGCTGAGCGGCTCATGGATATATCCGGAGCGTACTAATGCCGATTCAAATTTTGCGTCGGTAGTCTGGCCGACAGCCTGGCATAACGGAGATGAAAAATATATAGCCGCAAAGCATAGCGACAAGAAACGTGAGGTCGACATGGGATAGATGGTGAAAGTAGTTTTTTCCGGCTGAAGAGGTCAGGCGGACAGGATAATAAAAAAGTCACACACGGACCCGGGCCGGGCCCGTGTGCGACATCATCAAAACCATCCGAGAAGGAATTGTTGGGTGTGGATGGGGTCTATTTGTCAGCGGACTATCTGGAAGGTCCAGTGGGTAGAGCTTATAGCCCAGCTATCATCGCAGATAATGTGGAGACCGCCTCCACCGGGAGCGATAAGGATGAGGTGTTCGTCGTCGAGCATGGCTACATCGAATTCGGCGGGAAGGTCGAGGTAATAGCTTTCCTGACCGTCGACAATCTGGTGAGGCAGGGGAATGGAGAGCTTCATGGTGCCTATCCAGCCGAGATCGGCTTTCTCGGGTGTGGTGCCCGAGATGAGGGTAAAGGTGCCCTTTTTCTCAGTGCCGTCACTGTAGTGGACGGTGACGTTCGGACCGCCATCCACATCGAATTTCACCCATTCGTCCATGCTTACGGTCTGGCCGGTCCATTCGTCGGTGTCTCCAATACCGTAGCACACCCAGTTGGGACCAGTGGCCGACCATCCATAGCCTCCGCCACCTACGCAGCCCCATGAGCCGTCGATATATTCATAGTTGCCGTTTTCGTAGTCGCGGCCAACCCACCACTGCCATGTGCGGCCTTCGGCGCTTCCGCCGGTCAGAGCCTTGAACAGGGGGTCGAGCTCATTGTCTATGGTCTCAACCACGACAGGGATAGTAACCGGAACGAATGTGCCCGAACAAAGCAGAGTGGCGGTAAATTCGAGCTGACCGGCAAAGGGGACTATTACATCGACATAATTCTCAGTGCCACATCCGAGCATCGTGGTGCCGACTATGTAGTTGAGCTGACACTCGTAGCCGGAATTATTGTATACACGGATTTTGTTGGAGTGCTGACTTCCGTTTTCGAAAGAAAATGACGAGGCAAACTGCTGACTGAGTTTCTGGGGGTCACTGCTGACATTGGCAAATGCTTCGTGGTCGTCGGCCACAGAAGTGTCAAGACAAGAGGTCAGACCCACTAAGGCGCAAAAGGCCAGCGACAGGATATGTTTGGTTTTCATGTGGGGTAGTGATTAATAGGGTGAGGTATAATTGCCTTCTGATGTGCTCCAGCCGGGATTCTGCACCAGAACACCCTCCGATTTACGTATTTCATCGTCGGGGATGGGGAGCCATCCTTTGGTTTCGGGACGCATGGAGATGGTGATATTGCGTGTGGTTCCGTCGCACATGCAGTCGATATTTGAACGGTGCTGGTCTACCACGTCGAGTTTGCCCCAGCGCTTGAGGTCAAAGAAGCGCAGTCCTTCGAATGCAAGTTCCCAACGACGCTCGTTCTCTATGTTTTCGGCAGAGTAGGGGAGCGGTTCGAGTCCAACGCGGGCACGCACCCTGTTCATGCCGTCGGCATTACCGGTCAGCTCTGAGTGCATGAGCAGAACGTCGGCAAAGCGGATAGCGAATTCGTCCATGAAGTTGCATGACATATAGTCGTTGTCAGAGGCATGGATGCCGGGATAGAGATACCAGTAGAGAGCTATAGCGCCGGGACCGTTCTGGCTGTCTTTGGAGGTCACTTCATTCGAGTGGACGTTGATAGCGATATACTTCTTATTGAAGAGGTGGGTGTCTTCTACCTGGTGACCGCCATTGTCATGGTAGGTCATGCCTTCGGCGGGATCGTCAACATTGAGAATCGAAGCCTTTTTGCGGGGGTCTGACGAAGGCCATGTGTTGTAGATATTGGGTGTGACAGTGCCACCTCCCCAACCGGTTCCGAAGGGATACACACCTCCCCAGCCGTCGCCGTCGCTGTTGGGATTGTCGGCATCCTGATAGCGCGGACTGAAGAAGAGCACGCTGAGGTTGCGGGCATAATATTGCTGGCCCCAAGCATGTTTGATGGCAAATACAACCTCGGGGTTGTCTCTGTAGCCGGGGGTGCGCTCCTCGCCGTCGTTGAGACGCCATCCCAGCCATCCGGCGCAGTCACCGAGCCAACTGTAGCCCTGCTCTTTGTTGAGCCAGTAGTCGCCGGCGGCGGAGAAGGCCCAAAGATCGCCAAACTGAGGGGTGAGGTCGTGACCCGACTTGCTGATGCAGTCTTCAAGATATGCCACAACATTGGTTTTGCCGATAGTGCCGCCATCTTCGGGGAGCACTATATCACTCTTTCCGTAGACACCCGAATAGAACAGATACACGCGAGCCAGAAGCGCCTCGGCGGCCCAACGGGTTGCATGGCCGTCAGTGCCCACACCGTTGAGTGATGCGTGGGGCAGGGCTGGGAGCAGTTCTATGGCTTTCTTGAGGTCGGCGGCTATCTGACCGTAGGCTTCGTCTACAGGCGCCTGAGGCAGATTTATAGGCTCGGGAGTGAGGGGCATAGGCACGTTTTCGAAGAATCTCAGGAGGTCAAAATAGTAGTAGGCTCTCATGAAGTATGCTTCGCCCATTATACGGTCATGGCTGTCCGTGTCGCCGTCCCAGTCGATGATGTCGTCTACAGACAGGAGATAGTTGCAGCGGTAGATGCCTTGGTACATGCGAGACCAGAAACCGGAATAGAAATTGTCGTTGGTCTTCTTGTAGTTGGCTATTGCCTGAGCCACGGCATCGTCTTTGCCGGCGGCCCCAAGACGCTCATCGCTCATAAGTTCGGCAATGAAGAGGGGATTGTTTTGAGGAGCGTCACAGTCACCCATTACCGGGCGGTATATGCCTGTGATTATCTCGTTGGCATCGTTTACGTTGGCCGGGAAGTTGCTTGAGTCTTTAGATGTGAGGTTGTCTGTGTCAAGAAAGCTTTCGGAACAACCGGTGAGAATGGCTGCGGTCACTGCACCGCAAAGTATTGTTTTTATATTCATGGCTGTAGCGGTTAGAACTTAAGATTTACACCGATGAGGAATGTGCGCGATGAAGGATAAAATCCCTGGTCCACGCCCTGTACCCAGCTTGTGCCACCCCAGTTGCCGTCGGTGCCGATTTCAGGGTCGAAACCTTTATAGTTGGTGATGGTGAAGAGATTGTTGGCGCTCACATAGAAACGGCACTGGCTCAGAGGCATCTTCGGGAAAATGGTCTTGAAATCATAGCCGAATGTGAGGTTCTGGAGACGGAGATAGTCGGCATCGTCTACGAATATGTCGGAAATGTATGACCAGTTGGTGCTGGAAGTGGTGGCGGGTTTCGGATAGCGGTTGCTTGTGCCCTCACCGGTCCATACCTGGCTGGCAAGATTGTAGGTCCAGTTGTCGTAACCGGATGAGTTATGGTCGCGATAGCAGTTGGCAATCTGCTGTCCGAATGCTCCGTAGAAGTTGGCTCCGAGGTCAAAGCCCTTATATGTGAGCTGGATATTGAGACCCACTGTGACATCGGGATGGGGGTCGCCGATATTCATCTTGTCTTTGTCTGAAATCTGTCCGTCGCCGTCGCGGTCAAAGAAGATTACGTCGCCGGGAGTGGCCTGTGGCATGATTTTCTCTCCGTTGGCATTCACATAAGAGTCAATCTGAGCCTGATTCTGGAATACTCCGAGAGTCTTGTAGCCGTAGAAGAATCCGATGGGCTGTCCGACCTCGATTCTTGAGATGAATCCGGAGTTTTGCAGCACGGCGTCGCCGGGTCCGTCGATTGTGCCGGAGTCATTGGCGAGGCGGGTCACTTTGTTTTTGTTGTAGGCCATGTTGGCGCCGATAGAGTAGCCGAGTCCGCCGATATTGTCTCTCCATGTGAGGCCGAGTTCGATACCCTGATTGCGCACGTCGCCACCATTCACGGTAGGAGCGCCTGTGCCGTAGGAAGCAAGGATAGGAGCGTTGACGAGCCAGTCTTTAGTGGTCTTGCGATACCAGTCGAACACGAGACTGAGACGGCTGCTGAAGAAGTTGGCGTCGATACCGGCATCCCACTGGTCGGAGCGTTCCCATGTGAGGTCGGGATTGGCGATTTTGTTGGGGTATGAGCCGATCACCTTACCCACTTTGTCGTCGCCGAAGAAATAGTCGGCACCTCCGATGGCGATAGTGGCGAGATACTGGAAGTTGGCAATGTTGCAGTTGCCGTTCTGACCCCAGCTTGCGCGGAGTTTCAGTCGGGTGAGCCAGTCGCGTGTGTCTTCCATGAATTTCTCTTCGCTGATATTCCAGCCTGCGGAGAAAGATGGGAACACACCCCAGCGGTGGCCACGGGCGAAGTTTGACGAACCGTCGGAGCGGACGGTAGCGGTAGCCATATATTTGCCGTCGAAGTCATATGTGAGTCGGCCGAAATAGGAGTTGATGGCTCCCTTTCCGCTCGGATTGCCCCAGATGCCCCATGCAGCGCCTTCATAGTCTACGGCCTGCGAAGTTCCATTGCCGATATATGCGTGGAGCCAGTCGCCGAAAGTGTTGTCCTTGCGGCTTGCGCCAACGCTTTCTCCCAGACCCCATTTTTCGGCCGACATGCCTGCGAGGGCGCTCACATTATGCTGGTTTATTTTGAAATTGTAGGCAATAGTGTTTTCCCATGACCATGAGAGGTCGTTGCCCGAACCCTGACTGATGTTGTCTGTGTCGGCCGACCCGAATGGCGCGTCATTGTAGGGAGTGGTGTAGCTGCGTGAGGTCCAGCCGCTGTAGCCGAAACCGAAATTGGTGCGGAGCACGAGATTCTTCACCGGTTCGAGCTGGAGATAGAAGTTGCCGCGTGCAGAATAGTTCTTGTTGTTGTTTTGGTCAGCTCCGCCGCGGGTTGCTGCGCGGAGAGGATTCTGCTGGGAGTCGTTGAGCCAGCTTGCGCCTTTGGTGAATTCGCCGTCTTCATCGAAGAGGGGCATGAGGGGTGATGCCTTGAGGGCTGTGCGCACAGTGTTTGACCATGCACCGCCTGTGCTGATTGCGTCAAGACCATTCTTGTTGGTGAAGTTGAGCATAAGGTTTTCACCAATCACCAGCAGGTTGCGGTCTTTGGCCTTGATGATGTTCCAGTCTGAATTGATGCGGGCGGTGTAGCGCTCGAACTTGGAGTCGATATAGTCGCGGAGCATCACGCCCTCCTGAGATGTGTAGCCCAACCCGATGGAGTAGGAGCCCATTGCACTGCCGCCGCTCACACCGAGGTTATAGCTTTGCTGAGGAGCATTGCGGCCTATCATTTCGTCAAGCCAGTCTGTGCCGTTCCATCCGTTTTCTATGCGCGACCACACGTCGGCCGGCACGATAGATTTCCAGTCGAGCGGATTGTTGCCCTCAAACATGCGGGCCACATCATAGACATACATATATTCCTTGGCATTGAGCATCTGCGGACGCTTGGCGATATTCTGCCAGCCGACATAGGCATCGAGGCTCACATTGGTGCGCCCTTCGCTACCATGTTTTGTGGTGACAAGAATCACACCGTTGGCGGCGCGTGCGCCGTAGATGGCTGTTGAGGCTGCGTCTTTAAGGATATCGAGACTTTCGATATCGTTGGGGTTGAGAGCGCTCAGATTGGACATAGTGCCTACCAATCCGTCGATAACCACGATAGGATTGGTGTCGCCGTTGGTGCCCACACCACGGATGTTGACCTTGAAACCCGAGTCGGGCTTGCCGCCCTGGCTGGAGATATTCACACCCGGAGTCTGTCCCTGAAGGGCTCCGATAGCCGAGACGGTGTTGCGTGAGGCGATTTCGTCGCCTTTCACCTGGGTTGTGGCGCCGGTGACAAGACGTTTTTTCTGCACACCGTAGCCTATAACCACAACTTCGTCGAGCATGGTCTGGTTTTCCTCAAGCACAACCTTTATATCGGTGTCGCCTGCATTTACCTTTACGGTTCTGGAAGAATATCCCAGATAGGTGAACTTTACGGATGACCCTACGGGAGCCGTAATATGGAAATTTCCGTCAATATCGGTAGCGGTGTAGACGCTGCTGTCATTGACTAAAGTCACCCTTACACCGATAAGCGGTTCGCCGCCGGTGTCTACCACTGTGCCACGCAACGATAGGTTCTGTGCCGTTACCGACATCAGACTTATCAGGGCGAGCAACAGCACTGTCAGTCTAAATCTCATGTGATTAGTTTTTTGGTTAAAATTTTTCACTTTTCAGTTTTTCAGAAGGCTGGTTTTTATCTGTCACAAAATTACCCAACCCTCAATAGGGAGGGGTTTAGAAACAATCATATTGGGTTTGAAATCTATCACAACACGCTTTTATGGCGTTTTTTCAACCTATTCACCTTTGAATTTCACGCATGTATGGTGGTGAAAACAATGCAGGCCCGCGTCACCGCGAGCCTACACATAAGATGATCCTTTTTTACTTAATCTTTTTTACCTAACACGAGTAATAACCTAAATCTTTGAGTAGTCTTTTCAGTTTTTTTCAAGAGCCCATCGGATGGCGTTGGCAAACATGAGTGTGAAGGCATCCGATTCAAACAGTGTGGGGCTGTGACCCGGCTGGAAATATACGTTTCGCGCTTTCATCCGTGGGTTGCTCCATATCACCGGGTGGTCTCCCATGCGTATGTCGGAAGCAGGCGTGTAGCTGTTTTCATCAACAGAGGCTATCACCTCCACATTCGGCCGCGGAGAGGTGTGATATGTGTACCACTCATCATTTGTCAGCACGAATTCCTGCGGCACTCCCGCCATGACAGGGTGGTTGACATTCTCAACAGTCACCTTCCCGTCGGCAAGCGGGGCTATGTAATTCTTGAATGTGATACCGCCCATGAAATCGGAGAACCATTGCCAGAGGGGATAGCCGTCGAACTCCCCGAGAAGAGTGGCATGATGGAAACCAATCCATCCTCCGCGACCGTTCTCGATATAGTCTGCAAATGCTTTCTGAGCCTCCTCCGGCCATGTGTAGGGCGGAAAATCGAGCTGTATGATGAGATCGTAGTCGGCCAGATAAGTTTCCGTGACAGGAAATGCGTTGCGGAGCTCGGTTATTGCCAGGCCATGGGTATCGGCATAGCCGTTGAGCCACTTCATGGCGCGTTCGGTAAAGGGTCCGTGCTGACCTCCACCTTCGTTGAGCACGAGAATCTTTCGCTTGTCGGTGGCATTCTTTAGGCGTGAGGCGAGAAGATTGCGCAGTGTGCCGTGGTCGTCGTCGCCGGCATAGTCCCAATACATCACTCCGAGAAGGTCATTGTTGAGTATATAGTCACACTTCAGGCTGAGTGAATGGGCATCGTCGTAGCCAACCACCGGCACGCCGTCTGAATTGACTATGAAGGGAACTTTTGCAGTGTTGTCAAAGATGAGTTCATACCCATCGCCGGCTTCGATGTTGCGGAAGTCGCGGCCTTTCAGCTCTTTGCCTCCGCGGCCATAGAATGGGACGCCCATCACGAGTTTGCCTGCCGGAACACCTTGTGCCAGATGATGTCTGACAGATTTGTCGCACGTCATAGCTGATGTGTTTTCCGATTGAAAGAGCGGCGCATGGTGGAGGGGCGCATCGGCCATATCATAGGTCATGATATTAACAAAGTCGAGATAGGGCATCACGGCTCTGAAATCCACATAGTCGGCTCCTGCAGCGGTGGCAATGGTGAGTAGCCTGTCGGCACCGAGTGTGGTGCGGAGTTCTTTCAGAAGGAGAGTGAAGTTGGCCGTGTCATCCGGGCTTGATGAAATGCCGGCAGCGCTGCTTCCGGGATATTCCCAATCGATATCTATGCCATCGAGATTGTATTGCTCTACAGCGCGGAGGCAGTCGGCGGCAAATTTCTTGCGGAATTCTGGAGATGCGGCCATCTCGCTGAAGCGTCCGCTTCCCCAGCCCCCCACCGAGAGAAGCACTTTCAGCTCAGGATTATTGACCTTGAGAGCTGATATGGCAGACAGGCGGGTGGGATTGCTTATTTCCAAGCCATCGAAAGTTTCGTTGACGTGGCCGAAAGCGTAGTTGATGTGGGTGAGAGTTGACGGGTCGGGGATAACATCACTCCACGAGGTTACATAACCCACTATCACCTTGGCCGATGCCACGGTGGGAAGGCTCATCGCCAGCATGGCGGAGAGGATTATTCGAAAAAGTGTGGTGGTAGGACACATGACTGATATTTTTGTCAGGATTGTTGGTTGATTGGATTCAGCATTCGGTGGTGACGGATGTGTCTCTGTCGGCCGGACGTATTCTCGACCCCCATATAGCGTAGGAGAGCATAAACAGTTCGCAGGCGGTCACGAGCCACCAGGTGTAGCGCCATGAGCCGGTGAGGTCGGCGCATATGCCCTGAAGCAGAGGCAGGATGGCTCCTCCAACCACTCCGGTCATGAATACACCGGAGGCTATGGTTGTGTAGCGTCCCAAATCCTTGATGGCAAGGGTGAATATGGCTCCCCACATTATGGAGTGACAGAGTCCGGCAATGGCAAGAAGCCAGGGATTGTCGGTCATTATGGCGCAGACGGTGAGAAGCGTGGCGCCGGAGGTGGTGACGGTGAGCTGCATGCGTGGCGACACAGTGCTGAGAGTGCTCCCGATAAGGCGCCCGACGAGTATGCCTCCCCAGTAGACTGTGGCTATGAGAGAGGGGGATGGCATGTCGAGGTCAACGGCATACATCGTTATATTGGCTCCGATGCACACTTCGGCTCCTACATAGCAGAATATCGCGGCCACACCCAGACGGAGATGGCGGAAAGACCAGACGCTGCGGCCTGTGGTGTCGGTTGCCGACGCTCTTGTGCCGCTGATATCCGGCAGTGGCACGAGGTAGAGTCCGGCACCGATTATGGTCATTATGCATGCGAGCGACAGAAACGGAATCATGAGCATATCAGTCTGAATGGCATCAACGGCCACTCCGCCAAATATTATACCTGTCACGAAATAAGGTGCGATGGTTGTGCCGATTGCATTGGCCGAGCCACCGATGGCAAGGCGCTGCACACTCTGGGTGCCCTGCACGTGGCAGGCGGAGAGGTAGGGGTTTATAACAACCTGAAGCACAGTTGCGCTACCACCCACCGTGAACGACCCCAGAAGAAACACTATGAATGCCGGCGGGAGAGAGAGGTTGCCGAGTAATATGGTCCATTCGGGGTAAGAAGCCGAGAGCCATGCTGAAGCAAAGAAAAGCAGCAGCCCTCCGCTCATCATGAACAATCCGCGTATGAGAGTGGCCCGGTAGCCGTAGCGGTTTACGAGCCGCGAACCGAGGCCGCCACACAAGGGATAGGCCAGAAACCACGAAAAGGTGATCAGTGTGGCAAAGGTGTTTTTCAGAGAGCCCATTCCGTTGAGAAACGCGCTTTTGAGGGGTGCCTGAAACTGGGTGTTGACCGTGGTGAGGAATCCTACCACGAAAAATAGTATCACCATAGTGACAAATGCTGTCACATAACTGGTGCGGAAAGTGGCGGAGGGGCCGCCGGGTGTGGCTATCGTGTTGTCCATGATATTAACGCAGAAGGTTTATGTCAATCTGTGAGGCGGCCTTGGCATCGAGCAGAAACTCACAATCGGGATGCAGTTGCAGGACTGATGCGGGGAGGTCGGGGGTGACGGGTCCGCAGAGCATGCGGCAGACAGTTTCAGCTTTGTTGAAACCTTTGGCCACGAGAATTATGCGTCGTGCGTGCATTATGTCGCGAATGCCGAGTGTCACCCCTCCGAGTTCGGCGTCGTCAGGACTTGCGGTCTCCCTACGGATACGGGCTTCAAGCGCAGAGTCCATCTTAGAAGTGCAAGCTGTGTTGTTGAGCGGAGTGCCCGGCTGATTGAAACCGAGATGGCCATTCTCGCCGAGTCCGAGAATGAGAAGGTCTATGCCTCCGCGCTTCTTGATTTCATTCTTAAAGTGCATGCAATCAACGGAAAAGTCGGCAGACCGTGTTGGGAGCATGAGGAAATGAGAATCATCTATGCCGAGACGGTCTATAATCTCGGTGCGGAGCATAGTGTAGCATGCTCCGGCATATTCCCTGTCTACACCGGTCACTTCGTCAAGGCCGAAAAATGTGGTCTGACTCACATCAAAGTCAAGATGGTCGTGGATATCGCATACCAGGCGGTGGATATTGCCGGTGGTGCGTCCGGTGGAGAGACCAATCACGGCCTGCGGGCGCTCACATATTGTGGCAACGATACGTCGGGCGGCAGTGATGTCAAATTCCTGCTCGCTATCTGCTATTGTGATTTTCATTGTAGTATGGCGGCTTCTTTGGTTATGTTGCTGTTCATTGCTACGGCTGCGGCTCCCAACAGACCGATGTAAGCGGGATTCAGGCGGGTGAGAACCACGCCGTTGGTCACGAAGCGCATGGTGTGTTTGTGGAGGCGGAGCAAGATGTTGTTATACATCATCGGGTCGCTAACTATGCCTCCTCCCAACACCACTGTGTCGGGGTCAGATACCCTGACGAGATTCATGATGAGGTTGGATATGGCTTGGGCGGCGTTGTCTACCAGCAGTTTGCATAGAGAATCGTTTTTGCGTGCCAGTTCGTAGATGCGCCTTACATCCACACGGGTGTCGGCGGGCAGTTCGAGAGCCGACTCCGGATAAAGGGGGCGCATCATCCTGGCGCAGATGTCAAATCCGCTTCCGGAAGCTATTGTTTCCACACAATCCGTGCGGCCGCAGCAGCATTTAGCCCCGGTGTGTACTCCTACCTGAGTGTGGCCAACTTCTCCGGCATTGAAGTGGCTGCCTGCGGTCAGGCGACCGTCTATAACCATTCCGGCGGCGATGCCGGTGCCGATATTGATATAGATGAAATTGTCGCTCATGCGTCCGTAGCCCCAGCACTGTTCTGCCAGAGTGGCGCTCTTCACATCGTTGGCAAGAAAACATGGCATTCCGAAAGTCTCGGAGATTTCATATGCAAGCTCGATGGGCTGGGAGCGGTCGAGATCAATCTGGAGCCAGTGGCCCGCCTCGGTGTCCACACGCCCGATCATTCCGATGCCTATGGCATTCGGATTCCGGTTGCCGCAACCCACAGTGCTCAGATAGTCGGCCAGCGATGATCTGATTATGCCTACGGCCGACTGCTGATTGACATATCCTGTGCGGTATTGTTTGCTCGCAAGAATATTGCCCTCACTGTCCACTTCGCCTATCAGCAGTTTCGTACCGCCGAAATCCATTCCTAAATATGTTTCCATGTGATGTGTGATTAGTATCCGCTTGCAAAAGTAGCTCCTTATCACCCGTCGTATGGTTGAAAATTCGTCAAAACAGGTTTAAATCTTGCTCGGACTGCATCCAAACTGTTTTTTGAAGCATGTGCTGAAGTATTTCGGATCGGAGAAGCCAATCATATAGGCCACCTCGCTGATATTGTAGTTGTGAGTGGAAAGGAGGTCTTTCGCACGGTTGAGACGCATTATCCGCATGAATTCGTTAGGCGACTGTCCGCTCAGAGCTTTGATTTTATTGTAGACAGAGGTGCGGCTCATGCCGAGGTCGGCGCAGAGTTCATTGACGGAATATTCTGAATTGGCCATGTTGCTGTTGATGGCTTCCATGGTGCGGGTCATGAACCGGCGGTCGAGTTCGTTTGTAAACTCTTCGCGGCCCGGAGTGCAGTCTTCGGCGAGCACTCTGCGTCCGAGTTCCTGCCGGCTCTTTATAATATTGCGTATTCTTGCTCGGAGCACCACTATGTCAAACGGCTTTATCACATAGTCGTCGGCACTCGCTTCAAGTCCGGCCACAATATCGTTTCTTCCTGCCAGACCAGTGAGCAGAATCACAGGTATGTGACTGGTGTCTATATTGCTCTTCAGGATGTGGCAGAGCTCGTCGCCCCGCAGGCGTGGCATCATCACGTCTGAAATCACCAGGTCGGGATTCAGTTCCTTTATCTCGTCGAGAGCTGAGTTGGGATTGTCGGTGGTTATTACATTATAGTCGTCTTTAAGATTATCCTTGAGGAATGAAAGCATATCTTTGTCGTCGTCGATAATAAAGATGGTGCTTCTGGCATCAGAAATATCTGTGGGGATATTTTCTGCTCCTTCGGGATGGTCTTCTATCGGTTTGTCGGCCAGAGGGGCATGATAGCGGCGGGCAAACCGCAAAGGAAGTTCGACTATAAATGTACTCCCTTTGCCGGGCTCGCTTTTGAAACTGATGGTGCCTTTGTGCTCGCTCACCAGTCTGCGGGTGATGAGGAGACCGAGTCCGGTGCCTGAGGAGTCGCATCCGGCAGCTTCTCTGGATCGGTGGCGACGCTTGAACACATGTCGGGCGTCTTCTTTGCTCATTCCGATACCGGTGTCGGCTACCGACAGACTCCAGCGGCGATTACCCACCGGTCTGGCCGAAAGAGTCACAGTGCCGCTGGCGGTGTATTTTATGGCGTTTGAGAGGAGATTGTCAACAATGTGGTCAAATTTCTCAGGGTCAATCATCACCGATTCAAGTTCGGAATCCACCACACATTCTATGCTTATGCCTTTGAAGAAAGCTACGGTGGAATAATCTTCCACGCATACCTGCAGATGACGGAGTATGCTGACCGGCTGCACCTGAAGAGTGCGCTGTCCGCGAATCTCACGCCTCAGTCCAAGGAGTTCGTCGAGCATTCCGATGGTCTTGTCTATGCCTGAGCGGGCCTGCCGCAGATTCGAACGTGAATTTTCGCTCAGTGTCGAATCAAGTTCCACATTGAGCAGGGGCGCTTTGATCATCGACATGGGTGTGCGGATATCGTGAGCAATGGCAGCGTAGGAGCGGAGCTGGGATTCGATATGGCGTTCGCGCCGGCGACGTCTTATATATGTAACCACAAAAATCAGCAGGCAGGCTCCCACAAGGATATAGGCGAGTATGGCCCACGGACTCAGCCAGAAGGGTCTGAGCACAGTGATAGCGAGATGGCGTTCGCCGAAAGGCTCTCCGCTATAAAGGTCTATGGCTTTTACCGTGAGGGTATAGTTGCCGGAGGGGAGATTCTGATAACGGATGCGTCCGCTTGCTCCTGCAGTGTGGGCGGTTTCCTCATAACCTCCGAGGGAGTATTCCACACCTATACGCTGTGGAGAAGCATAGTTGATTATCACATATTCAAGGTCGATATCATTCTGATTGTGGCGCAGTTCGATTCTGTCGGTGATATTGATGTTTTGCAAAAGAGGTGAGTCAGGCTCTTCCGGACTCACCGGACGGTCATGCATTCTGAAGTCGGTGAAAAGTATGTTGCCTCCGGCGGTGTAGTTTATATCGTCGAGAGGGTTGAACACCACACACCCTTCGGCTGTGCCGAGCATTATGATTCCTGAGCGACTGTTCATTCCACCGCCGGCATTGAACACACCACTGTCTGTGCCGAGCAGATCGGTGAAGCGCGTGAGCCGATTGTCTGTGGGGTTGAGACGGTAGAGGTCGGTCTCAGTGCAGAGCCAGATGCATCCGCTGTTGTCGCGGGCGAGAGAATATATTGTGTTGGAGCTCAGCCCATGGGCTGTGGTGAAGAGAGTGGCGTGTCCGGTCTGGCGGTTGTAGCGTATCAGGCCGTCACCCTGAGTAGCTATCCATAGGTCGTCGGTAATAGTGTCCGGCAGAAGCACTCTCACGGGATATTTAATCCTAATGCTGTCGAATGTCTGAGTCCATTCGAAGGAATCAGTGTCGGGATTATAACGCCCCACTCCTTTATTTCCGCCGAAAAGCGGCTGTGAATGATCGGTTACAATTGTGGCTATGCAATCTTCATCGTAATAACGATAGCTGCCATCGTTGATGTTATAGCGTGTGAGAGGGCCATTGATCCCTCCAATCCAGATATTTCCATCGGGTGTGCCGTAGCCGGCAAACACATAGTCAGTGCCTAAGCCGTCGGCTTTTCCGGGAGTCTGTGTTGGCAGTCGGGTCTCTCGGCCGGTCGTTTTGTCTACAATCGTAAGGCCTTCACCATAAGTGCCAATAAGTATCCGTCCACGGGAGTCTTCTCCAAACGAGAGCACTTCGCTGGCGAGATAATCGTTTCGCTGCAGGTAGTGCCACCATCTGTTGAGCGACGGACTGAAACGGCTCGCACCCTTGTCGGTTCCATACCAGATGTCTCCTTCTGAATCTTCGAATATTACGTTCACATAGTCCGACACCAGTGTGTCGTGCAGGCCTTTCTTCGAGCGGATAGTCTTGATAGCCTGATTGAGAGGAGCCACATAGTTGAGCCCGTTGTGGCTTGTGCCTATCCAGATGCCGTTGTCGCGGTCCACATGGATATCTGTCACTGAATTGCTTGATAGCTCCACACTATCGTCGTCTCCGTCATGGTAATGATAAAGGAGTGTATTGTCTGAAGTGTTTATCAGATATACGCCGGCTCCATCTACCCCTATGAGGAGGCTGTCGGAGCCATAGTTTTTCATGGCATTGACCGGCATAGGGGGGAGATGAAAAGCCGGGCTCACTCTCTTTTCGTCGGGACTGAGCACAAACACTCCCTGGGTGAAGGAGCCAATATAGACTTTGTCTGATGACAAAGCCAGAGAAAGAATATGAATACCTTCAGTACCCTCCACAAACTCAGCTCTATATCCGCTCCCGCGCTCAACCACATGATAGAGCCCGTGGTCTGTGCCCGCATAATAACCGCCTTGACCGTCGTGGGCCACACTCCTCACCAGTTTGCCATCGAGCACCATCTTCTCTATTTCTCCGCCGGGAGTCCACTTATATAGCCCGCGGTTGGTGCATACCACAACAGTGCCATCGGCGTTGATAATGAAATTATAGATATGAATCGAAGTGTCGCTGAAACTTATCTGACGGTCAAACCGGTCGAGATTACGGTTGTAGCGATACACTCGCCCTGATTTCAGGGCAATCCACAGCGAGCCGTCGGGACCGGTGGTCATAGATGTGGCCGACTGGATATGGTCGCTGTAGGCATCTTCCGGTTCTATGGGATAATGCTTCATTATATGTCCGTCGAAGCGGTCAAGGCCGGAGTTTGTGTAAATCCACATGTATCCCTCCGGATCATCGTCAATCTCATATACCTGGCGGCTGGACAATCCGTTGCGCACATTTATGTGACGAACCATCGCGTCCGACAGATGGGCTGTGCAGATAAAAAGCACCACGAGCAAGAGTCGGAGGCAATTCATGTAATGGTATAGATTATGGTTAAGCGGCAAAACTAAGGCATTATGACCATAATCATCCTTGCCGACGGGTGATGTTCCTCCGGCAGAGAAAGAGTTGAATTCTAATGGTCTCATATAAAACGTATTCTACAATCGCCTTCTGAACGACTTTCAAAGCGTTTTTTATATAGCGCCACAAATTTACATAAAAAATATCAGTCCATTAATAAATTTTACTACTTTTGCAGCCATTAAAAAACACTTTTGGAAATGGGAAAACAAGCATCATCACATCGGTTACTGTCGCTTGATATCGTGAGGGGTATCACTGTTGCGGCAATGATAATGGTCAACAACGGTTATGGAAATTCGTTTACCATGCTCCGGCATGCAGAATGGAACGGTCTGTCTTTATCAGACTTCGTTTTTCCATTCTTTCTGTTTATCATGGGGGTGTCGATCTTCTTGTCTTATTCAAGGAGAGGCTTCACGTTCAATTCACGCGCGTTTATGAAAATATGTAAGCGCACAGTGCTCCTGATTGCTTTCGGCCTTGCGTTAAACTGGTTTGCCAAGTGGCTATACACGGATTTAGCAACGAGCTTTGAGCAGTTGAGATATTGGGCGGTGCTTCAGCGCATAGCGGTGTGCTACTTCCTGGTGTCGGTTTTCGCACTGACCGTCAATCATCGGTTCACGATTCCGGTGGCTATCGGACTCCTTGTGTGCTACACTTTTATTCTTGTCTATGGAAACGGCATGATTAATGACCGTGAGCAAAATCTGCTCTGGAAGGTTGATGAATATCTTTTTGGAGAGAACCATCTCTACCGGTATAGCTCCATCGATCCGGAAGGGCTTGTAAGCACCATATCCTCGCTTGCCAACGTGCTGTTTGGATTTTACTGCGCTATGATGATGAGCAAGGCCAACACAGTGATTAGCAAAGTCAATGTGTTTTTTACAGTGGGCACCATCCTTATTTTCGCAGGATTCCTAATCAATTTCAGTGTGCCTTACAATAAAACTGTGTGGAGTCCGAGCTTCGCCTGCATCACCTCGGGAGCGTGTGCGCTACTGACTGGTCTGATGATGAAGTGGATTGATGCGGAGGGACGGAGAGGTCCGTGGGTCAGCTTCTTTGAAGTGTTTGGCATCAACGCACTGATTCTCTATATCTCCAGCGAATTTCTGGCGATTGTGTTCGGTAAGCTCGGGGTGAGTCAGGCATTGTTTGGATTCGTATCGGCGGTGATACCGGTCGATGTGCTTGCTTCTCTGGCCTACGCTACAATATTTATGCTCATCAACTGGCTTATCGGCTTCCTGCTCTGGAGGCGCCGAATTATCATCAAAATTTGATGGACCGGAAATATATCTCAACGGTCGGCCTCAAACAATAAGTGATGGCCGACCGTTATTTTTTTTCATCAGGCAAGAAAGAGCCCTTTTGGGGGTAATGTAAAAAAGCGGTTGTTAAAAAGTGATTGTTGAGCTAATGAAAGCAATGTGGCAGGCCGGGATGGCCCGATATCTTGTTTGCCTCGCACGTGTCGTGCGGGGTGGATAGTATCACATATCTCCCACGACCCCGGAGAGGGTCGGGCTAATTGTAAACCAATATGTTCATGAATGTTATGATAAGTCTGCGCGGTACGACCCGCTCCGGGGTCGGAATGTGATTGGGGCTGACTGTTCCCGGCACGGCACGTATCAGTTAACAAAATCATGGCCCTCCGGGCCTTTTTTATGATACCACCCACTTTGTAGGGGATGAGGTTTCGCCTACAAATTGTATGGAATTTTGTATGGGATAAAAAGTAAATCCGCCGTAACTTTTTTGAGTTACAGCGGATTCGCTTTGATTGGTGGCGGAGAGAGAGGGATTCGAACCCCCGGAGGTGTGACCCTCAACGGTTTTCAAGACCGCCGCAATCGACCACTCTGCCATCTCTCCTGAGCTATATTTTCGTGCTGTGGCTCGCTCTTGAGCCGTTTGCGATGCAAAGTTAATAATAATTTTTGAAATAATAAAATAGAATCAATGAATTTCTTCCCATTCTGCGTCAATCACCTGTTCTTCTTTTATAGTAGAGGTGGTTTGACTACCGTCGGTTTGTGTGTTGGTGGTGGTGACGGCCACATCTTCGTAGGCCACATATTCTCCCATTTCGCGGGTGATAACCTTGCGATGGCGGTGGGTGGGTTCTGACCAGCCTCCACGGCGGGTTGAGCGGGATGAGGCAGTGTTGTTGGCCGATGTGGCCTGGCGATAGGCCGACTGCATCTGGCGGCGAAACTTACGCATGGCCAGATATCCCTTGATTATGGGCTGGAGAATGAATATTGCTAAAATTATGAGAAGAAGTCCGATAAATGACATAGTATGCTAAAAGATAAATGGGTGGGGAGATAGTAATGTTAATGCCCGGGAGGTTGGAAGTGTTCAGGCTTCCTTGCGCATTGTGGCCGATATGAGGATGTAGAGCAATATGGCCCATGCAAGTCCGGGGAGTCCTTCGGTGATGACGAAAATCGCGGCGGCGGCAAGCATTATGTAGCGTCGGAAATTATTGCGCCATCCGAAGTCGGAGAATTTGAGGGAAAACATGGGCAGGCTGCTGACCATGAGCAGAGCCACGAGGAGCATGATTACAGCCACGATTGCATTCCCGGGATAGCCGTGGGCATGAATCCATGCTACCATTCCGATCCAGAAGATTGCGTTGGCTGGGATTGGAAGGCCGATGAATGATGTGGTCTGACGGTCGTCTACATTGAATTTTGCGAGTCTTAAGCCGCCCATCACTGCTATGATGAGTGCTGTATATGCCCACCATACGGGGGTGCCGTCGTTGGCGGCCACGATGGTGTTATACATCAGCATGGTTGGGGCGAGCCCGAAGCTGATAAGGTCGGAAAGGGAGTCGAGTTCTTTACCAATCAGGGAGTAGACGTGAAGCAGGCGGGCCATTGCGCCATCGCAGAAATCAAAGACTGCCGAGGCGGCTATGAAGAGAAACGCCCATTGATATCCGGCCATGGGACCGATTGTTTCGGAGTAGCGAAATGCAAATATGCAAGCGAGTGCTCCCGAAAGGAGGTTCATGCAGGTTATTGCGTTGGGGATGTTGGCTCTCAGGCGGCTTAACATTGTTTTCGAGTGGTTGGGTTGGCTGGAGATGGGTGGTTAGTGATTCTTGCGCCGAGGCAGTCGGGCTATCGGGGTGATTCCGCCGATGGTCTTGTCTTTGATGTCTACAAGTATCTCGGCATCGAGTGGCAGGAAGATGTCGACTCTTGATCCGAATTTTATGAAGCCGAGATGTTCGTCGACGGTTATGTGGTCGCCCGGTTCGGCATAAGTCACTATGCGGCGTGCCACGGCTCCCGCAATCTGGCGCACCACGATTTCGTCGCCGTTGGTGGCTTTTATCAATATGGTGCTTCGTTCGTTTTCGGTGCTCGATTTGGGAAGATAGGCCGACATGAAGCGCCCGGGATGATGGCGCACGAGAAGCACTTCTCCGTTGACAGGGCACCAGTTGGCATGCACATCGAATATGGTCATGAATACCGAGAGCTGAATCACCCGGCGGTGAAGACACTCGCCTTCATACACCTCTTCGAGAGCTACCACTCGACCATCTACGGACGACACGATCACTCCGTCGGTAGAGCCTTTGAAATGGCGCTTGGGGGAGCGGAAGAAGTTGAGCACAAGCAGAAAGATCACCCCCGATACGGTGGAGAATATTGTCGGAATGACCGCAGGGCGGATAAACATCCATGCAGAGGCGTTGATTACCCCCAGCATGAGCAGGAGGATAATCAGAATATTGGTGCCTTCGCTATGTATCTTTACTTTCATTTGTCTCGAAAATGGCGGCGCGATGGTGTGGAGCGCTGATTTAACGGACAAAGATAGCGCATTTTTTTGTAACATGCCTCCTCTTCGTCCTAAAAAACCAAAAACTCGGCGCTGCGACTGATTTTTGTCCCCCGTGAGAGGGGTTTTTCATGTAAAAAGCCTATCTTTGCCTGCTGACTGTGCGGTCTGCAGAAATCCTTATGAAATTCTAATAACATAAATATGTGTCCGAAATTATTTAATGCGGTGTCTTATAAATTATGAGGCGGACTTTACGAATCCGGCTTCAGTTGCTATGGAACTCCATAACGCCATCAGCCCCGGATGCAAAATTTCATCCTCATACTTTCATAATCCACTACAATAAATAATTTAGAACACATATATAGAAACTCGATAATATATATGGTACAAAGATTTATTCTCAACGAGGTGTCTTATTTCGGACCGGGTGCGCGCAAGGTGCTTCCGGAGGTAGTGGAGCGTCTGGGCAAAAAGAAAGCTCTGGTAGTGACAGATAAGGGACTGGTGAAATTCGGTGTGGCCGGAATGGTCACCGAAGTGCTCGACAAAGCAGGGATAGCCTACGAGGTGTTTAGCGATGTGAAGCCCAACCCTACCGTTACCAATGTGAAAGACGGCATCGAGGCATTCCGCAATGCCGGTGCAGATTTCATCATAGCCATCGGCGGGGGGTCATCGATGGACACCGCCAAAGGTATCGGTATCGTGATCAACAATCCTGAGTTCTCCGACATCGTGTCGCTCGAAGGATGCGCTCCGACGAAAAATAAGAGTGTGCCTATCGTGGCTCTCCCCACCACTGCCGGCACAGCGGCTGAAACCACCATCAACTATGTGATTATCGACGAAGATAAAAAGAAGAAGATGGTATGCGTGGATCCCAACGATATTCCTGCTGTGGCCATCATTGATGCCGAACTGATGTATTCACTCCCGAAGAGTCTCACGGCCGCCACAGGCATGGACGCTCTCACCCATGCTATAGAGGGCTATATCACCAAAGGGGCGTGGGATATGAGCGACATGTTTGAGATTGAAGCAATCCGCATGATCCACCGCAATCTGCAGAAGGCGGTAGACGAGCCTTCCAATGCTGATGCACGCAATGGTATGGCAGTGGCCCAATATATAGCAGGCATGGCATTCTCCAATGTGGGTCTCGGCCTCGTGCATGGCATGGCTCATCCTATGGGCTCGCTCTTCGATGTGCCCCACGGTGTGGCCAACGCCCTGCTTCTCCCCACCGTGATGGAGTTCAATATGCCTGCATGCATGGATAAGTATCCCCGCATAGCCGAGGCTATGGGTGTGGATATTACCGGTATGACTCCCGAAGAAGCGTCGCAGGCAGCTGTTGAGGCAGTGCGTCAGCTTGCACTCAATGTCGGCATACCTCAGCATCTTTCAGAGCTCGGCATTACTGCGGCCGATATCCCCGCCCTTGCAGAGCAGGCCATCGCCGATGTCTGCACCCCCGGCAATCCACGCGAAGTGACTCTTGAAGACATCAAGGCACTCTACACAAAAGTGCTCTGATTAGCCGGATAAAACAATTACGGACACCTGCAGCCGCATTGGGCTCGGGTGTCCGTATTCTTTTGCCGTGGGATAATAAGATTATCTCAGACGGTATTCCACAACTACCGGGTTTGACTCAGGGGTAAGACCGCTGCTTTCAATTGCCGTGGCTATAAGACGGTCCATTTGGTCTTTATCGGTGCCGAATGCTTCGGCGTCTATCACGGCTATATACCCGTCGGAAGTCCCGTTTGCGAAAAGTATATCGGGAAGTTTTGAGTCGGTATTTCCAGTGACATCATCAGTAATATCAGCTATGGCAACAGTTTTGGTGTCAGAGGGAGTAGCGAGCCATAGCCTGAACGCGGAGAAATCAGGAGCAGAAGTAATCATCAGCTTAGAGACACCATCGGTGGAAATGCTGTTTATGAGTGTCCCCTCACGTTTGCCCTCCATTGTGCCGAATTCTGTCGGAGCTAAAGTTTGTTCGTATCTGGCAAGAGTCTGCACGTCGGGGATGTCTGCAATCATCGTGTCGCTGTAGCTATTGAGCGCAGGGTCATATACCCTTGCCTCATTGCACCATGTGGCCTCCATCACCTTTCCACCGTCAATTTCCACAAAACGGTTGGATGTGGCGATATCCGACAGCGCATTAGCCGGAGCCAAGGCCATGAGTTCATTGCCCGTAGGCGAATAGAGGTGCCAGTTCAGGGAGTCCGATTGTGAATAGGTGAGTAGTCGCTCAGGTAGAGCTATTATATTATCGGCTGGTGTCGATAGGGTGTATGCGCAGTTAAACTGACCTTCAGGACCGTAGCTCAGCATGCGGTTGCTTCCGTCTGTTACCAGGACCGAGGTGTCAGTCACGGCAAAATCAATCAGTGTGAACGGCGTGATCTCTCCCGGCCCTCCACCTCTCTGGCCTATAGTGTGAAGGAATCTGCCTGTATTGGCATCGAAAACAGATATGGTTCCCATTCCTGCCGTGCGGCCTTTCTCCGCGTAGACATAGTAACGCCCATCATGTTTTATTGTTTTCCTGACCGTGCCGATCACTACTGAATCACTGTTTTCGAGTGGAACGACTCTTACCACCTCTATGAAATCTGAGAGATTGGCTGAGGAGAGTTCATCGGCATTGCTCACATCAAAGAAGTGAGACGACCGGGGAGTGTCTGCCACACACCCGCTCATTATTGCGGCAATAGCAAGAACCGAGAAGTAATGTTTCATATATAAAGGGAGGGGGTGATATTTTGTCAAGCTAAGTAAAATCAGTCAGAGATCACTCCGGTAACCACACAAGGTGATCCCCCACGCCATGGAAGCATACCGTAATAGCGTTCGTAGACTACGGTGACTTTACGCCCGGTGCCTTGCAGTGGCTGAAGAATTCTGGCAAGAGAGTCGGAGCGGACGGAGAATGTGAAGTCGCGGGTGTAGACGCGGGTGGTATCGGCAAGCGCCCTTTCGCTTATCATCTCAGCTTCGAAAGTCTTGAATATGATACCGCGTTTTTCTACATTGGTTATGTAGCCCGACGCGTGAGCCTCAGTGACATATGGGTTGAAATACCGGATATAGAACCATGCTCCAAGCACTATGAGACAGATAAACACTATCCAAGCAAGCACTTTGCGCCCGCGATGGCGGCGTTTTGGCGCAGATGGAGCCGGAGTGTCGAAGTCAATCACTCTGTTATCTCCGCTTCTGTCCGGACCCTGGTTTGGAGTGGGAACTGTGGCGGGAGATTCGTCGGGCTCTCCGTCGAGGAAATAGTCTTCGTGGTCGTCTCTCATGAGTTCTGGGGTTTAACGGATGTGTGTCGCTTGTCAATCGCTATAGCGATAAATGTGAAGATACCGAGCAAAATGAGAAAAATA
Source organism: Bacteroides sp. (assembly GCA_014802045.1). Lineage (GTDB taxonomy): Bacteria > Bacteroidota > Bacteroidia > Bacteroidales > Muribaculaceae > Paramuribaculum. The sequence continues at coordinate 61,659 of JAAVDA010000018.1, forward strand.
GTCTGACACCCCATTACCGTGTTGGCAAATGTGGTGGCGTATTCTTTTGTGAGTCCTGTCACTCCGGAGGCATACATCGACAGGCCGAACATTATGGCCCATTGCCAGGGCCCTATTCCGCCGTTGGAAGGCACCGCCATCGACAGGCTCGAAAGGACGAAGCATACGAGCACTGCGGTCGGGCCATAGAGCATCGCCACCTCTGCCGTGACAGGAAAGGCGAAAAAGGCGAGATAGAGCTGAAGGAAATAACAACCCCAGATTAACAAGGTGTAGAGCAGCCACATACCTTTGCCCGGCATGGTGATTACTACAGCAAAACCCTGCCAGATTCCTTTGAAAAGGCCGGTGACCAAAGCTACGGGGCGTGCCTGCGGATAGCGGCGCACTATAACCACAACCGCCACTGTCAAAGCGGCGAGGGAGATCCAGAGCCATGGAGAGCGCAGGATTGAAATGATGCCGCTGTAGGCCTCGGGGTTTTGCTGGAGATAGCTCATGAGCTGGGAGTTTGCCACCACGAATGTGAGCAGAGTGAGCAGCAGCACGGTGAGGGTGTCGCTGAGGCGGTCGCATATCATGGAGCCAAACACGGTGGAGAACGGAGCCTGCTGACGGGCTGAGATATATCCTGTGCGCCACAATTCGCCCAAACGTGGCAGCACGAGGTTGACGGCGTAGGTGCCGAAGATGGAAAGCACGAGTATGAATAGCGGCGGACGGACATGGAGCGCATTGAGCTGTATGCGCCAGCGCAGTGCTCTGAACACGTGGGAAAACACACTCACTACCAGGCCGGCAGCCAACCAACCGAAATGGCATTGGGTGCGGATGATATGGATCATCTCGCCGAAATCTATATCGGTGAAAAGCAGCCAGCAGAGTCCCACCGTGATGAGCGGGGGCACTCCGTATTTAAGCGCAAGTCGCCACCAGGTGGTTGAGTTGCGCCTGACCGATTGTGAAGAACTGTCGGTAAGCATGGCGCAAAGTTACATAAAAATCATGGTTTTTGCGTAACTTTGCAGAGTTATGGCGCAATTTGAGATAGACATACTCGGGTGTGGGTCTGCCACCCCGTCGGCGCGACACAATCCGTCGTGTCAGGTGATTAATTTCCGCGGAAGGCTCATGATGATTGACTGCGGAGAGGGCGCACAGGTGGAAATGCGCAAGATGAAACTGAGTTTTGCACGCCTCACTAATATATTTATCTCCCATATGCACGGCGACCATGTGTTTGGTCTCCCGGGACTCCTCTCCACTATGGCTCTTCACGACAAAGGGGGGAGTGTGGAGATCTGGCTTCCGGCCGACGGGGTAGAGGTGATGAAGAGCATCACCGACTATTTCTGCCGTGAGAGCACATTTGAGATCCGACTGCACGGAGTGGAGGGGAGTGGCGGTGAGATTTACCGTGACCATGCCTTGTCGGTAACTGCTTTCCCGCTCTACCACAGGGTGGCATGCTATGGGTATGTGTTTAGGGAGTTGCCCAAGCCCAGACATATCAACGGAGAGATGGTGAAATTTTATAACGTGCCTGTGTCCAAAATGGCGTCTTTGAGAGATGGAGCTGATTTTGTCACACCTGACGGCACGGTTATACCTAACAGCAGGCTAACTTCGCCCCCGGACCCGGCGGTAAGCTATGCTTATTGCTCTGATACAGTTTTTTCAGCAAAGGTGGCTGAGGCAGTCAAAGGGGTCGACCTGCTGTATCACGAGGCTACCTATGATGATGCTTTCGCGGCAAAGGCTCGGGAAAGGGGACACTCCACGGCCCGTGAGGCTGCTATTATAGCCCGAATGGCCGGAGTAAAGAAGCTTATGATCGGCCACTATTCAAAGCGCTATTCTGATGCTGACCTTCTCGTGAGTCAGGCGCGTGAAGAGTTTGATGCCGTAATCCCTGCCGACGAAGGGCTTCGGGTGGAACTGCTTAAATAATCTTTAGAACGTATACTTGGTATAATGACTGATGAGTATTATATGAATCTCGCTCTGGATGAGGCCCGCAAGGCTGCTTTGGAGGGGGAGGTGCCGGTGGGTGCTGTGGTGGTTGTCAATGACCGCGTGATAGGGCGGGGTCACAACCTTACGGAGTGTTTGAATGATGTGACAGCACATGCTGAGATGCAGGCCATAACGGCTGCAGCCCAGACTCTGGGTGGGAAATATCTGAAGGGATGCACGCTTTATGTCACCGTAGAGCCGTGTCTCATGTGTGCAGGTGCCTTAGGTTGGAGTCAGATAGACAGGATTGTCTATGGTGCTTCCGACCCGAAGAGGGGGTATTCCACTTTTACTCAGTCGCCATTTCATCCTAAGACCACTGTGGTGAGCGGGGTTATGGCCGAGGAATGCGGGGCTATGATGAAAGACTTCTTCTCGTGCCGACGCAAATGATAGACTCCCCGGAGTCAGGAAAAATCCGGAGGGGTATGAAGCATATGGGCAAGAACTTATTCGTCAGTGGTTTAGATCTTCGAGAGTGAATATTGAACGGAGTTCAGCATCGCTCATAGCTGCAAGCCATTTCTCGCCTGTGGCTACTGTGAGGTCGGCAAGTTGCTTCTTGTCTTGTATCATAGCATTAATCTTTTCTTCAAGTGTTCCTTTGGTTATGAAGCGAAAGACCTGAACATTACGATGCTGACCTATACGATAAGCGCGGTCTGTGGCTTGCGTCTCAACAGCTGGATTCCACCAAAGGTCATAGGGGATTACGTTAGTTGCTGCCGTTAAGTTCAGACCTGTTCCCGCTGCTTTCAGAGAGAGGATGAATACTTGTTGTGAGCGGACATTCTGGAATCGTTCTACCATTTCCGTGCGTTTTTTTCAGTGGGGTGCCTCCATGCAAGAACATAGACTGTATCCCGGCTTTTTCAAGTATCTTCACCAGAAGGTTGCCCATTTCTCTGAATTCTGTGAAAATAAGTACTTTTTCTTCGTTTTCCGCAATTGTACGCACAAGGTCTGTCAAGAGTATGGATTTCCCGGAAAGTTCGGCATCAGATTGGTTTGTTTTAAGAAATTGCGCAGGGTGATTGTATATCTGTTTTAACGCCATTATCATCTGCAATACGAGTCCTTCGCGTTTGAACAATGATGCGTGATCTTTTCCTTCAATACCTTCGATTTCACGCATGGCATCATTGAGAGTCTGTTGATAGAGTGCGCTTATTCTGATAAGCGATTTTCCACGGGAGTTCCGCTCATTGCTATATGTGACATAGCAGGGATTGAATTGATCGCTTTTGTTTGAGCCGTGGCTGTGTTTTTTATATTTTGAGCCTCATCTATTACAAGCAATTCCCATTTCTGTTTTTTATTTGGCAACATCGCTTCTCATCACTCCATATGAAGTGAGCATGATGAAGTGAGCAGGATTTCGGCACTGAATGTGTCGAGGTTGCGCGTTGGGCCATGGTAAATTCCTACATTCAGCGCCGGGGCGAAGCGCTCACATTCTTTTTGCCAGTTAGCAAGCAAACCTGTTGGCACTACAACAAGTGCTTTCCGTTTCTCAAGCCGGCCATCTTCTTTTAATTTCAAAAGCACTGCGATAATCTGAAGTGTTTTTCCAAGCCCCCCCTTTTTTTACTAATAGACTGAGGTTTGTCACAGACCCTATATTCTTCAGTATTCTTCGATTTGGGTAAAAAAAAGAAAAATGCTGAAATCAAGTGATTTCAGCATTTTTCTATTTTGGTCGTGACCCCGGAGAGGCTCGAACTCTCGACCCAATGATTAAGAGTCATTTGCTCTACCAACTGAGCTACGGAGTCAGGATGCTTTATGCGGCTTTTCCGCTTTTGCGATGCAAAGTTACGACTATTTTTTATTATGGCAAAATTTTTGATGAAAAAATCTAAAGAAATTTTTCGGGAGAGCGGTTAGTGGGGAATTTTAGCTAATTTCGGGGCATGAAAATGATTGACGATAAGCTGAAAATTGCTGTGTTTGCTTCCGGAAACGGGAGCAATGCCGAGAATATCATCCGTTTTTTCCGCGAGAAGGGGAGTGGCGGTGAAGTTGTTTTGGTGGTATGCAACCGCCGCGAGGCGGGGGTTGTGGGGCGTGCGGCAGCGCTTGGTGTGGATGTGGCTATTCTGAGCCGTGATGAGCTTGCGGATAGCGGGCGTGTGCTTGCAATGTTTGAGGCGCGAGGGGTCAACTGTGTGGTGCTTGCCGGTTTTCTTCTGATGGTGCCTCCTTATCTGATAAGACGCTATGAGGGTAGGATGGTAAATATCCATCCGTCTTTGTTGCCGAAATTCGGGGGCAAAGGGATGTATGGCCACCATGTGCATGAGGCTGTGGTGGCAGCGGGGGAGTGTGAGACAGGCATAACTGTCCACCTTGTCAGTGAGGAGTATGACAAGGGACAGATTTTGTTTCAGGCGCGTGTGGCCGTTGCGCCGGGCGACACGGCTGCTGATGTGGAGCGCAAGGTGCGTGAGCTTGAGATGCGCTTCTTTCCGGGAGTGATTGCCCGCCTGGGTTCAGATGATTGAGTTGCGGCGTGTCCAGTCTACAATCTCGGGAATGTAGCCGAAAGCTACCCCGGTGACGGTGTCGGCACATCCGTAGTAGACGGCTATACGGCCGGTTTCGGGGTCGTGAAGAGCGGCACAGGGAAATGTGACGTTTGGCACATCGCCTGTGAGCTCATAGATTTCTCTGGGAGAGATAAGATATGGGCCGCTTCGGGCTGTGGCTTTCCAGGGTTGCTCAAGGTCAAGCAGAGCCGAGCCGAAGGCATAGACATATCCGTTGCATGAGCGGAGCACTCCGTGATAGATCATGAGCCACCCTTCGGAGGTTTCTATCGGTATGGGACCGGCACCGATTTTCATGCACTGCCATGCGCTTTGCTCAAATGCGGCCGGGCTCATCACGTGGCGGTGATGTCCCCAGAATTCCATGTCGGGCGATTCGGAATAGAATATGTCGCCGAAGGCGGTGTGGCCGGTGTCGCTCGGACGCGATAGCATGGCGTAACGGCCATTGATTTTACGGGGGAAGAGGACTCCGTTGCGATTGTAGGGCAAAAAAGCGTTTTCGAGTTGGTGGAATGTGCGGAAATCGTCGGTCCATGCAACTCCTATCGTCGGCCCGTGGTAACCGTTGCACCATGTCACCCAGTATCTGCCGTCGATTTCCACGACTCTCGGATCATATCCATATTCCCAGTGTGCTATCTCGGGGTCGGCGCCGGTGAAGCACACATCTTCCTCATTGATATGCCAGTTTATGCCATCGTGGGAGAATCCGGGATGTAGGCGCATGCGGCGGTTGGTGTCGTCGCAGCGAAACACTCCGGCAAATTCCCAGCCATCTTTGCCGTAGGGCACCACGGCCGAATTGAAAATACTGTTGGAGGTGGGCAGGAGATTGCGGGGTATGATTGGATTGGCGGCTGAACGCCACATTATCTCATTGCTCCCCTGAGGTCTCTCCTCCCAGGGCATATGGGGCAGCGGTTGTCCCTTGATTGTCAGTCTGCTCATATTGTTGTTGTGTTTCTTGGGCAATTTGTTCGGCTTTGGTGTCGGGGTGTGTGAATGGCACGAACCATGTGATTAGAAATGCGGGGATGGTGGCCACCATGACGGCGGCAAAGAAACTTCCATAGCCGAGCGCATCGCAGAGATAGCCGCTCATGGCTCCGGTGAGCATCACCGAGAAGTTCATTATCCCCGATGCAAAAGCGTAGTGTGCCATCTGGTGAGGGCCGGGAGCCACTTGCTGCATCATGAATAGGGTGAGGCCTACGAATCCGAATCCGTAGCCGAAATATTCCACAATTATGGCTCCTGCAATCACGACCATGCTCTCGGGCTGAAGCCATGCGAGCAGTGCATAGGCCGCGAAGGGTATATTGAATATGCAGCATAGGGTGAAGAGCGACCGTTTGAGGCCACGGTGGGCGGTGAAATAGCCTGCGAGAAGTGATCCGAGCAGAAATGCCGCCGCTCCGCAGGTGCCGTAATATAAGCCTATCTGCTCGTTGGTCATAGCGAGGCCGCCCGACCCACGGTCGCTCATGAGAAAGAGCGGCACGATTTTCATCACGAATCCTTCTCCCAGACGGTAGAGAATAATAAAGGCTATGTAATACCAGATATAGCGTTTGGTAAAGAAAGCGGTTATCACCGCGCGCAGACCGTTCAAGCCCTCTTTTACCGACCGGGCGCCCGATGCGGGTTTCTCAGAAGAGGGGACTATACGGGTGTGCCATGCGCCGAGAAGCAGCAATATCGCCCCGATGACTGCGAGCACAATCATCCAGGCGTCTACGAAATGCTGGCGGGCGGGGGTGTCGGAGCCGGCAAACGTGTGGGCCAGCACTCCCGCGAGGCCTACGAGTCCTCCGGTGGCCACAAGTTTGGCAAGATTGTAGAATGCTCCCTGCCACCCTATGTAGCGCGACTGGTCACGGCCTGAAAGTTCAGACATATATACCCCATCGGCTGCGATATCGTGGGTGGCACCGCTGAAAGCTACCACGGCAAAAAGGGCTATCATTATGGCGAAGCAGTCAGGAATATGGAGGGCGAGAGCTCCGATGCCAAACAGCAGTCCGCTGAGAATCTGGGTGGAAACGACAAAAAATTTCTTTGTGCGGAATATCTCAATAAATGGACTCCATAGAAATTTTATGGTCCAAGGCCACATGATCAGGGATGTCCAGAAAGCAATCTCGGCGTTTGGTATGTCGAGGTTCTTGAACATCACAGCTGCAACCATGTTGAGCACCACAAACGGCAGTCCCATGGCGAAATATACGGTTGGTACCCAACCGAGCGGGTGATTTTTCCGTGAGGTTTGATTCAAGGTGGTAAAGATTTATAAGGGGTGAAAAGAAGTGGTATTCAGGTGTGGGTGCTTGTCTTTGCAGTGGGCAGACTTTGGCAGCAGGTTCATTCAAAGCGATAGGTGATTGTGCCGGTCTGTTCGGCCGGCGCATCCTCGTCTACAGAAAACCGGGATCTGAGAGCAGCCTGTTCGCAGCTGCGGCGCGCCGCGCTGTTGGAGGCCACAGCTCCTGTGCCGGAGGCATACGTGGCGCCAACCACCTTGCCCTGACGGTTCACTCTGACCGATACGACAATGGTGCCTGTGGCTGTGCCCGCAGGCTTTTCCCACGAAGCGAGTGTGCGGCCTTTCAGGTTGGTGCCGGGCATTCCGGAGAGTGCTCCCGAAGAGGCATTGCCGTTGGGCGAGCCGCTTGTGCCGGATGATGATTTTCCAGACTGTGTTCCGCCGAAGCTCACACGGTTGCTTATCCGTTCGGCCGCCTCTTTCTGTCGCCGTTCTTTCTCTTGTGCTTCAAGCTCTTCCTTGGTGGGGCCCGGCTTTTCGGGCTTCGGTTCCTCACGCACCTTCATCGGCGACTCCTGCTTGGAGCTTATCACCGGGGTCGGAGCCTCTCCTGCCGGTCCGGCGTCGGTGAGGTCTTCAGTGGCCGGAGCTGCATCGCTTGCCGATGCCGGCGCGGGAGTGGGTTCTGAATGCTGTGGTTCGGGAATATCTCCGGCCATCACATATTCTCCGGCCAGAAGAAGCTCGGATGTGTCTTCCGGAGGCCACACGCGGGGCGTGTCGCCGGTGTAGGTGAGATACATCGACAATAGCAGAAGCATGACTCCTACAAATATTATTGCGGTGGAGACAGCCGAGATTATGCGGGCTTTCTGTTCGGGGGTCATTTTCCGGCGGGTTTTGCCGACGAGGGTGCCGGTTTTGTGGCGAGAACCATCTTAAGACCATTGCGTGCACCGAGGTCGAGCACCTCTACAAGGCGTCCGTAGGGCACTTCGGCATCGGCATATATGGCTATGAAATCTTCAGGCTGTTGCTGCTGCACGAGCTGCAGGAATCCCAGCAGCTGGTCTTCGGCAAGAGCCTGCGGCTCATGGTCGCCGAAAGAGGCATAGATAATCTGATCCTTGTCTATATACACCCTTGTGCCAGGCTTCAGTGCAGTCTGCTCCGAACTCTGCGGCAGGTTTATTTCGAGGGCGGTGGGAAACACGAAAGTCGACGTCACCATGAAGAATATAAGCAATAGAAATATAACATCGGTCATAGATGCCATGGAGAAAAGCGACGTCATGTCGTAGTGTCGTTTCAGAGCCATAGTGCCGTAGGAGCTTACTTGTTATTTCACCGGTTCGTTGAGGAGGTCCATAAATTCCATGGTCTTGCCCTCAAGCAGATTCATCACACCGTTTATTCGGGCCACGAGATAATTGTAGGCAAACAGGGCTATGATACCAACCACCAGACCAGCCACTGTGGTGACAAGAGCTTCGTAGATGCCTCCGGCGAGCACATCGATATTTGCGCCCGACCCCGCGCTCGCAAGATTATAGAACGCTTCGACCATGCCGATCACAGTGCCGAGAAATCCGATCATCGGAGCTCCGGCCGCGGTGGTGGCAAGCCAGGGGAGTCCCTTGCCCAGATTGGCCACCTCGATGTTGCCGGTGTTCTCTATCGCCACGAGCACATCGTTCATCGGGCGCCCTATGCGGCTTATCCCTTTTGAAATAAGACGGGCATAGGGAGTGTTGGTCTGCCGGCAGAGATTCTGGGCGGTTTCAAGCTCACCGTCGTGGATATAGTCTTTTATGCGCTGCATGAAGGTGGAATCCTCTCGGGCGGCTCTGCGTATCACAATGGCACGCTCAATAAAGATATAGACCGCTATGACCGACAGCACGAGAAGCGGAATCATAACGAAGCCGCCTTCCACGCATAGCTGCCACACGGATAGTTCCTGCACAACCGGGGGTTCGGCTGCCACCGGGATGAGGCTGCTGTCTATGCCCACGGTGTCGGCCACCGCGGGCTGTATCTGGGCGAGAATAGAAAGAGGTAGTGACATGGCTGTATGGATTGTTGTGAAAACTTCGCGGTTTATTTAAGACACTCTTTATAAGCCTTTATTGTCGCTTCGAGGCCGAGATACAGGGCGTCTGATATAAGAGCGTGGCCTATAGACACTTCGTTGAGATAAGGCACTTGCTCGCGGAAATATTTCAGATTCTGTAGGCTAAGGTCGTGGCCGGCGTTTACTCCGATGCCGCATGCGTGAGCCGCACGGCTTGCCTCGGCAAAAGGTGTCACGGCAGCCTCGCGGTCTGCTTCATAGCCGTCGGCATATGGCTTTGTGTAGAGCTCCACCCTGTCGGCTCCCGCTTTTGCGGCCATCTGTATGTTGTGGGGATTGGTGTCGGTGAAAATTGAGGTTCTGATTCCGGCATCGCGAAGCTTTTCCACAATCTCCGTGAGGAAGTCCATGTGTGCCTCCACATCCCAGCCCGAATTAGAAGTGAGCTGTCCCGGAGCATCCGGCACAAGGGTCACCTGCTCGGGTTTCACCTTGAGCACGAGATCCATGAATTCGGGGGTGGGATATCCCTCAATGTTGAATTCGGTCTTCACGAGCGGCCGCAGCTTAAACACATCGTTACGGCGTATGTGGCGTTCGTCGGGGCGGGGATGCACTGTGATTCCGTCTGCACCGAATCTCTCGCAATCTATGGCAAACTTCTCCACATCGGGGTTATTCTCACCCCGGGCGTTGCGCAGAGTTGCCACCTTATTGATGTTTACACTAAGTTTTGTCATTTTTAATAATTACACACGGTCTTTGAAAACCTGTCGCACGGCGGCAGTGTTTATTTATATAAGGAAGTGTGGGGATTTTTTATTAATTTTGCACCTCCTTAGGCAAATCAGACCACAAAAATAGTCACAATACTTCAGATTTCATAGATTTTGACCCCGAAAGATGACATAATGATGCGGAAATCGCCGGATTTCAACCCCTTGAAGTCGCAGCTTCACCACAGCCCCGCAAGGCTCTTCCCCGAAGTGGAGGAGAGTAGCGAGCTTTCGGTGGCATGCTATCGGGCTGACTACTCGGCCTCACGCATAGCCTCGGCTGTGGAAGACGCCGAGGCCCATCTGCTCAACCTCAACGTCACCTCCGAAGTTCTGTCGTCGGGAGAGATTGTGGTAGACCTTCGTGTGAGTCACCGAAATGCCGCCGCCGTAGCCCGATCACTTGAGCGCTACGGATTTGAGGTCATTGCAGTGAGAGGCGCTTCAATCAATGACACTGACGACACGCTCTCGTCGCGTGTTGGAGAGCTACTTGCCCATCTCAACGTATAATACTCTATTCTACGTACCATCCCCACCCACGCATGAGAATAGCCATATTCGGAAACACCTATCAGGGCGCCTATGCTCATGAGCTCCGCCGTTTCTTTGACGGGCTTCGCCGCTATCCCGATATAGCTCTGGAATTTGAGCCATCCTATCGCGACTATCTTCTCGGGCTCCTCGGTGCCGGCTCTCTACCTCCGGCGCGCAGAGGATGTTGCCCAGATGAGGTAGATCTCGTCATCAGTATCGGAGGCGACGGCACCTTTCTCCACACCGCCAACTCCGTGGGCGAGGCCGAGACCCCGATTATGGGGCTCAACTCAGGCCACCTCGGCTACCTCTCGGCCGCTCCAATCACTGATGTAGACAAAGTAATCACCGACATTATTGAAGGTCGTTATATAGTGGAGCCCCGCTCCATGCTTCAGGTTTCCACCCCCGACTCCCACCGGCTGCCCCGCCGTCCGTTTGCTCTCAATGAGATAGCTGTGATGCGCGAAGCCACAGCCTCAATGATTTCGGTAGACACTCGTATAGACGGCGAACCGCTCGCCACATATCTCGGGGACGGATTGATAATAGCCACCCCCACCGGAAGCACCGCCTACAATCTCTCGGCCGGAGGTCCGATTCTGGCTCCTACCGCTCCGAGCTGGGTCATTACTCCCGTAGCTCCACATTCTCTCACCATGCGGCCGCTCGTGGTGAGCGACCGCACCCGCATAGAAATCACCGCCCGGTCACGCTCCAACACCTTCACGGTTGCAATCGACGGCAATCCATGGACTCTTCCCATCGGAAGCACCGTCACAGTGAGCCGCGCCGCGTATGTCACCAACGTTGTGCGCCTCCCGGGCCACACTTTCATAGACTCCCTACGCGAAAAACTGCTCTGGGGGGCGGCCGGCAAATGAGCGGACGGTTAGAGGGATTTGATGCTGAGATAGTAAGGGTCGGGGGCTCCTTCTGCCATCCCGACTTGGGTGTCGTCACTGTCGCTGTTCGGCGTAGCGGTCACACATTCCGTGCCTCATGGAAGAACGGTCGACTAATGGTTTCCATACCGCCCGGAGGGTCTGTGCATACCTTTCAGGAGGCTCTCTCCCGGCTCCTTCCCCGGCTTATCGCCTCGCGTCCGTCGCTCATCCTCGATGAGGCTCATCCCATCGTTTGTCCCGGGCTCGAAATCCGGTTCCGGCCCAATCCCCTGATTCCGGCAGGGATTGTTGCCACGCCCCGCCTGCCGGTCACCTATGTGGAATATTCCTCCTCAATCACCCCGTCGGCCGAAGCTCTCAGCCGCATCTCTTGTCGCATAGCGGCCACTCTTGCCGAGACGCTCCTTCTGCCTCGGGCGCGTCAGCTCGCAGCCGAGGTTGGAGCCACTCCGTCGGGCTGGCGTATAGGCCGCGGGCATAAAGTGCTTGGCACCTGCGACTCACGCCGCATCATCACCCTCTCCTCGATGGTCGTATTTCTTACTCAGGAGCTGCGCGACTACATTGTCTTCCACGAACTCGCCCATCTGTCGGAGATGAACCATTCCCCACGCTTCCACGCCCTCTGCAACCGCTACTGCTCCGGCCGCGAAACCGGGCTACGCCGTGCCCTCCTCGCCTACCCGTGGCCCATCCTCCGCTAATCTCCCGCATCCCCTCGCCCGCTCGGTCCGCGTAGCGGGCAAATATGGTAGGCTCGGGTGAGGAGCGCCGAGGGCGCGACGTAACCCGGGTACAACACGCGTCCCCATGAATCGACCCCGTAGGTGGTCGCACATCATATACAGCACCGATTAGACATTCATATCCGACCACCTACGGGGTCGTAATTCGTTTTGTCCCCTTGTACCCGGGTGAGGGCGGCGCTCCGCACCTCCCTCACCCGGGCCTACGCTATCGCGCGCCTACGGCGCTTGCTGCCCCGCCGGCAGCGCCTCATATAGAAGCGGATTCACCCGGACCTACCCTATCACGCGCCTACGGCGCTACTCCACGCGTCCCTGCTCACCGCGCGTCTCCCCATCACGCCATCCACCTGGGGCGATTGGCGAAAAGGGTTAATTATTACTATATCTATCGTCGAGAATGAGGATATTTCGCGGGCATTGAGTAATTTTGCACTTTCAATCACGCGATTCCGCATCATTGCAATGAAAAAATACGAGATTATCAACAATGCCCTCGGCTGGCTCTGCTTTCTGATAGCCGCCGTGACCTACCTGCTCACTGTTGAGCCTACTGCCAGTTTCTGGGACTGCCCGGAGTTTATACTCCAGGCATTCAAACTCGAAGTCGGTCACCCGCCGGGCAACCCCATATTCATGCTTGCCGGCCGATTCTTTGTCAATTTCGCCGGCGGCGATATATCTAAGGTGGCCATCTGTGTCAATATCATGTCGGCACTGCTCAGTGCGGCCACCATCCTGCTTCTTTTCTGGACAATCACCCATCTGGTGAAGCGGCTCATCGTGGCCGACGACGCTAAAGAAGTGTCGGTCATAAAGATGCTTGCCATCTTCGGCTCCGGTATTTGCGGCTCACTGGCCTACACATGGTCAGACACCTTCTGGTTTTCGGCCGTGGAGGGTGAGGTCTATGCCTTCTCTTCGTTCTGCACAGCGCTGGTGTTCTGGCTCATCCTCAAGTGGGAAAATCGGGCAGACCAACCCCACTCAGATAAATATCTCATTCTTATAGCCTATGTGATAGGCATCTCAATTGCCGTTCATCTGCTCAACCTGCTCTGTATTCCGGCGATTGTTCTTGTGGTCTACTACCGCCTTTGGCCGAAGACCAATGCCAAGGGTTCGCTCATCGCGCTCCTCGTGTCGTGTGTGATTGTCGGCCTGATTCTCTATGGTCTCGTGCCGGGCTTTATCGAGATTTCTCAGTATTTTGAGCTTTTCTTTGTCAATGTGGTCGGACTCAGCTTCAACAGCGGCACCATAATATATGCCGTCATGCTTCTGGCCTCATTCATCTGGACCGTGCGCGAGCTCTATGCCCAGCGCAGCGCGGCGATGATCCGCCTGTCGGTGTTCATCACCATCACCCTTTCGGGAATGCTCTTTATTGGCGACAATCTCTGGGTGGCGTTCATTCTTTCGGCTGCTCTTGCCGTGTGGCTCGTGAGATGCCGCCATCTGCCGGTGAGAATCCTCAACCTGGTGATTATCTCCACTTTCGTTATCTTTATCGGCTATAGCTCCTATGCTCTTCTGCTCATCCGCTCCAACGCCCACACGCCGATGAATCAGAATGCTCCCGACAATGTTTTCGCTCTCTCTTCTTATCTCAACCGCGAGCAGTATGGCGACCGTCCGCTCTTCTATGGCCCCACACTCAATTCATTCGTGCTCTACGAAGTGGACGGCAATTCCACAACCCCCGTGGTGAAAGAGGGCAAGCCTCTATATTCAAAAGAGGTGAAGGCCTCCGATTCCGACCCCGACCGCTATCTCCTCACTGGCCATAAGAAGGAATATACCATGGCTCCGGAGCTCAACATGCTCTTCCCTCGCATCTATAGCGGCACCGATCCCCATCCGCAGGCCTATGTAGACTGGATCGGTATGCGAGGAAAGCCGGTGGAAGCCACAAAATATGTGGATAAGGAGGGCAATGCGCTCCAGAAGGTCTATGCCGTGAAGCCCACTATGGCCGAAAATCTTCAGTTTTTCCTCGTCTATCAGCTCAATCACATGTACTGGCGCTATTTCATGTGGAATTTCGCAGGTCGCCAGAATGATATCCAGGGCAACGGAGAGGTGAACCACGGCAACTGGATTTCGGGTATCCCGTTTATCGACAACGCCCGCCTGGGCGACCAATCGCTTCTGCCCGCCGAGGAGGGAGCGGCCAACAAGGGGCACAATGTGTTCTATATGCTTCCCCTCATCATGGGTATCATCGGTCTGGGTTGGCAGGCATTCACCTCAAAGCGAGGCATTGAGCAGTTTTGGGTGGTGTTCTTCCTCTTCTTCATGACCGGTATAGCCATCGTGCTTTATCTCAACCAGACCCCATCGCAACCCCGTGAGCGAGACTATGCTTTCGCAGGGTCGTTCTATGCCTTCTCCATCTGGATCGGCATGGGTGTGGCCGGTCTGTGGCGTCTGATTGTCAATATCATCGCTCCCCGCAAGCAGGTTGAGGCCTCGGCGGCGGCTCTTTATTCTCACGAAGAGACGGCTCCGCTGCGCGGCAAATCACTTCCTGCCGTTATAGTGGCCTGTGTGGTAGGACTGATTGTGCCCCTCCAGATGGTGTCGCAGACCTGGGATGATCATGACCGCTCCAATCGCTACACCACACGAGATTTCGGCAACAACTATCTCAACTCGCTTGACCAGAACGCTATCATATTCACCAACGGCGACAACGACACCTTCCCCCTCTGGTATGCTCAGGAGGTTGAGGGCACCCGTACAGACGTAAAGGTGGTGAACCTTTCTTATCTTACCACCGACTGGTATGTGGATCAGGTGCGCCGTCCGTCATACGAGGCTCCCGGCATAGACATGCAGGCCAAGCCCGCCGACTATGCCTACGACCGTCTGCAGTTTGCCTACTTCGCCAACCCCGACACTATGCCTGTCAACGCGATTGCATCTCTGCAGCAGCTCTATTCTCCCTCTTCGCGGCAGAACGACTGGGGTGTCACCGTGATGCAATATCCCAACACCTATGTGCCGGTCGACACCTCAGCGATGATTCGCGCCGGCCGCATCACCGCTTCAGAGGCTCAGGCTGCTGATTCGGCCATACCGTTTGACCTTAGCAAGGAGGGCTCGGGCGTTACACTCAGCCAGATTATATCCCTCGATATGATAGCCACCTCCGCGCTCAACGGATGGAACCGGCCCGTCTATTTTGCCATGACGGTGCCCGAACGCTACTATCTCGGTGCCTCACCCTATCTCCGCAACACCGGTCTGGCTTATGAAGTAGGGCCTGTGCGCAGCTACGACGATAAGCCCTCGATTAATCTTGAGAAGATGTATCGCAACGTGACTGAAAACTGGCAGTGGGGTGGCCTCGACAAGGTTGACGACCCGTCGTCGCTCTACCTCGACGAGACTGTGCGTCGTATGGTGGCCACACATCGTTCGGCCATGATAGACCTCGCCACAGCTTTTGTCAACGAAGGTATCGAAGCAGACCAGATGCTCGGACGCGACTCCGCTTCGGCCTATCTCAGCGACTATTCCCGTGCCGAGCTGCCCAAAATACGCACTCATGCCTATGAGCGCGCCCGCGAAGTGCTCGACCTTATGCTTGCCAAGCTGCCGCTCAGTGCCGTGCCCTTCTCCGTGCCCGACGGACAGCAGGTGGGCGACCTCTATGTGCGCCTCGGAGCCCTCACCGAAAATGATGAAGACACCGAAAAAGGCATAGCCCTGCTCTCCGACGAGATAGACCGCATTGCAGGCAAGGTTGTCTACTATCAGAGCCTCGCTCCCTGGCAGTATGCCACTCTGCCCCACGCCGACCGCTACACCGACCAATATTATCTCATGGATCTCATTCAGACCTATGTCTATGCCGGAGGTGATCTTGAAGAACTGCAGCAGAGGCTCACAGACCGCGGGGTGGATATCTCGCGCCAGAATGCCTTCATTCAGAAGCAGCAACAGAAGCAGCAACAGAAGCAATGATTGAACGCCCCTCGCGGCTACAGCGTATATTTGTTCCCGGAGCCCTTTGGCGCATGCCGTCTGAGGGGGTCGGGAACAAGTGTGTCTGGCTCACGTTTGACGATGGTCCGGTGCCTGAAGTCACCCCCTTTGTGCTCTCCCTCCTTGCCGAACGAGGCATCAAAGCCACCTTCTTTATGGTTGGCGACAATGTGAGACGCAATCCGGGTCTCTTTGACCGCATCCGGGCCGAAGGCCATTCTTGGGGCAACCACACCATGCACCATCTCAAAGGCCTCGGCTGCTCCACTCCCGATTATCTCGCCGATGTGGCCGAGGCTCACGCTTTAATCGGCTCTCCGCTTTTCAGGCCGCCCCACGGGCTGCTCCGGCGCAGTCAGGCGCATGCCCTCGCCATGACTCATCGCATGGTGATGTATGATCTCGTGACACGCGACTATTCCCGGCGCCTCACCTCGGCCCATGTTGTTGCCAATGTGCGCCGCTATGCCCGCCCCGGCTCCATAATAGTGTTTCACGACTCCGTCAAGGCTTTCCCGCGTCTTCGCGAAGCCCTTCCGGCCTCCATCGACTGGTTAATATCACAAGGTTATGAATTCCGAACCATCCCAATGCAGCTCTGACCTCTTACCATCGCGTCTCTCCTCCATTCTCACCGAAGCCGGAGTATATCGCTTCGGTATAGCGCGTGCCGAGTCTGTCGACCCGGCTGAAGCGGCTGCCTACGGCGATTGGATTGGCCGTGGTTGCCACGCCGGAATGGACTATCTTGACCGATATGCCGATGTGCGCTCAGACCCCCGTCTGCTCCTTCCCGGAGCTTCTTCTCTCATAGTCTGCGCTTTTCCCTACGCCCGTCCGATGCTTCCGGAGCAGGGAAAGCTCCGGATAGCCTCATATGCTCTGGGCGATGATTACCACGAAGTGGTGCGCAAGCGTTTGCGCAAAGCTGCGGCAGAAATAGACTCCCGGTGCGGCTCCGTGTCGAGGGTGTGTGTCGACACCGCCCCCCTGCGAGAGCGCTATTGGGCCGTACGCGCCGGTCTCGGCTTTATCGGTCTCAACGGACAGCTCATACTTCCCGACGCAGGGTCCTACTTCTTTATCGGCACCATAATCACCAATCTGGCTCTTCCCCCTTCAGAGCCATGCAGGCTTCGCTGCCTCGGCTGCCGAAGATGCATAATCTATTGTCCCGGTCAGGCAATAGCCTCCTCCGGACGCCCTGAAATCGACGCGCGCCGCTGCCTGAGCTATCTCACAATCGAACATCGCGGCCCGTTCACTGTGGCTCCCCGTCTGGGCAACCGTGTGTATGGTTGCGACACTTGCCAGACCGTCTGCCCCCACAATATCCATGCCGAGCCCGTAGAACCGCTCCCGGAGTTTCAGCCGCGTCCGGCGCTGCTCAACCTCACCCGCAGTGACATCCTTGGTATGAATGCCGATGGCTTTTCACAGCTTTTCCGTCATTCGGCCGTGAAGCGAGCCGGCCTCTCCGGCCTTCAACGCAACGCCTCCGCCTGCGACTGACCTATGATACTCAATAATTTTTCGATAAACTCTTCGGCTTTAGGATAGAGGGGCTCAATGTCCTCTTGAGTCCAATCTGTCAAATCATCATAATCTCCAGTCTGCCGCATTCTGAAAAGGGCGCTTAAAAGCGTCTTATCTTCATGTGTCAGAATTTCTGTCTTCACAAAATGCAGATTCATCATGTGGCTTACTCCCGAATGGGTTGAGGCCTCAATCCCATTTTTTATCAGCAGCGCTTCGCAGGCATAGAACGTAGCATAATATAGTCTGTTGGCTGTCAGGCTCCAAAATTTCCCGGCCATAACATACTCGGCCTCTCTCAGAGTTGCTCTGCTTTTTTCCACTCTGTAATCTACTATGGCCTGTCGGTCTAATGGTGAAAGCGTCATGATGAGGTCTAATTTTCAAATATCAGTATTGAGTCACGTTCCACATTCTTATAAAAAGGGAGGAAGAAGCGCTTTTCCCATCCTAGATAGGTGTGAACCCTTGCATTGATTACTTCATCAAAGTCTTCGCCCACAGCCTCTATAAGCATCGCAATCCTACACTCCTCGGCAAAAGGCAGATGTTCATCTCCATTCACCAGGATGTGGATGTCCCAATCAGAATCCGGTCTGCTGTCTTTTCTTGCCCGGGAACCATACAGGTACATTCGCGACTCAGGCGGGAGAGTCATTGCAGCCCGTTGTCTGAGCGCGTTGATAAGAGGTTGATGTCTTTCAGGATAAGTCATGGTGCAAAGATATAAAAACTTTGTTGTTATAACGAGAAAACGTGGAAAAATCCCACCTCATGATTCCACGGCCCTATTCCACATCCCTTTTATCCGCCCCGCGCCTCCCTACTGATGCCCCCAAATACCATCCGTTTCACCTCCTTTAGGTTGCCTTAGGTTAAATAATCTTAAACGGGGGGGGGTAGTTAATAAATGTTGTTTTAGTTCAGAAATTATTTACTTAAATTTGTGGCAATTCTATTTTCCTTAACAATCCGTGAGAAAGAATAGAAGTAAGAATTACTTAACCTTAATTTACTAACAAAACAACATGTGTAATTACCTCCGCACAATGAGCAAACGGCTTTCGGGCTTGCCCGCACTGCTGCTCACGCTTTGTGTGCTGACGTTTACGGCTTTCACGGCCTCTGCGTCGGCAGCGCCTGCGCCCGACACGGCTACAGGCACAGTAATGGACTCATTCGGCGATCCTCTGCCCGGTGCTTCCGTTGTGGTGCTCGGCACCACCCTCGGCGGTTCTACCGACATCGACGGCAACTTCTCTATCGCAGGAGTCAAAGAGGGTGCAACTATCCGCATCAGCTTCATCGGCTGCAAGCCTGTTGAAGTGAAATGGGAAGGCACACCTATTAATGTAACACTCGAAGACGAAGGCAACTCCCTCGATGAGGTTGTTGTTGTAGGTTTCGGTACTCAGAAGAAAGCAAACCTCACCGGTGCTGTCTCCACCGTTTCTGGTAAGGAGATTGCCGCTCGTCCGGTCAACACCGTAGCCGACGCTCTTCAGGGCATGGCTGCCGGTCTCGACGTGCTCGGCGCTGCCCGTGGTGGTCAGCTCGGTGCCGCCCGTACTATGAATATTCGTGGTACCGGTTCGATTGGCTCCGGATCTTCGGTTAATCCCCTCGTGCTCATCGACGGTATGGAAGGCGATATCAACCAGCTCAACCCTGCCGACGTTGAAAACATCTCTATTCTTAAAGACGCAGCCGCTTCTTCTATCTACGGTTCGCGTGCTGCCGGTGGTGTGATTCTTATCACAACCCGCACAGGTAAGGAGGGTAAAGTGTCTGTGAACTACAGCGACTCTTTCCGTTGGAGCAAGGCTGTAGGCATGCCTAAGATGGCCGACTCCTGGACATGGGCAAGCGTAATGAATCAGGCTGCTGCCAACAGTGGTAACGGTTGGTTCTCTCAGTCTTATCTTGACAAACTCAAGGAAGTTGTGGCCGACCCCTCGAAGGCTACCATGTTCCGCAACCCCAGCAACAACCACTGGGAGGTTTGGGACGAAACCGATATCCTTCCTCTCGCTAATACAGACTGGCTTGAAGAACACTTCGGCACAACTCCTTTCTCGCAGGAGCACAACATCTCGCTCAATGGTGGCACAGATAAGTATAACTACTACTTCTCCGGCAATATCCTCTCTCAGGACGGTACACTCCGCTATGGTAAGGATAATCTGCAGCGCTACACCCTCAATGGCAAAATCAACGTGCAGATTGCCAAATGGCTCACTTTCGGCTACAGCTCTCGCTGGTATCGCGGTCACTATGACGCTCCCTCTTTCGTGAGCGAGGCTGCTTCCAACGAGCTCTACCACAATATCGTGCGCTACTGGCCTATCATCCCCACCTACGACCCCAACGGTTATCCCGTAGTTGAGTCGTTTATCGACGGTATGCAGAACGGCGGTCGTTATAAGACTACTGAAGACAAACTCGACCATCAGTTCAATTTCCGTATCACTCCCATCGACAACCTCATCGTAAACGCTGAGTTCAACTATCGTTCGCGTCACTACAACCGTTCTCAGGACGTTCAGCAGGCCTATGGCTGGGACTGCGATGGTGTGCCCTACCAACGTAACCCCAACGGTTATCCTTATGGCGCAGGTGGCGTGGGCAGCCGTATGCTCGAACGCAACCTCCGTTCAAACTACTTTAACCCCAACGTCTACGCTACTTACAACTTCAAAGTGGCTGAGGATAATGACTTCAAGGTGATGGCCGGTTTCCAGAGCGAATGGTACAACCAGAAATGGTTCCAGGCTTCTCGCAATGGTATCATCAACGGTCTCCCCTATCTCTCGATGACCGATGGAAAGACTACCACAGTTTCCGGTGGTGAGGATACATGGTCAACCGCAGGTTTCTTCGGCCGTATCAACTACGACTACAAAGGTCGCTACCTCGTGGAAGGTAACCTCCGCTATGACGGTTCTTCACGTTTCCGTGCTGACAGCCGCTGGACATGGAGCCCCTCTTTCTCACTCGGATGGAATGTGGCAAGCGAAGCTTTCTGGGAAGATTTCACACAGACTTGCAATCAGCTCAAACTCCGCTACTCTTGGGGTAAGCTCGGTAACCAGGATACAGACAACTGGTATCCCACTTACGTGACCATGGGTTATGCAGCCAACTCTGCCGGCTGGCTCACTAATGACGGATCGGCTCAGGGTGCAATTGCTTCTATGCCCGGTCTCGTTTCTTCGTCACTCACTTGGGAAAAGAACCGTACATGGGACATCGGTCTTGACTGGAGCCTCTTCAACAACCGTCTGACCGGTACCATCGACTATTACAACCGCCGCACTATCGATATGGTAGGTCCCGGCTACACACTTCCCGGCGTGTTCGGTGCTTCTGTGCCTAACACCAACAACCTTGCCATGACCTCCAAAGGTTGGGAACTTTCTATCAGCTGGCGTGACCGCATCCAGGATTTCACCTACGGCGTGACATTCAACCTCTACGACCACACCACTACCGTAGACGACTATCCCACCAATGAGAACTACAGCCTCAGCAACTACTACAACGGAGCAAAACTCGGCGATATCTGGGGTTACACCACAATCGGTATCGCTAAGACCGACGAGGAAATGAACGCTCACCTCGACGCTCTTGATGCTGCCTACACTGCTAAACATGGTCATGCTCCCGCTCGTCCCCGCACCGGTCAGAACCAGCTCGGCACAGGATGGCAGGCAGGTGATATCATGTATGCCGACCTTGATGGCGACGGTATCATTTCATCAAATGAAAACACTCTCAGCGACCACGGCGACCGTAGCATAATCGGTAACACCACTCCCCGCTATAACTTCGGTCTCAATCTCGAAGCACAGTGGAAGGGCTTTGACCTCAAGGTGTTCTTCCAGGGCACTATGAAGCGCGACTACTGGGCAAGCGGTCCTATGATGTTCGGCGCATGTCAGCAGGGCAAATGGCAGGCTGTTGTGTTTGAACCTCACACCGACTACTTCCGTCCCGCCGACACCACCGATCCCCTCGGTCCGAACGTTGATTCTTACCTCCCCCGTGTAAACTGGGGCGGCCCGGGCAACACATACACTCAGACACGCTACCTGCAGAACGCTGCATACTGCCGTCTGAAGAACGTTACAGTGGGTTATACCATTCCTCAGGATCTTACCCGTAAGATTTATGTTGAGCGTGCCCGCGTATTTGTATCCGGCGAGAACCTCGCAAATATCACCAACTTCACCAAGATGGGCGACCCCGAGCTAATCGAGGCCTACAACAATGGTTACGGTTTCGCTAAGGTTTATCCTATCTCGCGCGTGTTCTCCGTTGGTCTTAACGTAACTTTCTAAATCTGATCTCAATATGAATAAATATTTCAGCTCTGCCATCGCTGTGGCAGCCGTTCTGGGCCTCTCCGCCTGCAACGACTACCTCAATCAGGAGCCGGAGGATAAGCTTATTCCCGAGAACTACTTCAATTCAGAAGCAAATCTCAGAGCCTACACGCTCAACTTCTATACGATTCTTCCCTCTCACTCCAATAATGTCTACGAGCTCGGCACATTCTCGTCGGATAATGGCACCGACAACCAGGCCTACCGCACTGCATCCACAATGTGGGTGCCCGGTGAATGGCGCACAGGCAATGGTACTGAAAACTGGAGCTTCGGCAATGTGCGTTCGCTTAACTATTTCCTCAAAAACGCTCTCGAAGCTGTTGAGGCAGGTGAGGTGAGCGGTTCTGAAGACCTCATCAATCAGGCTCTTGGTGAAGGATATTTCTTCCGTGCCTATACCTACTGGACCAACTATAGCGCTCTCGGCGACTGGCCCATCAACGACGACGTGCTGCCAGACGATAAGGAAGTGCTTCTTGAAGCCTCTGAGCGTCAGCCCCGCCATAAGGTGGCTCGCCACATTCTTGCAGACCTTGACCAGGCTATCAAATATCTCCCCGAGTCTTCCTCTTATGGTAAGAACGGTGTGACTAAGAATGTAGCCTACCAGTTCCGCAGCCGCGTGGCTCTGTTTGAAGGCACATGGTTGAAGTACCACAAGGGCACTGCCCTCGTGCCCGGTGGACCCGGATGGCCCGGCAACACAGCTCTTCTCGATGGTTTCAACATCGACACCGAGATTTCCTATTTCCTCACTGAGGCAATGAACTCTGCCAAGGTTGTTGCCGATCAGTTTGTCAACAATCTCGTGCAGAATACCGACACTCCCGAAGGCATGACTGCCGGTTTCGTAGAGGCTAACCCTTACTACTGCATGTTCTGCGTGGACAACTCGGGTAAGTATGACGAGGTGCTTATGTATCGTTCATACAACCTCAACTACTCTCAGGCCACACAGATGCAGGCTCAGTTCCAGAAGAACGCCGGTGGTACAGGTTGGACCCGCGGTATGGTCAACTCATTCCTCATGCGCAACGGTCTTCCCATTTATGATGCAGCTTCCGGCTATGATCCCGCATGGGAGAATCAGGGCGTTTCGGCCACTATCCAGGGACGTGACTCTCGTCTGACCATCTTCACAAAGGGCGATAACTCAATTATCTCTCTCGGTCTTGACGGAAATTCCCCCAACCTCTACAACATGAACTGGCTCTTCAGCGCCGACAATACCACCCGCTGTCCGACAGGTTTCGCTGTCAAGAAAGGTCAGGGTTATGACTACGCCGGTGCTCAGGGCAACCTCCAGTCTACAACAGGTTCTATCACTTTCCGTGCAGCTGAGGCTCTTCTCAACTATATGGAGGCTGATGTTGAGCTCAATGGTTCTGTCAGCGGTACTTCTGACGGTTACTGGCGTGCTCTCCGCAACCGTGCTTACGTAGACCCCGACTACAACAAGACCATCGCTGCTACAGTTATGGCCGAAGAGGCTAAGGGCGACTGGGGTGCATACTCCCACGGTTCTTATGTTTCTTCCCTTATCTACAATGTTCGTCGCGAGCGTCGTAATGAGCTTTGCGCTGAAGCTCTCCGCTTGATGGACCTTCGCCGCTGGTGTGCTCTCGACCAGATGATCAATACTCCCTATCAGATTGAGGGTATCAAGTATTGGGGCACTGTCTACAATGACCCCAACTCACCCCTCGCCATCAAGGATGCCGACGGCGAATACATCGAGCCCGTTGTTGATCCGGATAGCTCCGAAGGCAATATGTCTCCTAAGGAAAACAGCCTCTATGTTCGTCCTTATCAGATTACCAAGGCCAACAACCTGGTGTGGAACGGTCTCACTTTCACCCGTGCCCACTATCTGTCGCCAATCGGCCACGATGCGTTTGTCAACGCTTCTGCCGATAAGAACGATCTCTCGACAACTGTTATCTATCAGAACCCCGGCTGGCCTATTGAAGGCAACGTAGGCGCTTCAAGCCTCGACTGATAGCTTCAGCATCAACCTTGCCTAATCATCCGTAATTAGGTTACTGATACGCCCGCGGGCGGCTCCTATAATGGGGTCGCCCGCTTTTTTTATTAATTGAGGGAACCATTTTCCTTGTGGGGCGGTTATAAGAATAGCTTGTTTTCTCTTGGAAAACCGGCTGCAATGCGTTTCAACCAATCTCAGACATATTTTCAGCATTATGCCACTACGCAACGTCCTAATCCCGATAGCACTAATTGCTGCTTCGACAGCCATGGCCCAGACTGCCACCGATGCCGTAAGCCTTGATTCGTGTCGCCACATGGCGCTCCGCTCCAATAAGCAGCTCCTTATCCGAGCAGAGGCTGAGAAAGCCGCACACTACACCAACCGCGAGGCATTCGCAGCATATCTTCCGGCTATTGACTTTGCCGGAGGCTACACATATAATCAGAAGAAGCTCTCTATCTTCGATTCCGACCAGCTCCTCCCCACCAAGACATTTGATCTCGAGACTCAGTCCTATCAGTTCAACCTCGTGAAGAATCCCATGACCGGCGAACCGGTAAAGGGTCCCGACGGACAGTATGTGCCCGAGACTGTGGCCCTCATACCGAAAGAGGCCATGACATATGATATCCACAATGTGTTTTTCGGGGCGATCACCCTTACCCAACCCGTGTATATGGGAGGTAAGATTGTGGCGATGAACAAACTCACAAAATTTGCCGAAAAGATGGCCCACGAACTCCGAAGCAGTGAGGCCGAAAATATAATATATGCAGTAGACGCGGCCTATTGGCAGGTGGTGTCGCTCAAAGCCAAGCGCAAACTCGCTGTGAGCTATCTTGCGCTGCTCGACACCCTTCACCATAATGTGAGTGCAATGGTGGAACAGGGTGTAGCCACCCGCTCCGACCTCCTCACCGTTGACGTGAAGCTCAATCAGGCACAGGTAGACCTTACGAAGGTGGACAACGGCCTCGTGCTCTCGCGCATGGCTCTCGCGCAGGTGTGCGGTCTTCCGGTCAACACTCCGATGACGCTTTCTGACGAAGATGTGGAGCTCACCATCCCACAGGGTGAGATGCCATCTACCTCATATAATATGGAGGAGGTCTATTCCTCCCGCTCCGACCTGAAAGCTCTCGGCTACGGAGTGAAGGTGATGGATCAGAAGGCACGCGTGGCCATGTCGGCCATGCTTCCCAACGTGGCTATAGTTGGAGCATATTCTTTCAGCAACCCCAATATGTTCGACGGTTTCAAGAAGCGTTTTGACGGAGCTTTCTCGGTCGGCGCAATGGTCAGCATTCCAATATGGCACTGGGGTGGAAACTATAATAAATATCGTGCGGCCAAGTCAGAAGCCCGTATGGCGGCTCTGGCTCTCGACGATGCCCGCGAAATGGTGTCGCTTCAGGTGAGTCAGAGCGCATTTCGCGCTCAGGAGGCCGTAAAGACCTTCCGCATGACCACCGCCAATCTTACCAAAGCCGACGAGAATCTGCGTCAGGCCAACCTTGGGTTCAGAGAGGGCGTGATGACCACCGACAATGTGATGGAGGCACAGACTGCATGGCTCAAAGCCAACTCCGAGAATATCGACGCAATGATCGATGTGCATCTCTGCGATGTGTATCTCGCCAAGGCTCTCGGTCGGCTCGATGTGGCCGGTTCCTACCTTAAATAATTGAAATAAAACACTCACTATGGATACTACCACCAATTCTTCTGCCGAACGCCGCGAATCGCGCGCGCTGGCTCTCGCTCTTGTCATTGTGATCTGTGCCACGGTGGCTCTCGCCATCATTGGCTTCTGTTTCCTCAATCAGCCCGACGAAATAATCGAAGGGCAGGCCGATGCCACATCCGTAAGGATTTCGGGCAAGCTCCCGGGGCGCGTGATGGAGTTTTATGTCCACGAAGGCGATATGGTGCATACGGGCGACACTCTCGTGCATATCCACTCTTCTCTTGCCGAGGCAAAGCTTATGCAGGCCGAGGCTCTGGAAGATGTGGCCTCCGCACAAAACCGCAAGATTGATGCCGGCACCCGCACCCAGATAGTGCAGACCGCCGCCCAGCTCGTGGCTCAGGCTCAGGCTGCCGAAACCATAGCAAAGAAGACCTACGACCGTATGGAAGCCCTCTATAAGCAGGATGTGGTCTCCGCTCAGAAGCGCGATGAGGCCAAGGCGGCCTATGATGCCGCTGTAGCAGCCCGTCAGGCGGCTGCGAGTCAGCTCAGTCTTGCCAAGGCAGGCGCCCAGAGCGAAGACAAGCAGAGCGCAGCGGCCATGGTCACTGCAGCCCGCGGAGGAGTGAAAGAAGTGGAGAGTCTGCTGGAAGATCAGTATCTCACAGCTCCATGCGACGGCCAGATTGACCAGATTTATCCCGAACCCGGCGAGCTCGTGAGCCTCGGAGCTCCGATAATGAGCCTGCTCAAGGTTTCAGACAAGTGGGTCACTTTCAATGTGCGCGAGGAGCTGCTCAACGATATGCAGCTCGGCCAGACAATCAAGGTGATGATTCCGGCTCTCGGCAAGATGGAGACCGATGCTAAGATATACTATGTGCGCGACCTTGGCAGCTACGCCACATGGCGCGCCACCAAGGCCACCGGCGATTGGGATTCACGCACGTTTGAGATCAAAGCCCGCCCCGTGGAGTCTATTCCCGCGCTTCGTCCCGGAATGACCGTGATCTACAGACCGTAAAGAAAAGCAAAAGTCATCTAAGCAAGATAGTATGTGGAAGATATTCCGACAATCGGTTGAGTATGGATGGCATCGCCTCACCTCGCGCAAGGTATATCTTGTGTGTATGACGGTTGTGCCCCTGCTCTGCACTCTCTTCTTTCTCGACCTCATGAAGGCCGGACTGCCGCTCAAGGTGCCGGCAGCGGTGGTCGACCTTGACCAGTCGCAGCTTTCGCGCCGGGTGGTGCGCAATCTCGCCTCTACCGAGCTCGTTGATGTGTGCTATAAGGAAGAGAGCTATCATTCGGCTCTCTCCAAGGTGCGCAGCGGAGAGATATTCGGTTTCTTCCTCATCCCTCGTGATTTCCAGAAAGATGCGCTATCAGGAGCAGGAACCACTGTGTCATTCTATTCCAATCTCACGGTCTATGTGCCCGGATCTCTCGTGTTCAAAGGGTTTAAGACCGTGGCCGTGACTTCGGCCGGCGGGGTGGCTCTCACCACTCTCAGCTCGCTTGGTATCAACGAGACCACTGCCGGAACTCTTCTGCAGCCGGTGGTGCTCAATCAGAACGAACTCCATAACCCATGGACCAACTATTCCATCTATCTGAGCAACTCTTTCATTCCCGGTGTGATTGCTCTCATGGTGGCTCTCATGGCCTGCTATACTATCTGTGAGGAGATTAAGAATGGCACCTCGATTCAGTGGCTCAGCCAATCGGGAGGTTCTATGCTCATGGCCGTGATTGGCAAGCTGCTGCCGCAAGCGGTGGTGTTTGGCGCTGTGGGAGTGTTCATACAGATGGTGATGTATCGCTGGTGTGGGTTCCCTCTCAATTGTCCGCCGCTCCACATGATTGCCGCTATGCTTTTGCTCGTGCTTGCAAGCCAGGGCTTTGCTCTGATTTTATGCTGTGCTGTGCCCAATCTGCGTCTGTCGGTAAGCCTGGCGTCGCTCACGGGCATCCTTGCCTTCTCTCTGGCTGCATATTCATTCCCGGTGCAGAGCATGTATGGCGCTCTTGGCATATTCAGCTATATTCTTCCGGTGCGCTACTACTTTCTGATCTACACCGACCAGGCTCTCAACGGAGTGGCGCTCTATTACTCCCGATGGTTTTACGCAGCTCTTCTTCTCTTCATCATAGCGCCGCTTCCTCTCCTGCCGCGGCTTAAGAAACATTGTCTCAACCCCGTCTACATTCCCTGATATGAATAGACTGTTCTCATGGTTCGGATCGCTCTTCAGAGTCTGGCGCAGGGAATTCCGTCTGGTGTTCTCCGATGCCGGTGTGATGATATTTTTCTTTGGCCTTCCTACCCTCTATCCCTTGGTCTACACGCTCATCTATAACCCCGAGGTAATCCGGAATCTCCCCATAGCGGTCATAGACCATAGCCGCACCGCCGAAAGCCGGCGTCTGGCCCGCATGATTGATGCCACCGATGGTCTTGAGGTGTGGCAATATGTGCCAGACAAGCCTGCCGCCAAACGGCTCATGGACTCAAAGGAGGTTTTCGGTGTCCTTGAGATTCCGGCAGACTATGCCAAACGTCTCGGGCGTGGCGAACAGGCCAATGTGACCTATTTTGCCGATATGAGCCTGCTCCTGCGCTACCGCACAGCCGCCTTTGCCCTCACTAATGTGCAGCTTGAGCTTGGCTCCCAGTTGCGTGCCGAGGCTGTCGATGCCGCCGGATTGCTTGTGCCGGGCGGTCTCACGGGGCAGTCCATCCAGGCCGATTCGATTATGCTCGGCGACCCCACTCAGGGCTTCGCCTCGTTTATTATGCCGGGAGTGTTGGTGCTCATCCTTCAGCAGAGCCTTATTCTCGGAGCCACAATGCTTGCAGGCGGAGGCTACGAACGCCGTCGGCGCAACGGTGGCATCGACCCTCTCGCCGTCAATGCCTCCACATCGGCCACTCTGCTCGGGAAGACACTCTGCTATCTGGTGCTCTACGTCCCTCTGACCCTTTATGCGCTCCATCTTGTGCCTCTCATGTTCTCCCTGCCTCATGTAGGCAATGTGTGGCACTATCTCGTGTTTATCCTCCCCATGCTTCTCGCCTCTTCTATGCTTGCCATGTGTATAGCCGTTTTTGTGAGAGAGCGTGAGTCGTCGATGCTCGTGGTTGTGTTCACCTCAGTTGTGTTCCTGTTCATGAGCGGTCTCACCTGGCCACGCTATGCCATGAGCAGCTTCTGGCAGCTGATGAGCGATTTCGTGCCCGCCACATGGGGAGTGGAAGGATTCATCCGCATGAATTCCAACGGTGCAAGCATAGCTCAGGAATCTCATCCCTATCTGATGCTCTGGGGTCTGTTTCTGCTCTATTTCGTGGTTGCATGGATTCTCTGCCGCGTGGCCGGCCTCTATTCGTCGCGCCGTAGGCCGGCTCTCAGATAGTCACAGCTATATTTTTCCATCCATTTTTCAGGGTGGTAATCTCAGAGTGGGCGATTTTTACTAACTTTGCACCATGTCGCTGCAACACCCCTCAAACCTACGCCCACTCTGCGAGTCGGCCGTACGTCAGACCACAGAGGCTCTGGCGCGTGTGGATATGCTCCCGGACGCATCATCGGGCACTCTTTCGGTACCCTCCCATCGGGCTGTCCACCGGATTGTTGACCTCTGCCGCTCCATGCTTTTTCCGGGATTTTTCGGAGAGTCGTCGGTGAGTCGGTCGGGCGTGGCTTATCATATAGGAGTTGCGGCCGAAGAGCTTATGTCGCTCCTCACATCGCAGATTGTAGCCTCGCTCAGCTTCTGCAGCGGTTGCGGAAATCATAGTGACAATGCGGTGCTCAAGGCCCGCGACTTTATCTTGCAGCTCCCTGAGATGCGGCGCGTGCTCACCGCAGATGTCGAGGCCACCTATGCCGGCGACCCTGCCGCCACCTCTGTAGAGGAGGTGATATTCAGTTATCCCGGTGTCAGAGCCACGATTTCCTATCGCATTGCCCATGCGCTCACCCTTCTTGATGTGCCGGTGCTTCCTCGCATGGTGTCGGAGATGGCTCATAGCGAGACCGGTATCGATATTCATCCGGCCGCTTCTATTGGCGAGGGTCTCATGATTGACCATGGTACCGGAGTGGTGATAGGCGCCACAGCCATAATAGGGCGCAATGTGAAGATTTATCAAGGTGTCACTCTCGGCGCACGCAGTTTTGTGCGTGATGCCGGTAATAATCCCGTCAAAGGACTTCCGCGCCACCCCATCGTGGGCGACAATGTGGTAATCTACTCCAACACCACTGTTCTCGGCCGTATCACCATAGGAGAGGGTGCGGTGATAGGAGGCAACCTTTGGGTAACCGAAAGCGTGGCTCCGGGCGAACGTCTCGTGCAGGCTCCCGCCGACAATATAGTAAGAATAAAAAAAACAATGACCCATATATGGAGATGAATCAACAGTTTGAAATGGTAGCCAAGACTTTCCACGGTCTCGAGGAAGTGCTGGCTGAGGAGCTCCGCGCCCTCGGAGCCGTCAATGTAGAGCCGGGACGGCGGATGGTCTCATTCGAAGGCGACCTCGCAATGCTCTATCGGGCCAATATG
Source organism: Bacteroides sp. (assembly GCA_014802045.1). GTDB lineage: Bacteria > Bacteroidota > Bacteroidia > Bacteroidales > Muribaculaceae > Paramuribaculum. The sequence goes on from JAAVDA010000018.1 coordinate 91,706, forward strand.
TGCTGCCGCACCGCCCTCCGTATTCTCAAGCCCATCTATAAGTTCATAGCTCGCGACAGCGACGAGCTTTATGAGATGGTCAAGGAATTTGACTGGACCCGTGTGCTCTCGCTTGACAAAACCTTCTCGCTCGACACTGTGAGCAATTCCGACGAGTTCACCCATTCCCGGTTTGTCACCTATCGGGTGAAAGATGCCATTGTTGATTTCTTCAAAGACAAATATGGTCCGGACAAGCGTCCCGGAGTGCGGCTGCAGGATGCCGATGTGATGATCAATGTGCATATTTCGGGCGAGCGTGTCACCCTCTCGCTCGATTCGTCCGGCGAATCGCTCCATAAACGCGGCTATCGTGTGGCTCAGACAGAAGCTCCCATCAACGAAGTGCTTGCCGCCGGCATCATTCTCAAGAGCGGGTGGCGTGGCGACTGTCCGCTGGTCGACCCCATGTGTGGCTCCGGCACATTCCTGATTGAGGCGGCTCTTATCGGGGCGGGCATTATGCCGGGCATATATCGCAAGCGCTTTGCTTTCGAGGCATGGCCCGATTTCGATGCCGACCTTTTCGACTCAATCTACAATGACGAATCCTCCGAGCGCGATTTCACTGCCAGAATCTATGGTGCCGACATCTCGCCCAAAGCTGTAGCGATAGCTGAAGCCAATATCAAGCAGGCCGGGGTGGGACGCTACATAGACCTCCGTTGCAAGGGAATCGGTCAGTGGGAGGATGCTCCTGCCGATGGCATTCTCGTAACCAATCCCCCTTATGGCGAGCGCATAGGCTCCGAAGATATGGACGGTCTCTACCGCACCATAGGCAATCGTCTCAAGCATGTTTTCGTGGGCTACCATGCCTGGATTATCGGCTACCGTGAGGAATATTTCAATAAGATTGGTCTCACTCCCTCGGTCAAGGAGACCCTCTATAATGGATCCCTTGAGTGTGAACTGCGTGAATACGTGATATTCGACGGCGAATATAATGCTTTCCGACGTGGAGGCGGCTCCATACGCCACGGCGGAGATGCCGAGAGCTCTCGCGGCGAAAAGTCGCGTAAGGGGCCGCGTCGCATGTCTGACAGCGAATGGCGCGATGATGCCCGTCGTAAAGGCTTCGGTGGCAAGGAGGCTCGTTCGCTCCGCAAGGGAGGGTCTAAACCGCGGTCGGAAGAGAAATTCGCTTCAAGCAAAGGCCACTTTGCCGACAAACCACGGCGTGATGACCGCCGCGACGAACGCCGTGACAACCGGTTTGCCGATCGCCGTTCCGAACGTTTCAGTCGTGACCGCCAGAGCGCTGAAGAGCGTCAGTCGAGTGAAAATCCGCTTGCCGTGCGCCGCAATGAGCAAGCCCTCAAGATGCTCCGCGACAAGAAACCCTCTCTGCCCCCCGGAGAAAAGACCGAAGGGGGAGTGGTGATGCGCTCCCGCCGTGGCTGGAAAAAGAATGACGACTGATTCAATCCCCCCACTGTCAGCTTCCTAATTCCCGATTCTCAATCCCCCTATTCCCAATAATAATTCTATCCCGCAATGAAAGTACTTTTGCTTGGAAGCGGCGGCCGCGAATCGGCCCTCGCATGGAAAATCAGCCAGAGCCCTCTTCTTGAGCAGCTTTATATAGCCCCCGGCAATGGCGGCACAGACACCTATGGCATCAATGTAGCCATCGCTCCCACAGATTTCCCGGCCATAGCCGACTTTGTCAAGGACAATGGTATAGACCTCATCGTGGCTGGCAATGAAGACCCTCTCGTGGCCGGTCTCTACGACTATTTCGAAGGAAGCGGAGTGCGTGTGTGCGGTCCCTCAAAAGCCGGAGCCGCACTCGAAGGTAGCAAGGATTTCGCCAAGCGGTTCATGGAAGCCAACGGTATTCCCACCGCCCGCTACCGCTCTTTCACAGCCGACACTCTCGAAGAAGGCTACTCATTTCTCGAATCGCTCAAACCGCCCTATGTGCTCAAGGCCGACGGCCTGGCAGCCGGAAAGGGTGTGCTCATTATCGATTCGCTTGAGGAGGCTAAGAAATCTCTCGCCGAGATGCTCGATGGCATGTTTGGCAAATCCTCGGCCACAGTTGTCATAGAAGAATTCCTTTCAGGCATAGAGTGTTCAGTATTTGTTCTCACCGATGGCAATGGAGGCTATCGCATCCTTCCCGTGGCAAAAGATTATAAGCGTATAGGCGAAGGCGACACCGGTCTCAACACCGGGGGCATGGGTGCTGTAAGTCCCGTACCCTTTGCCGACGAAGAGTTTATGGAAAAGGTGCGTTCACGCATCATCCTCCCAACTCTCCGGGGTCTCACTGAAGCCGGCATCACCTATCGAGGCTTTATCTTCCTCGGGCTCATCAATGTGGAGGGAGAGCCCATGGTGATTGAATACAACGTGCGCATGGGCGATCCAGAGACCGAAGCTGTGATGCTTCGCATTGATTCCGACCTTCTTGCTCTGATGGACGCCGCCGCATCCGGTTCGCTCGGCGATCTCGAACTCCGCCAGTCGCCCCAGACAGCCGTCACCGTCATGATGGTGTCGCAGGGCTATCCGGGATCATATCCTAAAGGTCTTCCCATCACCGGTCTTGAGAAAGTGAGCGGAAGCATTCCATTCCATGCCGGCACCAAGCGTCAGGCCGACGGCCTGCTCGTCACCTCCGGTGGTCGTGTCATATCGGTCAGCTCTCTCGGTTCATCTATAGCCGATGCCCTTGCCAAGAGCTATGAAGCCATATCGCTCATCGAATTCGAAGGCAAATATTCCCGCCGCGACATCGGCCGCGACCTTATGGCTCTTGAGCACTGATGACTGCAAGAGAGAAATCGTTCACGCGTTTTCTTAAATCCCGGGGATTCACCTGGTTTCTTATTCTCGCAGCCGCTGCTGCGAGCCGCCTTGCCCTGCTCCGCTTCAACACTCCGCCCACTCCCGGCGGAAGCGGGCTTTGGGCCGTGTCGCCCGATGTGTGGATTCATTCCCCCTCTATTTCCTGGGGAGTATGCCTGCTCTGTTGCTGTGTCATAGGTTTCCTTATGGTGCTTCTCAACAGAGCCTACAATCTCCTCCGCACAGTCTCCGTGGCCTTTGTAGGCTATTTCATGGTCATGCAGGCCGCCACCCCCTATGCCCTGACCGGCTTCGACGGTGGCGAGCTCCTCGCCATTGTGGTGCTCTGCTCCATGATGCTGCTCTTCTCGATCTTCATGGAGCCCGACTCCACCCGGCGCGTGTTTCTCGTCTTCTTTCTTCTGGCAGCAGGAGCGGTGGCCGAATATGGATTCGCGGCCTATATTCCCGTGTTTATCCTCGGATGCTATCAGATGAGGGTCATCACTCTCCGCACCATGCTCTCCGCCCTTGTGGGTATCCTCACTCCGGTGTGGATTCTTTGGGGGTTCGGGCTCATTCGTCCTGTGGCGATTAATCTCCCTGCAGCGCCGCGGCTTGACCTTCTGTTTTCGCGCCCGGAGGCGATGCCTCTCACAGCGTCAGTGATCACCACCCTTCTGGCCGGACTCTATTTCGGTTGTGCCAATCTTATCAAGGTGTTGGCTTTCAATGCCAAAAGTCGTGCGTTCAATGGCCTCCTCTGTGCGGTGGGTGTGGCCACCGGTCTGCTCTGTATCATAGATTTCACAAACATAGCCTTCTATGTCACCCTGCTCAATGCAGTCACCGCCATGCAGGCAGGGCTCTATATGCGCCTCTATGCCACCCGACGCGGCTATCTGGCGCTCATCATAATGCTGGTGGCATATCTTGGCTGCTATATATTCTCCTTCCTATGGGCGTAGAAATTGTCGTAGAGTCCAATATTCCTTTCATCCATGGCGTTTTTGAGCCATATGCCACAGTGAGCTATCTGCCTCCCGAAGCCATAACCTCCGGGGCGATGAGTCGTGCTGACGCACTTGTCACGCGCACTCGCACCCGGGTCGATTCCGCCCTCCTCGGTTCCTCTCCATGCTCCATAGTAGCCTCAGCCACCATTGGGCTCGATCATGTTGACATTCCGTGGTGTCAATCCCACGGCATAGAAGTGGCCAATGCCCCGGGTTGCAATGCTCCCGCGGTGGCTCAGTATGTGTTGTCGTCGATTCTCCATCTCCACCCCGGCTCTCTTGCCGGATGCACTCTTGGGGTTGTGGGAGTGGGCCATGTAGGGTCAATAGTTGCCCGATGGGGTGAACTGCTCGGCATGCATGTGCTCCTCTGCGACCCTCCCAGAGAGGAGGCCGAAGGGAGTGCCGGCTTCACATCTCTCGAACAGATAGCCCGCGAGGCCGATTTCATCACCTTCCATACTCCGCTCACTTCATCCGGCTCCTGCCCCACCTATCATCTCTGCTCCGACTCGTTCCTCTCTTCTCTCAGGCGCCGTCCGGTCATAATCAATTCGGCCCGAGGGGCGGTCGTCGACACCGACCCTCTCTGTAGGGCGCTCACTTCCGGCTCTGTTTCCTCAGCCGTGATTGATTGCTGGGAAGGGGAGCCTGCCATCTCTCCCCGCCTTCTTGAGTTTGCCACCATAGCCACCCCTCATATAGCCGGCTATTCCCGGGAGGGAAAGATAAGAGCCACACGCATGGCGGCCGAAGCCGTCTGCCGTCATTTCGGATTTCCTCTGCCGGAATGGGCTGAACCGGTGGCTCCGGGAGCGGCAGATGAGGTCACACCCTGCTCCATCATATCCTCCTACGATCCCATGGTCGACACGCTGAGGCTCAAATCCAATCCCGCCGATTTCGAAAAACTTCGCAACACCTATAATCTCCGCACCGAAGTCGTTTGATTTTTTCGGAACAAAATCAGTGCTATTAAGCTTATATAAATAGACATTCACTCATTATTTTTTCAGCTTGCTATGCAACCCTGCTC
>JAAVDA010000019.1 GCA_014802045.1 Bacteroides sp.
AGCGTATTCGACGACCAGGGCGAGCCCCTCATCGGCGCTACCGTCATGGTGGCCAAGTCCACCATCGGCACCTCCACCGACCTCGACGGTAACTTCTCCATCAAGTGCAAACCGGGTGCTAAGCTCGTGATCTCATACGTAGGCTATGAGACCCAGGAAGTACCCGCAAAAGAGGGCATGAAGGTAGTCCTCAAGGAATCGGCCGCCATGCTCGACGCCGTGGAGGTCGTGGCCTTCGGCGTTCAGAAGAAAGTGTCGCAGACCGGCGCTATTTCCTCAATCAAGAACGAAGACCTCACCCGCACCCCGGTCAGCTCGGTCAACAACGTGCTCGCCGGTCAGCTCTCGGGCGTGTCTACGGTGCAGACCTCCGGTGAGCCCGGTTCTGACGCAGCAGAGATCTTCGTCCGCGGTAAAGCCACATGGGTCGACGCCAAGCCCCTCATCCAGGTCGACGGCGTGGAACGCGACATGTGGGACATCGACCCCAACGAAATCGAGTCGATATCAGTGCTTAAGGACGCATCGGCCACTGCGGTGTTCGGTGTGCGCGGCGCCAACGGCGTAATCCTCGTGACCACCAAGCGCGGTAAGGAAGGCAAAGCGAAGATCAATGTATCGCTCAACTTCTCCGCACAGTCACCCACAAAGCTCATCGAGATGGCCAACTCAGTAGAATACGCCAACTTCTACAACTACATTATCCAGAGCGACACCCCCGGCGCCGCCGCCATGTTCTCCGATGAGGTGATCGCGAAATTCACATCCGACAATCCCTCGGACCGCATCCGCTTCCCGAACATGCGCTGGACCGACGAAATCTTCAAGAAGGTCACTTTCCAGCAGCAGCACAACGTCAACATCTCGGGCGGCAATAAGAAGGTGCGCTACTTCATCTCGGCCGGCTTCTTCAGCCAGGACGGTATATTCAACCAGTATGGCCGCAACGACTATGCGTTCGACTACCGCTACAACCGTTTCAACTACCGCTCCAACCTTGACATCAACGTCACTCCCACCACTCTCGTGACAGTCAACGTAGCCGGCAAGATCGACAGCAGCGCGAAGCCCCGCACAGGACAGGGCGCGGAAGGCATGGTGAAGGCCATCTACGGCGCCACACCGTTCTCTTCGTCAGGCTTCGATTCCGAGGGACGCTACATCGCGCCCAACGTAGACCCCACCTATAATATGGAGTATGACGCCGACGGCACCCCCCATGTAGTGACGCTCCCCTTCGTAGGCAGCGCGCCTATGACCTACATCACCTACAACACAGGTGCCTACCACAACACGGCCAACACCATCACCTCCGACATCATCATCAAGCAGCAGCTTGACGTGATCACGAAAAACCTCTCGTTCCGTGCCAAGGGATCATACAACAGCGGCTTCAACCAGCAGAAAACCCTCACCTCTTCGGCTGCCACCGTCACTCCCGTGCTCCAGCCCGACGGTTCGCTCAAATACCTGACCAACTCCTTCCTGGAGGATCCCACTTTCAGCGAGCCCAGCGATATGACGGGAAGATGGCGCAACTGGTATATCGAGGCTGCATTCGACTGGAACCGCGAGTTCGGCGACCACACCGTCACCGCGCTTGCCCTCTACAACCAGAGCAAGAACTATTATCCCTCGACCTACTCCGACATCGCCCGCGGCTACGTAGGCTTCGTAGGACGTGTGACGTATGACTACGACAACCGCTACCTCGCCGAGGTCAACTTCGGCTACAACGGCTCCGAGAACTTCGCCCCCGGCAAGCGCTTCGGCGCCTTCCCCGCCGGATCTATCGGCTGGGTGATCAGCAACGAGAAATTCATGGAGGGCCTGCAGCCCTGGCTCTCATTCCTGAAGCTCCGCGTATCGCTCGGTAAGGTCGGCAACGACAAGGTGGGCGGCAACCGATTCATGTATCTCGCCGACCCGTTTGAGGTCAACAACACCGGCCTCGCACAGCGCGACGGCTACGGCTACTTCTTCGGTATCGCCAAGAACGCTGCCACTCAGCCCGGCGCCACCCAGACCGCCAAGAACAACCCCGACGTGACCTGGGAGACCGCCGTGAAGCAGAACTACGCTATCGAGGCCAACTTCTTCAACGACCAGCTGAAGGCTTCGTTTGACTACTACCGCGAAAACCGTAAGAACATCCTTCTGCAGAACTTCAACTCATCGGCACTTCTCGGCTACGACATCCCCTACACCAACTTCGGCGAAGTGAACAGCTGGGGATGGGAATTCAGCCTCGGCTGGAACCAGCTCATCAACCGCGACTTCTCATACTCCGTGAAGTTCAACCTTTCCTACAACGACAACAAGATCAAGCTCGACGGACAGGCTCCCCAGAACTACGACTATCAGAAGACCGTAGGCCACCGTATCGGCGCCCGCTCGCAGCTGCTCTTCTTCGGCTATTATGAAGGCGCGGAGACTGCGGAGAAGTATGCTGCCGCTTATCCGGAGCAATTCATCGCATATGACGCGGACGGCAATCCCTACGATCTGCCCCACGTACTGCCGCAGCAGATCAAAGACAACAGCAAGCTCAACCCCGGCGACCCCATCTACGTGGACCTCAACGGCGACGGCAAGATCGACGGCAACGACTACAGCCGCGACTACGGCAAGACCGATGACCCCCGCTTCATCGCCGGCCTCAACCTCGGCGCAAGCTGGAAAGGCATCTCACTCAGCGCGCAGTTCACAGGCGCATGGGACGTAAGCCGCAGCATCGGCGGTGCGTTCCAGACTCCTTTCTGGAACTCTGACGGCAACGACAAGGGCGGTCTGCTCAAGACACACCTCGAAAACAGCTGGACCGCAGAAAATCCCAACGCTGAATATCCCCGCCCGACAATCGCCTACAAGAACCACACATATGCAGGCTCCACCCTCTGGGAGAAGGACGCAAGCTATGTACGCCTCAAGTCGCTCCAGGTGTCATACGACTTCAACATGCCCTGGATGAAGAAGATCGGCCTCAATCAGCTCCGCGTCTCACTCAGCGGCTACAACATCTTTACCATCACCGGCTACAAGTGGGGTGACCCCGAAAACCGCGCAAGCAGCTCGCCGAGCTACCCGCTTACCCGCACTTATACCGCCGGCGTGACAGTTGGATTCTAAAATTCCAGACAACAATCAAGATCATGAACAAATCATTTCACAGCATAATAGCTTTGGCACTGGCAGGAATCGCGGCCACCGGATGCACCGACGAGGTGCAGTTCGGCAACGCCTTCCTCGACAAGGCTCCGGGCGGGTCGATGAACATGGACAGTATCTTCGCCAATCCCGAATATGTCAATCAGTTCCTTACAAACATCTACAATAAGCAGTACTACGGTCTGCCCTACAAGCACGACGGCGTCAACCACCACGACCATTACACCGGAAAGCTCGACGCAGTGACCGATCTCTACCAGATGCACTGGTCGGGATGCCGCGTATGGTCGGAGTATTACACCGCAACGCTGTCTGCAAAGTCGACCCCGCTGATCTCTTTCACGGGCGAGCAGATATGGGAGTCGGTGCATCAGGTGCAGCTCATCAAGGAGAACATCGACCGCGTGCCCAACATGGACCAGAAGAAGAAAGACTATATCGTGGCGCAGGCCACAGCCCTTCAGGCATTCGCCTATTCCGTTCTTCTCCCCCACTACGGCGGCCTTCCCATCATCGAGCAGACCATCACCCAGAGCGATGTAGACGCCGGAATGGGACAGCGCGCCACTTTCGAGGAGACGGTCAATAAGATCGTGGAATGGTGTGACGAAGCCAAAGACAACCTCTACTGGGCCTACAACGGAAACGACGCCGAGACGAGCCCGCTGCAGACCGGCCGCTGGACAAAGGCCGGCGTGATGGCCCTCAAGGCCCAGGTGCTCTGGCTGGCGGCATCCCCGCTCTTCAACAGCGACCAGCCCTATCTCGACGGCTCTTCGGAAGCCGAACAGCAGCACCTCGTATGGTATGGCAACTACGACGCTTCCCGCTGGGAGCGCGCCAAGAAGGCCTTCGATGATTTCTGGGCTGAGAACCAGGCCAACGGCGAATACTACCACCTCGTGCAGCCTGCCACCAAGACGAGCGACGGCTACCGCGTGGCCTACCGCCGCGGCTACCTCTTCGACGACTCCCCCGAGAACATCCATTGGACAAAGACCTGCGACTACTACGGAACGCAGGGTACTTACGCTTGGCTCAACTGGAATACCTGGAGCGTGAACCGCAACAACCACTCCCCCTCGGTGGAATACATCGAGATGTTCCCCTGGAGCGACGGCAAGCCCTTCAACCACGACACCGACATGAAGGAGTCGTATAAGTATATCGTCGAGAAAGACGGATCGGAGACGACTGTCTACACCTGCCTCAACGGCACGAGCAACTCAGCGAACGACAAGCTCTTCTACACATATGAAGCGGTGCGCGGCGGCTTCAAGAAGACCACCTCGCGCGACCCGCGACTCTACGAGAACGCACGCGTGTCGGGCCTTCCCGCCAAGCTTGACTATAATAAGGAAAACGGCGTATCCTCCGGCGAGATCATCGAGACATGGGTAGGCGGCCAGCATGCCGGCACCAACGTGAAGGCCTACGACGGCACAGTGTCGGAGACGATGACGTCCTACTGCCCGACAGGTTTCGCAGCCTACAAGTATGTGCTCTCACAGGATGAGTACTGGCGCGACTACAACATGCACTGGAACGTGCTGACCATTCCCGACATGATCCTCATGTATGCCGAATGCCTCGCTGAATGCGGCGACCTCTCGGGAGCCATCGAGCAGGTAGACAAGATCCGCTCACGCGTAGGCCTGAAGGGCATCGTAACCTGCAACACCTCGCTCGACCTCCGCAACAACAAGGCCAACCTCATCGAGGAAATCCTCCGCGAGCGCGCCTGCGAGCTCGGCATGACCAACGCACGCTACATCGACATGATACGCCGCAAGCGTACCGACTGGATGACCAAGCAGCTCCACGGCATGGCCACCTACCGCATGATCAAGAACGCCCAGAACCAGTGGGTGCGCCGCAACAGCCCCTACTTCGGCGACGACAAGAACGGCGGCATGGCCGAGCCTTCACGCTTCGAATACGAGTTCTTCGAGCTCTTCCAGGGCAAGCGCGTGCTCTGGGGCCAGGATCCCAACTCCCTGGAAGTGAGGAAATGGCTTATGATGCCTTTCCCGCAGGATGAAGTCAACAAGGGCTACGGCATAATTCAGAACCCGGGATGGTGATCATGATTCAATCAACATTATAACATCAGAAACAATATGAAATCCAGATACATTTTTCTCATGACTCTCGCCGCAGGCATCACCCTGCCGGCAATAGCTCAGGAGAAGGAGGACAGCGTGGTCAACCGGTGGCTCGAGCAGGAATACAGCATCGGTGTCAACACCGGCATCACACGCCAGAACTCCACTGCTTCTGTGAGCGTGATCAGGAACAACGAAGTCAACCAGCGCTCATCGAAGAACATCGGCAACTCGCTCATAGGGCAGGGCAAAGGCCTCATCGCGATCCAGGGCTCAGGCGCATACTATGCACAGAATCCCACGTTCTACGTGCGCGGCCTCCAGAGCATCTCGGGAAGCACACCGCTGATCCTCGTAGACGGCATCGAGCGCGACATCAACCTCATCGACCCGGAGGAAGTGGAGGAAGTGCAGATCCTTAAGGACGCTGCCGCTACCGCCCTCTACGGCTATAAGGGAGCCGACGGCGTGATCAACGTCATCACGAAGCGCGGTGCCTACAATTCGAAGGTGGTGCGCATCAACTATGAGCACGTCTTCTCCAACATGACCCANCGTCNGAAGTTTNTCGACGGCGCCACATACGCNAAGGCCATGAACGAGGCCCTCTACAACGAAGGCCAGGGCCAGTTCGCCCGCTACACCCAGCAGCAGATCGANATGTTCGCAAGCGGACAGTATCCCACCCTCTACCCCAGCGTGGACTGGGTCAACGAGACTTTCCGCAACCATGCCAACGGCGACCGCGCTTCCGTCGAGTTCTCCGGCGGCGGCGAGAGATTCCGCTACTTCACAATGGCCAACTTCCTCTACAGCGACGGCTTCATCAAGAACCCCAACCGCAACGAGGGATACTCCACACAGGACAAGTATGTGCGCGGCAACATCCGNATCAACCTCGACGTAGACCTCTTCAAGTATACCCAGCTGAAGTCAAACATCTTCACGTCGATNGGCGAGATGCAGAGCCCCGGCGCGAACGCCGACCTCTGGAGCATGATCTACAATACTCCNGCCGTTGCGTTCCCCGTCGTGAATGAGACAGGNGTATGGGGNGGCAACNCCACCTGGAGCGGCGTCAACAACCCCGTGGCGCAGTCGACGGATGCGGCCTACTACAAGATCTTCGAGCGCAACCTCTTCTTCGACGCCGAGATCGAGCAGGACCTCTGCATGGTCACTCCGGGCCTTAAGTTCAACATCGGCGCAAGCTACGACGTCTTCTCCAANATCGTGGAAGACCACTCCAAGACNTACAACTACGGAATGAGCAGNGTGACCGGATGGAACGCNGACGGCACTCCCCAGACCTCCTACTGGGGCGTCACCGACCAGGCCAGNTCNATGGGCACCGNATCTCCGGGCAAGAACTTCCAGCGCCGCGTCAACGCATGGCTGGGCGTCAACTACGACAAGACATTCGGNGAGAACCACCGGATCATGACCCAGCTGAAATACCTCTACGACTATGAGGACCCGATGGGAACGAACAACAACNTNTACCGCCACAANATCTCCCTCTGGGGCCAGTATACCTTTGCCAACCGCTACTCCCTCGGCGTGGCCCTGTCGGAAATGGGATCTTCCCGCCTCGCACCCGGCACGAAATGGAGCTTCTCGCCCAACGTATCGCTCGGCGCGGTGATCCTTGAGAATCCCGACCTCGCAGTCGACTTCCTGAAAGTGCGCGGATCATGGGGCATCCAGAACCTCGACCGTCTCCCCGGCGANAACGTCTGGACCTACTATCTGCAGAACTTCACCATCAGCGGCGTCTCCTATCCCTGGAGCGACAAGTATGACGGCGGCGGAGCCTGGGGCGAGACCACCATGGGTCAGCTCCCGATGGTNAANCCNACCCANGAGAAAGTGGCTAAATACGACATCGGCCTCAACGCAAGCTTCCTCGGCTGCATCAACCTTACCGCCGACTACTTCTACAACCGCCACTACGACATCTTCGTAGACGGNTCCGGCGCCTACTCAAGCCTCATCGGCATGACNGCTCCNTACAAGAACCAGGGCAAGGTGGACAACCGNGGCGTNGACATCGAACTCGACTTCGCCAAGAACTTCGGCGACTGGAACGTAATGGCCGGCGGCTCATTCCTCTTCTCGAAGAGCAAGATCATCGANANGGCTGAGGAGCCCAAGGCATTCGACAACCTCGTNGAGACCGGCAACCCGCTCAGCTCGACCTACGGCCTCGTGGCNCTCGGCCTCTTCACCTCGCAGGAGGAGATCGACAAGTCNCCGACACAGACATTCTCGACGGTGCGTCCCGGCGACATNAAGTATGCCGACCTCAACGAAGACGGAGTGATCGACGCCAACGACAAGACCAAGATCGGCTACAACCCCGTCTGCCCCGAGATCTACTACACGTTCAACCTCGGAGCCGANTACAAGGGAATCGGCCTCACCGCCCACTTCCAGGGCGTAGGCAACTGGGGCTGCAACCTCAGCTCGCAGGGCTACTACTGGGGCCTGATCAACAACTCNTCGCTCTCACAGGAAGTCTACGACAACCGCTGGAACGCCGAGACCAACAACGTGGCCGACGCCCTCTATCCCCGCCTCAGCTCNACGAGCAACGCCAACAACTACCAGACCAGCACCTTCTGGCAGCGCGACCGCTCCTACCTGAAGCTCCGCGACGTGGAACTCTACTACAACTTCAGCAAGAGCCTCCTCGCGAAGACCCACTTCATCAACGGCGCCAAGATATATGTGCGCGGCGTNGACCTCTGCAACATCGCTACGGGCGGCAAAGACAAGCTGACAGGACTCGACCCCGAAGCCACCGGCATCGTNGCTCCCCTCAGCCGCCAGATAGTAGTGGGCGTAAAACTTACTTTCTAACCCATCATCTTCAAACAGATAAAAAATGAAACCTCAACATAAGATTTTCGGATTGGCGTTCATGGCCCTCGGACTGGGAGCATGCTCCAATCAGATGGACTATCACGAATTCAGGGTCAACGACGAGGAGTACGTGCAGAGGGATTTCGGCAATGTCGGTAAGATCACCACTCACGTCTACCGTGCGCTTGAGTCCGACTTCGGCAACCTCCACAGCGGNGCCTCGCTCTGCTCGGCTACCGACGAAGCGGTCTACAGCCACCAGGGCAACNCCATCGAGTCGTACTACAACGGAGCNTGGAGCCCAACCAACGCCAACTCCAACACCTGGAGCACAAGCTGGGACGCNATCTCCTACTGCAACCTCTTCCTCGACCGCTTCAACAATCTGACCTTCCCCGAGCATGAGCTGGAGAAAGACTATCCGGACAACATGACGAAGTATAACAACTATCAGTGGGAGATGCGCTTCATGCGCGCCTATTTCTACTTCCGTCTTGTGCGTCAGTATGGCGATGTGCCTCTCATCACGAGCTTCATGAACGCCGATGAGTCGAACAGCCAGCCCCGCGTGGCCGCCGACGACATCTTCAGCTACATTGATTCGGAATGCGAGGCCATCAAGGACTCCATCATCTCCGACTATTCCGGAGCCTACGGTTCGCTGGAGAATGAGAGCGGACGCGTCAACGACCTCGGCGTGCTCGCGCTCCGCGCCCGCGCCGCCCTCTACCACGCTTCACCCCTCTTCACCAAGGGCAAGACCGATTCCGAAGTGAAGCAGCTCTGGAAAGAGGCCGCCCTCCGCGCCAAGGAGTGCATCGACGCCTGCAAGGCCCGCAATATGCGCCTTGCCAACGACTACTCGAAACTCTTCATCCAGGACAACTGGAAAGACACCGAAGCCGTAAAGGAGATCATCTTCTCCACCCGCGTGGCCGGCAGCAACAACTACGAGAAGTATAACTTCCCGATCGGCATGGCGAGCGCAGGTGGCGGCAACTGCCCGACTGAAAACCTCGTGTCGGCCTATGAGATGACCAACGGCCTCCCCATCACTGATCCGGCTTCCGGCTACGACCCGCAGAATCCCTACGACAAGCGCGACAAGCGCCTCGAGGCTACTGTAGCGGTCAACGGCGAGAAGTGGCCCAGCGAGCTTCCGACCGACGCCCTTGAGATCTGGATAGGCGGCGCCAACTCACGCTCCGTCACCTATGGAACCCCGACAGGCTACTATCTGAAGAAATATCTGGAACGCACCTGCAAGATATCCGGCAGCGGAACATCGACTCCTACCCACACTTGGGTCGTATTCCGTCTCGGTCAGGTCTACCTCGACTATGCCGAGGCTCTCCTGAACTATTGCGGCAACGGCTATGAGGTGCCCGAAGACTTCTCGCTGTCGGCAGCCGACGCCATCAATACAGTGCGTAAGCGCGCCGGACAGCCCGACCTTCCCACGGGCCTCGGCTTTGATGAGTTCTGGAACAGATACCAGAACGAGCGCTTCGTAGAGCTGGCATTCGAAGGCCACCGCATCTACGACGTGCGCCGCTGGATGAAGGCACCGCAGTATTTCAACGACATCAAGGTGATGGAGATCACCAAGAATCAGGACAGCGGCGAACTTACCTTCACCACAGTGACCAACCCCAACTACATCACCAAGCGCACATGGCCCGGTGACAAGGGGTATTTCTGGCCCATCCCGCAGTCGGAAATCCTGAAATCCGGAGCCCTCACCCAGAACCCCGGCTGGTAAAGTAAAAGGAAGCCCCCCGGCCCCCTGAAGGGGGAGGTTAGTCAAGACAAAAACTCCCCCTTCAGGGGGCGGGGGGCCCGGAACCTATATTTTTTTCATCAACATTTATTAACTAACATTTTCTATGAGAAAATCTTTATTAACCCTCGGGCTTGCATCGCTCGCCCTCTCGAGCTTCGGCGCCACCCGAATTCTGTATCAGCAGAATTTCGAGACAGCCGCAAGCGTGGAAGAAACAGGTTGGAGCTTCGGCGGTCAGTCCATCGCAATCGCATCCGACGCATTCGGTAAGTTCCTCGAGCTCTCACTCGGCCAGAACAACGGCCGCTCAGGCCTCGTGACCTGGGGACAGGAGATCTTCCTTGATGCCGATGGCAACTCAATGCTTGAAGACGGCAAGTACAATGTGCAGTTTGACTTCTCCATCGCTAAGGGATCCAACAACCAGTACAACAGCTGTATCACGGTATTCACCAACCATACTCCTGTGACCAACCAGTCTTACCGCGCTCCCTATAGCCCTGCTGGCTACTGGCAGAACTACCTCTTCGATATGTCGCAGGTGGATACCGAATCCCTCGGCTATGTCATCTACGGCGGTACGAACGAGACTGTAGGGGAAGACGGCACAAAGAGCTATTCAATCGACTACTCCGACTCCAAGACCCTCGGAGAGGGTGAATGGTATACCGTAACACTTGACGTGAACACCAAGGACCGTACGGTAGACTACAGCGTAATCTCCATCAGCGGCGAAGATCTTCAGTCCGGCACATACGATGTTCCCGAGACTGACGTCAACGGCGAAGCAATCAGCATGTATGCTGAAGGCATCTATGCTCTTCTCGCCCGCTATCAGACCATCATTGACTTCGACAACATCAAGATCTCTTATGAGAGCGACAAGGATTACGCAAATCCTCCGACAGTTGCCCTCACAGGCCTCGGCCAGAACGCTGACGAGGAACTCGACCTCAACCTCCGCGCCTACACCATCACCTTCCTTGACGGTGAGACACTTCACGTGACAGGCACCGACGGCCAGACTGTAGAAGTGGAATATGCTGACTGCGACGGCGCATACGTATATGAGACCACCGTAAGCGGCGTGATGAAGGCTTGGACCACAAGCGGCACTGCTTCTTCCGAGGTGATCGAGACCACAGTGGATTGCGCACCCTGCGTTCTTCCCGCAGCCACCGCTACCATCACATCCGTTGAAGCAGGTTTCGGCAAGACCTACACCCTCTCTGTCAACAACGAGGATGTACCCCTCCGCCCGACCATCTTCATCGACTATGAGTTTACCGGCAAGAGCGGCAAGATCGTTTCCGAGACTGGCGTTGCTTCCGGTGCTCAGGTGACAGTAGAAGAAGAAGGTACACTCAAACTGACTACTTCAGCCTATGGCTACCAGTCTACTTCCGTATCTGTAGCCAACGACATGGAGTTTGAGACTAAGAAGGTTTGGGATTTCGCCCGCCTTACTGAAGACGAGATCTCAGCTGCTCTCGTAGGTGGCACTTGGAATACCCTCAACAGCGGCTCTACAAGCGGCTTCAGCAACTGGACTGCACGTAAGCGTCTCTACTACCTCTCTTCTACTGAAATGGTTGACGTAGTTGACGAAAACGGCAACGTCACAGGCCAGACCAACGCTACCATCTATCCGTTCGGCTACGTTTCCGAAGACAGCGAGACTCAGGTGATCAAGTACGACCTTCTTGACCGTGCCGCTATCGCCGAGACTACTAAGGGTCAGTATTTCGACGGCCTCACCATCTTCCCCGAAAGAGGTAAGGTAGACGAGGGTGGTCTTCCCAACGTGGGCATCATGTACCACATCGGTCTTTACAATGACCAGACCAAGAACAAC
Source organism: Bacteroides sp. (assembly GCA_014802045.1). Classification (GTDB taxonomy): domain Bacteria; phylum Bacteroidota; class Bacteroidia; order Bacteroidales; family Muribaculaceae; genus Paramuribaculum. Next base: position 11,777 of record JAAVDA010000019.1, read on the forward strand.
AACAACAACGTATATGTTCACGATCTTGACCAGACTGACTTCGTAGTTGTCAACTACATCAACGACTACGGTAGCAACTCCAACCACCCGACATGCGCTAACGACGATGAGTACTACGCTCAGCTCGCTGGTGCGAACGCAGTATACAGCGTTGCTGAAGCCGGCACTCTCAACGAGGAAACCGGTCTCTATGATATCGTTCACGCTCTCTACCGTATCGACACCGCCATCACCAAGATCACTGTCTTCAAGCAGGCTGGTGCAGTAGACGCAGTTGAGGCAGTAGACGCAGCCGTAGCAGGCGACAACTACTGGTACTCCATCGACGGCGTTCGCGTAGCAGAACCCACCCGTCCGGGCCTCTACATCCACAACGGCAAGAAGATCATCGTTAAGTAAGAAGAACATCATCGTTAAGTAAGAAGATCATTCTGAATATCATCCCATCGGGGCGCGCCGTCTGGCGCGCCCCGATTTTTTTAATTTATTAATTTCCTTGCATATTACAAGTTTTTAATTTATCTTTGCAAAAAAATAGATATGTATGTCAGAACAAGAAAAATATATAAAAATTATAGATGCCATAAGAAATAGGGCTAATGAGATCCTCCCTAAAGGTTCAGAGGTTGCATTGTATGGTTCAAGAGCGAGAGGTGACTATCGACCGGACTCTGATTGGGATATTCATGTACTTATCCCGGGGGAGGCTAAGCTTCCATTATCGTTGTGGGATACGATAGCGCATCAATTGGAATCTGTGGGATGGGAGTTTAATGAATTGATAACAGCTCGGGTCTATTCTTTTACCGGATGGCTGAAACGTAGCTTTCTACCTTTTTACAAAAATGTAGAACACGATAAAATCATAATCTTTAAAAACTAAAATCGGAATCAATGACCTCAAGTTTACATTTACCAGTTGACTCTACATTCAGTAAAATAATATTGTTAATTTTGCATTTTAAAAAAAATTATTTAATTTTGCATGCAGTTAACTTTATATAAGATAATTTTATGAAAAATTCAATAATCAGAATTCTTAAGAATTATTTTTCTACCCAGCCCATACAAAGAGCCTGGTTGTTTGGATCTGTTTCCAGAGGTGAAGATGGTCCGAATAGTGATGTCGATATTCTTGTAGAATTCGCTCCTAATGGACAAGTCAGCCTATTCAAACATGCTTCGATGATGACAGACCTCGAAAACATACTTAAAAGATCAGTAGATTTAGTGTCTACAGGAAGTCATATCTTTCCTTGGGTCAAAGAAAACATCGATAACGAAAAAATACTAATCTATGAGAGAGAAACCACGAGATAAAGGAAGGCTGCTCCATATAGCAACTTCTATTCAAAACATAAAGACATTCCTACAGAATAAAACAGCTGATGACTTTTTGCTTGATCCGATTCTATACTTTGCAGTTGTCAAAAATATGGAAATAATTGGAGAAGCCTCATATATGCTGACTCATGAATTTCGAGAGAC
>JAAVDA010000020.1 GCA_014802045.1 Bacteroides sp.
TTCAACCATTTTTTTTCCGGTATTTCTCGGGTTCCCGTTTAGATTATTCCTCGGGAGGATGGAAGTGTGTCAATGTTCGCTTCGGAAGGTCGCTGCCTGTTCCGCGGGCGGGTTGTCGCTTCCGTTTTTCACGAGTCCGTCCTACCAACCGGCGTTTCCACAACTCTTTGTGGTGCGTTTCCGNATGCAAAGTTAGGGGTGGGGAGGGGGTGAAAANCTGCTAATTTGCCCGTTCTTTGCTCGAAAAATGAAAAATGAAAAATGAGAAATGAGAAATGAGAAATGGGGGATGAGGGATGAAAAATGAAAAATGAGAAATGAGAAATGAGAAATGGGGGATGAGGGATGAAAAATGAAAAATGNNAAATGANAAATGGGAGATNTTTGTTTCNCCGTTCTATGCCCCACATTCCGCTTCGCTACATGTGGGGTTNTCAACAATTTACGCTTCTCCGAAGCGTNTCCGCATATTGCGGGTCTCACGGATGGTGCTCTGTCGGCTGGCTTATCTGGCCAATTCGTGGTCGGATTAGGGCATGTGGAGCNACATTTTATAAAACGACACGATGCGTCTCCTCCGGGACGCTTACCATATTCATCGACNTCTCCGGGCTGAAGCCCGGAGTTCCCCANAAATGCCGTCCTCTCCGGGGACGGCATTCCTTCACCGTNTCACCATACTACGCACCGCTTCGCGGACTATATAGTGNAGNTTTTTTCCTCGCGCGCATCGAGCGCGCTGCGGGAAATGAGGTGGGGGCGCTTTGTCGCGGAGTCTCGCGACTCCGCGCAATTTTTTCGCGACCCGCTCGCTGCGGGTCTCACGGATGAAACTCTGTCTGNCGGTTCCTTATGGATGCTTCCCGGTCTCTATCTAGCGGATTAGGGGCGGGGGATGCGTGACTTATTTCGCGACANTTTTTGGGGNNGGGAATTATTTTGTGGGAAATATGGCGGNCGGTTTGGAGTTTTTTTGGTATTTTTGGCGACANAATAATAATTATAATATCTAAAGACCATGTTACAACCCGAAGATCTCACTCTTCTTGAGGCCAAAGGCATCTCTGAAGCTCAGGTGAAGGCTCAGCTTGACCGTTTTGCAAAAGGATTTCCATTTCTCACCATCATAGAGGCCGCTACGCCTGGACGNGGCATCACCGTGCTCACTCCNGAGCAGGAGNANGCCGCCCGCAATCGGTGGCGGGCTTATCTGGCCGATGGCGGCGAGGTGTGTAAGTTTGTGCCCGCATCGGGTGCGGCCTCACGCATGTTTAAGGCGCTGTTTGAGTTTGTAGACGGCCCGGACGCTCTTCCTGCCGAGGGCTCTCCGGTGGCCAAGCTGATAGCTGATTTCGACAAGCTGCCGTTTGCCGAAGAGCTCGACGCCACAGTGAAGCGTCTCCATGGCAAGAGNGCCCATGAGCTTATAGATGAGGGACGAGTGAAGGATGTGATAGCCGCGCTGATACTTCCGGAGGGGATGAACTACGGCGGGCTGCCCAAAGGGCTGCTGAAATTCCANAGCTACGGAGCCGAGAGCCGCACACCGCTTGAAGAGCAGCTCACAGAGGGCGCGCAGACAGCCGCCAATTCGTCGGGCGTGGTAGACCTCCACTTCACCGTATCGGCCAACCACCGCAAGCTTTTCGAGGAGAAGCTGGCTGAAGTGATTCCGGCCACTGAAGCACGCACNGGTGTGAAATTCCGCGTGAGCCTGAGCGAGCAGAAGNCNTCTACCGACACCATAGCCGCCAATCCCGACGGCACACCGTTCCGCGAGGATGGCCATCTGCTGTTTCGTCCGGGCGGCCACGGCGCTCTCATCGAGAACCTCAACGACATGCAGGCCGCAGTGGTGTTTATCAAGAATATCGACAATGTGGTGCCCGACTCGCTTCGCCAGCCTACAGTACACTATAAGGAGGTGATTGCGGGCTATATGATGGAGCTCCACGACAAGATGAACGAATATCTGGAATGCCTCTCATCGGGCAACTACGACGAGCCGAAGCTCGACGAGATATTTGCTTTCATGCGCGACAATCTCTCTCTGCGCGACAAGCNCTTCACCACTCTCGACATTGCCCATCGTGCTGTGTATCTCCACGACAAACTCGACCGTCCGCTGCGTGTCTGCGGCATGGTGCGCAATGAGGGCGAGCCCGGCGGAGGTCCGTTTATCGCTGTGAATCCCGANGGCTCCGCTTCGCTCCAGATTCTGGAGAGCCATCAGATAGACTCCAACAATGCCGAGTATGTGGCNATGCTCACATCTGCCACACACTTCAATCCGGTAGANNTGGTGTGCTACATCAAGGACCGTCACGGCAAGAAATATGACCTGACTGCCCACACCGACCCTGCCACCGGCTTCATCTCGTCGAAGTCGAGCCACGGCAAGGAGCTCCGAGCCCTTGAGCTGCCGGGCCTCTGGAACGGTGCGATGAGCGATTGGAACACCGCGTTTGTAGAGGTGCCCGCCGCCACTTTCAATCCCGTAAAGACCGTAAACGACCTGCTCCGCCCGGCTCATCAGGCATAAGATTGCNGAGGCGGCAAAGGCTGCTGCATAACGACACCCNGCGAGGACAACCCTTGCGGGGTGTTGCTTGTTGTATAGATATATATGGATTGCAAGCAAGTTTCAACACATGAGCAAGAAAGACGACATAAAGAAAATATGGCTTGAGAGCTTCGGCGACAGTCAGGAATATGTGGATATGTATTTCGACCGGGTGTATGCCGACTCCCAGGGTCTCATTCTGGAGAAAAACGACAAGCCGGTGAGCAGCCTGCTGCTGCAAAGCTACAGGATGCAGTTTCACGGCAGGGAGGTGGAGACCGGCTATATAGCGGGAGCGGCCACCCGCAAGGGCTCGCGTGGGAAAGGATATATGAGCGAACTGCTGCTCATCACGCTCGCAGAGGCGGCATCGCGCGGCATGATGGCCGTGGAGCTGATTCCGGAGCACGGGTGGCTTTATGACTACTACTCACGATTTGACTTCGCGCCGGTGGTGCTCGCCGACGCGCAGCGGTTTACGTCGCTCCATGCGTTTCCCTGCAACGGAAAGTATGTGGCGGTGGAGAATCCGTATGACGACGCGGTGTTCGACACATTCAGCCGTCTGGAGCGGGAGCGGCCATGCACGGTGGTGCATTCGCGGCGCGACTTTCTCAATATAATCGATGACTGCCGGCTGTCGGGAGGCTCCTTTGTGTGCATCAGGCGGGAGGACTCGACCACTCCGGTAGCCATGGCATGGGCGGCGATGGATGCCGACGGCGAACGGCTGATAGTGAAGGAGCTGCTCGGAGAGGATGACGACGCAAGGGCGGGAGCGCTGAAAGCTCTGAGAGAGGCATATCCGAATGTGGGGATGACACTTCTCGCTCTGCCCGGCCAGGGCACCCCGCGAGGCAGACTGACGCAACGCGGAATGATAAGGATTGTCAACGCGGCAATGGCTCTCGATATAATCGCCTCAACCCATCCGGAGCTGAAACTCACACTGCGCATAACCGACAGGCTTATGCCCGAGAACAGCCACGTTTATGTGATAGATGCCGGAAAGTGCGAGATAGACGACACTCTCTCGGGACCATATGATTTCAGTGTAGACGCCGAGATATTCGCCCGCATATTATTCAGCTCGGAAAAGACGGGCGACATACTGGAATTTCCTTCCGTGCGGCCTCATATGAGCCTGATGCTCGACTGAAGCTACCCTGAAGGAGTGGGGGCGGCTACGGAAGAGGCTCCATATGGATGGTGACTATGGAGTCGGGGCCGTAGGTGTCTTTTATGGCTCCCTCGGCAGCTGTGGCAAGAGCGTGGGCTTCGTTGAGGGTGATATTTCCGTCCATTTTTGCGTGGAGGTCTACTGCGATAGCATTGCCTATGCGACGTGTGCGCAGATTATGCACCCGCTCTATTCCGGGTATGCCCAGCACAATGGAGCGAATGGCCTCTTCGTCGGCCTCGGGGAGAGAACTCTCCAGAAGCTCGTCGACAGAGGGTTTCATTATATCATAGCCGCTCTTGATAATGAAAATGCTGACCACTATGGCCGCCACAGGGTCGAGAATGCGCCAGCGGTCGCCGAGAAACATGGCTCCGGCCACTCCCACGAGAGTGCCTATGGAAGAGATGGCATCGCTGCGATGATGCCACGCATTGGCTCTCACTGCGCTGGAATTGAGCTGTCTGCCCTTGCGCATGGTGACTCTGAAAAGCCACTCCTTTGAGAGAATAGACACTACGGCTATGACGAGAGCCAGCATGGTGGGGCGAGGCAGAGCGTGACCGTGGAGACTTTTTATAACCAGATTGATACCGTTGACCATCAGCGCAATACCGGCCAAAGAGAGAATTATCCCGATAATCATTGTGGCGAAGGTCTCGAATTTGCCGTGACCATAGTCATGACCTTTGTCGCGCGGCTTGCCGGCAATCTTCACAAACACCAGCACAATCACATCTGTCACAAAATCTGACAGCGAATGGACGGCATCGGCCACCATGGCCGAACTCCGGCCGATAAATCCGGCCACAAACTTGAGCACTATGAGCACGGCATTGACAGCCGTGCCGAGAAGCGTCACCTTATATATCTCTTTTTCTCGTCCGTTCATGCGGGTGATAAAACTTTCTAAATACGGGGGTACAAAGATAGTGATATAAGCCGGATTTATCTGCTTTTTTGTAATTTTGCAGAGTTTGTTTTGAGTCAGACAGNTGAAATTGAGATATGGCTCAAGACTGTGGCAATATAAATAGTTTAGAACCCATACCTATATTCTGTGACAAAAGCTGATGCTCCCATAGGCGCCCGACGCGGGCTGCTGGCGCTCTCGCCGGTGATACTTTTTCTGATGCTTTATCTGGTGGTTTCCGCCGTGTGCGGCGACTTCTATGCCGTGCCTATAGCGGTGGCTCTCGTGGTTGCCGGGGCATTCTCGCTGATTATTGCAGGAGGGCGCCCATTGGTGAAACGCATAGAGATATTCTCGCGCGCCGCCGCCGACCCGGATATACTCTACATGGTGTGGATATTCATATTGGCCGGAGCTTTCGCCTCTCTTGCCCGGGGCACCGGTGCGGTGGATGCCGCCGTGGCTCTGACTCTCAATGCTTTTCCGCCAGACTATCTTGTGGCAGCACTGTTTATGGCGGCCTGCTTTATCTCTCTGTCTATCGGCACTTCGGTGGGGACGGTGGTGGCTCTCACTCCCCTTGCCGTNGAGATGGCCGAAGCCGGAGGGGCAAGCGTGGCGCTATTCACAGCGGCTGTGCTGGGGGGAGCTTTNTTCGGCGACAACCTGTCGTTTATCTCCGACACTACTATTGCAGCCACCCGCACCCAGGGTTGCAATATGGCCGACAAATTCCGGGCCAATCTATGGCTCGCGGTGCCTGCGGCCATTGTGACTCTCGGCATATATCTGATAATCGGCCACGGAGTGATTACTCCCGATGCAATCAAGGTGCCAGATGCCGACTGGGTGCTCGTGGTGCCGTATCTGCTGGTGATAGCTCTTGCCGTGGCCGGAATAAATGTCACCATAGTGCTTTCGGCCGGTATTCTGGCGGCTCTTGCCACCGGACTGTGGCAGGGCATGGCGGTGACTGAACTGCTCGGCTTCAGCGGTAGCGGTATCGACTCGATGGGTCAGCTCGTGATCGTGACTCTGCTTGCCGCCGGAATGCTTGGTGTGGTGAGGGCTCTCGGAGGCATCCGCTGGCTGCTTCAGGTGCTCACAGCGCGTGTGAGCGGTCTGCGCGGCGCTCAGGCCTCTATTGCAATGCTCGTAGGGGCNGCCTGTCTGTGCACGGCCAACAATACGGTGGCCATNATCACAGTCGGGTCGATGAGCCGCGACATAGCCCGGCGCTATGGAGTGGACCCGCGCAAGAGCGCATCGCTGCTCGACACAGCTTCGTGCATAGTGCAGTGTCTGATACCATATGGCGCGCAGACTCTGCTCGCCACAACTCTCGCCGGTATTTCTCCTGCGGCTCCGTGGCCTTATCTCTATTATCCGTGGGCGCTNTCAGTAATCGTGGCACTCTCCATTGTGTTTCTTTTCCCTCGCCGGCTTCATCCGCAGGGTGTGTGANCGGGNAGAGCTAATGAGTGAGAGAGGCACTATGGAAAAAAATGCGGGAGGGTGTGANTTTTTCCGTAATTTCGCGACTAATAAGTATGTGTGGCAGATTAATATTTCTTGTAGCCCTCTAAAGCGGTGTTTGAACCCGTTTTCCGGTTAGAATGGAGATTATACGCGCCGCATTTCAAAGACATCAAAACGAAAAAACAACATAACAACTGACTTATGAAAGCAATCTTTCGCAAGGCAATGACTCTCCTGGCAGGGGTGCTGTTGCTNCCGGCGATGAGCACGGCACAGCAGCTGCCGCAACTGCCGGTGGACAAGGAGGTGAGAATAGGCCGTCTGCCTAACGGGCTCACCTATTATATACGTCATAACGAATANCCGAAAGGGCAGGCCGACTTCTACATAGCCCAAAAGGTGGGCTCCATACTGGAGGAGGANTCTCAGAGAGGTCTGGCTCATTTTCTTGAGCATATGTGTTTCAACGGCACAACCCACTATCCGGGCAAAGACCTGATAAATTATCTGGAATCGGTGGGTGTGAAATTCGGCGCCAACCTCAACGCCTATACAGGTTTTGACCAGACGGTCTATAATATCAGCAATGTTCCGGTGGCGAGAGAGGGGGTGCAGGATTCGTGTCTGCTGGTGCTTCACGACTGGGCCAACGATCTGCTGCTCGAACCGGAGGAAATAGACGCCGAGAGAGCCGTGATACACGAAGAGTGGCGTCGCACGAACGTCGGGCAGATGCGCATTCTCGAAAAGCTTCTCCCGGTGATTTATCCCGGCGACAAATATGGCTACCGTCTGCCTATCGGCACGATGGAGGTGGTGGACAATTTCCCCTATCAGGCGCTTCGCGACTATTATGAGAAGTGGTATCGNCCGGACCTGCANGGCATNATAGTGGTGGGCGACATAGATGTGGACCGCATAGAGGGCAANATCAAGGAGATGTTTTCAGACATAGAGATGCCTGAAAATCCGGCCGAGAGGGTTTATTTTCCTGTGGGCGACAACGAGGGCACCATCTATGCNATAGGGCATGANCCGGAGCAGAGCAANGCGCTGGTATATCTGATGATGAAGAGCGACGCTTTTCCCGACTCACTGAAAAACACTCCGGCTTACTATGCCAACAGCTANGTGGAGAAGATGATAACCTCGATGCTCAACACCCGCCTTGCCGAGATTTCCGCACGNCCGGACGCCCCCTTCGCTTTTGCCCAGACAGATTTCGGCGACTATATGGTNGCTTCGACAAAAGAGGCCCTCACCCTGATCGCTCTTGCCAAAGACGGCAACCTGCCCGAGGCAATAGCCGCCACCTACAGAGAGCTGCTGAGAGCGGTGAGAGGCGGATTTACCGTGACCGAATATGAGCGGGCACGCAACGAATATCTCTCGCGCATAGAGCGGGCATACAATAACCGCAACCAGAGAGAATCATCGGCGTTTGTGAATGAATATGTGAACAACTTNCTGAAAAACGAGCCGATNCCGTCGATAGAAGACGAATATCCTATGCTNCAGATGATAGCACGGTCAGTNCCCGTGCAGGCCATCAACCAGACTATGGCACAGATTGCCACAGACAAGAACCGTGTGCTTCTCGCCCTGCTGCCTGAGAAGGAGGGAGCGAGCTATCCCACAGACAAGGATTTTGCCGACGCTCTCGCTGCTGTGGACGGCGAGACGATAGAGCCTTTTGTGGATGAGGTGAAGGCTGANCCTCTCATNCCTTCGCTTCCNGCTCCCGGTTTCATTGCCGGGGATATGCCGAGCCAGCTTTGGGGGGCGCAGAGATGGGTGCTGTCTAACGGCGCTACCGTGATTGTGAAGCCGACGAAATTCAAGGANGACGAGATACTCTTCAACGCTGTGGCCAACGGCGGCTATTCNACTCTCGACAGNATAGACATAAACAGCCTGCGCTTCATGAACGCCGCCCTCGAGCAGAGCGGTCTGGGCACCTACAGCAACACCGACCTGCAGAAATATCTCGCCGGAAAGCANGCNGGAGTNNCNGTGACNTGGCTGCCCTTCGCCCGCAGCATAAGCGGCAANACCACTCCNAANGACCTGCCCACNCTGATGGAGCTTATATATATGACTTTCACCGATATCAACTTCACCCCCGAGGAGTTTGAAGCTCTGCAGAAAACGTATGAAGGACTGCTCCACAACCAGGAATCGTCGCCCGACTTCATCTTCAGCCAGAAGATACAGCAATCGCTCTTCTCCGAGCCTATAGCTCAGGGACTGCTCACGGTAGAGGCAGTGAAAAGTGCCAAGCGCGAGGAGATAATACGCATGTCGAAAGCCATGACCGCCAATGCGGCCGACTATACATTTATTTTCGTGGGNAATGTGGATGTGGATTCGCTGCGTCCTCTCGTGGAGAAATATATAGCCACACTCCCCTCCGACAAAGCCAACGCAGTGAAGAGCGCCACTCCGGGCGCACCATTCGAGATGGTGAAGGGCAACCACACNTTCAGCTACACGGCTCCGATGCAGACTCCCCAGACCTGGGTGCTGATAGCCGACTGGGCTGATATGCCTTTCACTCCGAAGAATCAGAAGCTGGCTTCGATGGCCGGCCAGATACTTTCGCGCCGTCTCAACGACATAGTGCGCGAGAAAGAGGGAGCCGTTTATTCGATAGGCGCTTCGGGAGGTCTGAGCCGCATGAGTGCCAATCCGCTCGTGATCGAGTCGGCATTTCCGATGAAACCGGAGATGAAAGACAAGGTGCTGGAGATAATCAGAGCACAGTTTGACGACATGAGCTCAAACATCTCGCAAGAGGAGCTTGCAAGAGTGAANGANTATATGGTGAAAGCCCTCACTGAAGGGAAGGAACGCAACGGNAGCTGGCTCACAGCCATAGCGGGATGGAGCCGCGACGATATCGACACCTTCAACGGCGATGTGGAGACAGTCAACTCCATCACGGCCGACGATATCAAGCAATTCATGAAAGATGTGGCAGGNCAAGACAACTATATCACAGTGGTGCTTGAACCGGCCGAGTGATTTCTTGAAAAAAACATAAATCTTTACCTCTGAGGCAGGCTGCTACGGCAGTCTGCTTCTTTTTTTCATTAAAACTGATTATCTTTGTGGGTGATAGACTCTATCACATCTCAAGCATAATAATAATCACTCAATAACTCTTATGTCTAAACCATTTTTCGGAAGCTTGCTTGCCTTGATATGCCTCTTATGGGGTGGCATGAGCCATGCCCAGCAGAAGGTGAGCTTTGACAAAGACAAGCTCTACAAAATCGTGCTTAAGGCCTCTACCCAATATGTGGTGGAGGAAACCAGTCCAACCACCGTGGGTCTGAAAACCGATGTGCCTGCCGCCACCTCCCAGCTATGGAGCGTGACGAGCCTGTCGGGGAGCTGGCGCTTCATCAATCCGCAGAGCGACCTCGCGCTGCGATGTGAGGGCAACCGTGTGGAACTGGGTGTGAACAACGGTTCAGACGAGGCCCAGCTCTGGAATGTGGAGGGGTCTCTGCTTGTGCCGNCCAACCGCCCGGATATGGCCATGGCTGCCGACCGCGACGGCAACATAGTGCTCATGGCAAAGAGCGAGGCCGCATCAAACCGAATGGCGGCATTTGCCTTTGTGGTGTTTGACGCAAAAGCGGCCGACAATGCCACCGACGAAAGCCGGCGCGCCAACTATTGGGAGAACGAGACCATCTTTGCTGAAAACAAGGAGCCGGGTCACGCCACCTATATGCCCTATGCTTCGGAGAAGGCCATGAAGGCTGACGCCGCCTACTATGCAACTCCATGGACAGAACCGCAGAACGACCGCTATCTGTCGCTCAACGGCACATGGAAATTTAACTTCGTGCCGGAGCCGTCGCAGCGTCCGCTGGACTTCTTCGAGACAGGATATGACGTGAGCTCATGGGACACNATCCCCGTGCCTTCCAACTGGGAGATGCAGGGCTATGACCGCCCGATATATGCCAATGTGGAGTATCCACACGGTAACACTCCCCCGTTTATCAACGCCCGCAAGGGTTTCAACGATGGGGGTGTGAACTATGGCATCAATCCGGTGGGTTCCTACGTGCGCACATTCGATTTGCCCGCCAACTGGGACAAGCAGCGCACTTTCCTGCATTTCGGGGGTATCTATTCGGCCGCTTTCGTGTGGGTGAACGGCAAATATGTGGGCTANACCCAGGGAGCCAACAATGATGCGGAATTTGATGTGACCAAATATCTTCATCCGGGTGAGAACACACTGGCGGTGCAGGTGTTCCGCTGGAGCGACGGCTCTTATCTGGAGTGTCAGGATATGTTCCGCATGAGCGGCATACACCGCGACGTGTATCTCTATAACGTGCCTAAGGTGAGCGTGCGCGATCACCGNCTCACTTCCACTCTCTCGCCCGACTACAAGAATGGCGAGCTGAATGTGGAACTCACCATAGACAATCCTACCGGACAGAATGCAGCGAAAGCATATCTCGTGAAGCTNATAGACCCGGCAGGAAATGAAGCAGCCGAGGCTATTATCAACCACACGGCNACCGAGGGGACAAGCAAGGCNAATGTGAAGTTTGACGTGAGCAACGTGGCNCTCTGGAATGCGGAAACTCCCAATCTNTACACCGTAGAGGTGATACAGCGCGATCACAACAATAAAGATGAGATGGCATTTTCCACCAAATATGGTTTCCGCGATATAAAGATAGACAATTCGCTGCTTTATGTGAACGGNAAGCGAGTGTTTCTCAAAGGGGTGAACCGGCATGACAGCGACCCGCTGTATGGCCGCGCCGTCCGNACCGAGTCGATGCTCCGCGACGTGACCCTGATGAAGCAGAACAACATCAACACCATCCGCACAAGTCACTATCCGAACAATGCAAGGATGTATGCGATGTTTGACCACTACGGGCTCTATACCATTGACGAAGCCGACCTCGAAGACCATGCCAACCAGTCGATAAGCGACATGGAGTCGTGGATTCCCGCATTTGTGGACCGCATAGACCGCATGGTGCTCCGCGACCGCAATCATCCTTCGGTGATAATGTGGAGTCTGGGCAACGAGGCCGGCAATGGCGAAAANTTCGCCTATTGCTATGATGCAGCCAAGGCACTCGACTCTCGCCCCGTGCATTATGAAGGCACCCGCGCCGACAAGCCCTATGGCGGCTCGCGCTTCTCTGACTTCTATTCGAAGATGTATCCCGGCCAGGCATGGATGCACGCCAACACCAGCGGTCTGGACAAGCCGATGATTATCTGCGAATATGCCCACGCGATGGGCAATGCCATAGGCAACCTCAAGGAATATTGGGATGTGATAGAGAGCTCCGATGCGACAGTGGGCGGATGNATCTGGGACTGGGTGGATCAGGCCATCTATGAGCCCAACGAGATGAAAGANGGTGTGTATCGTCTGCACACCGGCTACGACTTCCCCGGCCCGCATCAGGGAAATTTCTGCTCCAACGGTATCATTCCGGCCACCCGCGANGAGAGCGCCAAGCTTATGGAGGTGAGAGCCGCCCATCAGTTTGTGAAACTCGCGCTCCGCAATGCAGANATAAAGAAGGGATATGCCACGATAGCTGTGGCAAACCGCTATGATTTCCGTTCGCTCGGCGGTCTTGACCTGAAGGCCACAGTGAGCATCGACGGCCATAAGCAGACTCCGGTAACGCTGCCACTCGCCGCTGTGAATCCCGGCGATTCAACACTGGTGGAGGTTGCTCTGCCCAAGACATTGAAAAACGCGAAAGGAGAGGTGGTGCTGACCGCCGAGGTGGTTTATCATTCAGACCAGAGTTTTGCCCCGGCAGGCCATGAGGTGGCCCACGCACAGTGGATCATCGCAGACCGTCCGGCACTTGCTGCCTACAAGAGCGGTAAGGGTGGCGTGCTTACAGCCCGCCAGACCAATGATGACATCACTGTGGCCAACGACAGGATGCTGGCTGTGTTTGACCGTACGACCGGAGTGATGACCCGCTATGAGGTGGATGGCATAAGNATGATTGCCGACAGTCTGGGATTTGTGTATGACAATCACCGCTGGATTGAGAACGACCGCTTCACCGATACCNCCAACGGTCTNGAAGGNCAGGCCACGGTGAGCTACAAGACAGTGGGTAAGAATGTAGAGGTGAGCACTGTGCGCAACGGNGAAAAGTGTGATTCGAAAATCATCTATCTCTTCTACCCNGACGGCACTCTCGATATGAACGTGACTCTCACTCCCCACAGCGAGAAGCTGCGCAGAGCCGGTCTGGTGTGCGGCATCAACCCGGCGCTCGATGTGGTGGACTACTATGCCTACGGACCATATGAGAACTATGTGGACCGTATGGATGGCGCAATGCTCGGTCGCTACACAACNAAAGTGGCTGATATGGTGGANCCTTATGTGAAGCCGCAATCAACCGGCGGACGCGAAGGTCTGCGCGAACTCATCCTCACCGATGCTTCAGGACNTGGCGTGAAGATTGAGACTTCGGGGCGCGTGAGCTTCTCGATACTCCCCTACACCGATCAGGATCTCATGAANGCCCAGCATCTCTGGGATATGACCGCACGTCCATATAGTGTGCTCCATCTCGATGCGTGGACCCGCGGAGTGGGCAATGCCTCGTGCGGAGCAGACGTAGACACTCTTCCGGAATATCGTGTGCCGGAAGATGAGATGACCTATAGCCTCAGAATCACTCCGGTGAAATAAAGACTGAGTGAGACACTTATAACCGACAGCGGGCGTGCCGATAACCGGCACGCCCGCTGTGTTTTTGTTGGGACGGGATGATGGGAATCATTGGTTGGCGTAGGAGAGAACCGTAGGNCTCTCCACATCCACACCGAATTCCTTGGCCTTGGCAAGAATGGCTCTGGCCAGCTTCGGNCGNANNTCTTCCGGACAATANCGGAAATAGGCCTCGGCCGCACGGACATGNGCGGCATCGGGCATGGGGTATTCGCGCCGCTCCGGAAGCCCGAACACACTGTCGGGCAACTCTTTCTTTTCTTCGTAAGTGAGTCTGTCTGTCATAAGTATAAATATTTTAAGCAGGCGGCATGANTCAGTTGCCACCTGCTATAGTGTCGGAATATTAATCAGATGCCGAATCTCACGCCTACCTGAAGGAGACCCTGAGCGCCGAAACCGAGTTCGCCGAACATNGATATGCCGCGAGCGAGNTCAACCTGTGCTCCGAGGGGCGAGAACTGATAGGCGAAGTAGCCTTTATTCTCTTTAAGACCGTCGTAGGCCATNTGTGAGATATCCACGCCGAGACCCATGTGGCCATATAGCTTCACTATGCTGTTGCGGTAATATTCATAGCGGCCGTTGAGCATAATCACGTGGTAGTAGATGTTGACAGGACTNTTTTTATACGAACTGCTCGAAAAGCTGTAGGAGGGACCGACCCAGAGTTTGGGTGCGAGTTTGAAGTTGACACCTGCTGTGAGAGCTCCCCATGCAGTGTTGATTTTACCGCCGTTGTGCATATCNGTGGCATCCATCTGGGTATATCCGCCATAGCCGATCTGCAGTTCTGTGCGCTGGGCACTTGCTCCGAAAGCCACACACACTGCGGCAATCAATCCGAGTAGGAATTTTTTCATAAAATGGTTTTGCTTTAGGTTTGATAATAGTAAGTATGATATATAAACATCGTTTAACGCATAATTGTTGTAACTTTGCAAATTATGGGCAAACAACCGAACAAAACCAATGCCGCGCGACTGCTTGACCGCGCCGGAATAGCCTATGAGCTAATCCCCTATGAGGTGGATGAGAATAATCTCGCTGCCACCCATGTGGCGGAAAGTCTGGGAGAGGACATCAGACAGGTGTTCAAGACCATCGTGCTCCACGGGGAGCGGACAGGGCATTTCGTATGCGTGGTGCCCGGCAACGCAGAGATAGANCTTAAGAAAGCCGCCCGCGCTGCCGGCGACAAGAAAGCCGAGCTGATAGCGATGAAAGAGTTGCTGCCGCTCACNGGATATATACGCGGCGGGTGCTCTCCGATAGGGATGAAAAAGGCTTTTCCGGTGTATATCCACAATTCAGCTNCTGATTTTNACAAAATATATATCAGTGCGGGGCAGAGGGGACTTCAGTTCAGAATTTCCCCTNCAGACCTTATTGCTTATACCGGGGCTACANTGACCGACCTAATTGAANCAACCGAACAGACAGAGGAAGACGAAAAATGAATAGATTTGGAGAGATTTACACCCTTACATCTTTCGGCGAATCGCATGGCGAAGCGGTGGGTGGAGTGATCGACGGGATGCCGGCCGGAGTGAGAATAGANATCGACGAGATTCAGCGTCAGCTTGACCGTCGCCGTCCGGGTCAGTCGGCCATAGTGACTCCACGCAATGAGAAGGACCGTGTGAGAATACTGTCAGGGGTGATGGACGGTGTGACCACCGGATGCCCTATAGGCTTTATGGTGGAGAACACCAATCAGCATTCGGGCGATTATGACAATATGCGCACGGTGTTTCGCCCGTCGCACGCCGATTACACCTATACGGAGAAGTATGGTGTGAGAGACCATCGCGGNGGTGGCCGTTCGTCGGCCAGAGAGACGATAGCCCGTGTGGTTGGGGGTGCTTTTGCCCGACAGGCACTCAACACATTTGGAATATCAATCTCNGCATACACGTCGGCTGTCGGTTCGATATTTCTGCCGGGCACATATAAAGATTATGACCTCAGTGTGGCTGAGACCAATGCTGTGAGGTGTCCGGATGCGGAGATAGCCAAGGAGATGGAGACGGCGATACTCGATGTGAAAAGCCAGGGCGATACCGTTGGCGGAGTGGTGAGCTGCGTGATAAAAGGCTGCCACGCGGGGCTTGGCGAACCGGTGTTTGACAAACTCCATGCCCGGCTGGCTTATGCGATGCTCGGCATAAACGCCGCCAAAGGATTTGACTACGGNATGGGNTTTGCCGGAGCAGAGAAAAGAGGCAGTGAGATGGCCGATATATTTATGACAGACAGCGACGGAAAGGTGAGGACACTGACCAATAACTCCGGAGGCATACAAGGGGGTATATCCAACGGCGAGGATATCTACTTCAGGGTAGCCTTCAAGCCTGTGGCCACACTGTTGCGCGAACTGCCGACAATAGACTCAGACCACCGGGCCACGACACTCAAAGCCAGAGGACGGCATGATCCATGCGTGGTGCCCCGTGCGGTGCCTATCGTAGAGGCTATGGCGGCGATGGTGATACTCGACGCACTGCTTCTGAACCGCTGCGCAAAAATATGACAAAGCATTACCGTGATTTCGCCGACTTNCTGAGCGAGCACTTCACTGGCAAGATGCAGAAACTTGCCGTGAATGCCGGANTGTCGTGCCCGAACCGTGATGGCACGATTGGCTATGGCGGGTGTACGTATTGCAACAACAGTTCGTTTAATCCATCGTATTGCTCACNGGCAAAGAGTGTGACCGCACAGATTGAGANCGGGAAGGANTTTTTCGCGAGAAAGTATCCGACCATGCGCTATCTTGCCTACTTTCAGGCCTACACCAATACGCACGGAGCCACCGAACGCCTCCTTGCGCTCTATGATGAGGCACTGAGGGCAGACAAGGTGGACGGCCTGATTATAGGCACTCGGCCCGACTGCATGCCTGAGCGGCTTCTCGACCGCCTGAGAGAGATGGCTCAGGAGAGATTCGTGATGGTGGAATATGGAGCCGAAAGCAGCCACAATGATACCTTGATGAGAATAAACCGCTGCCACACATGGGAGGCCACTGCCGAGGCCACGAGGCGCACGGCGGAAGCGGGTATNCCTGTGGGCCTGCACTTCATCAACGGGCTGCCTGGAGAGNATGAGGAGATGATTATGGAAACCGTGGAGGCTATAAACGGTCTGCCGGTAGATGTGGTGAAGTTTCATCAGCTCCAGATACTAAAAGGCACAAAAATGGAGGCNGACATAAGAGCCGGCCTCTATGATGTGGTCCGTTGGACCGCAGANGACTATATCGAATTGTGCTGCCGGATTATCTCACGGCTGCGTAAGGATATCGCAATAGAGAGATTTGTGTCGCAGGCACCGGGCGAACTACTCATAAGCCCACGCTGGGGACTGAAAAACCATGAGTTTACCGACCGCCTCAACAAGCGGCTGCGTCAGCGTTCGGAATGAAAATGAATCTCCGGCAGGGAAGCTTCGCTCGAACCAGACACTTTGGTGATAAGGTCGCGGATGCGCAATACGGGCACCGGATGCTTCTCGAGCACGGAANCTTCGGTGCGGAGAGCCACCATGCCACGAAGAGCTCCCACACCCACACTGAGCATCAAAGCAAGCACTTCGGGGTCTATAAGCATCTCANTGTCGGTGATATCGGCCTTGCCGCCAATCTCCTTAACATCAAAACTCACTTCTATCACATAGTCGAGCAGTTTGCGCACAATCTGAGCGCGAAGGCATGTGTAGTGGGCACCAAGCTGCACCCTGAGTTCGGAGGTGCCGGGCACAGTGATGAAGTCNGCTGAAATATCAAGGTCAATAGGGGTTCCGGCAGAATANAGCATNAGTTCCCAACGGTTGACGGAGCTTAATTTGCGCATCTCCTTGACGCGCTTGATTTTTATGTCTAATTCTTCCATATAAAAAATTTTTGTGTATGCGGTAAAGAGCACTGAAAAGTCGCCCAATGCAAATTTACGATTTTACCTCCGTTTCTCAAAAATATTATTNGTAAATTTGTGAATTAAAGAATGCTGATTCAACACCCTTNCTATGAAATTTCATAAAGTAATCATATCGCTTGTTGTAGCAGTCATAAGTTCGTGTGCAATGCCCGATGGCCAGAATTGTCGGCAGAGAGTCCGACCCACTCCGGGGTCGTGGAAGAGATGTGATACTCTCTACCCCGCACGCAAGCGTACNAGGTTAACGAGATATCAGGCCATCCCGGCCTGACACATAGCTTTCATNAACTCAACAATTCAAACGCTTTCTTACATTGACCCCTAATCCAAAAANTCNATTGAATTTCGGGATTATAATCCAAAAATTCGATTGATTTTTTGGATTAGCGCAATTATATTGGTAATTTCAAACGGAGACAGAACGAGAAAAAAGTGGGGAGCGGGCTATTTCTTGCGGTTGCGGACGCTGCGGGCGGCTGCGGGGGTGGAACGTCGCGACACTGATTTTTCTTTTGCTTTTTTTGATGCCTTGCGTCCGGAGGAGACTCTGCCGGNGGAAGATTTGCGACCCACAGGACGCGAATCGCCTACGGAGGTTGTGTCGGCCGTCNCGGCGGCTATGCGTGAACGCTCTTCGAGCTCTTCGAGCGTGGGAACCCACATGGAGCTTTCAAAGGAGTTGAGGCGACGGTCTATGCTGTCGCGTGCGCGGGCAAGGTCATCAGGGTCGGGATAGAGCTGCATCATAGACTTGTTGCGGAGATTGCGGGTCTTGTAGATGTCACCTTTATATAGGCCGAGGGTAAAGAAATCGTCGTAGGTTGAGGTGGCGAGGTTATTATCATCGTCGGTGAAGATAGTGTGCTGGCGGAGATAGGGCCGGATATCGGCGTAGCGCACCCAAAACATGGGATATCTCACCGCTTCCTGCCCGAACTCTTCGGTGCGGTGGAGCACAGGGCAAAGAGCCACCACGCGAGTGCGCATCCGGCTGTCGCGTCTGTCGAGCTCCCACCGCTCTATGATATAGTAGGTCAACACTTCAGAGGAGGGGATGTCTGTGTCGTCTATCTCATATAGAGGTTTCTTAGCAGTGGACCCTTTGGCCTCTGAATAAATTATGTTGAAGCGATCGAGCATTTCGCCGACGTTGAGCTGATTGGCCTGACTGAAAACTTCTCTGCCATCAAGATATTCATAGGCAGGAATTGTGCCTGAGGCAAGAAGACGCATCACCATGCGAAACATATTTTCCTCTCCGTCAACAGGGGTCTCGGGATAATAAAGGGCGGCATTGACAGCGTTGTCAAGGTCAAGCGAACGGTAGACCACCTTCATCCATGCGAGATCGCTCTCCTCGGCCTCACCGGCTGAAAGCTGACTGATCTGACGGTCGGTGACACCCGCATTCTGCTGCCGGGAGGTGCGCGGAGCGCGTGTGGTGCCCTTAGACACACCTGAGCTCACACTCTGCTGAGCCAGAGAATGAAAGCTGATGACTATTGCTGTAAGGAGAAAAATATATCTATGCATACAACTTAATTTACAATTACTTCAACCGGATTGAGAGTGCGCTCCACCCCATCAGGACCAACCGCCTTGATTTTTGAGATATAGAACCGCTTGCCTCGCGACAGCCTACGGAACGATTCGAGCTGGCGGCGCGAGAATGAGGCACCGTCTGATCGTTCGGGCATGGCATTGCCCATTGAATCGAAAAACACTGTCTCAAAGCCTGTGACCTTGAAGTCTATATCGAGCACTCCATCGTCAATAGCAGCTCCAAGACCTTTGGAAGAGAGGAGCGAGGCCTTGGGTATAGGGCGTTCGCCACGATAACGTTCCGAGGCTCCATCAGCTCCGGAAAGCACAATGAATGCTGCCGGGTCCGGGAGACGGCGCACCTTGAATTGTGTGGTGGCAACCGGGCGCCGAGGCGAATGGCCTGACGGCTCGATGCTCACTGTGATTTCAGCTTTTTCAACTCCGGGAGCCGGACGGGCTATCCAGCCGGATGCAGTTCGGGTGAGAGCGCCTCCGGTCATTGTGGCACTCACCGAAGAGGGAGCCACTCCTGGGACAGCAATGTCGAGAGGATTGTCTATGCCGGCATAGAGCACATTCATCATCGTGGCCGAGACTGTGGCCGTGGGATCTATGACCGTGTAGGAGGAGCTGAACTGATGACGGCTCACAGAGCCATCAGGCGAGGGGACTTCGAGATAGCCGGAATAGTCAAAAGTGCCGCTCGATGCGGTGGGGAGTTCATAGTGTGATGTGCCTGCGGGAAGTTGCTTACCGTTGACCCAGACTGCCGGGCGGGCGGTAGAATCGACAGCTGCAAGGACTATATCAGCCTCGTAAGGACTGCCGCGCATGACGAAGCGAGATTCGGGGATGACAAAGGCACTGAGACTATTGACACGGGTGTCGCCGGCATCGACTGAATTAAGCAGCGACGAGAGCGCCTCGCCCTCGGCATAGAGCACATCGCTCTGCAGCTTGGTGAGAAGCGCCACAGCGGCAACCACAGGCTGATTTTCAAACTTGACCACTTCCCAGGAGCGTAGGGCATCGACTCCGGCCTCACGGCGCGGCTCTGTGGAGAGCACCGCATCTATGCCGGCCCGCTTCACACTGTCGGTCAGCGAAGCAACCACCAGATTGCGGTAGGCATCTATAGTCTGGCGGAGTTTTTCGCCCCGGCGTGTGATGGGATTGAGCATCACCACTGATGAGGCTTCGAGGTTTTCGCGGTTGTCGATTTTTTCGGGATCGCCATCTGAGCCGTCGGCTTTCCGCACTATGGCAAACTTCAACGAATCGATAGTGGAATAAACTTCGGCCGCACGCTCACGAAGCTCCAACGCTCTCGCATGCCATCGGCCGGCTTTCTCAGGATTGGCTTCGGAAGCGGCCTCAAGAGAGGCGAAAACCGCCTGATTGCGCATGGCCACATTGGTGTTGGTGCGTGCCAATCCGTCCTCAACCTGCGTGAAACCGTCGAGCACATCGCTCGACACATTCAGGGCAAGCATAGCAGTCAGAACGATATACATCAGATTGATCATCTTCTGACGCGGCGACATACGGTTGTGGGACTGCGACATATAAGAAATCAGTTATTGTCGGGTTCAGCCGGGATTGACTGTGCGGCAAGAGGGTTGTGGGTCATGGCCTTTATCATGCGCTCATACATCTGGTTGAGCTGCTGCATATGAAGAGTGAGTTTGCGGGCCTCCTCGCGATATTCGGCGCTTCGTGCAGCAGTCTCCTCATACATGGCTCTCATCTCCTTCATGCCGCGGCTCACACTATCGAAAGCATCAAGCTGACCCGACACCCCGCGGAGCTGAAGCTCATACATGGTGTTGAGACCGGCTATATTGCGGTTGAGATCGTTCATCTTATCAAGGTAGTCGTGGAGAGCAGAGTCTATTTTGCTCACGCTCTCAGCCATCTCACTGGTGCCTTCCACGGGAGGAAATGACGGAGCCGACGGCCCCGCACCACCTATTATCACAGTGCCACACCCTGCCGTTGGCGAAGCACCATCCACGGTTGCCGCTGCAGCAGAAGCATCTGAGGGAACCACTCCCCCACCCTGCACAATCACAGGTGCACCCGACAGGATTGCACCACCGGTCACAACAGGAGCACCGGAGACCACAGTGGGGCCGGAGGCCGCAGGCGCAGCGGAGACCGGTGAGCCAGACAACGCACCCTGCTGCGCGCCACCGACAGAGTGGGTAGAGCCGGTGAGATACGGAATAATCTCTTCTATGGAACTTTCGCGGGGCGGCCGGTCGAAGGCGGTGAGAATAAACATAAGCACCTCTGTGCCCATGCCCACCGAGAGCAGAAGGTCGCCTCCGCTGAGGTGAAGAATCTTGAAGAGGGCACCGAGAATCACGATGGCCGCTCCGATACTGTAGGCGATATTGAAGAACCTCTGGCCTTTCTCGCCGGAGAGAAACCTCTCAACGCCATTCTTATATCTTTTTATCTTTCCCATTATTTCTTCTTCTTTTTTGACTGCTGCTGACCTTTGGCAAAGCCGATATTGGTGCGCACACACCGGAAACCTATGAAGGAGCGCTGCTCATTCTGATATTCCCACATCCTTATGTCTGAGCGGATATTATGGGCCACGTCTTTCCAAGAGCCTCCTCTCACAATCTTGCGCTTCATGCGATATGGATCGTCGGGGGCGGCATCATAGCGATATTCGGGATTGAGGTCGCTGGTGAGTTTGCTCACACTTTCGGTGAAAGCGGTCGAGGTCCATTCGCTCACATTGCCTGCCATGTCGTAGAGCCCGAAGTCGTTTGGGGCGTATGTGCCCACACGGGAGGTAATCACATGACCATCTTGCACATAGTTGCCCTCCTGGGGCTTGAAGTTAGCATAGAAGCATCCCTTCTCCTCGGTGAGCGGAAGATCGCCCTCCCAGGGATATTTGTTGTCGCTCACTCCTGCACGAGCCGCATATTCCCATTCGGCCTCAGTGGGGAGACGGTAAGGCTCGATATAGATGCCATCGCGGCCTATGGAGCGCTTGAGAAACGCAGTGCGCCACGCTGCAAAAGCATTGGCCTGCTCCCAACTCACTCCCACCACGGGATAGTCATTGTAGCCCCCATGAGAGAAATAAAGACGCACGTAAGGCTCATTGTAGGCATTCTCAAAGTCGTTGACCCATGCGGTGGTGTCGGGGTAAACATTGACAATGTAGGTGTTGACGAAATCAAAGTCGCCGGTATATGCACGGGTAATGGTTCTGCGGATAATCTCACCGTCATCATCCACCCATGCGGTATCTTTCGTAATCATAGGGAGCTCGTCGCTCACAGGAAGATCTGTGTTGAGCACCCGTCGGCGGGGGTCTGTGCGGTATTTACGTTTCACAGCCTCGGTCTGATTGTAGAGCTCATAGCGATAGTTGAGCTGCTCAGGATCAAGCTCCTTGACCCCGGTAATCGGATTGACGCGATAAAGGCTCTCGATAGCGCGGGCTTCGTCTTCGTCGGGATTTCGCCAGGGGATAGCCTTAGACCAGTTGAGGTGGGGTGTGACAGGATTTCCGTCGCGATCCTCCTCGATTTTATACTCCTCATTGCCTCCATAGGCGGGGTCGGCCAGACGCTCGCGAATAATAGAGTCGCGCACCCAATAGACAAACTGTTTATATTCGGCATTAGTCACCTCGGTCTCATCCATCCAGAAAGCATCGACGCTCACTCCACGGGCATCGGCTCTCGTGCCCCAAATGCTGTCGGCCTCCTGCGGACCGGCCTTTATGGAGCCGCGCCCCACGAGCACCATGCCATAGGGTGTGGGCTCTGTCCATGAAGCCGCTCCGACACCGGTGAGTTCACCCCCGGCCGCATCACGGCTTCCGCCCGCGCAGCCAGACCACAGGCAGAGCGCGGCGAGAAAAGATATGAAATATATGGTATGTCTCATCATAAGTAGAGTTATCACATTATACGGATGCTTTTCTGACGGTAGCGGTTTTTTGCGCCGAAATCAAGCTTCAGGGAATATCCAGCCATCACCTCATGACTGCCGCTGCTGGCTCTGGAAATCTCCGTGAGGGGATAATCGTAGCTGTAGCCGAGGAAGAAACCTTTGTATTCGGCTCCGAGCATCAGGCTCACGGCGTCGTCGTGGCGATAGCCGGCTCCGAAAGACAGGAATTGCTTATAGCGGACTCTCGCCGTGGCAATCAGTCTTGTGAAATTGAAATCGGTGGCCACCATCATAGAGGGCATCAGTTCAAATAACGAGCGTTTGAGTTCAATATTGCCGTCGGCGGTGAAATATAGCGTGCGCCGGGCCTTAAATTCATACTCCCGCCCTGATTCGGCTGATGAAGAAGTGTGATCGGAACTAAAAGTGACGGTGGGCGACATGAGGTGGGAGCATCCCACACCCAGACTGAAATGCCGGCGCGAATAAACTATACCGGTGCCTAAATCGAAGACGGAGCCGCTCATATCGCTGCGGGGAATAGCTTCGTCGGTTTCTTCGTGGTAATTATCGTCATCGGGGATAAAGACTTCAGAGCCGCGAAACTTCTCATTCAGCATGCCCGGCTGCAACCCGACCGAGAGCGAGCCACCCAAAAAGCGGAAGCTATAGCTGAGCTGAAGCGCCACACTGAGGTCTTCGTAAAGCCCCAGACGCTCCTGCTTTATCCACATGCCGCCACCAAAGCGGCGTCCGAATAGCCGGAAAGGGGTGTCGGCCACTCCGAGAAACAACCGGGGAGCATTGTCGATACCCACCCACTGCATGCGTGAGCCCACCCGCAGACGGAGCAGGTCGGTGGTACCTGTGGCGGCAGGATTATAATATGAGGGCACCTCATAATATTGGG
The DNA here is from genome assembly GCA_014802045.1 of Bacteroides sp. Lineage (GTDB taxonomy): Bacteria > Bacteroidota > Bacteroidia > Bacteroidales > Muribaculaceae > Paramuribaculum. The sequence goes on from JAAVDA010000020.1 coordinate 23,219, forward strand.
TGAGGAGGAGGTCGGTCTGTGCGGTGGCGCAGAGGGCCGCAGCAAAGAGAAATATGACAAACAGGCCGAGGGTGCGCATCATTCGAAATAAAAGGTCAGGACAATCATCCGCGAGGTAGCCTTGCGGATGGAGCGTGTGAATTTAATCAGAGAGGGGTCATCGGCAAGCTCAGGACGATTGTGGCACAACACATCAGTGAGACCGAGACAGAACTTTATCTCCGGATTGAGTTTGAAAAACGGCAGATAGAAGTCGCATCCCAGACCGAATGTGAGATAGAAGTCGGCCGACTTGAATTTCAGAAATTCCGCACGCTTTTTGGAGACGTCAAAGGCCGGCATAACACCCGCCGTGAGATAGGGCTTCGAGTTGCGGAACCTCACTGAGGAGAACTTCACGTCTATGGGCATCACCACAAAAGTGGATTTGAGATTCTGCTTCTCTGTGGCTCCGAGAGAGGTGTCGGCCATACGGATATTGCGGTTGCCGAACCACAAGCCCGGCGAAACACGGATGTTGAAATAATCATTGAGGCGAAAATCCACGAGCCCTCCCACGCAGAATCCGGGGGAATATGAGGGCTGATCGAGAAACCAAGTCTCGCCATCGGGTGTGACGAAACCGGTATGGGAGAAATGCACATCCTGCGTGTGGATTCCGACAGAGAATCCGAGATGCCACGCTCTCGCGTCGGTGTAAGGCAGATTGAGCGGACCGTGGGTCAGATCCACAGCCTTCAGAGCCACCGGCGATATAACCGCAAGAATTATCAGGAATAGTCTTATCACACAGAACTAACGTCGGATTTCAGCGGATATTGTGTAACTTTGCAGGATGAAGGTGCATCTTTTTAATCCGGAGAATGATTTGGCGCTGGCAGCCGATACGGCTCACTTCACTCCGCCGAAGGCTGCTCGTGAGCTCCACGCGGCAGGGGCTCTGCTGCCACTATGGTGGGCTGATGAGGGGGATGTGGTGATAGCTCCTGACAATATGGCTGCGGAAGCAGACAGATTATGCCGCCGGTATGGGCTGAGAGGGAGTGTGGCCCGCCGAATAGACCCGGCAATCCCCTGCAGTAGTCTCCCCTGGGGATGGAGCACTGACGCACGCAGGCAGTTGATTGATGCGGGTGTGGGCAAAGAATTCCTTCCAACCGACAGTCAGCTTGCCCGCCACCGCATGCTGAGCCACCGGCGCATATCCGCAAAACTACTGGAACTGATTGGTGAGAAGCCTGAGCTGCTTCCAACTGAGGCCCGCACTCTGCAGGAGGCAATGGATGCCATTGGCCGATATGACGGTGACGCCTACATAAAACTGCCCTGGTCTGGGAGCGGCAGAGGGGTGTTCAGAACCAAAGGAATGCCGGAAGGGAAACTCAAGGATTATATCACCGGATTCATACGCCGCCAAGGGAGCCTGATGGTGGAAAAGACCCGGGAGAAAGAAAAGGATTTCGCCTTGCTGTTTGAAGCCACCGAAACGGGAGTGGGATTCAGAGGAGTGTCATCGTTTATTACAGACCCCCGGGGAGCCTATGGAGGAAATCTTGTGGCTCCGCAAGCCGATATTATCAGGGAGGCGGGTGTTGACCCCCGCTTTATGGCTCCTACCCTGGAAAGAGCCCTAAGCCGGATTATCGGAGCAGACTACCGCGGATGGCTCGGAGTGGACATGATGACAGAGAGAGTGGGAGGCAGACTGGAGATTGTGCCCTGCGTGGAGGTGAATCTGCGCATGACAATGGGTGTGGCGGCTCTTCTGATACGCGAAAAGCTGCCAGACGGCGCTCCGAAAGCCCTCCTTTCGTTGAAAAACGGAGGATTAGAATTTCAGCAATAGGGAGTAGAGACGGTGGAGGGGAAGCCCCATCACATTGTAGAAACTGCCTTCTATGCCGCTGATACCGATGCAACCGATCCATTCCTGAATGCCATATGCTCCGGCCTTGTCCATAGAGCTATAACGGGCAATATAGAAGTCAATTTCATCGTCAGTGAGGTCTGCGAAAGTCACTTCTGTGATAGCGGTGAAACTCTCCATGCGATCAATAGTGGTGACAGCTACTCCGGTGGTGACCTGATGTGTCTTGCCCGAGAGAGCCCGGAGCATACGGCGGGCTTCGTGCTCAGAATCAGGTTTGCCAAGCACTTCTCCGCCAAGAATCACAACCGTATCTGCCGTAATGCAGAGGTCTGCGGGAGCAAGCACCGATTTATAAGCCTCGGCCTTCTTCACGGCGAGGTATTCGGCCACATCTACGGCCGGAAGCGACGATGGATAGGTCTCAGGGATATCTATCACCTCCGGGCGCGTAAACTCCACCCCGAGCATGGCAAGCAACTCCTTGCGACGGGGTGAACCGCTGGCAAGCAACACACGATAACGGCTTAGGTTATGAAGCGGGGTTACCATCCGAATGCCTTTGAATCGTTCATCCACATGCCACGAAGGCGCATGATCTGTTCGAGGAGGTCGCGCCCAACCCCATAACCGCCGGCCATGGGAGAGATATATGTGGCGATACTTTTTATCTCTTCGGCCGCATCGGCGGGAGCTACACGGAGACCAACGTGCATCATCGGTTCGAAGTCGGGGATATCATCGCCGGCATAGGCCACTTCGTCGGGCATGAGAGAATTGGCCTGCATCCACTCCTCAAGAAGAGGTATCTTGCGCGAAGCTTTAAGATAAATATCCTTTATGCCAAGGGCGGAATAGCGCACTCTTATGGCCTCGGAATCGGCTCCGGTGATTATAGCAATCTTAAGGCCACGCTTCACGGCAAGCTGCAAAGCATAGCCGTCTTTTATATTGACCATGCGCATAGGGTGGCCTGAGGCATCCATCGGAATAGTGGCGGGGCTGAGCACTCCGTCTACATCAAAAACCACCCCTTTGATTTTGCTCAAATCATAGTTTATCGCACTCATGGCCGAAAGATTTCATTATGTCATTTGAGATAAGGCGATAAATCCGGGCATCGTCCGGCGAAAGAGCTTCGATGTGGCCTTGCATGACCCGAAGATCACCACGGCGTGCTGGGCCGGTCTGGGCATCGGCGGGAGGCATGGCCATAGCCTTACGTGAGGTTTCTTCAATGAGCGGATAGAGCACCGACAGATCCGAACCGCTCTCACGGAGAAGACGGTCGGCAATGGCCCACATATGGTTGGTGAAGTTACAGGCAAAAACAGCCGCTGCATGGAGCTTGCGACGACGTGGGGTGTCGGCCAGCTTCACATCAGAGCTTATGGCCCGGGCTATGCACTCGATGCGGAGTTCGGTATCCGGATTGTTGCCTTCCACATAGACCGGTACAGTCTCAAGGTCGGTGAGATGCCCGTGGGAAAAGGTCTGGAGGGGATAGAGCACACCATAAGTATCTGTGACCGGAGATAAGGCAGATGCATCCACCGACCCTGAAGTATGAACCCACAGACCACCGCGATAACCGAGTCCGGAGGCAATTGAGGCTATCGCATCGTCGTGGACAGCAAGAATATAGAGATCGGCATCGGGAATGATTTCGTCGAGTTTTCGGGCCACAGAGCTTCCGGGAATACGCGCGGCAAGTTTCTCTGACTTTGAAACAGTGCGGCTCCAAATCTGCACCACTTCAACCCCGGCGTCATCAAGCGCCGGAGCAAGTGACCAAGCCACATTGCCCGCTCCGAGAACCACACACCTCATTATTCCTCAACGGCTTTCCAACTGCCGATATGCACTTTTTCCCAAAAGAGCTTGGCAGTGTCGGCGGGTTTGCGTTCTTCAGCTTTATAGCCGAATGTGATGATACACTCCACCGGGAGTTGTTCGGGAATGCCGAGCAGCTCGGCCACAAATTCAGAGGCCGGCACACCGTCGGCACGGAAACGGTCTCTCACCTGAATCCAGCAGCTTCCCAACCCGAGAGCGGCAGCCTGCAGCTGCATATATGATGCGGCAATTGAAGCATCTTCAATCCATGGATCGGTCTTCGAGGGGTCGGCAAGCACCACTACGGCAAGCGCGCAGCCTTTTATCGGACCGGCTCCGGAATCCTTACACTCAGCCAGGCGTGAGAGCATCTCCTTATCGTCGACAGCCACAAACTGCCATGAGCGTGAGTTTTTAGAAGTGGGAGCAAGGAGAGCCGCCTCAAGAATAAGACGAACCTGATCCGGAGTGAGTGATTGCTCGGTGTAGCGGCGGATGCTGCGCCGGTTGACGAGCAAATCATGAAAATCGTTGGTCATGATAGTGTGGATTATCGGAATTAATCAGTGTTTGTGGACCCAACCGTCGGGATGGAGCTCACGGAAAGAGGGGTCATCCATAAGCACGCGCGCCTCCGCTACAGAAGATCCGGTGGCGGCATAGACCCTACAACGACCCGGAGTTTCGAGCACTGCGAGATTTTCAGACGGACGCTGAGCCACATAGAGACGCGCCTGGGCGGCCGTCTCATAGGAGGCTACCACGAGGAAATAACGGTCGGCGGGATTCATTCTCACAGATGAGGAAACCACCGGATTCTGAGCCGACAGGTTATCGCCGGAAGGAGATGCCGATGTGGTGAGCTCCGCAGCAGGAATGGCCAGATACATCTCTCTCTCTTCCACGGAAGCCTGAACCTCGGGGAGCACTACAGCATGGGCGGCTGCAATCTCGGGGAGCGAAAGCGAGGCATAGTGACGCCCATCACGCTCCACGAGCACGGGGGTGGACAGCGCCACGCCGAGAGCCACAAGCACAATCACAGAGGCAGCCACTCGCATGACCCTGCGGAAAGTGGAGAGATAGCGCGAGGGAAGCACTTCGCCGGCCACTTCAGAGGTGTCGTCGGCGGTTGTGAGACTTATAGCGGGGAATCCATAGAAAGCTCCGGAGGCAATGCAATCGTCTCTGTCGGGGGTAAATTCCATTGTGCCCTCAGAGGTGCGGGTGAAGGTGCCTACGCGTGGGATTGTCATCACTCCGGCCACATCGTAGACCCTGCGCAGTTCGTCGATGGCCGATGTGACAGCCGACACTGCGGCAGCATAGCTGAGCCCTTCCTTTCTGGCCACACTCGAAGCGAGCATCGCATCGTTGTGGCACACAGAGGGATTGAAGCCAAGTGTGCGCGACGGAGGAAACATTACGCCGTTTTCTATGCGCGCGCCGATGCGGTGGGCAATAAGCGCACCGAAACCGGGAAGCACCACGCAATCATTGTGGCGAACGAGATACTGAATATGTGGGATGATTGAAATCACGAGTGCAAATTTAGCGAGTTTTTGGGAATGTTTCAAAAAAAATCATGCGACGATTCTGTTTCAGACAAACATCCGGCTGAGTTCTTCCATGGTCAGAATGTTCACTACCAGCCGTCCATCAGGAGTATAGTTAGGTGAGGACAATTTGAAGAGATCGCTGATAATTTTTTCCATCTCCTCTTCCGAAAGAGTTCTTCCGGGCCTTACTGCGGCCGCACGTGCCATAGATAGGGCTATCCTTCGCCTGATAGTGGCAGCCGGTTTTTCGCCCCCCTCGATTTCATCTTCGATGATGCGGAGAAGGGTGTCTACAGGGTTTATATCGACCAGCACTGAGGGGGCTCCGCTCAGGCTCCAGGCATTGTCGCCGAGAAAAGAGAGGTCAAAGCCGAGGGCAGTCACTTCGTCGAGCAGCACAGAAAGCACCGCATTCTGCGCGGGAGAGAGAGTGACCACTTCCGGAAACATGATGCGTTGCGACACAAAGCTATGGTTTTCGGCCATTTCAAGGTAACGGTCGAATAAAATCCTCACATGAGCCCGATGCTGGTCTATAATCATCAGTCCGGATCTTGCGGGTGAGAGAATATACCGGTTCTTAAGCTGAATGCAGCTCCGACGCATCTCACTGTCGGTTTCCTGACTGTCGAAAATGCCGGCATCATCTGTCGGTTCTACCGGCGAGGCGGGTTCCACATCGTTGAGACGGCTTCCGCTCACAACAGGAGCCACGGGTGATGAGGTGGCGGAATTGAACTCCTCCATAAGCCGGTCCCAGTCGCTCCCGGCCGCTCTGAGAGCGTCGCGGCTTCTGAACGATGCCCCTCCCGCAGAGGCCGGACGAAAAGCCGGAGCAGCGACCTCTTCAGTTCCGGCAAAAGGGTTGTAGTGGGGGTCGAGCTCCACATCGTGGGTGGCGGAAGAGTCTGGATTGAAAAACGGAATCTCAGGGGTGTCGGTAGAATCGAAGTCAATGCCCGGCATAGCGTTGAAACGTCCGAGCGATTCCTTTACAGCAGCCATGAGAATCTGCCAAACGGCATTTTCGTCTTCAAACTTTATCTCATGCTTTGTGGGATGAATGTTGACATCTATAGTGGAGGGGTCAACCTCGAAATTGATAAAATATGTGGGGTGTTCGTCGGGACCAATCAGCCTGTCGTAACACTGCATCACCGCCTTATGGAAATAGGGGTGGCGCATATTGCGTCCGTTGACAAAGAAATATTGCAGAGCATTGCGTTTGCGGGCATTCTGAGGCAGCCCGACAAAGCCTGATATCCTGACAATAGAGGTGTCGGTCTCAACCGGTATGAGCTGCTTGTCGAGCGATTTGCCAAACAGCTCCACAATGCGCTGCTTAAGCGAGCCCTTCATGAGATGATGGAGAGTGGTGTCATTGCTCACCAGAGAAAACTCGACAGTAGGGTTGACCAGCACCAGGCGCTCGAACTCGCGCATTATATTGGCCAGCTCCACAGAGTCTTTCTTAAGAAACTTACGGCGTGCCGGAACATTGAAAAAAAGATTTTTCACCATAAGGTTGCTGCCGGGCGTACAAGCTTCCGGCTCCTGACTCTCCACGCGCGAACCGTTGATGATAAGCCGTGTGCCCACCGTCTCTCCCTGCTTCATGGTGCGGAGATCTATTCTCGCCACCGCTGCTATAGATGCGAGAGCCTCACCCCGGAAGCCCATGGTGTGGAGCGCAAACAGGTCGGCGGCCTGAGATATTTTGGATGTGGCATGACGCTCAAAGGCCATACGAGCATCAGTGTCGCTCATGCCGCAGCCGTTGTCAATGACCTGAACCAGCGTGCGTCCGGCGTCGCGAATGATAATCTGCACAGAGGTGGCCCCTGCGTCGATAGCATTCTCCACCAGCTCCTTAACAACAGAAGCCGGACGCTGGATGACTTCGCCTGCGGCTATCTGATTGGCCACAGAGTCGGGTAACAGTCTGATTACGTCACTCATATCAAAGATTGCATAATTTGTGCGATTACAAAATTACTACAATCTCCGACTATGCGGAAATCATCTTTTCAACAGAGTGTAGATAAAATGTTGATAACTTTTTTCAGTAGGTGGGAAGCACCTTTCGCTTCACCTCTTTCTTGGGCGCGGTTTCGGGCATCGGTGGAGCGGAATGCATAAGCTCGTCCATAGCAGCCGGCACTATAAACACATCTTCGGGCGATGTGGGACGAATAGACTCATACCAGAAGAATTTCGGCAGGAAATAGCTGTTTTTCTTAGCCAGATAGAGAGGCACCACCCTTGCGGTTGTGGCAGGACGGAAATGGACGCTTTCGATGTCATTGTTAAGGAAATAGGCATCCATCTCAGAGCTCTCCACATAGGAATACTTATTGTAGGTTGAATCCGCCTCCATCGGAAACATGATGAGCTGCACGGTGCCTTCTACGAAAAGCCGTCGCACGGTCGAGTCATTGAACCACACGGTCATGTCGTCGCCGCTCATCTGCTGATAGCAGTCTTCGTCGATATGCTCTGCCATGAAACCAAACTGGGGCAGACGAGCCCAATCGACAGTGGAATCGTTGATATGCACGTGGATAACATTGCCGAACACCTGACGGTTGTCGCTCCACACCACCGGATGGTGAAACATCTTCATGAGCGAATCGCGGTCGGAAGCGCTCAGGGAGTCACACACTCCCTGAAGATCACGTCGATAGAACCTCACCCTATGGTAAAGATTGGTTATATGGGTGGAATCAGGCTCCATATAGGCAAAAACAGTGTCGCCATGCATATAGAGAGTGTCGGCGCGGGAATATTCCTTAACGAGCGCACGACCGGTGACGAACGCACTATCCGTCAAATCATTGTAGAAACCATAATCACCGGATATCGACGATTTGCGAGCCGAATCGGTGAGCACCATATTGCCGAACGCCTCGCCCACTCCCCTGTCGCGGTCATAAAAAAGAGTGTCGCCGGTCAGAGTGTTGCCACGTCTTGTCACCACGAGCGACCGTTTATAGAGATCAGCGATACCATTGTCGGTGTTGTATTTGCCCGACGATGAGAGAATGTCGCCATCGGCCGAGGTGATTACGGTAGGAGCCACCAGTTCCGCTATATGGGTGTCGGTGTTATATTCGAGAGAGTCGGTGGCCATGCGGAGAGTGTCGGAGCCGTTGAGACTCTTCAGGCGCACATTGCGGCTGAAATAGGCATATTTGGTGTCGGGATGATATTCGCCATCGAGCGAGGTGAGCTCATTCTGCCTATCGGTGAGCACACCTCCCACCTGATAATAGCCCACATTGGCGGCCAAGTCGTAGTTGAACACATCAGTGCGGAGCATCACATCACGGTTGATGAGCCTCACCTTGTTGCCCGGATCGGCATATAGCACCGCAAGTTCGGTGGCTCCTTCATATTCGAGATCGTCGGCATAGACAAAGAGAGTGTCGCCCTGCTCCATGCGCACATTGCCAAATGCGTCAAATGAATTGGCCATCTCATAGAAGTGGGCGCTATCGCAATACATATACATGTCGTTCTTGCGAAACACCACATTGCCTGTCAGCACCTGATACTGGTCTTCGGGGTCGAGGTCGGGCTGCTCGTCGTAGCTCCACACATCGGCATGCTCCAGAAACACCTTGTCGTCCTGATAGCGGTTGGCTCCGGGAATCTGAGGGACGATGACGCGCGACGAATCAGGCTCCGGAGGGAGCGGAACTACGGCCGCGGGCATGGATGCGGCAATCCATGCCGGCAGACACACAGCCGCCACCGCCACAAGAGCGGAATAAAACATGCCGCGCCGTGACACCGACCCACGCATCGACGACATTATTCGGCTGATTTCTCCTTAATCCAACCCTTGTGGGTGAACTCACAGTTGCGCCATCCGTCTTCGATGCGCACATATGTCTGGTCTATCTTTTTCTGAAGCCACTCTTCGATTATCTTGTTTTGCATGGATGTTTCATACATGCCCTTGATAGTCTGATAGTCGTCGGAAAGATTAGCCTTATGGCCCTCGATACGGTTGGTGAGCTTCACTATGGCCACTACCTCACGGTTGAGTTTAGGATCTATCATTACAAACGATTCGGAGATTTCACCGGGCTGCATATCGTTAATCTTGCGGGCCACTTCCTGAGGGAGGTCTTCCATCTGGAAACGGGTGGTGCCATTCTCGTTGTTGACCATCACACCACGGTTGGCACGGGTGTCTTTATCCTGCGATAGCACCACAGCTTGCTCGAATGTGTACTTATGATTGTCTATGATATCAGCGCGGAGAGAGTCGAGCCGGCGGGTGGCATCAGTGAGGTCATTGGCCGACACTTTCGGACGAAGCATGATGTGGCGGGTGTTGATGCGGTCGCCACGCTTCTCTATGAGCTGAATGATGTGGAAACCATATTCACTCTCCACGATTTTCGACACCTTTTTGGGGTCGTTGAGATTGAAAGCCACAGCGGCATACTCGGGATCCAAGCGGCCACGCCCCATGAATCCGGTCTCACCGCCGCGCACAGCCGTACCCTGGTCTTCGGAATAAAGCACCGCGAGGGTAGAAAATTCGCTTTCCCCGCTATTGACACGCTCGGCATAGTCGCGCAGACGAGCCTTCACATCTTCGATTTCCTGACGGGGAATGACGGGATTGACGGTGATAATCTGCACCTCAACCTGCATAGGCACATAGGGGATACTGTCGGCAGGGAGTTTGTCGAAGTATTTTCTGACGTCGGAAGGAGTGACTTTCAGATCCTTGGTGAGCGAACGCTGCACCTCGCGCACACGATAGTTGTTGCGAATCATTTCGGTCATCTGAGAGCGCATCTCGGCCAGAGGCTTATGATAATATTCTTCCATCTTCTCCCTTGAGCCGAGCATGGCGATATACTGGTTGATGCGGGCATCGACCTCGGCCATGACCATCGCATCAGACACCTCCACGGTGTCCATATCGGCCTGATGAAGATAGAGCTTCTCAACAGCAAGCATCTCCGGCACTATGCAATAGGGGTCGCCGGGAAGATTGGTTTTCTCATACATGAGATTGTTGTATTGCTCCTCAATCTCGGATTTCCATATCGGTTGGTCGCCGACAACCCACGCAACCTCCTCGGCCACGTTATTCTGAGCAAACGCCACCGTAGCCGCAATGGCTGTCATGGCGCTGAAAAATATTCTGCGTAAGTTCATAAAAGTGACAAATATGAGGGCAAAATTAATAAAATTCACTGACCTGCAGGACAGACCTCCATAAACTTATGTGAATTTAACATTTTGAGACGAAAAAAAGGAGCCTTTCCACACGGAAAGACTCCAAACTAACCCATTAAAAAAAATAAATGAAGAAAAAAATGTCTTATTGATGCGAGGCGCTATAGTTGGGCGCTTCGCTTGTGATGGCCACATCATGAGGGTGGCTTTCAGCCACACCGGCATTGGTGATGCGGGTGAAACTTGCAGAGTGCAGTTTCTCGATATCGGCTGCGCCGCAATAGCCCATGCCGGCACGAAGGCCGCCGAGCATCTGATAGACAACCTCGAAGAGAGAGCCCTTGAAGGGAACGCGGGCGGCAATTCCTTCGGGCACGAGCTTCTTCACATCGGTCTCACCGGCCTGGAAGTAGCGGTCTTTGGAGCCTTTTTCCATAGCTTCAAGCGAGCCCATGCCACGGTAGGCTTTATATTTACGTCCGTTGTAGATGATGGTTTCGCCGGGTGATTCCTCGACTCCTGCAAGCATGCCTCCGAGCATCACACAGTAAGCTCCGGCGGCAAGAGCCTTGACGATATCACCTGAATAGCGGATGCCACCATCGGCAATGAGGGGAACACCGGTGCCTTTGAGGGCTTTGGCCACATCGTAGACAGCGCTGAGCTGTGGCACACCCACACCGGCAATCACACGGGTGGTGCATATCGAGCCCGGACCGATGCCGACCTTCACACCATCCGCACCATTCTCAACGAGATATTTAGCGGCATCGCCGGTGGCAATATTTCCGACCACCACATCAATCTGGGGATATTTCTCCTTGACTGCACGAAGCACTCCGACCACACCTTTCGAATGACCATGGGCTGTATCGATAACTATTGCGTCGACTCCAGCCTCAACAAGAGCGTCGACACGCTCCATGCTGTCGGCCGTCACACCCACACCGGCAGCCACACGCAGGCGGCCGCGCGAATCCTTGCAGGCATAGGGTTTGTCTTTGGCTTTGGTGATGTCCTTATAGGTGACGAGCCCCACGAGACGGCCGTCATTGTCTATCACGGGCAGTTTTTCAATCTTATGCTCCTGAAGAATCTGAGCTGCCTCCTCAAGGTTTGTGGTCTGGGTGGTGGTGACAAGATTATCCTTGGTCATCACTTCATCTATCAGACGATTGGGATTGCGCTCGAAGCGGAGGTCGCGGTTGGTGACGATGCCCACGAGCTTACGGTCGTCGTCGACCACGGGGATACCGCCGATATGGAATTCCTCCATCATGGCAAGAGCATCTTTGACAGTGCTTCCGCGCTTGATAGTGACAGGATCATAGATCATGCCGTTTTCCGCACGCTTCACGGCATGCACCTGACGAGCCTGCTCGGCAATAGGCATATTCTTGTGAATTACGCCGATACCACCTTCGCGAGCTATTGCAATAGCAAGACGCGCCTCTGTGACAGTGTCCATAGCGGCCGACACGAGAGGCACATTGAGCTCAATGTTGCGTGAAAACTTGGTTTTGAGGTTGACCTCACGGGGGAGGACTTCGGAATAGGCGGGAATGAGAAGAACGTCGTCAAACGTCAGCCCGTCCATTTTTACTCTATCTGCAATAAACGACATAATATTTTATGCTGGATTTTTTATTGCATGCAAAGATACGCATTTATTTTGAATGCCGCCAAAAAACTCATCGAAATTCTTTCAGACGGGCCACGAGCATTATATTATTGTCATTCTCGCTGAGAGTAGACATGAACTCCTCTACAGCCTCTCTATGAGTGGAGGATATATCACCTTCATCTATTGCTTTCTGAAGCTTGTCCAGAAGTTCCAGGGGCTCGAAGACATCAAACATGTAGCCGTCATGAAAACTCCATCCCCACTTGAGGTCAAAGAAAAAGTCATTTACTTTCCGGCCCGCTCTCCAAGCCTCGCGTGTCTGCTTATCCACGACAATCGTGCCTTTATTCACACCTCCTACAATATTAGCGAAAACGTGTGCGGGGAGTTCCTGATAGACAAAGAAGGCACCATCCCTTCGCTCGGGGGTCATATCAAGCTTGAACACGGCTTCGAGTCGGTTGGCAGGAGCATTGTAATGATACAGTGTGTCGTTGAAAGTGGTGTGGAAAGTCTGCCGCGGGCTACATCTGAATGACCACAACTCATGATTGAAGCCCACACTCCTCCCCTCTTCATCAACACTATTGACTGCAAGTTGGGGAGCGTAGACAAAGCACACTGTATCGCCCGCAGCATCGCCCACGCTGAAATTGGCAGCAACAAAAGCATTCTCATTATCCTCCCGGAAGCAGAGCTGTACGGCCGACACCGTAGAATCGGAATTCAGAAAGAGTTTTCCTTTGTTTAACGGTTTATTAAGTTTGGCCACTCCGATAAAATTACCTCGGAGATCATAGCAGTTGATTTTATTACCGAAGCCGGCCACATATATTCTATCGGACGGCTCGTCAATCAGCACATCGTAGGCTCCCACAAAATATTCTCCCGGCCCATTGCCCACAGCACCGATGTCGCAGAGGTATTTTCCATCTCGCGTGAAGAGTTTCACCGGTTTCTTCCCCACTGCAATATAGTTGTCGGAGAAAGCCGGCATGCCGGGTTGAAAGAATGCTTCATCACGATTCTCAAACCGCACTACGCGAAACTCTTCGGCTATGTCGCTGAGCAGCATATCGCGCGTCTCGGTGACAAGAGACTCGTCGACTACCATCACTTCCGACGAAGCTGTTTCCATCATTCTCACACTTATCGGTTTGCTCGAACAGCCCGTGAGAATAACACTCATAAGAAGAAAGGTGAATGAGACAATACTACGGAATGTTATCTTTTCCATTTTCCTATTATTATATAGTTATTATCATCCAGATTAATAGTTTCTTTAAGATCACGCATCCGCTTCATTCCCTCTTCATTTGCCAAAGGATGACTCTCGGGAGCGGCCTCAAGACAATCGAGCAGATCGCCGGGGTCGATACACCACGAGAAATATTCGGCATTCTGGTGGTCAGACCATCCACGATCCATAGTCAGTGTGCCGAGATTGTCAAGCATCAGCACTGCGGGAGCACCGCGCAGAGTATAGCGATCAATCACAAACGGTGTGAGATGCGGGAGCTGGTAGGAACCTTCGCCTGTCTGCACCGGCGCTCCATAGCCTATCACTACATAAAACTGAGGTAACGACTGCAAGGTGTGCATCGGAATCTTATCCCCGAAATCAAAAGTAAAATCAGGACGGAAGCAGGAGTCTGCATACGCATAGAGCGAATCTGCCTCAGGTATCACACGAAACAGCGAATATGTAAAACCATTACCATCGGCTGTAGTCCCTCCATACACCTCGTTGCTATAGTCGGGCTCCACGGCTATTTCGGGACGGTTGACAGAACTAACTACGTTACCATGAAAATCCTGTACCCAGACAGGGCCAAGCTGAGACATTCCCGAAAACCGCAGAGACGCGACTGTCAGCAGACCGTTCTCATTGTCTATCCGGAAAAATCCTTTATGAACTTTCTCCGGAAAAGGAATCGAACCGACGTAGACACCGGTCGTATCATAGATTTTCAGATTGGTAGCCGCATATTCCAGCAGATATATCCGCCCGGCAGCCTCATCTACAGTGATATAATAGGGCGCAATACTATATTCGCCCGGACCTTGCCCCTTGGCACCTATCTTGCCGAGATACTTCCCGCTGCGGTAAAACTGTTTTATTGCATTTCCATCATATATGATTATGCGACTATCATTTACCCATATAGATCCACCGCCCACCAAAGCCTCATCAGTGTTTTCGAGCTTCACTATCTCCAGATCATCCATCAACTCGGAAGCGAGAAGAGTGACTGTCTCAGGGGATGAAGTGAGGCGGCCGACAATCAAAGTATCAGAGCCCACCACCACACGCTCAGCCGAGACAGGAGCCTCGGCAAAAGATTTTGATGATGGATTGGCAGAGAATGGGAAATCGCGCTGAGGGGCGCTTTTTGAGCCGCATGAGCACAAAGCGCATAGAATCCCGGTGATGGCCGGGAGAATCAATGTAGATTTCATAATGCGGTATAGTAGGATCAGTTATATGTAATGGAGGTTGTCTCTATCATCAGCACTGAGGGGATAGTGGATGTGTCGTAGGCCTTAAAGGAGAGCAATCTGCCTGAAGTGTCTGAAAACACAGCTACCAGTTTTACCGTGCCCATCTTTGTGGTGTGTTCGAGAGTTATCCGGTCGTTCTTTACGGTCATTCTCACATTATTTCCATTAAGCACCTTACTAAGACCATCGGCTCCAGAATAGAGCGTTTCGAAAATATCAGTGAATGCTTCCGGAGGCAAAATTTCACCGGAGATCTCTTTGCCATTGAATATAATTTTTTCACCCTGAGTCAATTCAAGGCAATAATGACGGTGCTGTTCATTCCAGTCTATCTTCACGTTTGAAGTATTTACTCCGGATGTATAGACCAGCGACACGGGATGCATCTCCCCCTTAGGGGAGAGTTTGTTGAGCGCATCATCCGCTCCCGGAAGCATTCGCACCTGAAGCTCGATGCGACACACTCTGGAGGTGCGGATTTTTTCCATGCCGAGCTGAATCACCTTAGAAGCGGCAATAGTGAAATCAGGATGAACGAAAAGCAGACCTATACCTACTCCTACCACCAGCACAGCCACCAGACGGCTCACTCGGACCAAGGTCTTCTTCCATCGGGGCACCCGGCGAACAGGAGGAATAAATCTCATATCGGTGACCGGCGCATGGTGTGGCTCAAGCAACCGGAGCACAGACTCATAATCTTTATCGTCGTGGGAGAGTTTCATATCACAAGAGATTATATTTTTTGCGTAGGGATTCGAGACCTTCATAATAACGGCGTTTTGCCGTGGAGCTCGAAAATCCGAGCGTTTCGGCCACTTCGTCGAAAGTAAGCCCGGCATAAATCTTCAGGCGGATCACTTCGCGAGACTCTTCGGGCATAGCAGCGACCAAAGTCCGGATTCTCTCAACCTCTTCTTCAAAATTTTCGGCATCGCTATCAAGCAATGCCACCTCAGAGGATGACAGATCCACATAATGCGGAGCAATAGTGCGTGAAGAGCAGGCATTGGCAAGAGAACGGAATATGTAAGCCGGGAGATTGGCGACTTTTTCCACTTCATGATGCCGTTCAAGAAGCCGGAGATATAGATCTTGCAAAATATCTTGAGCCTCAGCAACAGAACCTGTGCGATAACAGGCATAGCGGAAAAGCCTCTGCTTATGGCTTTCCATCACATCAGTGAGCCTCCGGATGAATTCTGTCTGCTTCATACATTATATGTGACTGCAAAAATCTCGAAATAGTCCATTACAAGGGTAAATATCCAGCTTTTTAACACAAATTAAGCATACTGACAGCAGATGGCGGAAAATAGTGTCCTGAAATAAATCTTTTAGAGGTATGACAACAGTGTTACAATACAAGCGCTTGATTTTAAGGATTATATCAGCTATTGTAACAATGATGTAACGAATTTAACTTCTGTTAACCTCAAAATTCTTGCAACGGTAAATTTTGCCGTAACTTTGCATCGTCAACGAACAACAAACCCCGCTGACAAAAGCAAAACGAAAACAAACATCAACCACCAATAAAAAATCACCGCATTATGGCAACCGTAGAATTCCAGACCCGCCTCATGAGCCTCCAGGCAAATCTCCTTAACTTCGCTTATATGCTCACCTCAAACCGCGACGATGCTCATGATCTCGTGCAAGACACTACTCTCAAGGCTCTCGATAATGCCGACAAGTATGTGGAAAACACAAACTTCAAGGGGTGGGTGTTTACCATCATGCGCAATATCTTCATCAACAACTACCGCCGGGTGATGCGCAATGCTACCGTGGTTGACCAGACTGAAGATCTCTATCACCTCAATCTCTCACAGGATTCAGGCATCGACTCGCCCGAAGAGTCATACAGCGTGCAGGAAATCACAGCCGCCATCAACGAATTTCCCGAAAAATACCGCATTCCCTTTTCGATGCATGTGGCCGGCTATAAGTATAACGAAATCGCCGATGAGACCGGTCTGCCTCTCGGCACAGTGAAGAGCCGTATCTTCTTCGCCCGCCAGCAGCTTCAGACCCGTTTCGCCGACTATCGCTAAGAGTCAGACACCAACTTAACATTACAACACACACATTACTCCGAATACACACCATCTATTTATTATGCACTTCTAATCTTATTATGAAAGCACCTTTTGAAGAATGGCCCTGCGTGACGGAATTCCACGCAGGGCCATTATGTTGGGGTCTGAGTGGGGAATCAAAGATTTATTTTCGCCTCAAGCGGGAGATTGGCAGAAGACCCTCCCACACGGACTATAAATTCTCCCGGCTCCACGCGCCAGTCGCCCTGTTCAGGGTCATAAAAGCGGAATGCACGGTCTGTGAGAATGAGGCTCACCTCTTTGGTCTCTCCCGGTTCGAGCCATATCTTTTCGAACTCCTTGAGTTCCTTGACCGGTCGCGGCAGACTGGCCTGAATATCGCTCACATAGACCTGCGCTATCTCTCCGCCGGCCACCGGACCAGTGTTTTTAACCTTGAAGGTGACACCCACCGTTCCGTCCGGCTTACGGCTGGCCATCAAATCAGAATAAGCAAAAGTGGTGTAGGATAGTCCGTGACCAAAGGGGAAAAGAGGCTTCACACCCGAATGGTCATAGCCTCTATAGCCCGTGAAGATGCCTTCGCGATAGTAAATCTTCTTCTCGTGGCGGGTTTCATCATAATTGCCGGCCGCAGGAGAATCTTCCCACCGGCGCTCGATAGTGAACGGCAGTTTGGCCGACGGATTGACTCTTCCGGCTATTATCTCACCGAGAGCTGTGCCACCCTCCATGCCGGGATATAGAGCGTGGATAATAGCCGGAGCAGAGTCGGCCCACCGGCTCATGTCGACTCCCCCGCCACCAAATACCACAACGGCAGTGGACGAATTGGCCCGAAGCATGGCATGAACGAGGCTATCCTGACCGGGAGGAAGCGCAAACGGACGATCGCGGCCCTCAAGCTCTATAGACCCGTCGAGCCCTATGCAGCAGACCACAATATCGGCCTGTGAGGCTATCTTCTCAGCCTCAGAAAAGTCTATATCGCCTATGCTGCAATAGCCGAGTCGCATCTCTGCCGGACTGCTGTTGCGGCTCATATACTCCAGTTTCACACTCACCGGTTTTCCTGCCTCGACTGGAACTTCTGTCTCACCGAAAAAGAATGACGAACTGCCCGAACCATCCACCTTAAGCTCACCATCTATCCAAAGACGGCATCCGCCCTGTGTGTCTGCAAAGAAAATCAGAGTGTCGTTCTTGACCGGAATCACCGAGCCCTCCCAAACAATACGGAAATTATCCGTGAGTCCCTTCACATCGTCGGGGCCATTGGACCACCATTCGTTGTTGACCTTACGCTCCACCCTCCGGATGATTGGAGTCGTGTCTGCCTCAGAGGCAAAATAGGAAGCAAGAAGTCCGCGGGAGCCATCAGGCGCCTTAAACTCGGCATCGGCAAAAGCATTGCGTTTCAGTCGTGGCGACACACCCTCGGCATAGAGCACTTCGGCTTCGGGATAGGCGGCCATAATGCCGTCGAGAGCTGTGCGCACATACCAGGGATTGACTTTTGAGCTGCCGCCCCCGCCATAGACGATGCCACTATTATTGAAACGACGGTCGGATATGACAGAGGGGTTAGCCGTGGGACCGACCACAGCTATCTTTCTGACACCCGATGGGAGAGCCGGAAGCAGACCATCGTTCTTTAGCAGGATAATTCCCTCACGGGCTGCCGCAAGAGCAGCCGCATTACGCTCAGGGCTATAAATCGGCAAGGAGTCAATTTTCTGCGGACGGTCAAGGAAGCCCATCTCTATGCACACCTTATATATATGGCGCACCTTTTCGTCGATATCGGCCTGAGTAAGCTCCCCTGATTCAAGGAGTGGCTTGATTTTTTCAGGAATCAGATAGTAATTGCTACCCATCTCCATATCGAGCCCCCGACGGGCTGCTTCGAGAGTGGAGTGAGTGGCGCCCCAGTCTGACATAAACATTCCATCAAACTTCCACTCTTTACGGAGGAGGCTGTCGAGCCACTCGTTTTCCGAGCAGTGCTGACCGTTGAGAAGATTATAGCCCGACATCACGGCCTTGAGATTGCCACGGGTAATCAGCTCCTCAAACGGCAGGAGATAAATCTCGCGCAGTGTGCGCTCTGAAGCTTCAGTGCTCACAGAGTAGCGGTCAAACTCCTGGTCGTTTCCGGCAAAATGTTTCACCACCGGAAGCGCTCCCCCATCTGTCACGGCATTAGTGAAAGCCATGGCCATCTCGGCCGTGAGAGCGGGATCTTCGCCGAAATACTCGAAATTTCGGGCTCCCTTGGAAGCACGATAGATATTCACACCCGGGGCAAGCATGAGATGAATGCCTCTGGCCCTCCAGTCGTCGGCATAAGCCTTTCCGGTAGCCGCCGCCAGATCACGGTTCCACGACGAAGCGAGCGATAACGACGAAGGATAGGCTGTGGCACGCCCGAAAAGTCCCCAGGATGCCACACCCAGCGGCCCGTCGGCCATTTCAAAGGCCGGAATACCCAACCGCTCGCAAGGATGAAGAAAAAAGTCATTGTAGCCGGACAGAAGTGCAAGCTTCTCATCGAGAGTCATGCGCCTGATGAGATCGTCCACTCTTTCGTCAGCACTCAGCATCGGGTCGCGGAACTGCTCCTGAGCCCGCACATTACCCATCCACAGGGTCGCCCCCAAGGCGACCGCAAAACAAATCAGTTTTCTTTTATTCATTATTATTTTATTCTGAAATATTTCAGTATACACTTATCTATGTCACATACATCAATAAAACATTCAGACATCTCTTCCAGAAGCGGAGTATAGACTGTTTTTCCGTTTTTCAACTCTTTTATCGGCGAGCCCACCACCTCATCAAGGTCCATCAGAAATATATCTTCCGGATCATCAGGCGTGCCTCCGACACCCATAAGGACAAAAACAGGGTGGCCTTCAGCACTCTGCACATCCTTGAAACGCTCAATCTGTTGAGTTTCAAGATAAGCGGTTTCCATGGAGGAGCGATATTTACATTCGAGCCAATATTTCACTCTGAATTTACCCACACACTGCGACACCATAAAATCCGGACACAGCGACCGCTCATCCATGTTTCTGCCCATTCCCAACTTATAGTCGGCACTTCTGGAGATAACATTCACACGCTCTATCTTTTTCAGATAGTTGAACACATAATTCTCAAACTCAATGCCTTTTATCACATTGGGTGATACAGCCACAACTTTCTGCACAGTCATCTTCTCACGATCTTTCATCCGGCCGATAATCTCGTCGGCATCAATTCCGGCGAAATCGGCGAATTTTCGAATCACCACAACCTCGTCGTCCGACAGCAATCCATCGGCCAGAGCAAGGCGCTCCAACCATTCAAGCACTTCAGTGACAGTAAAAGATGTTTCTTCCTCGGTCTTCATAACGAGTACAAATATAGCACATCGCCCCCGATCCCACAATTTTTATTACGGATTTGTCCCTACCCCGAAAAAAGCAAGCCCTGCAGCTGAATGAGCTACAGGGCTTTACGAGAGTGATGGTGGCGGGAGCAGGACTCGAACCTGCGACCTTTGGGTTATGAGCCCAACGAGCTACCACTGCTCCATCCCGCGATGTTTTCTGAGTGCAAAGTTACAACCTTTTGCTATACCGGCCAAATATTTGCACCTCTTTTTGTGTTAACAAAAGTCAAACCACTATATATCATCCCACTACTCACGAAATAAAAATCCAGATATAAAAATTTTCGCCTTGAGAATATGTGATTTTCAGAAAAACGATATATCTTTGTGACCACATTACCGAAGGATTTCACGCTTTCGGTTGACCGATAATCAACTCCAAACTGCAATAACCAAAAGCTAAACAATAATATCCAAATAGATTACTTTTAATCATAACACGAAACATTCATCCCTATGGCAAAAAAATTCATCTGCTCCGTGTGTGGATATATCCACGAAGGTGACGAAGCTCCCGAAAAGTGCCCCCTTTGCGGCGCCCCCAAAAGCAAATTCAACGAACTCACTCCCGACGAAGCCCTGAAGTTTGTGACCGAACATCAGATCGGCATAGCCAAAGGCTGCGACGAAGAGATGATAGCCGACCTCAACGCACACTTCAACGGTGAATGCACCGAAGTGGGCATGTATCTCGCCATGGCCCGTCAGGCCGACCGCGAAGGATATCCCGAAGTAGCCGAGGCTTTCAAGCGCTATGCATGGGAAGAAGCCGAACACGCATCTAAGTTTGCCGAACTTCTGGGCGACCATGTGTGGGACACAAAGACCAATCTTGAGAAGCGTATGGCTGCCGAGGCTGGTGCCAACGAAGACAAGATGCGCATTGCAGCCCGCGCCAAGCAGCTCAATCTCGATGCCATCCACGACACCGTTCACGAAATGGCAAAAGACGAAGCCCGCCACGGTCAGGGATTCCAGGGTCTCTACAACCGCTTCTTCAAGAAGTAAGCAGACAGCGGCTCCGCTTATAACCCCGCTGAAATAAAATATCCCGGCTGAGCAACTCAGCCGGGATATTTCATTTCATACTATCCTCAAAAGCTATCAATACTCGCTCCAGGGAGTGATTGCTATACTTTCGACAGGACGGTTGATAAAGGCTTTTATATATGCTCCTGCAAGACGTGCGTTGGTGAGCAGGGGGATATTATGGTCTATGGCCCAGCGACGGATACGATAGCCGTTGGTGAGTTCGCGGCGCGAATGGTTTTTCGGGATATTGACCACGAGATCCACCTTATGGTGAGAGATGAGGTCGAGCACATTCTCACCCTCCTCATCTGGCCAGCATACGGCCGTAGCCTCTACACCGTTAGTGTGGAGGAATTTGGCTGTGCCCTCTGTGGCATAGATCTTGAAGCCATTGGCCGCAAGCAGCTGACAGGGTTCAAGCATATCCACCTTGCCACGCACATCGCCTGAACTTACAAGCACAGCTCCCTTGGGCACGCCGTTGCCCACGGATATCATGGCATTGAGCAGAGCTTCGTCGAAGTCACGTCCGAGACAGCCAACTTCGCCGGTAGATGACATGTCTACACCCAGCACCGGGTCGGCTTTATGCAGACGCGCAAAGCTAAACTGCGAGGCCTTCACACCGATATAATCGATATCGAATGTAGACGAATCGGTGGGTTCAACCTTCTCACCGAGCATAATGCGGGTGGCAGTGTCGATGAAGTTTTTCTTGAGCACCTTGCTGACGAAGGGGAACGAACGCGAAGCGCGGAGATTGCATTCGATCACTTTCACATCGTTGTCTTTGGCAAGATACTGGATATTGAACGGGCCGGAGATGTTGAGTTCCTTTGCAATCTTGGCGCTGATGCGCTTGATGCGGCGCGCGGTGGCCATATAGATTTTCTGGGCGGGGAACACGAGGGTGGCATCGCCGGAATGCACACCGGCAAACTCCACATGCTCAGAGATGGCGTATTCAACAATCTCTCCATTTCGAGCCACGGCATCAAACTCAATCTCCTTGGCATTCTGAAGGAATTCAGACACAACCACAGGGAATTCTTTTGACACCTTAGCTGCCTGGCCGAGGAAACGGTGCATCTCTTCATAGTCGTGACACACGTTCATGGCCGCGCCCGACAGCACATAGCTCGGACGGATAAGCACCGGAAATCCGACTTCGGCCACGAATGCCTTGATATCGTCTTCGGTGGTAAGCTCCTTCCAGCGGGGCTGGTCGATGCCGAGCTGATCGAGCATGGCCGAGAATTTGTGGCGGTTTTCCGCACGGTCGATAGACACAGGCGATGTGCCGAGAATAGGCACATGACGGCGATGAAGCTTCATAGCCAGATTATTGGGTATCTGGCCGCCCACACTCACAATCACACCCTTGGGAGTCTCAAGCTCGATGATATCCATCACGCGCTCGAAGCTCAACTCGTCGAAATAGAGACGGTCGCACATATCATAGTCCGTAGACACTGTCTCAGGATTGTAATTGATCATTATAGAGCGGTAGCCGAGCTTACGGCAAGTGGAGGCGGCATTCACCGAACACCAGTCAAACTCAACCGAGCTGCCGATGCGGTAGGCGCCCGAACCGAGCACCACGATATTGTTGCCTGAATTGAGGTCGTAGGGTATGGCGTTGCGCTCAGCGCCGTAGGTCACATACAGATAGTTGGTGAGATCGGGATATTCCGATGCCACAGTGTTGATGCGCTGCACTTTGGGAAGCACATCCATTGATTTGCGGTGCTCGCGCACGCGGAGCACATCGGCCTCCATGGTGCCCTTCGGATTCTCGACCAGACGGGCAATCTGGAAGTCGGAGAATCCAAGACGCTTGGCCTCACGCATGGTGTCGTGGTCTATTGACTCTATTTTGTCAAATCCGCTCAGACGGCCGGCGAAACGCACAATGTTGTCGAGGCGTTCTATAAACCAGCGGTCAATCTTGGTGAGCTCTACTATGCGGTCAATTTCATATCCCTTCTCCAGAGCAGCCGCGATGGCAAAGATGCGGAGGTCTGTGGGATGAGAGAGAGCATGGTCGAGGTCTTCGAACTCCATGTCGTTATTGCCCACAAATCCGTGCATACCCTGACCAATCATGCGCAGACCTTTCTGGATGATCTCTTCAAACGATTTGCCTATAGACATGATTTCGCCCACCGACTTCATCGACGAGCCGATTTCGCGGTCTACGCCTACAAACTTAGTGAGGTCCCAGCGGGGAATCTTGACAATCATATAGTCAACCTGCGGAGCCACATATGCCGAATTCGGGGTGCCCATCTCGCCGATCTGGTCGAGAGTGTAGCCGAGCGCGAGTTTGGCGGCCACAAATGCGAGAGGATAGCCGGATGCCTTCGAGGCGAGAGCCGACGAACGGCTCAGACGTGCATTGATTTCGATGATGCGATAGTCGTTGGTCTCGGCGTTGAAAGCATACTGGATATTGCACTCGCCCACAATACCGATATGACGCACCACCTTGCGGGCTATATCCTCAAGCATGGAAATCTGCTCAGGTTTGAGCGACACGATTGGAGCCACCACAATCGACTCGCCGGTATGGATACCCAGCGGATCGAAGTTCTCCATCGGCACAACGGTGAAACAATGGTCGTTGGCATCTCTTATCACCTCAAATTCTATCTCCTTCCATCCTTTGAGCGACTCCTCGACAAGAATCTGACGGGAATAGGCGAGAGCACTCTCACAATGCTTTATAAGCTCTTCCTCACTTGTGCAGATGCCCGAGCCGAGTCCGCCGAGAGCATAAGCAGAGCGCACCATCACAGGATAGCCAATACGGCTTGCCACCCTGATAGCGTCTACCACACTCTCCACCGCTTCCGACACAGGGGTCTTCGCATCGATTTCATTGAGCTTCTTCACGAAGAGGTCGCGGTCTTCGGTTATCATGATGGCCTCTACAGAAGTGCCGAGCACCTTCACACCATATTTTTCGAGGGTGCCGTTGAGGTATAATTCCGTACCACAGTTGAGGGCGGTCTGTCCTCCGAAAGCGAGCAGAATCCCGTCGGGACGCTCCTTCTTGATGACCTCCTCTACAAAATAAGGCGTCACCGGCAGGAAATAAACCTGGTCGGCAACGCCTTCCGATGTCTGGATAGTAGCGATATTCGGATTAATGAGCACTGAGGAAATCCCCTCTTCGCGCAGAGCTTTGAGAGCCTGCGAGCCGGAATAGTCAAATTCGCCGGCTTGTCCGATTTTTAGAGCCCCGGACCCGAGCAGCAAGACTTTTTTCATGTAGTCAGAATATTACTGTTTATATTTTTGCAAATTTACGGAATCCTCCCGAATAAATCTCACTATCACCGAACTTTTTTTGCTCGCGGAGTGTTACACCCTTAAAAATCACATTCAAGCATTGTCAGGAAATCTACCGACAGAAATTTGCACTCACCGAGATTATCTGTAGGATTCCGGATATAAAAGAACAGAATAACTCCACACAACATACCAACCAATATGAAAAGCGTTAGCGAAACTTTGTTGCAGCGCCGGAGCATAAGGCGCTACGAGCGTGAACCTATCACCGACCAACAGCTCAACCTCATCTATGAGGCTATCCGCAATACACCCACAAGCTACAACGGTCAGCAATTTTCTGTAATAGATGTGTCGGATCAAGCTTTGAAAGAGGAGATATATGCCCTCACCAATCAGAAACAGGTGAAGACATGCAACCGATTCCTGCTTTTCTGCGCCGACTTCCATAAAATACGCCTCATCGCTGAAGCCAAGGGAATCGAGATGCCCGACTTCCAGCACACCCTCGACGGAGTGATTGTGGGCACAGTGGATGCCGCTCTCGCCATGATGAGCGCCCTGATAGCTGCCGAAGCCCAGGGACTCGGCACATGCTGCATAGGCTATGCACGCACAGCCGCCCCTGAAGCGCTCTCACGCCTGCTCAATCTTCCGCAAGACACCTATGTGGTGTGTGGTCTGGCCATAGGTGTGCCCCGCGAGATGCCTGATCTCAAACCCAAGCAGCCGATTGGAGTGACCATCCACAGCAACCGCTATAGCGAAGAGGGTCTCACCGATGCCCTGCTGGCCTACGATGCCGAAATTACAGAATATAACGCCACTCGTTCGGGCACCAAGTCAGACAACGATTGGGCCGGACATATAATCGGCTACTACCGTGAGGCTATGGCCTACAGGATGCTTGATGCCGTGCGCAGAAGAGGATTCGATGTGGTGAGTTAATTTCGGCCAATCGCAAAATAATCCATCCATATAAGAAGAAAATACATCTCCCATACGGGCAAAAATTATTAATTTTGTTCCGCTTACGATTGCTGACCGACGCCGTAGCGCCGGTCAGCCTGTTTAATCTTCTTATATGTATAAACATCACAACCAATCAATCAGAGCAATTATTGCATCGCTGGCCACAGTATGCGCCATCACAGCAACCGCCCAGCACAGGGGCATAGTGTATGTGGACACCAACGCAAACGGAGTGCGCGACGCCGGAGAATCGCCGGCTAAAAACGTAGTGGTGTCCGACGGTCTCAATGTAGTCAAAACCGACAGCCGCGGCCAGTTTACCCTTCCCGGATATGACGGCAATAGATTTGTCTTCATCACAACCCCTTCAGGCTTCCAGACCTTCAACCGCCACTACCTACCCGTAGACCCATCTGTGGCATCCTACGATTTCGGAATTATACCTTATGACGCCCATACATCTAAAAAGGGCGCCCATAGTTTTATACAGGTCACCGACTCTGAAATATTCAACACCGAGGGTAATGAAGCCTGGGTGGACGATATACGCAGATTTGCCGACAATGAGGATGTGGCATTTGTGATCCATACCGGCGACATCTGCTATGAGAAAGGGCTCAAGGAGCATATCGGACTGATGAACACAAGGAATATGGGGTTGCCCGTGTACTACTGCATCGGCAATCATGACCTTGTGAAAGGGAAATACGGCGAAGAGCTTTTTGAAAATATCTACGGCCCGGTCTATTTCTCTTTCGATTGCGGAAACACTCATTACGTTGTCACCCCGATGGGTGGAGGCGATCACCGTCCGTCGTATACGCGCGATCAGGTGGCCCGCTGGCTTCGCAATGACCTTGCCCAGGTGGAGGCGGGCACTCCCGTGGTGGTATTCAACCACGACATCCTCACCACCGACTCCACCTTTATATATGGAGGGGATAAGGACAAGATAGACTTCAACAGATATAATGTGAAGGCAAATATCTACGGCCACTGGCACATCAATCATGTGCGCAAGCAGGGTGATTTCCTCACCATCTGCACATCTACCCCCGACAAAGGAGGTATAGACCACTCTACAGGTAGCTGGCGAGTGGTGAATATCGACAACGATGGCAATATCACCACACGCCTTCACTACCCCTATCTCCACAATCACGCAGCCATAGCCGCACCGAAAGGGCTCACATCGGCTGTCACAATAGTGGTAAACGCATATTCATCTACCGCAATGGTTAAATCTGTCACAGCCTCGTTTTTCACAGCCGATGGCCGCAAGATAGGCAAGGATGTGGCGCTCACTCCATCCACCGACTGGAGCTGGACTGCCGCGCTCCCGGCTAAGGTGAAGACTGCTGAAGGACCGGTGAAAATGAAAGCCTTGGTGAAATATTCCGACGGCAATACCGGAGAACAGACTTCTGAGTTCACCTACCGTGCAGGCGGTGTCAGCATCGCTCCCGGAGCCGCATGGACTAATCTGCTCGGCAATGCTTCCCACACCGGAGGAGCCACCGATGCCCCGGTCGACACTCTTCCCGCACTCTCGTCTGTGACCAATGTCGGCGCAAATCTCTTCATGACCTCACCGCTTATATATGACGGAAAGGTGTTTTCAGCATCGGTGGATGAAGATATGCGCGGCGAGGCGGCTGTTGTGGCAGTCAATATCTCTGACGGCTCGATAGCCTGGAAAACTCCTGTGGCAGCATCCGTGAAAAACTCCATAGCCATATCATGCGGAAAGGTTTTCGCTCAAGACGTTGACGGCACTCTCTATGCCATAAACTGCGGTGACGGCTCAGTCGCTTGGACCCATAAGCTTGCTGTCCGTCCGATTCCTGCCCTGATTGAAGGGCTCTGCGCAGACGCCACGACTGTGTTTGCCGGCACTGGCAAAGGCCTCACAGCAATAGACGCTACAAGCGGAAAGGTAATCTGGACAAACTCCGAATGGGGACAGGGTGAAGGCACCACCACCACACTGTCGGAGGGCGACGGAGTGGTTGTTGGGGGTGTGCAATGGAGCGCCCTCTATGCCAACGACTCAGCTACCGGCAAACTCCTATGGCGCAAGAGCGAACACGGGCTTAGCGACCGAGGGGCATCGGCCGCTATCCATAATGGCCTTGTCTACATCATCTCGCGCCAGTCGCTATTTATAATCGACGCAAAAAGCGGGCGCACTATAGCCCGGCGCGAACTTCCGATGAAAGTGGACGTAACTTCCACTCCCCTGCTCACAGACAAAGCGATAGTGTTCGGCTCATCGACCGACGGACTGATAGCTGTAGACCGCGAGACATTCGACATACTCTGGACCACACCGCTTCAGGATGCCCTCATCTATACAGCACCCTACAGCCGACCGGTGTCGGCCACGGTGGAGACAAGCCCCGTGATGGCAGGCGGACGCATTTATGCCACCGCCTCCGACGGCACTCTCTACAGCATCAATCCCTCTGATGGAAAAATAGCATGGAGCTATCAGACCGGGGCACCAATATTCAGCTCGCCGGCTGTGTCGGGCAATGCCCTTGTGGTGACCGATTTCGGAGGCAATATCTATATATTCGGTTCGCCGGAAGCAAACTGACCACCGCCTATTGAATATTGCCCGGCTACATAAACGCTAACCATAGCGGCCCGATTCATTCAATGAAATCGGGCCGCACTATTTACTATGCCATTCAGTTGAGTTTTCTGTTTTTTTCGTAACTTTGCACGGTTTTCCGATAGAAACCACAAACACTAACTCAACTTCTATCGAATGCGAAACAACAAACGCGCCGTGCTCATTCTTGAAGACGGCACCCGGTATGAAGGCAAGTCCTTCGGTTATGAAGCCTCGACTTCGGGAGAGGTGGTGTTCAGCACCGCTATGACAGGCTACCCCGAAAGTCTAACCGACCCGTCCTATGAAGGACAGATTCTTGTAACAACTTATCCTATTCTCGGAAATTATGGTGTGCCTCCCCGCAGAGAGAAAGATGCTGTGAGCGAGTATTATGAGAGCGACCATATCCATGCCCGCGCCATAGTGGCACAAGACTATAGCTTTGACCATTCCCACTGGCAGGCCGACCGCTCGCTCGCACAATGGCTCAAAGAGGAAAAAATCACGGGAATATATGGTGTGGATACCCGTGCCCTCACAAAACATCTCCGCGAGAAAGGTTCCATGCTTGGAAAAATAATTGTTGAGGGATGCGAGGATGTGGAGTTCTACGACCCCAACAAGGAGAATCTCGTGGGGAAGGTGAGCTGCAAAGAGCCGGAGATACATGGAGACGGTGATAAGACCGTGGTGCTCGTGGACTGCGGCGTGAAGCATAATATCATCCGCTGCCTCACCCGCCGCGGAGTGAAGGTAGTGATGGTGCCCTGGGACTACGACTTCACCACCATTCCATATGACGGACTCTTCATCTCCAACGGTCCAGGCAATCCGGATATGGCCGAAGCCACTGTGGCCAACATCAGGAAAGCTATCGAGATAGGCAAACCGATATGCGGCATCTGTATGGGCAACCAGTTGCTTTCGAAAGCAGCGGGAGCGAAGACCTACAAGCTGAAATATGGCCATCGCAGCCACAACCAGCCTGTGCGCCGTGTGGGCACTGAGCAGTGTTTCGTCACCTCACAGAATCATGGATTCGCAGTGGACAGTTCTACTCTTTCAGATGAGTGGGAGCCGCTGTTCGTGAACATGAATGATGGAACCAACGAAGGAATACGCCATAAGACCAAGCCATTCTTCTCAGCGCAGTTCCATCCCGAAGCCAGCAGCGGCCCGAAAGACACGGAATTTCTGTTTGACGAATTCATCAATCTTCTCTAATTATGGATATGACTACACCCGCGCGTCCGACCAAGGTTTTGCTCCTCGGCAGCGGCGCGCTCAAGATAGGCGAAGCCGGCGAATTTGACTATTCCGGCTCACAGGCTCTCAAGGCCATGAAAGAGGAGGGCATCGCTACGGTGCTCATCAATCCCAACATCGCAACCGTACAGACCTCCGAAGGATTTGCCGACAAAATCTATTTTCTGCCGGTGACTCCATATTTCGTTGAAAAAGTGATAGAGCGTGAACGGCCTGACGGCATTATGCTCGCTTTCGGCGGCCAGACGGCGCTCAACTGCGGCGTGGCTCTCTACGAGAGCGGTGTGCTTGACCGCTACGGTGTGAGAGTGCTCGGCACCCCGGTGAGAGCCATCATGGACACTGAAGACCGTGAACTCTTCGTGAAGAAGCTCGATGAAATCGGAGTGAAGACAATAAAGAGCGAAGCGGTAAATACTGTGGCCGATGCTCTCGAAGCGGCCGAACGCCTCGGCTATCCGGTGATTGTCCGGGCTGCATATGCGCTCGGAGGTCTCGGCAGCGGTTTCTGCGACAATGAGCAGGAACTCGTGGCGCTGACCGAAAAGGCGCTATCATTCTCCCCGCAGGTGCTGGTGGAGAAATCACTCAAGGGGTGGAAAGAGGTGGAATATGAAGTGGTGCGCGACCGTTTTGACAACTGCATCACAGTCTGCAATATGGAAAACTTCGACCCGCTGGGTATCCATACCGGTGAATCTATAGTTGTGGCTCCATCGCAGACCCTATCCAACGAAGATTACCACTATCTGCGCAAGCTCGCCATAAAAATAATCCGTCATATCGGTATCGTGGGAGAATGCAATGTGCAGTATGCGTTTGACCCTCAGTCTATGGACTATCGCGTGATTGAAGTCAACGCACGCCTGAGCCGCTCATCGGCTCTCGCTTCGAAAGCCACCGGCTATCCGCTGGCATTCGTAGCAGCCAAACTCGGACTTGGCTACGGACTTTTTGACCTCAAAAATTCCGTGACTAAGGAAACCTCGGCTTTCTTCGAACCGGCTCTCGACTATATCGTGTGTAAGATACCTCGCTGGGATCTCGGCAAATTTCACGGTGTGCGCCGCGAAATCGGCTCTTCGATGAAATCGGTGGGCGAAGTTATGGCTATCGGACGCACCTTTGAAGAAGCAATCCAGAAGGGTCTCCGCATGATTGGGCAAGGGATGCACGGATTCGTGGGCAACCATCCGCTTGACGTCAAGAACATCGACAAGGCTCTTAGCGAACCAACAGATAAGCGCGTGTTTGTAATCTCTCAGGCGATGCAGCAGGGCTACAATGTGGAGCGCATACACGAGCTCACCAAAATAGACCGTTGGTTTCTCTTCCGCCTTCAGAATATAGTGAACACTGCCGCAGAACTCTCCGCCACCACAGATTTAGCCTCGCTCTCTCCGGCTCTGCTACGGCAGGCAAAAGAGCAGGGATTTTCCGACTTTCAGATTGGCAGGTGCATGCTGCATGAAGCCATGACCGACCCTGAGAAAACTATCCTCGCTATAAGAGACTACCGCAAGGAGCTGGGAATAGTGCCTGTGGTGAAACAGATCGACACTCTTGCCGCCGAATATCCTGCGCAGACCAACTATCTTTACCTCACCTACAATGGTTCGGAAAACGATGTGAACTATCTGCATGACCACCGCTCAATAGTGGTGCTCGGCTCTGGAGCCTACCGCATAGGCAGCTCTGTGGAGTTTGACTGGTGTTCTGTCAATGCGCTCATGACAGTGAAGAAAGAGGGATGGCGCTCGGTGATGATCAACTATAATCCGGAGACAGTGTCTACGGACTATGATATGTGCGACCGTCTCTATTTCGACGAGCTGACTTTTGAAAGAGTGATGGACATCCTTGATCTGGAGCAACCCCACGGAGTGATACTGTCTGTAGGCGGCCAGATTCCCAACAATCTCGCCACCAGACTTGACGACAGCAAGGTCAACATTCTCGGCACCTCGGCCAAAAGTATAGACAATGCCGAAGACCGCAATAAATTCTCGGCAATGCTCGACCGCCTCGGTATAGACCAGCCTCGCTGGCGTGAGCTCACAAGCTTCGATGATATCAACCGTTTTATCGATGAGGTTGGCTTCCCGGTGCTCGTGCGCCCGAGCTACGTGCTCTCCGGAGCGGCCATGAATGTGTGCAGCAACCCCGACGAGCTTGAACGTTTCCTGCGTCTGGCTGCCAATGTGTCAAAGCAGCATCCGGTTGTGGTGAGCGAGTTTATTCAGAATGCCAAAGAGATAGAGATGGATGCCGTGGCTCAGGATGGAGAGATAAAGGTCTATGCCATTTCCGAGCATATCGAATATGCCGGCGTGCATTCCGGCGACGCCACAATACAGTTCCCGCCCCAGAAACTCTATGTGGAGACTATGCGACGCATCAAAAAGGTGTCGCAGCAGATAGCAAAGGCTCTTGAAATCTCCGGGCCGTTCAATATCCAGTTTCTTGCCAAGAACAATGACATCAAGGTGATTGAGTGCAACCTGCGTGCGTCGCGCTCCTTCCCCTTCGTGAGCAAGGTGCTGAAAATTAACTTTATTGACCTTGCCACAAAGGTGATGCTCGGCATTCCGGTAGAGAAACCCCACAAAAACGCATTCGACCTCGACTATGTGGGTATCAAAGCCTCCCAGTTCAGTTTCTCACGTCTTCAGGGAGCCGACCCGGTGTCGGGGGTTGACATGGCATCGACCGGTGAGGTGGGCTGCATAGGTGTAGACACTTCCGAGGCTATACTCAAAGCCATGCTGTCGGTGGGGCTGCGTGTGCCGCAGAAAGGCATACTTCTTTCCACAGGCACTCCAAAGCAGAAAGCCGATATGCTCGATGCCGCCCATATGCTCCACAACAAGGGCTACCGTCTCTATGCTACCGGAGGCACACACCGCTTCCTTAACGACAATGGCATTCCGGCCATCAAGGTCTATTGGCCGAGTCAGACCGATGAGCAACCGCAGGCTCTGCAACTGCTCCACGACAAGGAGATAGACCTCGTGGTCAACATTCCGAAAAACCTGACTCCTACCGAACTCGGCAATGGCCACAAGATACGCCGTGCGGCCATCGACCTCAACATACCGTTGCTCACAAATGCACGTCTGGCATCGGCATTTATCAAGGCATTTACAGAACTTCCTCTCGATGACATCGAGATAAAACCCTGGGACGAGTACTGATGACTATTTCCCAACTTTGCACCGAAGCACGCCGGGAGCTCGAAAGAAAATTCGCTCCCGGCGAGGCTCAGGCGCTCGTGCGCGAGACAATGGGTCGGCTCAAAGGTTATTCGGCTGTTGACCTCGTGGTGAATGGCGATAAGGAAGCCAGCGATTTTATTGAGGCTAAAGTGAGAGAAGTGACGAAACGTCTGCTCAACAACGAACCGATACAATACATCTTCGGGCGGGCTAACTTCTATGGTCTGGATTTCACAGTGACTCCCGATGTGCTGATACCGCGGCCTGAGACGGCTGAACTTGTAGACTTCATAGTGAAACGCTACTCCGGCCAGACTGACCTCAGAGTGCTCGACATCTGCACCGGTTCGGGATGCATAGCGTGTGCGCTCGGGCGCAACCTGCCTTTTTCAGAAGTCACTGCCATCGACATCTCACCTCTGGCTCTTGATGTGGCAAGGCGCAACGCCGCAGACCTTAAGGTGAAAGTGAAGTTCGAGCAGGCCGACATCTTTGCGCTTGCTCCCCCCGACAGAGCGTGTTTCGACATCATCGTGAGCAATCCTCCCTATATTGCCGATTCCGAACGCCAGCTCATGGATGCCAATGTGATTGACCACGAGCCGCATCTGGCTCTTTTCGTGCCTGATGATAATCCGATCGCATTCTACCGTGTGATAAGCGGCTATGCGCTTAAGGCTCTCTGCCCTGGAGGAACCATATGGTTTGAAATCAATCCTCTTTATGCTGTAAGCCTGGTAGAGATGATGGAATCCGCCGGTTGGGAAGATGTGACCCTCGACCGTGACACCTCAGGCCATCTTCGCTTTCTCACCGCCACTCTTCCCTTATGATCCGTCAGATCACTCCCCTGCAGGCTCTTGAGCGGTTGCGTAATCTTTGTGCCCGCTCCGAGCAGTGTGAGCATGACCTTCGGGAGAAAATGCGCAGATGGAAAATATCTGCCGACGCAGCTGAAAAGATTATCGCACGGCTGCGCAAGGAGCGGTTTGTAGACAACAGCCGTTTTGCCCATGCCTATACCCGCGACAAGCACCTGTTTTCTCACTGGGGCCGACTGAAAATCACCTCCGGCCTACGGGCAAAACGGATAGACAGCAATCTCATCAGCGATGCGCTCTCCGAGGAGATTGACGAAGACGCTTACAGAGCTACTGCTCTCAGGCTGCTGCGCAACAAAATCCCCTCAGTCGACGAGCCTAAATCATATGAAGGACTCAACAAACTGTTTCGCTATGCTGTGGGGCGCGGCTATGAGCCGGCGATGGTTATGCAACTGCTGAAGAGCCACGAACTATGGGACGACGGGCAGAGATAGCCAAGGCATGGCTTGATGACCTTGCAGGAGTGATATTTCCGCGTGTGTGCGAAGTGTGCTCACGCTCACTCACCCACGGCGAGGATACGCTCTGCCTCTACTGCCATACGGAGATGCCACGGGTGGGAGTACACAACGATTCATTCAACATTATTCATAAACGGCTTGCCGGGAATATCCCTGTGGAGCGTGCCGCCTCATGGTTCTATTACTATCGCGACAATCCCTTCGCTCTAATGATTCAGAGGGCCAAATACAATTCGCGTCCCGCGCTGGCCAAGCGTCTTGCCACAATGTATGCTCACGAGATTGCACCCGACGGATTCTTTGACGGTATAGACGCCATAGTCCCGATTCCTCTCCATTGGTTCAAGAAGTTCAGGAGAGGCTATAATCAGTCGGAAGAGATAGCCTCCGGGATAGCAGCCGTAACAAATCTGCCTGTAGAGGCCGGCCTGCTGAAAGCACGCCGCCACTCCACACAGACACGTCGCAACGCCTACGACCGCTGGCTGAACACGCGTCATATATTCTCAGTGGCCGATGCTTCACTCATTGCCGGACGCCATCTGCTTCTGGTGGATGATGTGCTCACCACCGGAGCTACGATGCTCGGCTGCATGGAGGCAATCCACGCAGCCGATCCATCGGCTAAGATAAGCGTGCTCACTCTCGGCCTCACCCACTGAAAGCCTAAAGCGAAGAATAGGAGGGGCTGAATGTGTCGGCTCCGTCGAGAGTGCCGTTTTCTATCCCTTTTCGGAGCCAACGCGAACGCTGGGCACTCGTGCCGTGGTTGAACGACTCCGGCACAGCATAGCCCTGAGCTTTTTTCTGCAGATAATCATCGCCTATCTTAAGGGCCGCATCAAGCGCCTCGTCTACGTCGCCCGGCTCGATTGAACCAAACATACGGTTGTCATGATGAGCCCACATTCCGGCCAGATAATCGGCCTGAAGTTCCAGGCGCACACTGATTTTATTAGCTTCAGCCTCGCTCAGGCGACTCATCTGTTCGTGAGCGCTATCGAGTATGCCAAGCTGGTCTTGCACCGCATGACCCACTTCATGAGCCACCACATAGGCATAGGCGAAGTCACCACCCGCCCCGATGGTCTGACGCATGTCGCGCAGGAAAGAGAGGTCTATATACACACACTGGTCTGCCGAACAGTAGAACGGCCCCATAGATGATGATGCGCCTCCACAACCACTCTGCACCGAACCGGTGAACAGCACCAGTTTCGGCGGCTCATACGTGCGACCCATCTTGCGGAACTGTTCGGCCCACACATCTTCCGTGCCGGCAAGAATGGTAGATGTGAACTCGGCCAGTTCCTGCTCCTCGGCCGTAGGAGTATATGCCTGCTCGGTTGTGGAGCCGCCGCCCATAAGGGTGCCGGCATTCTGCATCACTACATCCAGAGGGTTTCCCCCTGAAATCCAAGCTATCAGAGCTGCGACAATCACCGCTCCGATACCACCTCCAACAGCCAATCCACGTCCGCCGGAACGCCCGCGCCGGTCGTCGATATTACTGCTCTGTCGTCGTCCGTCAAGTCTCATAGTTCAATAGATTTAGAGTAAGACTATAGTAAATAAAAATTATATCAAAGTATGTCGACATGGTCCACCTCCACAGGCTCTTCAAGGAATATGCGGGCCAGATCATTGAATTTATCAGGATTCTCTGTTGTGAGATAGCTGCATCTGCCTCCACGAGCTATCCGGCTATCCATCTCCGGATGGCGTCTGAGATAGTCTGCCAGACTATCTGCCACAATCTCACCCTGATTCACCACCTTTACCGAAGAGGGCACTGCGGCACGGATTTTCGGATAGAGAAGAGGATAATGGGTGCATGCAAGCACGATGGTGTCAATCGTCGAATCTTGAGAGAGAAGAGTCCTTACGTATTTATCCACAAAATAGTCGGCCCCGGGACCTGACGCTTCGTTGTTCTCAACAATAGGAGCCCACATAGGACAAGCCTGAGACACCACTTTGAACGAAGGAAACAGTTTTGCAACCTCCATGTCATAACTACCGCTATTGACCGTTCCTTCAGTGCCCATTATACCGATGGTGCCTGACGATGAGAGGTTGCCGATTATCTCTGCCGTAGGTCTGATCACCCCGAGCACACGGTTGGCGGGATTAATAGCCGGAAGGTCATTTTGCTGAATGGTGCGGAGAGCCTTGGCCGAAGCTGTGTTGCAGGCGAGAATAACGAGCGGACAGCCGCGCCCGAACAGATATTTCACCGCCTCCAGAGTAAACTTATAGACCACATCATAGGAGCGGGAGCCGTAGGGGGCTCTTGCATTGTCGCCAAGATACAGATAGTCGAGCTCAGGGAGTTTCTTGCGCAACTCCTTGAGAATAGTCAGTCCGCCATAACCGGAGTCAAACACTCCTATCGGTCCTCTATGCATATTGTTGTCTATCATAATCAAAAGCAACGGCCTCAATACTTAGAACGTATCGAGGCCGTGAAATGGTTCGGTGTTAGTTGGGTAATCTTATTTGATACCGAGCTTTGAGCGAACAAGAGAGGTCACGTCGGTCACGTCGGCACCTACGTAGTTGGGCATCTGAGCCTCAAAGATAAAGGTGTAGTTGCCTTCCTTACCCACAGCCTGCACTGCATCGGCAATCTTCTGCTGAATAGGAGCAAGAAGCTGTTCCTGCTGCTTCTGGAGGTCTTCGTCGGCATTGAGACGGAACTGCTGGATGCTATTGTTCATATTCTGAATCTCACCCATCTGACGGTCGCGGATAGACTTGGGGGTGTCTTCGGGGAGTTCCTGGAATGCAGCGTATTTCTTATCGAATTCGTCAGAGAGTTTCTTGAACTCGTCCTGGAATTTCTGAGCGGCAGCCTGAAGCTGCTCCTGAGCGGCCTTGGTATCGGGATGGTCTACGAAGATAGCCTGAGAGTTTACTACGGCAAACTTAGCCTGAGCGAACCCGATCATCGGGAGCGCAATCATAATAGCGACTAAAATTCTCTTAATCATATCGTTTTCAGTGTTATTTTACTTTATTCTTAGTATATGGTGCAAAGATACATCTTTTATTTGGAATATCCTAACTTGGCGAGCACCTCATTGCTGATATCAATGCGGGGTGAGGCAAAAATGATGTCGGCCGACGAAGCGCGGTCAAAGATGCACTGATAGCCCCGCTCTTCGCTCACGGCTTTAACGGCATTATACACCTCATCTTGAATCGGCTGCATGAGCTGCTGACGCATCTTGAACAGATCGCCTTCCGGACCGAAATACTTGTTGCGGAGCTCCACAGCCTCCTTCTCTTTGGCTGTGATTTTCTCTTCTTCTTTCTTTTTCTGGTCGTCGGTGAGGAAAACCATATTGGCCTTATAGTTCTTATAGAGCTCCTCTGCCTGCTGCGAGAGAGCCTCTACCTCTTTCTGCCATCGCTGAGAGAGCTGATTGACCTGCTGTGTGGCTATCTCGTAGGTTGGAATATTATCAAGCACATACTCCATGTCGACAAGCGCAAACTTCTGCGCCGAAG
Organism: Bacteroides sp.; assembly: GCA_014802045.1. Taxonomy (GTDB): domain Bacteria; phylum Bacteroidota; class Bacteroidia; order Bacteroidales; family Muribaculaceae; genus Paramuribaculum. The sequence continues at coordinate 60,568 of JAAVDA010000020.1, forward strand.
CGCCAAACACGCATCCGAGCATGGCTATTATCATTATAACTGTATTTCTCATCAGAAGTAATTAAAATCAGTGTTTTTGTTTTTTTAGACGCTTGCGACTGCCAGAAGTTTAGTATCTGCAGTCAAGTTAAGCATTTTTAGAATTCCTGACCGAGGATGAAGTGGAAGTGGCTACCGCCCCGCTCACCATATACCTTGTCAAATCCATAGCCCCAGTCGATACCCATCATGCCGACCATAGGCAGGAAGATGCGCACACCCGCACCGGCACTACGTTTGAGGTTGAAGGGGGAGAAGTCTTTGACGGAGGTCCAGGCATTACCACCTTCAAGGAAAGCCAGACCATAGATGGTGGTTGAGGGCTGGAGCATGAAGGGGAAATGGAGCTCAACACCCAGACGGCTGTAGGCGTAGCCATCGCGTCCCCACGGGGTGAGGGCACCGTTGTCATAACCGCGCAGCGCGATGGTCTCGGTGGCATAGCTGTAGGAACCTGACATACCGTCGCCACCCACATAGAATGTCTCGAACGGTGATTTGAGATACTTGTTATAGCTGCCGAGCAAACCGAAGTCGGCGCGGGTCATGAGCACGAGAGTCCATTTGCTCATCGGGTCGTTGAGCGGAGTGTAGGTGCGTGATTTGAATCGAAGTTTCCAGTATTCAATCCAGCGGTAGAGTTCTTTCTTAGACTCTGTGGTGTTTTGCTCCGAAAGGGCTTTCCAGTTTTTCTTGCCGAAGAGCGATGCCGGAGGAGTCATCTGCAGGCTGAGCGAGAACTGCGATCCACGGCGAGTGTAGAGCGGGTTGTCGATACTGTTGCGTGCGAGAGTGAGGCCGAGCACAAGCGAGTTTGACGAACCGTTGTTCATATAATAAAGGTAGTCCCAGTTCTTGAGGTAATACCAGTTGTAGGAGAGTTCGGTAGTGAATGTGAAGTAGTCATCGGGCCATTTCAGACGCTTACCGAAACCTACGGTCACGCCCACCATCTGAAGCACCTTGTTGGGGTCGTAGGCATTCTCATATGAGTTCTGATAATAGTCATTGTAGTTGCCATAGCCGTAGCCATAGCCGTAACCGTAGCCATAGGGATTGTAGTAGCCCGAGTTATACCAGTTGTTGTTATAGTACGACGAGTTCACTCCAGTCTGACGGCTATAGTAGGCCGAAACAGACAGTGAGTTGGGTCGCTTGCCGCCAAACCAGGGGTCGAGGAACGAAAGGCTATAAGCCTGATAATATCTCGCATTGGTCTGTGCGGAAATAGTGAAGGTCTGCCCTTCGCCCTGAGGAATAAGACCTTTGTAGGAACTCGGATGGAAGAGATTTTTGATGGAGAAGTTGGTAAACTTAAGAGACAGTTTGCCTATGACACCTGTCTGACCCCAACCCATGGAAAATTCAATCTGGTCATTGGCCTTTGACTCAAGCGGCAGAATGATATCAACAGTGCCGTTCTCCTCATTGGGGCGCACATCCGGATTAAGGTTCTCAGGGTTGAAGTGGCCTGTCTGAGCGATTTCACGCAGTGAGCGCACGAGGTCTTCCTTGCTGAACAGCTCGCCGGGGCGCATATAAAGCTCTCTGCGGATCACCTTTTCATACAGGCGGTCATTACCATTGATCACAATGCTGTTGATGCGAGCCTGCGGACCCTCCATCATGCGGAGTTCGAGTCCAACGGAGTCGCCCTTCACATTCTTTTCTATAGGCACGAGCTGATAGAAGAGATAGCCATTGTTGAGATACCAGTTGGACACAGCGTCGTCATCGCTGGTGAGGCGCTTCTCAAGGAGCTTCTGATTGTAGACCTCGCCAGGATTGATTCCGAGGATTCGGTTAAGGTCTTCGGTGGCAAGCACGGTGTTGCCCACCCAGGAGATGTCGCTGATATAGTATTTCTGACCCTCCTCGAGGTCAATATATACGTCTACGCTCTTGTCGTCGTAGGCCACCACGCTGTCGCGCAGGATTTTCGCGTCACGATAGCCTTTTTCATTATATTTGTCGAGAATGCGGTTGAGGTCATCATTATAGTCGCTCTCCACGAATTTTTTCTGCCGGAAGAGGTTGATGAGCTTTCCCTTCTCATTGGTTTTCTTCATGGTGCGCTGAATAGCTTTGTCGGAAAGCACCTCATTGCCTGACAGGTAGATTTTATGCACCTTTACCTTGTCGTGCTTGTCGACATTGATATCCACAATCATCTTGTTGGGGTGTGAAAGATCCTCGTGGAGCACGATATTGACATCGGCATTGCCGAAACCTTTGCCATTGAAATAGCCTTTGATAATAGCAGTGGCACGGTTCACGATGTTCTGGGTTATCTGGTTGTCCACATAAAGCTGCAGCTTATCCTGGAGGTCTTCACGCTCGCCCTTCTTCACGCCATGATAGTTGATGGCTGAAATCTGAGGCTGCTGGCGCAGATTGATAGTGAGCCAAGCCTTGTCGCCGGCCACCTTGTCGAGAGTAATCTGCACTTTGCTGAAAAGTCCCTGACGCCAGAGGCGTTTGGAGGCGGCGGTGAGCTCGTCGCCGGGAATATCGATGCGCTCCCCCACTTTCAGGCCCGAATAGCCGATGATGATATAATCCTCATAGTTGTCGGCACCTTTCACTTCGATTCCGGCAATCTCATAGTTGCGGGGAATGGAGCTGAACACAACCGTAGGATTAAATATGGTATCCGTTGCGGTCTGAGCCGACAGGGTGTCAGCCGACCCCAGGAGCAATACGGCCGACAGAAGGGCCAAAAGTTTCTGACGCATATTATTGACGAATGATCTTTTCACTGGTTTGTTATCTGCTCGGAAGTGAGGCCGAAGCGACGCTCCCTTGATTTATATTCATTAATGGCCTTCATAAACATCTCTTCTGTGAAATCGGGCCAGAAAACAGGTGTCACATAGATTTCGGCATAGGCTATCTGCCAGAGGAGGAAATTGCTCACTCTCATGTCGCCACCGGTGCGTATAAGCAAATCGGGGTCGGGCATGGCGGCGGTTGTGAGATTACCGCTTATAGTTTCGGGTGTGATTGCCTCCGGGTCGATGTCGCCACGGGCGGCAGCCTCGGCAATTCTTCGGCAAGCCTCCGTGATTTCCCAGCGTGATGAATAGCTGAGAGCCAGACAAAGCACAAGCCCCGTGCAATGGCCGGTGTCGGCCATACACTGTTTCAGACGGTCGTAAGCCTCACGGGGCATACGCTCGAAATCGCCTATCATCGTAAGCCGCACATTGTTGCGAATCAGGTCGGGGGTCTCGCGCTCGATAGCCAGAACAATCAGGTGCATGAGAGCATCGACCTCTTCAGCGGGGCGATTCCAGTTTTCCGTAGAGAAAGCATAGAGAGTGAGATATTTCACTCCGGCCTTTGATGCGGCCTCGGTGATACGGCGCACGGTGTTCACACCCTCCACATGGCCGGCGGAGCGATTTAATCCTCTCTGCTTGGCCCAGCGTCCGTTGCCGTCCATGATGATAGCTACATGGGCGGGAGCCGGTTCGGTCTGCTGATTGGTTGTCTTTGTCATGCGCTGTGAGGTATAATGATTGGAAAGAGTTGTCAGTCTATTCGGTTGCATACCGTGCATCGTTCTCCGAATTCGTAGGTCACTGAAAAGGTGAGCGATGTGTAGAGGTCGGTATTTTTGAAAAATGAACTTTTTATCGTGTATATATCACTGAGGGCGGCCCCGTCGAGATGATCTCCGAGGGTCTTGGCCACTGTGAATTCCACTCCGAGATTGAGCCGCTCACGAGGTTTGAATTTGACACCCACGCCTACCGGAATACTCATAGTGAGATAGTTCTTGCCCTCCGACGCCGACATGACCCCGCCGAGACCCAGACTCACGTAGGGGCTCCATGTCCGGAGCCTTTTGTAGGTCTCGCCAATGCCATAAGGGAAGAAGTTGAACTCCCCTCTCGTTTCGAGCATGGCAAGAGTGGACCGGAAAGTGCAAGATGCACCGTCAGGCAGAGCGGTGTTCATATCGCCGGTGTCGCCGCTAAGGGTCATCATGCCGCCCTGAATACGGAGCGCCCACCTCGTGTCGAAATTATATCTGCCGAGAGCTGCTACAGCCAAGCCCGGGCGGCGAAACCAGAATCCGGAATTGGCGTCGCCCTCATATCCGCTCACACCGGCCGACAATCCCACATCCCAACGGTAGCGTGCCTCCTGGGCGGGAAGCACGGCCGGAATGAAGACTGCCATGAGCAGGATGATGCGTATGACGGGAGTAGAGCTCACGTAGGCTGTTTACTGGATTGGTTTAATTCTGAACGCATTGAGGGCACCGCGCCATATCTCGGCATTAAGGTTGCCTGATGCATTGTAGCCACCGAAGACATAAAGGAACGGACACTCCCAGCGGGTGATGGGAGCCACGGCTCTCGAAGCCTCGTTGCCGAGCCATGAGCTCTCGGCCATAATCTGAAATCCGGTGAGCATCTTAGCATTAGCCGCCGGCTGCATGAATAGAGGAGCGGTGGTCCAGTGAACTCCACGGTCATACGACATATAGACGGTTTTGTCTATCGTGCCGTCTTGAGCTTTTCCGCCCATGGCGAGAAGCACCGGAGTGAAGGTCTGCACCCACTGGTTGTTAATATTCATGGTCTGATAGGGCACGATAGCGAGCCCCTCAAGCGCCGGAAGATTCTGTGCGGAAATCTGCGCCCATTCACTGCCGTCGTAAGCCCAGGTGGCTCCGGTGAGATTACCGTCGGCCTTACGTCCGCCGGTAAAGATAAGCATCGGGTTTACGCTCCATTCGCTTTCATAGATTATCACGTCGGATGTGCCGGATACCGGACATGAGGCCGGAACCGCAATTTCTGCTGATGAGGGATAAGACACATGGACATAGGTGCCGTCGTCTTTCTTTTTCACACCCACCACCGAGCTTAGATAAGCTCCATAGATGTGGTTCATCCCCACTCCGGTAGAAGTCCATGTTTCACCGTCGGGTGAGCTATATAGCGTGGCGCCTGCCAAGATAAACAAGGAGTTGTCTGTAGCTGTAAAGCTGTTCACATCGGCGTCTGCCGGAAGAGTTACATTTTTCACCGTCCATCCGGCCGAAGCAATATCGTCTGACGAAGCAAGAGTGAATGAGGTCCCTTTGCCGGCGAGAGTGCAGTATTTGTCTTTATATTTCACCGTGCGCTGTGCAGACGGAGCAGTCAGAGAGGTAGGGAGAGCGCTGAATGATTTTGTGTCCCAGTAGAGGGAGTCGGGCTTCACTTTGTGGACATTCACATCCACTCCATATTCTCTCATCACATTTCCACTGGCCGAAACCACGCGGAGAGTCACGGTGCCGTTACCGAAATACACACTGTCTGTTCCCTCCTTAAGATAGTCGACCGTCTTGGAATTTCCTTCGGCATCTTTGAATATCAGCTCAAGCGCACTCACTGTCGGATGTTCGATGCTCACCAACGCATTGCCGAGCACAGTGCCTGCGGGCAGGGAGTCGGCATTAAACACCCGGCCGTTCTTGAGGTCTATGGTAAAAAACAGTGAGTCGAGATTGGCAACGATTTTATCATTGGACCCGAGTGAGAAAGAGGTGATGCTGACATTGGACACCGTGGTATCCTCTATCAGTTCATATGACGAATCGTCACTGTTGCAGGCGGCAAACATGGCGCCCGACAGTGCGATGACCATAGCGGATGAAAGTCTGCTGTTCATAAAACATTATTTTTCAAGGTGCAAAGTTAACAACATTTTCACTATCTCCCCACCCACTATAGTTAAAATTAGTGACTTGTTATTAATGATTTCTACAACCGGAGCTGATAACAAATTGATTTACAGCCATTATAAGCCAAAAACATCTGATGGATTATCTATCTCGACAATTCGGTTGGAGCCACATTGAAAAGTGCGCTGAGGCATAAAACCGGGCATAAGGAGGTGGCCGTAGCCTTTATCACCCAGTTTCAGAGGTGAAATCTCTATCCGCGCATTGTCCCATTCTCCGGATTCGAGAAATGAGTGAAGCACCATGGCTCCCCCCTCCACAAGCAGAGAGGTCACACCTTTATCATAGAGCGCCGACAGGAGGGTCTTCACATCCGGTTCGTCCATCACAATAGTGTCGCCGGAGGAAAATATATTCTCGTTTCCGGCTATGCGATGACGGCGGTCAATAACCACTTTCAATGGAGAGCGACCGTCAACTCTCCTCACATTCAGCCGTGGATTGTCGGCCAGCACGGTTCCACTACCCACAAGAATAGCATCATATTCAGTGCGCAGCTTATGCACCAGCACACTCCCCTCGGAATTGCTGAAAGCAACCGGCACAGGACCGGAGCTGCCGATTTCTCCCAGAAATCCGTCAGCGCTGCATGCCCATTTTAGGGTGACGAAGGGGCGGTGAAGGGTATGGGCCGTGATAAAGCGGCGGTTAAGCATCCGGCACTCCTCTTCGAGCACACCAACCTTCACTTCCACACCCGCTGCAAGCAGACGGTCTATGCCCCGGCCATCCACTTTTGCAAAGGGGTCACGGCAGCCTATCACCACCCGGGGAATTCCGCACCTCACTATCAAGTCTGCGCATGGAGGGGTCTTTCCGTAATGGGCACAAGGTTCGAGAGTGACATACATCGTAGACTCTCTGAGAAGTGACTTGTGGGTCACGGAATCTACGGCATTGACCTCGGCGTGCGGCCCACCGTAACGACGATGATAGCCCTCGCCGATTATCACGCCGCCACACACTATCACCGCTCCAACCATCGGATTGGGAGACACCTCTCCGCGTCCGCACACGGCAAGCTGCAGGGCGCGACGCATCATCTTTTCGTCAAAACTCATCTGTCGGAACGGATAAGAGCGAGGAGACGTTCCACAGCCTCACTTTCAGGAATATTCTTCTCCACACACACGCGCCCCTTATACAGGCTCACCTTTCCCACGCCGGCCCCTACATATCCATAGTCGGCGTCGGCCATCTCTCCGGGACCGTTGACTATGCAGCCCATCACTCCTATCTTCAGACCCTTAAGATCTTTAGTAGCCTCTTTCACGTTGCGCAGGGTTGTCTGAAGGTCAAACAGCGTGCGTCCACAGCCCGGACAAGCAATATATTCCGTGCGTGTGACCCTGAGACGAGCTGACTGAAGGATGCCATAGGCCAGTCGCGCAGCTTCTGCCGGAGTGAGAGCATCGCCTCCTATCGAGATTCCGTCGGCAAAACCATTCATCACCGGAGTGCCCAAATCTACCGCCGCCTTAACCATAGCCTTCTCTGCCGGCATATCATTGTAGATTGCCCGGATCACCACCGGATTATCAACTCCGAGAGACATCATGCGATGGAGAGTGGCCTGCACAGCACCGGTAAAATTAGGGTGAGATGATTCCAGAACCACAGGTTGACCCTTCGGAATGGCAAGAAGTTCAGCATCGGGAGCCGGTGCGGAAATCCTCACCCATCCGGCCATATCGGCGTCAAAGAAATCCGGCACACTGTCGGCATCATACTCCGCATCGGCTACTCCGCCAGCCACAACAGGCACCTGCCCGCCGCCTATTTTGCCGGAGCGGGAGCTCTTTCTCCTGACGGGGTCAACGAAATCATAACCGGGAGCCGCCAAACCCTCCAGAGCCGGAGCGGCAGCCCTCGCACCCACATAGTCGGCCAGCAGACGTGCAACCGGCACTTCATTTTCAGGATCCTCGCTGAGCGACACCCGGATAGTGTCGCCTATCCCCTCGCTCAGAAGAGTTCCGATACCAACGGCACTCTTCACCCTTCCATCTTCGCCGTCGCCGGCTTCAGTCACTCCGAGATGAAGAGGGAAATCCATCTGCTCCTGCTCCATAGCGCGCACGAGACGCCTCACAGTCTCCACCATCACCCTCACATTGGAAGCCTTGATAGAGATAACCACATCGCTGAATGCGCGGCTCACACACACGCGCAGAAATTCCATGGCGCTCTCCACCATGCCGGCGGGGGTGTCGCCGTAACGGCTCATTATACGGTCGGAAAGCGATCCATGGTTCACTCCTATGCGGATTGCCACTCCGTTGGCCTTGCAGAGTTCGAGGAATGGAGTGAGGGCGTCATCGATTTTCTGCAGCTCGGCGGCATACTCCTCATCGGTATATTCGAGTTTGCGGAAGGTGCGCCCCGGATCAACAAAGTTGCCCGGATTGATTCTCACCTTGTCGGTCTGCCTCGCCGCTTCAAAAGCCGCCTTCGGATTGAAATGAATATCGGCCACGAGAGGCACATCATAGCCGTCGGCATGGAGCCTGCGGCGGATTTCTCCTATGTTTTCAGCCTCACGGACACCCTGAGCGGTAAGACGTACGATATCTGCGCCGGCATCGGCTATTCTTTCAGTCTGCCTGAGGCTTCCCTCAGTATCCATAGTAGAAGTATTGGTCATCGACTGAATTCTCACAGGATTGTCGCCTCCTATGGCTGTGTGGCCCACCTTCACCGCGTGGGTGGGACGACGCTTGTAGTCAAACACGCTCATGAGTAAGATATGCTTGTGTGGTTAGAGTTTATCAGTTGGTCTTGAATGAATATTTCACTTCGTGGAGCTCGGCATTAGCCTTAACTATTTTTTCCTTAAGGCTCTCACGGTAAGCATCGAAGCGTTCGGCGAGTGCGGCATCTGAAAGTGCAAGCATCTGCACAGCCATCACGGCGGCATTGAGTCCGGCGTTGATACCCACTGTGGCCACAGATATGCCCGGAGGCATCATAACGATAGAGAGCAGCGCGTCCTGCCCTTGGAGCGTGGAGTTGATGGGCACACCGATAACAGGGAGCGGAGTTATGGCGGCAATCACGCCGGGAAGAGCGGCGGCCATTCCGGCAGCGGCGATAATCACTTTGAGTCCGCGCTCACGGGCTGTACGGGCAAACTCCTCCACCTCGGAGGGTGTGCGGTGAGCTGAAAGAGCGTTCATTTCAAACGGCACCTGCATCTTGTCCAGAAAATCGGCCGCTTTCGAAAGCACGGGGAGGTCAGATGTGCTCCCCATGATGATACTTACTAATGGTTGCATCTATACTTAGTATATTTATGATAATGATTGATTATTTTTTTCAGAAAGCAGAGAGGAGATAAACACAGATAAAGCCGTTGGCCGCTCCGGCAATCACCTGAAGCAGTGTGTGGCGGTTAAGAAAGACCCTCGCCGTGCCTACAGCACCCGCCGCAATCACAACCAGAGATGTGAGAAGCAGAAACGGCACACCGGGAGCGGCCATCCCGATTCCGAGTATTCGGAACATGATTGCCACGAGGCCTCCCATCGCAGCCATATGGGCGGAAATCTTCCACCAGCGGTTCACCACACCCGAAACGAGGGTAGCCACTGTGGCTCCTACCATAAACAGCCACAGCCATCCCGGCGCATTGGCACGCCACAGATACACCGCACACGCTGCATAGGCCAGTCCGGTTATTATATATGGGATGGTGCGCTCGCTCCGGTTATTGAGACCGGGGTCGGTCACAACTCCGAGTTTCTTAAGGCAAAGTATTGCCACAAGAGGCACTATCGCTGTGATGCAGAACACCAGCAGAACCACATGCCATCTCACATTCAGGGGCAGAAACATGAGCCTTGAGCACCACAGGGCGATTACCACCGCATAAGTCGGCACTACTATAGGCGAAAAGACTGCCGATATTATCTGAGAAAATTTCTTCATATCAATAGGTTGATTAATTCCTGAATAAACCTCACTCTCCTCTAAATCCCTACGAGAAATGGCGAAGTCTGGCCACCGGAATACCGGCTTTTTCTCTGTATTTTGCCACCGTGCGCCGGGCTATATTGTAGCCTTTACTCCGGAGAGCCTTGGTTATGGCCTCGTCGCTTAATGGAGCCGAGCGATCCTCCTCAGCAATAATGGTGCGCAGTGCCTCCATTATCTCTCTTGAAGACACATCGTCGTCGTCCTTGGGGCGCTCATTGAAAAAGAACTTCAAGGGATAGATGCCCCTGCCCGTAGCCACATATTTGCCTGAAGTGGCGCGGCTCACCACCGATATGTCATAGCCGGTAAGCTCAGCCACATCCTTCAATATCATCGGACGTAGCTTGAGTTCGTCGTCGGTAAGGAAAAACTCCCTCTGGAGCTTCATTATAGCCGTCATCACCCGGCGCAGAGTTTCGCGTCTCATACCAATGGCCTTTATAAAACTTTCGGCATCATCGCGCTTCTGACGGATGAAAGCAGCCGCCTCCTCTTCGCGCTTATTGCGTGGAGTCACCTCGATTTCGCCGTTGAAACTTTCTTCCACCTGCAGAGCCGGAATGCGATTAGGCATCACGAGAGTAAGGGTGTCGCCATCAGCTTCAACAATAAAATCGGGAGAGATGTAGGCTGTGCGGTCGTCGTCGGCCATGCTTCCGCTGCCGCTCACCGCGCTCCCCGGCTTCGGATTGAGGGTGCGTATGAGCGCTATTGTCTTATCGAAATCTTCTTCACTCATCGCCAGACTCTTGCGGAGCTGATCGAAACGCCGGCGGCCGAAAAGATCAAAATAATGCGACACCATCTCTATGGCCAGGTCACGGATACGGTCGGCCGGACGTCGGCGGAGCTGAAGCAGCAGACAATCACGCAGATCCACAGCTCCGACTCCGGGAGGATCAAGCGTTCTCACCAGTTCCCACATCTCCTTTGCCTCGGCATCAGTCACATCGAATCCATCCTGAATCGCGGCATCGTCGGCTATGGATCTGAGCGTGCGGGTCATATAGCCGTTGTCGTCTATATTCCCGGCTATCAGGCGGGCTATATCGTTGAGATGAGGCGACAATCTCGTCTGAGCGATCTGCGACATCAGATATTCCATCAGCGAACCGCCCCCCTGCACCGCCACCGGTTCATAGTGGCGGTCGTCGGCGCTATGATTGTTTGCCTCCATCCTGTAGGAGGGTATATCATCCTCATGCCTGTAGTCGGCGAGCTGCAGCTCTTCTGCACTCTCCCCAAACTCTTCTCCGGGATGGTCCTGCGCATCATCGCTCACAGCTTCGAGAGCCGGATTGTCGTCAAGCTCACGACGCACCTCGTCCTCCACTTCAGGGCCGTTCATCCCCAGAACTCTCACAAACTGCACTTGCAGCGGCGAGAGACTCTGATGGAGCTTCTGCTGTTGTGTCTGACTGAGGCTTTCTTTCATTACCGGTTATATATCTGCCATTTGTATTTCACAAGATTTTCCGGACGACGGAACCAGTCGACTGTGGCACGCAGACCGTCCTCAAGACTGTAACGCGGAGCCCAGCCGGTGAGTTCCCTCAGGCGGGTGCTGTCGCCGCAGAGCCTGAACACTTCGCTGTTTGCCGGACGAAGGCGCTCGGGGTCGGTCACATAGCGCACATCGCTCTCCATAATCCTTGCTATGGTGGCGAGAGTGTCGGCCATGGATATCTCGGTGCCGGTGGAGATGTTGAATTCCTGTCCCTCTATGCCCGGAGCCTCTCCGAGAGCCAGAAAACCTCTCACCGTATCTTTCACGAAATTAAAATCGCGTGTGGGAGTTAAATCGCCCACCTTTATTTCTTTAGCTCCGTTGGCAATCTGAGTTATGATTGTGGGGATAATCGCCCGCGCGCTCTGCCGCGGCCCATAGGTGTTGAACGGGCGCGCCGTAACCACCGGAAGGCCGAATGCATTGTAGAAGCTCTGCGCTATTGCGTCGGCTCCTATCTTTGTGGCCGAATAAGGTGATTGCGGCTGACGGGGATGAGCCTCATCGATAGGCACATAGCGTGCGGTGCCGTAGACCTCGCTGGTAGAGGTCACTATTACCCTCTTAGTGCCGCAGTCTTTGGCCGCCTGGCAAATATTGAGAGTGCCGCCTACATTGGTGTCTACATAGTTTCCGGGAGCCTCATAGCTATAAGGGATGGCTATAAGAGCCGCCAGATGGTAAATTGTATCTGTTCCTTCGGCTATACGGCGGCAGAAAGCAGCATCGCGCACATCGCCGCTCACTATCTCCAGGCGTCCGGAAGCGGCTACATCTTCCAGCCAGCCCGTATTGTTGAATGAATTATACTGGCTCAGTGCCCTCACCTCATATCCTTCGTCGAGAAGCAGTTCGGTGAGATGCGAACCGATAAATCCGTCGGCTCCCGTCACGAGCACTTTGCCTTTTTTCTGTTCAGTCATATAGTTTCTTCAAATAATATTCGTAAGTAGTTCCGGAGTTCTCGCGACGGAGCACCGCGCGGCCATTGCCGTGCATCACGATCTCAAGCCTCATCTCGCCCGCCTGCGGAATATGCAGCTCCGGAGCATATCCGGCCGGCCATACAGGATGGCTGCCCGCGTCTACAATCAGGGCATCGGGCTCTATGCGGCAGTTGGCAAAGTAAGACACCTGTTCATGATACGGCTGCAGGACACAGCTCTCCATCACCGAACCCTGAAATTTCAAAATCACATTGCCGGCATAGTCGCCTGACATCTCTCCGTCTATGTCTATCCGCTCCACCTGCCACATCCCGAACCAATCGCCGATATGACCGTCGTTTTGCGTACACCCTACAGCTCCAAGCAGCAGCCATAGCACAATTATTACCGAACCTTTCATCTTCATCTTCCGAAAATTTTACCGGCATAAACCGCGCTGACAGCCATGCCGAATGAGTTGGACGGTAATTTGCCGCGGTCTAATGCCGCCTGCACCGTAAGGGTGAGACCGTTTATAGCCGCAGGATGCCATTTTCCCTCGGCCATGGCCGAAAAAGAGTGGAGAGCCGGAATCAGCGGTTCGAATCCATTGCCATATGCCTTGCGCCATCCGGCCATGAGACGCCACTCCCATACCGTGCCGAGACAGCCCTCTATCGCGGCGTGGACTCCTCTCAATCTATTGCCTATCATCTGCAGATAGCCATCAGTGTTGTATATCGGCCCCATCACCATCGGATTGCCGATTGTCCGGCCGAAGTAGGCATAGGAGTTATAGTAGGAATTATTGTAATAGTTGTCGGCTCCGCGTGCTTCGCCGGCCACTGTCGTGCCGGGGAAATCGCCCGGTGCCCAATGCATGGGTCCGCTCTGGTTTGTAAGGTCGAGATATTCAATCGCCCCACCTTTTATTATATTATGGTTGCCGGATGTGTGAAATTCCACTCCGTAGAGACCGTCCCATCCGTTGCGTCTGGCCATTCCTGAACCATCCTCCCACGGCCACTGGAAATAAGCCCCCAACGTTCCGATACCGAATTTGTAGGAAGCCTTGAAATCCCATGAGCCGAGAGTGTTTCCTATCCGGAAGTCCTCTTCACCAGCTTCGGTGGGAAAAAACACCTTGAAGAAATCACCGAACCGCAGACCACGGTGTTGCACCCTCTCCACACTGCCATGACTGTAGTAAGTTGTGGTGCCCCCGAACTGCGACGCGCATTGTGCCCCGAAAGTCACTCCGAATCTATGCAGAGGAGATGTGCGGAAATATATGCGGCGATAGAGATACCAGATTCCGGTGGCCACATGGCCATTGTAGAGATTGAAGTGCGATTCCCACCAACTGTCGTCGGCAAGGCGGCCATAGGCCACATTGCCCTCTATCTGCATCTCCCCGCGCGTGAACGGCACATCGACAAAATCAAGAAAACCTATTCTTAACTGAGGAATCGGACGACTGTTGCTGCTGTGGACCATATCGCCCGAAGAGAGATTGTCGTCAAGCAGCAGCGAGCCGCGTTCTTTCATCCCTGCGCTCAAAAACAGACTGCGCCATTTTATCTCGGCATAAAGCTGCTGAAGTCTCACAGCCCGGGGACGATTTTTGTTTGGGAGCCACGATTCTTCGGCAATAAAGTAGCGAGCGTAAGATGCCGCGCTGCGGTAGCCGGCGGCCGCATCAGCCCCGAAAGAGTAGTCCCATCTCTTTTTGGGGTCAAGACCATTGCTTTCCACCGACAGCTCTGCCACCGCTCCATCTGCGGCTGTAAGCTTGCCGAAGCGGTTGGCGGCCAGGTAATGCGGCGCAAATGTGGCGCTGCTTGTCCACACCGTCACACCGCCACGACCCACAACCGAGTCAGGCACAAGCGCCCATGACGGTTGCACTCCTGACAGCACACCCGCAATCATGGCTATAACAGTCCGCAATATGCCCGACTTCTTTTTCACACCCCAAAATTACGCAATTTTTTTCGCCTCTTCTCCATTTCAGTCGCCTATTTGCACATATCTTGCATAATTGTTAATTTTGTGGTCAATTGGCGCAAATCGCCAGTTGTTTATTCCAACATGCTACTTAATATCATCTACCTTATTGCCGGGCTTGCATTTATACTCTATGGTGCAAACCTCCTCACCGACGGCTCCGCGGCCATAGCACGCCGTCTCGGCATCTCCGATCTTGTGGTAGGCCTCACTGTTGTGGCCTTCGGCACCTCTGCCCCCGAACTCGTGATCAGTCTCGTCTCAGCTATCAACGGTTCGTCGGCCATGGCCGTAGGCAATATCGTGGGAAGCAATATATTCAATGTGCTCATGATTATCGGCATCACGGCTCTCGTGCTTCCGATAAAGATAGAGAAGGGAATAATGATCAATGAAATTCCGCTTGTCATCCTGTCGTCGCTCGTGCTTCTCGTGATGGGTTGCGCTCCCCTGCTCGACGGCACCCCCGACCGGATTCTCACCCGTGTGGACGGCATCATACTTCTGCTCTTCTTCGCCATATTCATGCGCTACACTTTCTCACAGGCTCACAACGGCTCTCCTGCCGACCCGGCCGCAGAAGACGCAGCCTCGCGTCCGGCCATGAGCATGACAAAGAGCGTGATTTATGTGGTGGGCGGACTTGCCGGTCTGATTATCGGAGGCGACAGATTTGTGGCCGGAGCTTCGGCCGTGGCCTCGGCAATGGGAGTTAGCGACGCCGTGATCGGTCTCACGATTGTGGCCGTCGGCACCTCTCTGCCTGAACTCGCCACCTCGGTCACCGCGGCCATCAAGGGTCAGACCGGCATAGCACTCGGCAATGTGATCGGTAGCAATATTTTCAATATCTTCATGGTGCTCGGCCTCACCTCAACCATCCGACCGCTTGCATTCGGCGGTATCACAATGACCGATCTTCTTGTGATGACGGGAGCGGCCCTGCTGTTCTGGTTCTTCGGATGGAAGTTCAAGCAGCGCACCATCACCCGCTGGGAAGGCGGCATAATGGTAGCAGCCTATGTGGCCTATACCATCTGGCTTATAGTTAACGTATGAAATCTACCGACACCCTCTATATCATTCCGGCCCGAGGTGGCAGCAAAGGCATACCCGGAAAAAACATCCGACCCCTGGCCGGCAAACCGCTTCTGCTCTACTCCATAGAGGTGGCCAGAGAGCTTGCACCGGATTCCCACATCTTGCTCAGCACCGATTCCGAAGAGATTGCTGAGGTGGGGCGTAAGGCCGGACTAACTGTTGACTATATGCGACCCGATTCGCTCGCCACCGACACCGCAGGCTCGCGCGAAGTGATTATCGACGCGATGGACTATGCCGATTCCGCAGGCATCCGCTATTGCAACGTATGCTTGCTTCAGCCCACTTCTCCGCTCCGCACCCCCGACGATATCCGCGGTGCCCTCGCACTCTACCGTCCGGAGCTCGATATGGTGGTGTCGGTGTGTGAAGTAGCCGCCAACCCCTACTACAATTGCTTCGAGCCGGATCCGGCCACGGGCTATCTTCACATATCAAAAGGAGAGGGTAAGTTTGTGCGACGCCAGGATGCCCCTCCCGCATGGGAATTTAACGGCGCCGTCTATATAATCAATCCGGAAGCCATCCGTGCTAAAAAATTCTCCGAAATGGATCGTCGCCTCCCCTACCCCATGCCGCGCGAAAGAAGTGTGGATATAGACACTCTGCTCGACTGGACACTGGCCGAAACCATCCTGTCTAAATATTCAACTCAGCTATGACCCGACACATTATAACCGACGACTCTACCCTGCTCGACGCTCTGGGAAGGCTCAATGCCCTGTCGGGAGGAGTTATGACCCTCCTGGTCACTGACAAAGAGGGAGTGATGACCGGCACACTAACCGATGGAGACATACGCCGCGGTCTCCTTGCCGGAGCACTCCCCACCACAAAAGTGAGAGAGATAATGCACCGCAGCTTCAAGGCACTCACCGAACAGTCGGATGACATCTCGCGCCTGCGGGAGTTTCGCCGCAGAGGGCTCACACTCGTGCCACGCCTCGGCTCCGATGGACGAATCATAGAGATTATCGACACCACCGTCACACGCTCCCTGCTCCCACTCTCGGCTATCATCATGGCCGGAGGAAAAGGCGAACGGCTCCGTCCGCTCACACTCTCAACCCCTAAGCCTCTGCTCGAAATCGGAGGAAAACCGATTATCGACTACAATATAGACCTGCTCCGATCAAACGGAATCACAGATATCACGGTCACAGTGAATTATCTCGCTGAGGCCATAGAGGCTCATTTTGCCGATACAGATATAAAATGCGTGCGCGAATCCAGCCCGCTCGGCACCATCGGAGCTGCCGCGCTGGTGCCTCACAAACCCGACGGCACCACCATCGTGATGAATTCCGACCTGCTCACCACCATATCGCTCGAAGATATGTATCTGCGCCATATCTCTGAGGAGGCAGACATAACGGTGGCAGCCATCCCCTACAATCTTTCCGTGCCCTATGCTATCCTCACCACGGAGGGAGCCAGAGTGACCGGTCTGGAGGAGAAACCATCATATTCATACTATGCCAATGCCGGCATCTACATGATATCCAATCGTCTGCTGTCTGAACTTCCATCAGACAGGCGTACTGACGCCACAGATTTGATTGCCGAGGCGATAGCCGACGGATGCAAGGTGGTCTATTTCCCGATTTCAGGCACATGGATTGATATAGGATCGCATGTTGACTTCCGTCATGCCTGCGAACTTATGCTCCACCACGAAACCATGCGCCGCTGACCTTGTTATATATTCATAAGCGGTGATTATTCAGCTCCCACATCAATCACCTCTATTATTATTTTAACCTACAATTTCCATCCAATATGGCTGATTCGAATTTTATAGACTACGTAAAGATACTTTGCCGTTCGGGCAAGGGCGGGGCGGGTTCCCGCCATTTTCACAGAGCCAAATATGTGCCTAAAGGCGGTCCGGACGGAGGTGACGGAGGTCGCGGAGGCCACATAATATTGCGCGGCAACAGCCACATGTGGACACTGCTGCCTCTCAAATACCGCCGCCATATCTTTGCCGGCAATGGCCAGAGCGGCAGCGAAGGCCGCAGTTCGGGCAAAGATGGTGAAGATGTGATTGTCGATGTGCCCTGCGGCACTGTGGTGTTTGATGCCGACACCGGCGACTATCTCTGCGAAGTGACCTACGACGGTGAAGAAGTGAAGCTCCTGAAGGGTGGACGCGGTGGTCTCGGCAACTGGCATTTCAAAAGTCCCACCAACCGCACTCCCCGATATGCCCAGCCGGGCGAACCGTCGGTGGAAAAAGCTGTGATTCTCGAACTGAAACTGCTTGCCGACGTGGGTCTCGTTGGATTTCCTAATGCCGGAAAATCCACTCTCCTGTCAAGCATCTCAGCAGCCCGTCCGAAAATTGCCGACTATCCCTTCACAACAATGGAACCACAGCTCGGCATTGTGGAATATCGCGACCGGCAGTCGTTTGTCATGGCCGATATCCCGGGCATTATCGAAGGAGCCAGCGAAGGGCGTGGACTCGGACTCCGTTTCCTCCGCCATATAGAGCGCAATGCGGTGCTGCTTTTCCTTGTTCCGGCCGATGCCGAAGATATTCCAGGCCAATATGAAGTGCTCCTTGACGAACTGCGCCGCTTCAATCCGCAGCTCATGGACAAGCAGCGCCTGCTTGCCATATCAAAGAGCGATATGCTCGACGACGAACTGCGCGAGGAGATTGAAAAGACTCTACCCGACGACATCCCTCATGTGTTTATATCCTCTGTAACAGGCTATCATCTTACCGAACTGAAAGATATGCTATGGGGTGCCATCAACGACGAGCGGAACCAGATTGCCACCCCTTCCATAACCCATCGTCCGCTCGACGGACACCATCGTGTGCGTGAAGAAGATGAATTCATATTCGAACCGACCCCGGTTGAACCCGAAGAGGATACTTTCGACGAGGATGATTCCGGCGACTGGGAAGAAGATTGGGATGATGATTTCAACTACTCCGTAGGTGACGACAATTAAACTTATTGATTTGCCCGGCATCCGTGCATTCTCCACCCTGAGAGACTGCACGGATGCGGCGTCTCCCTACGACGGTTTCAACACCTGCCACTACACCGGCGCTCCTGCCCACTCGGTGGAGGAGTGCCGAGGACGGCTTGCCGCACAACTTGATATAGGAATTTCGCAACTTGTCATACCTCGGCAGACACACTCTGCAAGCGTGAAACTCATTGATTCGCTTCCAGTCGACCCGGCCGAGCTTGAAGGGGTGGACGGACTTGTCACATCTCTCTCAGGAGTAGCGCTTGTGATTCATACTGCCGACTGCGTGCCGGTGGTGATGGCAGACAGACGCAAAGGCATAATCGCGGCAGTTCATTCAGGATGGCGTGGCACTGTGGCCGATATCACCGGCAGAGCCTTGCGCCTCATGGAGTGTGCGGGAGCTGATTGCACCGACATTGTGGCTGCCATGGGGCCATGCATATGCCGGGAATGCTTTGAGACCGGCCCGGAGGTTGCTTCGCAGTTTGGCAGACAATTCGTGGATTACTCCTATGGTGAAAAGCCTCATATCGACCTGCCGGAAGTGATTCGCCACACACTCATCGCCGCCGGAGTGGCACCCGGCAATATCTCAATGCCACCGGCTTGTTCACGGTGCTCACACGACCGATTCTTCTCAGCCCGACGGCTCGGAATCAACTCCGGACGCACAGCCACCGTTATCTTTCGGGAATCTCCCTGCGCGGAAATGCATCGATAAAACTACCGGGAGTGGAGTTATAAATCACGGCTCCACAACTGCGCGCGAACCGTTCCACTGCAAAATAGGCCTTGAACGCCACATAAAAACTGTAGATAATCTCATGCAATCTTATGTTGCGATACACTGACCTCACTCTCTCATGCTCTGCCTCATTGTCTTTATAAAAATGTGGTTGCACAGAGATTACGGTATTGTCCTCATCCACCTCAAGAGTGCGTGTCCATGAATGGTCAGCGCCGGCCACATATATCTCCTTATATCCCAGCCACAGGCCAAGCATAAGAGCCGGAATAAGCACATTGCGCGGTCGAGGCATAGCCCTGCGCCATCTGAACGTCAGATTCTCAAGCCATTCGAACCCCTCCACCCCCAGAGAATTGAACCTCACCACCGTAATATTTACGTTGCCATTGCCCGGCAATGTTTCATCGGCCGGCCCGAAAGGCACAAACAGTGTCATAGGCCAGTCTACTTTCAGCAGATTATCTCTGAGCCGCTTCAGATTTTCATTACCGCTCATATCAAAAAACACCGGATCGGCCATCACATAGTAGCATGGCCTCAGAGCAAAAAATTCTTCGGTTGCCGCAGCAAAATTCACCGCAAGCAGCGGATGCTCCGACAGCCTGCCGCCATAGCGCGCCATGGTATCGGCAAGCGACGGACCATTGCCCATCACCACAAGAAAATCATCGCGACTCTCACTCTTCATTGTCGAATGGTGAGAACTGACAGCCAATTTCACCACACTCTTTGACGAAGAACCGAGCTTACTGAAAAAATCCGCCACGCGGTCTGCAATACCTTTCTTCTCCATACCGCAAAGTTACATAAAATAATTTCACTCCCGAAAAACCTTTTAATCGCATCAGGCGTTTTATAAGCAAGAGAAGGCATTTTGCTTACTTTATTAAAAAGTAGAAAGCTCAATTATTTAGAGTGTCCCGAAAGGACGACCTACAGAATGCCGATACCTTCTCAGCCCACATCCCCCACCCGGACGTGGGCTTTTTTGTTAACATCCCTTTTGAGCCAAGCGGACGATTACGGCATAAGGCTCCCAAAATCGAGAGACAATGAAAATATTTTTCAGCCTCCATTTTCATTTTTCATTTTAATCACCTATCTTTGCACCGCAAAACGCCGTCTGACTCTCGGAGTCTGCTTTACCGGCTGATGCTCGAATGGTGGAATGGTAGACACGAAGGACTTAAAATCCTTTGGCCATAGCGGCTGTGCGGGTTCGAGTCCCGCTTCGAGTACTAAACGATGGAATCCGGCATCATTGCCAGATTCCTTTTTATTTTCCGACCCATGATTGAATATCTGCGCGGCCCATTGGCCGAAATAACTCCGGCTTATGCTGTGATAGACTGTAACGGTGTGGGATATATGGTAAATATCACCCTTACAACCTATACCGCTCTTCAGGCACGCACCGAAGCGCGCCTGCTCATCCATGAGGCTATCCGTGAGGATGCATGGGTGCTGTTCGGCTTTATTGACGAGAGAGAAAGATCGCTCTTTCGCGCGCTCATAGGTGTGTCGGGAGTGGGTGCCAACACCGCACGGATGATTCTGTCGTCATTGCCGGCTCCTGAACTCGAAGGAGTCATAGTGACCGGCGATGTGCGCCGCCTGAAGTCTGTGAAAGGTATCGGGGCAAAGACCGCCGAAAGAATAATTGTTGACCTCCGCGATAAAATAAAACCATCAGGCGATGCGTTAATAACTCAGCCCGTCGCCGCGTCAGAGGTGTTCGACGAAGCTCTTGCAGCCCTGGTTATGCTCGGTTTCCCCAAACCGCAGTCGCAGAAAGTGCTGACAAAGATATTCGATGCAGAGCCTGCCATCAAAGTGGAAGCCGCCATAAAGAGGGCTCTCTCCATGATGTGATGCTGATAATACCGGCCGGGCGCCCCACATAATCATAATGACGCCCCCGATATTTCGCCATATACTATTGCTCCTGCTGATGATTGCCGGCTCCGTGACAACCTCACGGGCTCAGTCGGATGTGAGCCTGCCGCCCGACTCAGCCGGCAGATTGGGAGGGGTGTCGCCCACCGTGCCGAGAAGCTACGATGAACTTCTCGCCCTCCCTCCGGCCTATGACCTCGCAAACCCCTCGAATATAGTCACTTCGGTGGAATATGACGCACAGTCGGGATGTTACTACGTGCGTACGCGCGTGGGCGGGCGCGACCTTGTCACCCCCTTCATGCTTACTCCAGAGCAATATCAGGCATGGCAGACACGCCAGTCCACCCGGCGCAGGTTCAGGCAACTCAATGACTCAACGTCGGCCGGAAAACACCGCGCGCCTTTCAATGTGCTCGACATGAATTTTGCCCTCGGACCGCTCGAAAAGATATTCGGCCCGGGAGGGGTGCAACTGCGCACCACCGGGACAGTGCAGATTTCCACCGGCATTAAGTCGACCAAGACCGACAATCCGGCTCTATCGCTCAACTCGCGCCGCAAGACCATGTTTGACTTCGACCAGAAGATTCAAGCAACCGTGGCGGCCACTGTGGGCGACCGCATGAAATTCAACATGACTTACAATACCGACGCCACATTTGACTTCGACTCCAAAAATCTGAAACTCAAATACGACGGCACGGAAGATGATATAGTAAAAACCATCGAGGCCGGCAATGTGAGCATGACCACCGGCTCATCCCTGATAAGAGGAAGCACGGCTCTGTTCGGCATCAAGAGCGTGCTGCAGTTCGGACGGCTCACAGCCACTGCCCTCGTGTCGCAACAGAATTCAGAGACCCGCTCCGTGAGCACTAAGGGGGGTGTGCAGACCACCCCATTTTCCATATCGGCCGACCAATACGACCAGAACCGCCACTATTTCCTGGCGCAGTTTTTCCGCGACAACTACGACTCATTCGCATCGCGTCTGCCGTTTGTGAGCTCCGGAGTAAGCATCACCCGCATTGAAGTGTGGATCACCAACAAGACGGCCAACTACAACCAAAGCCGCAACATTGTGGCGTTTATGGATCTGGGCGAAGAAAACCATCTATCCTCCTCCCACTGGACTCCCAATCCGGCTCTCCCCAATCCGGCCAATGCGTCAAACAATCTTCTCGCTACAATCAAAGCCGACTATCCGGGCGCGCGCCAGATCAGCAGCGTCACGCAGGCTCTCGCTCCCCTCTCCGCCTATGGCATAGAGGGTGGCCGCGACTTCGAGAAGGTGGAGAGCGCAAGGCTTCTCCCCTCCTCCGACTATACCCTCAATTCCACCCTCGGATATATCTCTCTCCGCTCCCAGCTCAATGCCGACGAGGTGCTTGCTGTGGCATTCGAATACACCTACAACGGACAGGTGTATCAGGTGGGTGAATTTTCGGGAGACATCACCGAGACAGACCGGTCGCTCTATGTGAAGATGCTCAAAAGCACCACTCAAGACCCACGGTTGCCCATGTGGCGACTGATGATGAAAAACGTGTATTCGCTTGACGCTTTTCAGGTGCAGAAACAAAACTTCCGCCTCAATATCAAATATCTCTCAGACACCACCGGCACAGAGATTCCCTATCTGCCCGTAGCCGCCATCAGCTCTAAGCCACTGCTTCAGGTGATGGGACTCGACCGCATTGACTCAAACGAAGCCTCCAACCCCGACGGTTTCTTCGACTATATCGAGGGCTACACCATCCTGTCGTCGTCGGGCAAGATAATCTTCCCCGTGGCCGAACCGTTCGGATCCAATCTCGCCCGCCAGATTGGCGATGCCGCTATTGCCGCGCCATTTCTCTACACCGAGCTCTACGATTCTACCCTTGTTGTGGCCAGACAGTTTGCCGACAAGAATAAGTTTATCCTCACCGGCGAGTACCAGGCCTCGTCGGGCTCACAGATACGGCTTGAGGCCATGAATGTGCCCCGCGGCTCCGTAAGGGTGATGGCCGGAGGAGTGGAACTCACCGAAAACAGCGACTATACCGTTGACTATGCCATGGGTATAGTAACCATCACAAACCAAAGCATCATAGACTCCGGGCAGAGCATATCAGTGACACTCGAAAACCAGTCGCTCTTCAGCACCCAGCGCAAAACACTGCTCGGACTCGACCTCAACTACCGCCTGAACAGCAAGCTCAACTTCGGCGCCACGGTGCTCCACTATTCAGAGAAGGCTCTCACTGAAAAGGTGAATATCGGCAACGAGACGGTCAACAACACTATGCTCGGACTCAATCTCGCCTACAACTCCGAACTGCCCTGGCTCAACACGCTTCTCAACAAAATTCCGACCGTCAACGCCGTCGCACCGTCCCGCCTGAGTGTGGTAGGCGAGGTGGCCCGCCTCATGCCCGCTGCCCAGAAAAGCGGCTCAGACAAAGGGAGCTCTTTCATTGACGATTTCGAATCGAGTCAGACCGGCATTGACCTCCGTTCGCCCTACTCCTGGTTTCTTGCATCCACCCCCTATGAGAGCGGGCCCGGAGCCCTCTTTCCTGAAGCGGCTCTGTCAGACAATCCCGACTATGGCAAAAACCGCGCGCTGCTCAATTGGTATACCATCGACCGATTGTTTACCCAGCGCAACTCCTCGCTCTGTCCGGCCTACATACGCAGCGACCTCAAGCAGCTCTCCAATCCATATGTGCGTGAAGTCACATCGCGCGAGATTTTCCCCGACCGACAGCTCACCTACGGCGAATCATCCACCATCCAGACCCTCAACCTCTCTTTCTATCCGGAAGAGCGTGGCCCCTACAATGTGGATGCCACCGACATCACCGACCAGGGACTCCTTCTCAACCCGGAGAAGCGCTGGGGTGGAATAATGCGCCGCATTGACAACACCAACTTCGAGCAGAGCAACATCGAATACATTCAGTTCTGGCTCATGAATCCATTTCTCGACCCCGAGAATCCGAACTACGAAGGGGGCGACCTCTACCTTAATTTCGGCGAAATAAGCGAGGATATCCTCAAAGACGGATTGAAGTCATATGAAAACGGCATTCCTTTCGATGGAGTTGACACATATCTGCGCAACACCGCCTGGGGGCGCGTGTCGACCCAAAACTCTCTCACATATGCCTTTGACAACGATAAGACTGCCCGACCGGTGCAGGACGTGGGGCTTGACGGACTTCCAAACGCCGACGAATTTTCATTCTCAACCTATTCCGACTATCTCGACCGGCTACGAATGCGACTCTCTCCCGCCACGGTTGACCGCATGCTGGCCGACCGCTTCTCGCCCTTCAATGACCCCGCCGGCGACAACTACCACTTCTATCGCGGATATGACTACGATGAAGAGCGCCTCTCTATCCTCGAACGCTACAAACGCTATAATGGAGTGGAAGGCAACTCACTCTCGCCCGACGATTCCGGCGAACCGCTCTATCAGTCGTCGCGCAATGTGCCCGATGTCGAGGATATCAATCAAGACAACACCCTCAACGAATACGAACGCTACTTCCAATATAAAGTCTCCATCCGTCCGGAAGACCTCGTGGTAGGGCGCAACTATATCACCGACAAGCAGGTGTCGCTCGTCAGCACCCGCGACGGTAACGATGCCGAAGTAGAATGGTATCAGTTTAAGATTCCCCTATCCGACTATGAGCGGGTGGTAGGCTCCATCTCAGATTTCTCTACCATACGCTTCGCCAGGATGTTTCTCACCGGTTTCCGACACACAACACACCTGCGTTTCGCCACCCTCGAACTCGTGAGAGGCGAATGGCGCACATATGACTTCAACCTCAACACCCGTGGCGATGCCCCTGCAAGCGGGCAGCTCGATGTGTCGGTGGTCAACATTGAGGAAAATTCCGGCCGCACACCTGTCAACTACATTCTGCCCCCCGGGGTGAGCCGCATCACCGACCCCTCCCAGCAGCAGATCACACAGCTCAACGAGCAATCGATGTCGCTAAAGGTGCTCGCCCTCGACCCCGGAGATGCAAGAGCGGTGTATCGCAACACTCTCCACGACCTCCGCAACTACCGGCGGCTGCAGATGTGGGTTCATGCCGAATCGCTGATTGATGACCCCACAATGCTCCGCTCGGGCGACCTCTCTCTATTCGTGCGCCTCGGTTCGGATGTGAAAAACAACTTCTATGAGTATGAGATTCCCCTCACCCTCACACCCCACGGCCGATATGCCGACACATCATCCGACAGAGCCATAGTGTGGCCCGAATCCAATAGGCTCGACCTCCTCCTCCAGTCGCTCGTAGATGTGAAGCTGGAGCGCAACCGCCAACGGCTCACCGAAGGGAGCGGTGTGAGCTATACCACCCTCTTCACCCGTCGCGACCCTGCCAATGAGGCCAACACCATAGCCGTGATGGGCAATCCGTCGCTATCAGATGTGAGGGTGATGATGATAGGGGTGAGAAACAACTCCGCCACTATAAAAGACGGCACAGTATGGGTCAATGAGCTAAAGGTCACCGATTTTCTGTCAGACGGCGGCTGGGCGGCGAAAGCCTCGGCCAATCTGGCGCTGTCTGATATTGCCACTCTCAATCTCGGTGCCCATATAGAAACCTCGGGCTTCGGCAATGTTGACCAGTCGCTCAACAACCGCCGTATGGACGACCTTGCTCAACTCGACTTTGCCATGCAGGCCGACGTGGGGCGCCTACTCCCCTCTAAGGCCGCGCTCAGAGCACCGGTGTTCTACTCGGTGAGCAAAGAGAATATCTCGCCGAAATACAACCCGCTTGACCGCGACGTGCTGCTGAAGGATGCCCTCGACGACGCTCCCGACTCACGTGCCCGCGACTCAATTCGCTCCTACGCGATGGAGAAAGCCGTGGTGAAAAGCTTCAGCATATCAGGGCTCAACTTCGGAGTGCGCTCCCGCACACCCAAGCCCTGGGACCCCGCCAATTTCACACTCAATTTCTCTTTCAACAAACAGTCAAGAAACAATCCCACCACAGAATACGAAAACACCAACGACTACCGTGGCAGTTTCCAGTATGCCTACTCTCCCAGAGTGAAACCTCTCCGCCCGTTCGCCCGAATGGCCAAAGGAAAGTTTCTCACCGGCTGGGAACTCAACTGGCTCCCGCAAAACATCGGTTTTCTCACCACCATGTCGAGATACTACTACGAACAGCAGACCCGCAGCGAGCTCGATACCGGATTCTCACTCCCCGTGCAGGTGAGCAAAAACTTCCTCTGGGACCGTCAGCTCAATCTGTCGTGGAATCTCACCCAGTCGCTCAGTCTACAGTTCAGTTCCAACACTTCAGCACGCATAGACGAGCCGGTGGGAGCCGTAAACCGCAAACTGTTTCCCGACAAATACAGCGAATGGCGCGACACGGTGCTGCAGAGCATCCTGCACCTCGGCACCCCCTGGGCCTACAACCAGACCTTCACCGGCTCCTATAAGGCACCTCTCAACCGCATTGCCCCGATAGACTTCCTCTCGGCATCGCTCACCTACAACGCCACCTACCGCTGGGACCGCGGAGCCTCCGTTGAGGGCGTGTCTATCGGCAACTCCGTGGCCAATCAAGGTTCATGGAACGCCGAGGGCCGCATAAGCTTCGAAGGTTTCTACAATAAGATTCCATATCTCAAGAAAGTCAACGACCGCTTCTCGGCCACCCGCAGGCCGGGCACCGCAGCAGCCACCGGCCGCAAGGCCCGCCGGTTTGTGAGAGTCTACCCCCTCCGCTCCGACACCTCTATCATCGTGACCCACAACCTCCGCACCCGCAAAGTGCGTCTCACAGCCATAGATGCCTCTACAGGCAGACTGCGCAAAGTAGACACCCGGATAGTCGACGACAACAGCATAGAAATCCTCGACCGCGGCTCGGGCAATCTCCGTGTCACCGTCACCGAACAGCGCAAGGAGCGGAGCGGTTTCTTCACCGAACTCGCCCAATATGCCACTCGCCTCGTCATGTCGCCACGGTCGGGAGCTGTGAGATGGCGCTCGGTCAATTCACTCTCCATACCCCTCTTCATGCCCGAAGTCGGCAATATGTTCGGCCAGTCGAGAAGCTACGGCCCGATGGCGCCCGGACTCGACTTCGCCTTCGGATTTGCCGGCGAAGACTATATAGACCGTGCCCTGTCGCGCGGATGGCTCATCACCGACAACGGACAAACCTCACCGGCCATCTACTCGCGCACCTCCGAGCTCACCCTCGAACTCGCCCTCGAACCCATAAAGGGCCTCAAAATCACCCTCACCGGCAACCGCACCGACAACCGCACGAAGTCAATGCAGTTCATGTATGCCAACATGCCCATCACCCTCTCCGGCAGTTTCACCATGACCCATTGCGCCCTCGCAAGCGCCCTCCGCCTCAGCAATGCCGACAATGGCTACCAAAGCGCAGCCTTCACACGCTTTCTCGAAGCCATACCGCAGGTGGCCGCCAGACTTGAAGACCGCTACCGCTCCACAAGCTATCCCACTGGCGGATTCATGGAAGGCAATCCCCTAGCAGGCTCCCCCTACAACCCCTCCGTAGGAGCCCTCCCTACAACCGGAAGCGATGTGCTCATCCCCGCCTTCCTCGCGGCCTACAGCGGTCGCTCCCCTCAGAAGCAAGGCCTGGACCCATTCCCCGGCATAGGCTCCATACTCCCCAACTGGAGAGTGACCTACGACGGTCTCATCCGCATCCCCCGTCTCTCCGACATATTCAAAGCCTTCACACTCACCCACGCCTATCAGTGCACCTACTCCGTGGGATCCTACTCCTCCTATCTCAACTGGCAGAGTGTCAACGGCAACAATATGGGCTTCACACTCGATGAGCTTACCGGCAACCCCATACCATCCTCTGCCTACAATATCTCTTCAATAGCCATCACCGAACGCTTCGCCCCCCTCATTGGAGCCGCCGTGACCCTCGCAAACGACATGACTGTCAATGCCGAGTGGCGCAACACCCGCACCCTCACCCTCAACACATCTGCAGGACAGATCGTAGAGTCCGTCACCTCAGGAATCACCGCCGGCATAGGCTATAAAATTGTAGGGTTCAACTCCGTGCTCAAAATCAAAGGGTCGCAACAAGGCATCAGCAACGACCTCACAGTCAATGCCGACTTCTCCTATCAAGTGAACCAAGCGCTTATACGCCGCATCGAAACCGCCTACACCCAAGCCACCTCCGGCACCCGAACCGTAGGCCTCAACCTCACCGCAAACTACAT
Source organism: Bacteroides sp. (assembly GCA_014802045.1). Lineage (GTDB taxonomy): Bacteria > Bacteroidota > Bacteroidia > Bacteroidales > Muribaculaceae > Paramuribaculum. The sequence goes on from JAAVDA010000020.1 coordinate 88,773, forward strand.
CCTCTCAAAGCGTGTGACCCTCGGCATGTTCTTCGAACACCACATCAACACCCCCATCGTAAGCTCCAACGCCTACCCCGTGACCGACACCGCCTTCGGCCTCAACTTCAACCTCAACCTCGCCCGCTAAGAGTGAATTATAATGAGCGCAAAAAAAGCGACCGTATTATATCTGCCAGTCCTTGCAATGGCAGTTGTGCACGGATGCACCCGAGCTCGCTGACATCAAAACTCTCACGATATTTTCACACGAACATCGAACACTAGCATTCGTTGATACAATAATCAGCCATTTAGTATTACACTAAATGGCTGATTTTCATAGCGCTTTCGCATTTGTGTGATTCCACAGTATCTAATTAACGTGGCATAGTTATGGTTTGTAATGAAAGTCTATCGTGGGCTTTATGGCTTTTAAATCCGGCATACACATTCCTGTTTTAGCACCAATGTATGTGGGGTCGGAAATATAAAATTTCTTCCCTTTATACTCATACGAATCGCCGGGTAAATTATCATCTAAGGCAACTGATGCACTCTCATGTCCCGGATATGCTAATAAATGATTTTCCAGACCGAGAACTTTATCAAGAAGATAAGTGTAAGTGATAGCTCTATCCTCACAATCACTCTTAGGATAGACCAACATCTCCTCCATAAAGTATGGTTTCTCAAATCCATGATTGGCTCCGTCTGTTGCATAGGCCGTGATCTGTTGACAGAATTTAAGCAATTTGTCAGCGGCTTCACGAGGTTGCATACCGGCAAGCTGCTCCTTTAGCTGAGCTACTATATTAGCTCTGACATCAGGCAAGACGCTTGACTTAGCATATTCTCCCATTGCCATTTGTGGATAGCGATATAGCAGATTCTTAATGTTGCCATTAGTCACACCACTTACTCTCATATCACCTCCCTCCAACACATATTCTACCGGCTTTTCAGGAATTGTAAGCCCGGAGAGGAGCAAGTCTATTGGACGCCCCGTGTCTGTATTCGTAGGGATATTACATGTTGAAATAGAACCAATATTTAATTTCTTTCCGTCTTGTTCACCTAATTCAAACACATGATAACATGTCGGTTTATTCCCGCCTAATTCCAAGAAAGGACGGCCATAAACCATACCATCCATTGCCATTAACAACAACGGTCGATTTCCTCCACTTAGAGCTATGCGCACATCGTACCCCATATTGGCAAGGATAAAATGCGCAAGGGAATGTTGTGCTAGGACAGACGCCGAAGGATATGCCGATTTAACATATGAAGCTACCAGCTCATACGTAAGATAACCATTCAGAGAATACTCCCTCGCTGTTTCAGACAATGACCGAATCAGCTTCTTCGCCTCCTCTGAACTGCTCAGGTGTCTCCACTGGGCAGCAAAATCCTGCTGACGATTGACAGAGATTAATTCTATTTGTGGTTTTGGCCCGGATACCTCAATTCCAAAATAATCATATTTGAAATCATTAGTTACATCAACGATTGGCCGCTTCCCCGGATCTATTTCAGGCATAACCGGTGTTGATGGCTTGAGTATAGGAGTGGTTGGTTCTTCATTAGAAGGACTCTTTTGTGGCTCCGGAGTAGATATTGGTGTAATGTCAGGATTTTTTTTCGGTTCAAAAACCGGCTCCTGATTTGGTTTCGGTTTAGTTGACCTCTCAGCTCCTTTAAAAACCTTATAATCTTCCCATACTCCTTCCAAAAACTTATCGTAATCAGCTAAAATCCCCTTTCGGAAGTCAGAGTAATCCTTCTTAAGACCGGCTCGGAATTCATCAAACGAACCTTTTGCTGATTGTGCTGAAACTTTAGGAGTAAATAACGGGGCGACTGCAAGTAGCCACCCCGCTAAATACATATGCTTAAGTTGCATTCACCAAAGAGCTTATTCGTTTGTAGAGAAACCCTCACGCACAAAATCTGAGATCTTAGCTGCGTGACGCTGAGCAGCTTCACTCTCCTTCATAGCGTTTTCAAGGGCACGGATACGAGCCTTTGATGCGGCGCTTTCACTTACGATGTAGAATTCCTGCATCTCGAAAGTTCCGTCACCATTATCACGGATAATGGTGTAGCTGGGACTCAACTCGCCCTTAATTTCTTTTTCAACAAGACGCTCGTAAGCAGCATAGAAATGGTCGAACTCGCCTTCAGCGTCTGTGCCGTTGCCGCTCATATCGCTGACAACACGACCTTTGAGTGAACTGCCTGCCTGCTGGGCATAGCTCAAACTTGCGTTGTTGGCAACCATCTGCTTGCCAACGTTTTTTGACTTGAAGCGGCTTGCAACACCTACAATTTCGCGGCCGTCGTCACCAAGCTGATTGAGCTTGTCATAGTGGCTCAGAAGAGCGACTTCAAGGCTGCGTGAGCTACCGAAGATTTTCCAGCCCTCCTTCTTGTATTCTTTCATCTTCTCCTTTTTCTCTTTGTTAAGAGCTTTCTGGAGGGCTTTGTTCTGGGCCATGCCCACCGGCACTGCCATAAGCACTGCCGCTACTACCATCATAAGAATTTTTTTCATACTTTACGAATTCATGATTAGTACTACTATTTATTGTTCTCTAATTTCTATACCAATACGTTTAACACCCATCTTGGAATCTCTTCGCCGCGAATCAGACAACCAACGGTTAAAAGCATCCAAACTTAGCGACGGAGGTAGACCATTACTCGTTTGAATTCCGGGAATTGAAAAGGATTTTGGAGAAAATACCACACATATTTCATTTCTCTCGCTTTCCTTATCCGTATTTAATACCAGTTCATCAACTAATGCAGAATCGGAGATTCCGTCACCACTATTTGATGAAAAAAACACATACTCTTTTCCATGACGCGCATGAACCTCTCCTTTTCCGTCCCCACTATAGGGCAACAGTCGCCAGGCTGTCTTTGAGTCATCAATAAGAAATACGGCCACATAACCTTCAATAGGCGACCTGAAGAATAATCTCAGTTCATCGCCGTTCACAAAGGAGGTTGTTCTTGCCGAAAGGTCGTCACTTCCACGGAGGGTGACAGCCTCAAAAGCTACTGCTTCATTTCCAATTTCTCGGGCACGCCCCCTAACACGACAGCGCACAATATAGTGTCCCTCAGAGTCTATACTTATCTCATATTTCGGCTCACCGTCATCGGCTATCCATTCACCTTTAACTTCTGACGCACTGAGCGAAGAAAAATATCCATCGCCATCATTAGATTCTCGCGAATAAATATCATTTGAGATTGTGGTTCCATAAGCAGCCTTTAATGCAGCAATACGCGCTCCCTCTAATGCAAGGCGCTTGCATTGCTCCAATGAATGGTTGCTTTCACCGTAGAAAGTGTAGTCACCACTCACTGTTTTAATATTATCGGCATAAGCAGTGCTACCAACAGCAACAGACATCAGCGCCACGAAAATTTGTATGCAGAGCCTCAACTTCATATATCGCGGAGTTTCTTCTTTTGATACACCTCCTTCATTGTACCCGACAAGGTCACTTGTGGAGTTTGTGGCTTTTGGTTAACCAGATTTGACTGACGGCTGACATTAGCCTTTACATCATCTGATAAATCCTTAAGCGTCACATCCCCACCGGTCTGCTGCAGCTTTTTCAGAAGATAGTAGGTGAACAAACCGTGATTCTTTTCTTTGTACGGCATAGCCGTTTCCTGCCCGGATGTAGCACTAAGAACAAAAATATTTCCGTGGGGGGCAACTTCTTTCGGCTTAATTGCTACACTTCGGGCACTTGTGAGCATACCATTACCACGCTGAGAACCACTAAAGCAAGCGTCAAGAAATACCATTACATTCTCCGCGCCGCAATTAGCCAGTTCATCATAAAGTTTATTTAGAGAATAGCAACTCTCAGACGTCATAGGATCGCCATCTACCGGAAGAAGAAACGCATCTTTTGTCTCCTCGTCGGGCATACCATGACCGGCATAGTACACAATCAGCTTAGTATCCGGACCCATTGACTTCACAGTATTCTTTATCTGAGCCACTGCACGCAGCATATTACCCAGGGTCACATCATTGCGAACCATGATATTCTCTTTTGGCAAACCAAGAGTCTTGTTGAGATACTCTGCGAAAACCTCACCATCATGAAGTGCCGCTTCTACTTGAGGTACTCCGGTGTAATTTTCGTTGGCAATCACTAAAGCAACCGTTGATGAATTTATTTTATCCGTCTGAGGTATATTCTTATCTACATCAGATTGCTGAGTTATTTTTAGTTTAGTTTGCCTGGATGATTGACTATTTGAGGCTACCATATTTCCCTCATTTGCCTTGCGGAGAATATTCTCAAAGTCAACATCTACTATTGTCCTGTCGTATGCAAGATCGGCCTCGTTATTGTACACATAGCTGTTACCGGTCGGGGTAACGAAAGTGAGGGATGCTATTTTCACCTCATTATTAGCTATCAAGTATTTGGGATTTCTAAAGTGGATTCCAGCCCAGTTACTCTTGAATAACTCGGCTTCATTATTGGCGAGTGGCACCTTAACATACATCGGACCATAGCTTGACTCAACCAAATAGACTTCATTTGCCGCATCATAAGGCTTAAGAACCAAGTCTGACAAACGCAACTTTCTCGCGTATTTATCAAGGTACTCCTTTTCTGCCTCCTTAAGCGCAGTCTCATATTGTTTTCTAATGGTCTGGTCGTTAACTCTTTTCTGATAGTCTTCAGGCCGCTCAAATTCGCCTTTACGAGTCCAGTCAGCTAAACGCTTCTCAACTTCAGCCTTGGCGAACTCTGAATATAGAGGGGCGTCTGAACCAGACTCTCTACCTGTGGAAATTCCGTCAGTCCGACCATAATTCTTAGCATTGCCTTCATTATACGACATAATGGGAGGCATACTCATAGAATTCATGGGAGCTTCTCCAAGAGCCTGAATGCGAGTGTTGATGTTTTCAAACTGCGCCTTATTATCCATACACCCATAAGAAACAGCAAGTGCCTTAAGATATTTCACTGAGGTCGGATCGTTTGCCACAACTTCCTCAAGTTTACCAACTGCAGCAGAGAAAAAATCATTACTCTGACGCTTAAACTTACGGGCTGTTTTCTCGTCATCGCTCATTATAGCCTGATTGAAATTACTCACCCCTAAGTTATAGTAACATAAAGCTATATGGCGTGCGGTACGAAGATTGTCCGGCTTCATCTCATCCAGACGATTATATATCTCCAAAGCCTTTAGATACTGCTGCTCATCTTCCAACAATTGGGCTTGAATATTCAATAACTGTTCGTCATCCGGCTTAAGGGCCAAGGCCTTATCCAACAACTCCTGAAGATGCTCACCATGCCCCCCATCAATACAAGCCTTTATGCCAAATGATAGCAAGTGGTAATTCTCGGGATATGCTTTTACGGCGTCAAGCATTGTTGCGACAGCTAAATCATACATCTTCAGGTTAAGGCATGCTTGCCCCATATACATATATACCTGCTCGCGACGAGTCGGCTCGCCGGTGGAGAAATAAACCTTGAAATAGCCTATTGCTTTCTCGAAATCCTGACTATTGTATGCTCCGGAAGCTGCAATATATACCATTAGTGGATATGACTGCTCGTTTATCTTGAATTTCTCTGTAGAGAAAGCTGGCAATAAATGTGTGTCAACATAAGCCTGAGCAAAATCAGTAAGCTTATCGGAGTTATTTTGCGCCGAAAAATAGTAAGCTCCATCCTCAAGATCCGGATTCAAATCGCGCAATATACCACGAATCTTCTCAAAATCAGGCGAAGACGAAGTCAGAGAACCAAGTACGGCTACCGCATTACGGTTACAAGCCAGCACTCCGTCAAAATAAACTGCATCCGGATCACCTTCAACCTTACGAAATTTCAATTTCTTATATTGTTCAGACACATCCTCAACCGAAGGCAACTGAGTTATTGACTGAGTTATTGACTGAGTGCTATCCGAATAGGTTGAATCAGGATCAAAATAAACCTTCAAAGAAGCAACAGTGGTAGTTGCAGGAGTTCCTACAACTACACAAGCTGCTAATATGTTGAATATATTTACTTTCATTAAGGCTTTATTCAAAATACATCCACAAAGGTAAACTCTGCAATGATGCGACGGTACTCACTACCCTTATCTTCTGACACTGCGATGTGATACTGATAGTCTGCATTCATTTCTCCGAGATTTTTCACATTCTTTTCAAGGAAATCTCTCACTCCATATCCACGGAGAAATGCAAGCTGCTCGTTCTGTGTGATTCCTGACTTTGTGTTAACAGATAATGCTGTCATAAGACCATCCTTGTAGACCGGTTCTTCCTCGAAATCGCCGAAAGAGCCATCGTAAGGAATTACACGACGGATGGGGGTGCCGTCTGCTGCTCCAGAAATCTTAACACGAAGCTTCTTCCCATTGCCCACATACTGAGCCATATCACCCTCAAAAGCCTGCTTCACAATTGAGAGCATAGAGCTTGCCGCTCCTGATTCACTCACATGATACTTACCCGGTGCAAAATCCTCACGAATTGAATAGTCAGGCTCAACTTCATAAGAAAAACGAACTACATAATTGAGTATCTTCTTACCGTCTGCATCATAGTCAGGAACTACACGCGAATCAACGGCAATGTTCGTGTGGTCAGAAATAACATTCTTAAGCCTGGCTTCATCAACCACTTTCTGCTTAAGTTCCTGAAGCTTAAGCTCCTCCATTTGTTGCTGCTGAAGCACTTCAAGCGATACCATATTGTCATCGCCCTCCATAAAATTAAGAGGCACACGATCAAGATTATCATAAATGTATGTTTCGCCGTTTGACTTATTGTGGAACTTGGCATATATAAGCTCGAAGTTATCATTCGGCATGATACCATACTTGGCATCCTGTACCTGAAGATCTTCAACATTAGTAAATGCACCGACTGCGCTTTCAGGAACCGGCAAGAATATTGAAGGCATATTGTCAAATTCTATATTCAGCACTTGATTCGTACGATCATATTTCCCAAGAGAGATTTTTGACATTGAAACGAGGTCGCCGGCAAGCCCTGTTGAAACTTCATCCTCAAAGAGACGACGCTGTTTCGCACGAGTTTCGTCATTCACACGAGCGCGATATTCTTCCATAGTTTCGCCGGGCATCATTTTGAGCCATTCATTCATCATTTCATCAGCCTTGTCTGCCACAAGTTTTGCATAATAAGGCATGATAGTGCTCAGACGCTTGATATTGATTTTCTTTGTAGAATTAAATGCCAACAGAGCGTTTTTATCTGTGTCTGTTATGAAACGCAAGTCTGAAGCATCGCCCTCAACATCAATATATTCTCGATCATCATCCTTAAGAATATTTACAATTGATATATTTTGGGGTGATGTAATAACTGCTACATATTTGCCATCTGGATTATAGTCGAATGATATGCCATCTCCAAGACCATCAATATTCTTCTTTATGACAAACGTTCTGGTGTCATAAATACCTAACAAACCATCTTTATCAAGAATCGCAAATTCACTGTTGCCAGGAGAAAATTGCATTCCAGTAACTTCGACATCTAAATTCCAATCCTTTCGTAGTCGCTTATCAGCGTAATTATATACAGCGACCTGCTTCCCATCAGTGAGAGCCAAATAATATCCATTGGAACTCATCACCATATCAGTGGGGACAAATGGCATCGGGAATGTATCGACAAGCTCAAAACGGCGTGTATCGAAAGAAAAGATTCCTTTGTCAGTGCCAACCAACAACATTCGAGCATCGGGTGAGTATGTTGCGGCAGAAGGTGATCCGTATTTTTTTATGTTATGCTTATACTTGACATTACCGAAATCATTTGTTACAAACACACGAGCTTCACCATGCTTTTTCCCTTTACCCACAGTCACAAAATTGAAACCGGTTGGGCTGAATTCAACATCTGTAATTTCTTCACCGAGTGATGCCATCACATCATCACGTAGTGTCAAGACCTTATCGCCGGACACAGCATATACAATGATGTCACCATAGGCAGGCAGCTGAGAAGGTGTATCCTTTAACAGGAATGAATAAAGATTTTTCTTTGAAGTTTTAGCAAGTTCCTGCCGCTCCTTTCGCTGCTCTTTTGTCGTCTGAGCATGCGAGACTCCTGATGCGGAGAGTAGCACCAATGTGAGTAGTCCGAAGATACGTTTTCTCATAGAAGGACTGTGACAATTTTTGTTAGCGTTGGCAGACTCACAGTCCAACAATATTATAAAAAAAGAGCGTGAGAGTCTGTATCTGTTACTCGTCCCGCTTCTTGAGGCTGTGGCATGTGCCCATCTGAGTAGAACGAGCAACGCGGAGCCTCACGCCGTATGATATATGATGATTGGAGAATGTATCGCTACACACTCAAACATAGGTATATCATACCCGAAAGGCGTCTACCGTTGTCTCATCCTTGACTCAGATTTTGAAACTGCCACATTTCAAGAAGCCAAGAACAAGCGTTTGATAAACGCTCTTAAATATGTCTTTGCCAAGGCTCCGCTGCTTGCCGCTTGCACGGCAACAACGCACCTAGGCGATAACTACACCCCGCCGCGTCACCCCATATCGGGACTCCGCAGACGATATGCATTTGCAAAATTACATCATCTATCTATAAAAATCAAGATGGCGCTTGATTTTTAACACAAAAAATCTACGGCCATCCGATAAAATCAAGATAATCAGATAAATATGAATATAACATCGCTACTTCACTTCCCACACCAAGGCCTGTCGGCACTTCGCAGGTGGTTACTCTATAAGGCGCGGCCAACCGCCGCTTAAAATCCTCATTCCAATAGAAATCATTTGAGACCGACCTTTAGCAATGAAAAAAGCCTCCGGGGGAGGCTTTTTTCGTTTGAGGAGCATACGTTTTGTCAGTCGGCGAGGTCCACGGCATAATACATCTTCTTGCCTGTGGGGTAGAGACCGGTGATAAACATCACCTTGTCGTAGCCGTCGGTTTTCATGATGGCGTTGTAGACTTTCTCAACATCGTCGGTAGAGTTCACGCGCTCATCGTTGATGGCAAGGATGATGAAGCCGTCTTTGATGCCGGCATCCTTGAATTTGCCGTCGCGCAGCCCGCTCACCTCCACACCATAAGATATTTTCAGGCGCTGGCGGGTCTGCTCGGAGAGCTTCTTGAACGCGCAGCCGAGGTCGGCCACCGTAGAGGCCTGCACGCGCGAGGTGCTTCCCTGATTGTTGAGCAGGGTCACGGGAAGGGTCTGCTCCTCATTGTTGCGCACGATAGTCACCTTGATTTTATCGCCCGGGCTGTGGCGGCTCAGCTGTTCCATGAGCTGGGCGCTGTTGTGGGTGGGCACACCGTCTATTGCCACAATCACATCGCCCACTTTTATGCCGGCACTCATGGCCGCACTACGGTCTACGACTTCTGCCACATAGAGACCATCGTTGACCTTAGTGATATTGTGCTCTTTGGCTATAGTGGGGTTCAGTTCCTGATAGCTCACTCCGAGCACTGCGCGCTGCACTGTGCCATATTTCTTAATATCGGTCATCACCTTGGTGACTATCGATGCGGGAATGGCGAAGGAATATCCGGCATAGTTGCCTGTCTGCGAATAGATGGCGGTGTTGATGCCCACCAGTTCGCCGGCGAGGTTCACGAGCGCTCCACCCGAGTTGCCGGGATTGACGGCTGCATCTGTCTGGATAAACGATTCGATACCCATGCGGTTGGAGCGGGTAGCCGAAGATATGGAGCGTGCTTTCGCACTCACAATGCCGGTGGTCACTGTCGAGGTGAAGCCGAACGGATTGCCCACGGCGAGCACCCACTCGCCCACCTTGAGGGCGTCGCTGTCGCCCATCGGGATAACCGGCAGATTGTCGGCATCGATTTTTATGAGCGCGAGATCGGTCGAAGGGTCCGAGCCCACCACGGTGGCATCAAAGGTGCGGTTGTCGTTGAGGGTTATCTCCAGACGGTCGGCTCCGTCTATCACATGATTGTTGGTCACGATATAGCCGTCGGCCGAGATAATCACGCCCGAGCCCAGACCGGAAGGTTGCAGCTGCTGCGACTGCTCCTGCTGCTGGCGAGGCTGCTGACGGCGCTGCTGCGGGCCGAAAAAGAATTCAAAAAACGGATCCGAAAATCCCTGCATTCCACCTTGCTGCATCTTTGGAGTGGCATAGCTCTTGATGCTCACCACACCGTTGATTGTGCTTTCGGCAGCCTTGGTGAAGTCGGTCTCCACAGCAGAATGCTGCGAGACTTTTATAAAATCGTTAGAGCCTGAAGCAGCCTGCGAAGCCACACGGGTGTCGGCCATCTGCATGCGGTCGCCGTCAGAAGAGCGGAGAGCCATCACCGTAGCGGCCGAACTGACTATCGCCACGCCAAAGGCGAGCATAGAAACTTTTGCGTAGATATTCATATTCCAGTATTGTTGGTTGGTTTATTTTGCGGTTTATTATATTATATATATGTGCCTACAGAAGGCTTGCCATCGGGGGGCATAAGAGCCTTGGCTATTATTATTGACAGCAAATATAGTGCATAATTTAACCGCCTATCCTCAAATTTCCGCTATTTAATCTGATTTAATAGTCGGCTGTACGCAATTAAAACAATTTTACGCTATAAATGTAAAAAAAAGCCATCATCCGTTGTTTTAACTGACAATTTGACGCTCTACCACGATTTTTTTCGGTAATTTTGCTGTATGGGATTCAGACACGCAATATTCAGCAAAGTTATTTCGGCCTTTATCGCTCTCGCCGTTCTCATCACTGCGGGCGCCACGGTGAGCTCTTGCGGCTCATCGCGCCACGCCTCATCCGGCAGCCGGAAGTCGGCATCGGCAGCAGTTTCCTCATCTAAAAGCAAATCACCCGGCACCATTACGATAGACAAGTCTCTTCCGTCAGAGACCCGCGCCCTCCTCGCCGAGGCGTCAAAATGGCTCGGCACCGGCTATCGCTACGGAGGTGACACCCGCAGCGGAGTAGACTGCTCGGGGCTCGTGCTCAACCTCTACCGTTCAGCCCTCGCCATCAAACTGCCAAGAAGCTCGTCGCAGCAGCGGGAATACTGCACCCGGATATCTAAAAAAGACCTCATGGAGGGCGACCTCGTGTTTTTCACCACCGGGAGCAGCTCCAAGGTCAATCATGTGGGCATGTATGTGGGCAACGGACGCATGATTCACTCCTCGACAAGCCGCGGGGTGATAGTGAGTGCGCTCGACGAAGCCTACTACACACGCACATTCCACAGCGCCGGACGAGTCGACAGCTATTATGCCATGGTGCGCGGCAAGAAATCGGGCAAGCGAAAGACCGCCGAGCCCGTAGCGCTGCCCTCGCCGGCCGACGATGTGATGCTCGCACAGACCACCCCGTCCTCAAGCCAGACCTCGGCCGGGCAGACATCCACATCGACCACGCAGACATCCGCCAAAGTCACCGACCGCATAGTCGAAGAGATTGTGCGTCCGGCCATGACCAACACTGTGAGAATCGCAGCCAACGAAGCTGCCGTACGGATCTCTGAAAAGACAGGCATCAGCGTGGCAGCCGTCACTCCCCCGGCCGCAACCCGCAAAGCCATAGAGGTCACAAAACGCCGCATTCTCGACGAGACCCTCAACCAGAAAGTAGACTCCATCGTTTCGGAATATTTCGACTGACCATGCCTCTCGCCATCTCGCCCGCCCTTCCGGCTCTCCACACACTCCGCGAAGAAGAAAACATCATTACCGGCGGCCAATCTCCGGCCACACCGCTGCGCGTGGGAATTGTCAATCTCATGCCTCTCAAGGAGATGACCGAGTGCGACCTCCTCCGCCACCTATCCTCCACCCCCCTCCCGGTGGAGATTGACCTTATCGACATGGCCACACACCGGTCGCTCAACACTTCGGCATCCCATATCGCGCGGTTCTACACCCATTTCAACCCCAACCGCCACTACGACGGCCTGATTATAACCGGTGCACCTGTCGAAAAAATACCATTCGAGCAGGTTGACTACTGGCCCGAACTATGCGCCATAATGGATCAGGCCAAAGCATCCGTGCGCTCCACATTATATATATGCTGGGGAGCGTTTGCCGGCCTCTATCACCACCACGGCATTGACAAGCATATCATATCGCGCAAAATCTCAGGAGTGTTTCCCCACACCCTCCACCAGCCGCTCCACCCGATGTTGCGCGGGTTTGACGACATATTTTATGTGCCCCACAGCCGCTACACCACTCTTTCGCCGGATGAAGTGGCGGCCCACCCCGATCTCACGCTGCTCACATCCTCCCCGCAAGCCGGCATCCATATGCTCACATCTCGTGGAGGACGCGAATTTTTCATCACCGGCCACTCCGAATATGCCCCCCGCACACTCGATTTCGAATTTCACCGCGACCTTGCCAAAGGGATTGAGCCCGACATACCTGCCAACTACTACCGCAACGACAATCCCGAAGAAGATATCATTGTGAGATGGCGCTCCACGGCCTCACTCCTATTCTCAAACTGGCTTCACTATTTCGTCAATCCCGGCTCTCCCTACGCTCCTCAGATCTGACCGACTCCTCGAGAGCCCTCCACACCACATCGTCGGGCACAGGAGCCGTGAGGTCTATAAGCTCCTTCGACACCGGATGCACAAATTCAATCCGGCGAGCCATAAGCGAGATGCTCCCGTCGGGGTTGCTCCTCTTGTCGCCATATTTCAGGTCGCCCTTCACCGGACACCCCACCGACGCAAGCTGCACCCTGATCTGATGCTTTCTCCCCGTCTCGAGATTCACCTCAAGCAGATAAAACCGCTCGCTTCTCCCAATCAGCCGATAAGAAAGCGCGGCCTCTTTGGCTCCCTCTTTCGGCTCAGCAGACACATAGCTCTTATTGTTGCGCTCCACCGATGTTATATAGCCATGCAACCGCCCACACGTCTCTTTAGGCTCATTGCGGGTCACAGCCCAATAGGTCTTCTTCACCTCGCCCTTGCGAAACATCTCATTGAGTCTCGCAAGAGCCTTTGAGGTCTTGGCAAAAACCACCAGACCTCCAACCGGACGGTCAAGACGATGCACCACCCCGCAGAACACATTGCCCGGCTTGGAATACTTCTCCTTTATATACTGCCTCACCGTCTCCACAAGCGGAGTGTCGCCGGTCTTATCGCCCTGCACAATTTCGCCCGGGCGTTTGTTGACCACTATTATATGATTGTCTTCGTAGATCACTTCCATGCATGCAAAGTTACGCATATCCATCCTATCCGCCAACTTTTCTCCCACTCACCGGTCTGCTATCTATCGCCCTTTGCACCCTCTTTTTGCTCTCTCAAACCCTGTCGCTCATTCTTCCTGCAATTTTTCTTCAAAAAAATCACATCTATACGATGCTGTTTAATAGCCGTTTACGATTTATTCGAAAATTTTTCTCAAAAAAAAGCTCCAAACTATTTGGTCAGTTCAGAAATTGTGCCTAACTTTGCAACGCAAACGGGAAAAACCGGATGCCCAACGCGAAAATAGCTCAGTTGGTAGAGCACGACCTTGCCAAGGTCGGGGTCGCGGGTTCGAGTCCCGTTTTTCGCTCCAAAAAGAGAACTTTGAAAATATAGTTCATCAGCTAAGGCCGCAGGGCTGCGTGCAACTCGCGAAAATAGCTCAGTTGGTAGAGCACGACCTTGCCAAGGTCGGGGTCGCGGGTTC
>JAAVDA010000021.1 GCA_014802045.1 Bacteroides sp.
ATAACCGGACCTCCTCCGGGAGTGCCTAATTGTGGACCTCCGGGGCGTCCACCACCACGCTTCATGCGTGAATCGTTGCTCATAGTGTTTTCCGTTGATTGTTTATCAGATTTCTGGGCGCAACCAGCCAACGGAATGCTTACCGTGACAAGACATAACCCAACGGTAATGCCACTAAATAAATGCTTGAAGTTCATATTTTCCAGTTTTTTGTTTCTATTTCTATTAATAAGACCTTTTTGAAGACAAAAGTTTATTTTTTAATGGTGAATGACGTTTGTTTGATGGTAAATCGAATATAGGGTAAAATGACTTAGGCTGATGCCTCTTAAAACCACATCACATCGACCAGCTATCCGCTGACATGGTATACTCATCACAGATCATGTCTAAGGCAAATACATTACGCTTCCAAATCTAATGTTTTTACACTATATTTGGAAGCGTGATGGCGGATTTTGATAGGGGCAATCGTGATTATTCATCTCTTTATAGACTGTATATGAAGTGTACGAGAGTGCCAAATCGCGTACATTTTACTCATATTTGGCACCGTCGTGGAAAATGATATTCAGTTCGGTTTAGCTCGGGCTATATATAAGTCCGATGAACTAAACTTAACTATATATAGGCTGATGAAAAGAAAAACTTCATATTGGCTAATGACTTATGCGAAACGCACAAGTCAGGGCACAAGTCAGGGCACAAGATAATAAACTTAGAATGAATGCGAAACAATTTGATATGATGCCTAACTTGTAGCATAGACATCAAGTCTGGCATCATGTTAATCAGAATACTTCTTCTTTCGCACCGTTAACGATTGCGTCTATCTCGTCGGCGATTTCGTCGGAGGAGAGCTTGATGTAGTCCATGAAGGTCTTTTGAGTTTTGTGTCCGCTGACGTGCATCATCTGGAGGATGGTGTACTTGTGGCTCAGATACATATTCGTAATTCCTGTGCGTCTGGCAGTGTGGCTTGTCATGCACAGTCATAACGTGGAACGATTACATTGCCATTAAGGTCTGTTTCCGGCTCTATGTTGTCCCGACGCATTGCCTCCTTCTGTTTCATCGTCAGTTTCGTCGGCACTTTTTCTTTCAGTGACGGCACAGTTTCCGATAAATCTTTCAATATATTCTTGATGTAGCGGTTCAAGACTTGTTCATTGGCTTTCGGTACGTTATAGTTGTATTTCTCAAAGATGGCAATCAGATTGTCGCTGAGAATCGGGATAGTTACCTCAGTCTTTGTCTTCTGCTGAACGAGCCGGATTATAGCCATCTTGCAAGAAGACACGGCAAAGTCCCGTAGCAATCAGACTTTTGCCAACGTCGCTTCCGGTTCCGGCGAGCATTAAGGGTAATAATCGTTTCATCTCAAGCGTGGTTTATCGGCAGCCAAATGAAATCGGTTGCCATTTACCGGCGTTCTGCAAAAATAGTGATTTAGTCTGACTGCGGAAAAAGTATTATCTTTGCAGTTGAAATTGAGTTAAGTGAGTGTTCAAACTTAACCGATAGTAAGTGAGCTTAATAAACAAATATGGGATTTTATACGAGCGAAATAAAGACCGGTGCGCCGGAGGTGTTCAAGTCAGACACACAAAAGCTGATTTACGACAGATTGGAGTGTGGCCGTGTGGCATACACCCGAATCGAAAGTGACCCTGGAATCTCTATGGACGATTGCCTGAATATCGACCGGGCATTCGGCATAGAGACCGTCAAGACAATTCTTCTCACCAATCGTCAGAAAAACAGATTCTGGCTCTATGTGACCCATGCCCGGAAACCGTTTGTCACAAAAGAATTCGGCGCGTCATTGCAGATTCCGAGAGTGTCGTTTGCCGACGAGGAGCTTATGAAAAAAATTCTCGGCACTTCTCATGGAGCAGCCACACCGTTCGGATTGCTTCGGGAAGAAGCGGCAGATGTGGTGTTTGTGATGGACAGAGATGTGGCCGCACGCAAACGGATTGTGATAACCGATGGAGATCCGTGTGGATTTATAGCCATATCCAATCACGATTTGTTTCAATTGATTGGCCGGGAGCCGATATTGATAGAGAATCCGGCTGAGATATCGCCGGCTCCGTAGATAGGGGGCTGGGTTATCCTTCTCTTTTTGGATAGATGAAACGAGCCAGTCCGTAGATATATCGGCGGAAACCTGGCCGGTAATCGAGGAGGCGGTCAAACCATCCGAGATGAGGATTAACGAGTTTCACCACATAGCCCACATAGAACATGGCGAATAGTGTGCCGGGTCCCACCACGGTCCATGGCCAGGTGCCGAAGAAGCAGAATCCGGAGATTACGGCGAGAACCACGAGAATGGTATCGACAGTGATTTTAATCACCGGAAACGGTTTGCCTGTGACACATGCTATGGCCACCTGAATCCCCTCGCCGGGCATTGTCACCGATCCGCAACGAATTTCTGCCGCCACCGCGCATCCGAGCACGGTGGCTCCCACCAACTGCGCTATGATTTGGGCTGCAAGAGTGGAATAGGGGAAAAATGAGGTGAGCCACATATTGATGTCGAGAAACATTCCGAATATGAAGCCGATGAGAAGCTGAAAAAACTGTATGGGCTCGAATCGGCGGCGGAGCACCACCACCTGAGCCATCACAAGGATGATGTTCATGATGTTGGTATATCCCCCGATTGTCCATCCGGGAGCCAGCCCGGCCTCTCCGGCAAGAGTGAACGACATTGGTATAGACGATATCACCCCGCTGCCGAGATTAGACCGCACGCAGAGCGCAACCCCGAAAGTCATGAAAAACATAGAGAGGAGCAACAGCAAATGTTGCCAGACAAATCCGATAGCCACATCCTTTGAAATTCGCATATCTGAAAGTATTATCCGTATTTTAGATTGGTTATTATTGTGGGTGAGTGTCAGAGAAGAGAGTCAAGGCAAGTGTTTTATCATTTCATATTGCCGGCATGATAATTCGAAGCCCGAAGCTTCAAGAAACAGTGTCATCTCCCGGCATCTGTTGTCGATATTGAGAGCCTTGGCACGCTGACAACGGTTCTGCTCCAGAAGGCGCAGCAGGATAGCCGAGCCTATGCCCTGTCTGCGGCGGTTGCGGTCTACGGCAAGAAGCGAAATGTCTCCATAGGCGGTTTCAGACACTCCGAAGCCTATAGGTGTAGCTCCGTCATAGGCTGTGAGGCAGAGAAATCCTTCAGGATTGCGCAGGATAGATGAGACTGAATTCTGCCATGATGGGACGAAATCCATAAATCCTGAAAGGGAGGCAATATTCTCAACCGATGAATGCGTGATGATGAGATCCGGCATGTTTTTTCCGGACAATGTGGCTATAGCTTGCGAATTGTCGGCTGTGAAACAATCGAAATCTCTCACTTTGGAAAATCCTTGGCGAGTGTAGATTCTCACAGCCGGCTCGTTGTCTGTGAGCACTTCGAGCAGATATGACCTCACCCCTGCATTGACGAGGGCTGCTGCCGCCGTAGTGAAAATCCGGTCGGTGAGTCCGAGCCCACGGAATTCTTTTATTGTTCCGGTACCGGTGTCGTAGGCTGTGGTCTGACCGTTGTAAGAGCCCACGCCGTTTATTATAAATGATACAATCCGGTCATCGGCAAATGCCGCAAAAGATAAATCGGGTCTGGCTCCGCGTCGTTTTAGCAAAGCGGCCAGCGACTGCTCGTCGAGCGTTATGGCATAGTCGGAAAATGCATTGATGAAAGCCTCTGCAACCTTTCTGAATGGTAAGCCTTGCAGACTTCTGATTTCTATATCACTATTGCGATGGTCAATCATTCCGTAATATAATCATAAGAGTCAAAATCCTGACATAAGGAAGCATGCGAGGAGCGGAGACCGGAGAGATGAATTGAGAGAACAAAATTACAGAAAGTCCGTCACACGGCAAAATGCTTTGTGGTGCGATCTGTCCAACGCAGATTGCGGTGTGGTGAGGGGAAATAATAGAGAGCCCGTCGGATGAGGGACTGGAACTCAACCGACGGGCCGGTAATTTTTGTAGGTGGGTGGGAGAACGGGGTCTTATTGCTCGTCTGATTCGAGGTCAACCCTCAGCACATATATAGGGGTGTTGCCGGCAATGCTTCCCATACCGTTTATCTGCAGGCCGTCCTTTGTTAACCGCCAGTCTGCTTTATTGCCATTTTTGAGCAGTGTCACACTCTTCACCTTATCTGTTTTCGGTGAGAAAGCGCTTAGAGTGTAGCTAGCCGAGGGCACATTACGCACAATCGCATAAATCGTGTTGTTTTTACGGGTGTAGCGCACATCGGGGACGATATTTTTCGGGGTGCCGTCAAAAACCGCATCATGAAATTCAGTCTGAGCAGACTCTTCGGTTATGTCTGTGGCCACAGATTCGCCGAACACTCTCCAAGGGCGTGTGCCATAGATGGCTTCTCCGTTGTCTGAGAGCCATTTATTGAATGCATCAAAAATGGGTCGGGTTTGTTCAGGGAAACATCCCTTCTGGTTCGGCCCCACATTGAGCAGCAGATTGCCTCCCTTGCTCACGATGTCTGTGAGGTTGCGAATCAGCATATCCGGAGCTTTATAGACTGTGTCAAATTGGTTGTAGCCCCAGTTCTTCCCCATCGTGATGCACGCTTCCCAGGGAGATTCGATTATTTTGTCAGACAGTTTCTGCTCTATGATGGAGTAGTCTCCGAGTCCGTTGCCTATACGGCTGTTTATAAGGCATTCGGGCTGAAGAGTCTTGATTATATCCCTCAGTTCGCGGCTTTGTGTTTCCGTTACGAGCTCCGGGGTGTCAAACCACATGAAAGCAATCTCGCCATAGTTGGTGAGGAGTTCTTTTATCTGAGGTTTCACCTTACGCTCTATATAGCGGGGGAGCTGCTTGCTGTCTTCGTCGGGAAAGTCCCAGGTGTTGCTTCTTCCGGCTTTCTCCGGCCAGTTTGTCGGCACATCAGGATCTTCCCAGTCGCGTCCAAGCGAATAGTATAATCCGAGTTTGACACCCTCCTTCCTGCAAGCCTCGGCAAGCTCTTTCAGCGGATCCTTGGCATAGGGAGTGCGTTTCACTATGTTGTAATCGCTGCATTTTGAATCATACATAGCGAAACCGTCGTGATGTTTGGTAGTGTAGACAATATATTTTATTCCGGCATCTTTTGCGGTCTTCACCCATTTTTCGGCGTCAAATTCCGTAGGGTTGAAGTCGTTGGCAATCAGGGCATATTCTTTCAGCGGTATGCGCTCATAGAGCATGAAATGTTCGCCGCCTCTTGTGGGATGACCTTTCCATTCACCGGCAGTCTGCGAATAAAGGCCCCAGTGGACAAACATGCCTAATTTTGCGTCCTGAAACCACTGCATCGGGTCATTTGCGCAGACAGAGAGAGCAGACAGAGCTCCGGCAAGCAGAGTAAGGGATATTTTTCTCATGATTATAAAACTGTTTATGGCTTAATAAGATATGAGCTCGGGGAGGATTTCGGGTATCTTCGCCGCAGCAATCGTGGCCGAGAGCTAAAGAATACCGATGAGGAGATGTTTCATTTCAATGGTCGATTTATAAAAGATGAAGACAATGGCAACCGTATTAGCGGCCAACCATTGCCTTCATTCTTATTCAGGGTATGCGGTAAGCATTATTGCCAGCCGGGGTTCTGAGTGAGATCGGGGTTCTTGTCGATTTCGCCGCTGGGGATAGGCCAGTGGTAATCGCGGTCAGTTACAGAACGAGTATAGAGGCTCTTGCTACCGGTGATGTAGAACTCTTTCTTATTGTTGAGAGTCTCAAGAAGATTCCAACGTTTCATATCGTTGTAGCTGTGTCCTTCGCAAGCCAGCTCAACTCTACGTTCGTGGCGGATGCGGCTGAATACTTCCTCCTTGCTGTTGGCGGCCAGATAAGAGGGGCCACTGTTGATGCCCGGCATACCGGCACGGTTGCGCACCTGGTTGATGAGAGCCACAGCGCCAGCCTGGTCTCCGAGTTCATTCAAGCATTCCGCCTGCATGAGGAGCACGTCGGCATAGCGGATGAGGGGGAAGTTGATGGGAGTGTCGGCACGATTGTTGAGAGCTCCGTTCATATTGCCCTCCGGCACGAATTTACGCCAGAGGTAAGCTTCATGAGTCTGGTTGACAGAAATGAGACTGCTTCCGGTAGTGGGGATACCCATACCCTTGAAGATTACATATTCAAAGGTCTTCACCGCGTTTTGAGACCATCCATTATAAGTAGTGTAAGGCAGGATGATTGAGGCGGCCATACGGGGGTCGCGGTTAGAATACATTTCAAGCAGCTGATCCCTATAAGGAGTATACTCCTCAACTTCTGTTTTGGCAAAATTGGGCTCGGAATACCACACATCGGCTTTCACATCAGTGCTTTCGTTGTAGCCCGGAATTATTTCATCCCAGTCGAACGGACGTCCATCAGCCCATTCGTAAGAGTCAACGAATGTTGTAGCAGCCATAACGTTGTTCCAGCAGGAGCCGAAGGTCGAACGGGTTCCCATATAGAAAGCCATCGGCATGCCGATATCCTGACCCACGCCACCGAGATTCTGGATAGCGAAAATCATCTCTGAGCTTTCATCTCCACCCGGCAGGAAGAGACCGGCATAATCAGAATAGAGACCATATTTGCCGGAAGTGATTACAGAGTTGAAGCACTGAGATGCTTCGGCATATTTCTTGCCAAAGAGAAGCACCTTGCCCTTGAGAGCGGTAGCGGCTCCGGAAGTTGCGCGGCCTGCATTTGCGGCATCCCATGAAGCAGGGAGCGAAGTAGCGGCTGCATCCAGGTCTGCGATAATGAAGTTGCGCACTTCTTCTTCTGAGTTACGCGGTTTCAGCATCTGAGTGAATTCCTCTGCGATGATTGTTGTCTCATCATAGATGGGCACACCACCGTAAAGGTTGAGCAGATGGAAATAGTAGACAGCACGCATGAATTTGGCTTCGCCGATATACTGAGCCTTGAGCTGATCAGTCATGTCGGCTCCTCCGATATTCTGAATCACATTGTTGGCACGGGCTATACCTTCGTAAGTGTAGGTCCAGAAGTTTGCAACATAGCCATTGTTGACAGCAACTGTGCCAATCTGGAAAGGCTGCAGCGAATAGGGGTCATATCCGAATGAGATACCGCCAAGGCCATCAAAGCTGAAGGATAGACCGAACACGTAGTCACTCTGCATTTGGCTGTAAACTGCCATCATGGCCTGCTTGGCGTGAGCCTCGGTCTGGAAGAATGTTCCTGAGCTCAGCTGATTGTCAGGATAGCGGTCGAGGTCATAACAGCTCGACAGCGATAGGGTCGAGACGGTCATAGCCGCCATCATTATTTTTGAGAATTTCATAATGTTCTTTCGATATTAGAATGTTACATTTATGCCGAGCACAGCCTGACGCATGGTGGGATAGTTCATGCCGGAAACTTCGGGGTCAAAGCCTTTGAAGCTTGTGAAAGTGAAGAAGTTTTCGAGTGTGCCGTAGACACGCACCTTGCTGAGCTGGCAAGCATCGGTCCATTTGGCGGGCAGGGTGTAGCCGAGCTCAATGTTGCGGATCTTGAGGAAAGCGAGATTCTGGAGATAGAAGTCGCTGGCCTGTGTGTTGATTTGTTTCTGGTAGTCAAGGAGGCGGGGATAGCTGGCGTCTGTGCGTCCGGGATACCAACGGCCTTCAGCCACTTCCTTGTTGAGCTGATAGCCCCAACGAACGGTCGGAGTGTTATATCCCATCGTCTGCCAGTATCTCTTGGCGCCGAGCTGCGACTGGAGGAGCATGCTGAAGTCTATGCCTTTCCAGTTAGCGTTGAGGGTGAGACCCATGTACCATTTTGGATTGGGACCGTCGGAAACGATAGTGCGGTCGTCGGCATTGATGATGCCGTCGCCATTGATATCCTGATAGAGGAAGTCACCCATCTCAGGTTTTCCGTAGGAAGCGAAAGGATTCACCTTCTTGCCATTGCTTCCAATTGGAGCGTTCTCAATCATGTCTTCCACGATCTTCATGTCGGCTTCGGTCTGGATAATGCGGTCCACCTTAAGCATATACTGGCTGTTGATGGGGTGGCCCTCCCAGATGAGGTTGGTGCCGGAGATAGACATACCGTCTTTGTCTTTACCGCGGAATTTGTCTACGATGTTTGTGACGTAGGTCACGTTGCCGGTCACACCATAGTTGAAATCGCCTATGCGGTCATTCCATGTGGCGGTGAGCTCGAAGCCCTGGTTGGTTACGCCTGCGCTGTTGAGCTTGGGGAGCGAGGTTGTGCCGTGAACGGCAGGAGCGGGAAGCGAGATAAGAATATTGGTGGTCTTCTTGTTGAAATAGTCGGCCACAACGCTCAGGCGGTTGCGGAAGAGGCTGAAGTCTACGCCGAAGTCAAACACCTTGGTGCTTTCCCATGTTACGAGCGAGTTGGGGATGGCGACCATACCCATACCGGTGGCGAGTGCATTGCCGAGCACATAGCTCATGCCGGAGTTGGTGTAGAGAGCCTGATAGTCGTAGTTGTCGATGGAGTTATTGCCGAGCTCACCGTAGCTTGCACGGAGTTTGAGTGAGTTGAGACCCTTGTCTACGAGACCCTGCATGAACTCCTCACGCTCCATGCGCCATCCGAGAGATCCGGAGGGGAATGTGCCCCAACGTTTTGTTCTGGCAAATCGGCTTGAACCGTCGCGACGGAGATTGAACTCAGCGAGATATTTTTCGTCCCAGTTGAGGTTGATGCGGCCGAAGAAGCTGCGCATAGCCCATTCGGTAGAGCTTCCGGAAGCACTGGCATCACCCGTGGCTGCACTGAGAGCCCAAAGATTCATATCGATGAGATTCTGCTTGGATGCGCTGAAACTCTTGGAGCGGTAAAGCTCGCTTGAGGTGCCAACCATCAGATGCAGCTGAAGCTTTTCAGCAAATTTCTTGTCATAGTTTCCAACAACATCCCAGAAGTAGCGTTCCACCTTTCCGTCGGAGTTGCTGACATCGATTCTGCCAACGTTATTATATACGACTTCATCAGTGAGGAAATTCCAGGCCTCGAGGAATTTTGGCTTGTTGCGGCTCTCGGTGTCGGTCATCTGATAGTTGTAGCTCGCGGTAAACGAGAGTCCGTCGTAAGGACGGAATGTGCCGTAGAATTTCGCACGAATGTTGTTGCGGCGTGTATCGCCCTGCACAATGTTTGCTCTCCAGTAAGGGTTGTTGCCTGCATTCTGACAATCCTCAGGGTTGTTGGTGGCTCCAAATTTGCCATCGGGTCCCATAAACACCTGGCCGGGAGTGGTGGCTGATGCAAAATTGAAGATATTGGCTACAGAGCGAGCGCCCGGTTCGGTGATTCCGACATATCCGCTTGCATTCACGCCGAGGGTAAGCCACTTCTTCACGTCGGCATCCACGTTGACACGACCGTTATACTGGGTGTAGCCGGCGTTGGGCATCACACCTGGATTGCGGTTGTAGCCGAATGAGGAGTAGAAACGGATTTTGTCTGTGCCACCGCTCATTGATACGATATGGTTGGTAGCCACAGAAGATTTGAAGGTTTCGGCAATCCAGTCGGTGTTTGGATAGCGGTATGGGTCATTGGGATTTGCACGCCACTCCGCAATCACCTCATCAGAGAAGGAGTAGTTCTTAGTGCCATAGGTGTTTTCCATGCCTTCGTTTATGAGCTCCATATAGTCGGCATAGTTGCTCACCGGTGTGAGGGTCTTCCGGATAGACTGGAATGAAACATAGCCGTGGTAGTTAACCTTGATAGAGCCGGCTGTGCCTTTCTTAGTGGTGATGAGGATAACACCGTTGGCGGCACGCGAACCATAGATGGCGGCCGAAGCGGCGTCCTTGAGCACCGACATAGACTCTATGTCGGCGGGGTTGACGGTATTGATACCGGCTTCCACACCATCTATAATCACGAGAGGAGCGGAATTATTGAGAGTACCGACGCCACGCACATTAATTGTCGCATTGTTATCGCCCGGTTGGTTGGCGGCAGAAGTAACGTTGACACCGGCGGCGAGACCTGCGAGAGCCTGCGAAATGTTGGAGATGGGGCGGTTTTCAGAAATCTGCTCGGCATTGATTGAAGCGACTGAACCGGTGAGGTTGACCTTCTTCTGCTGGCCATAGCCCACCACAACCACCTCTTCGAGGGCGGTGGCGTCATCTTCGAGAGTTACATTGTAGACGGTCACTCCGGCGGTGGTCTTCACATTCTGTGGGAGTACGCCGATGCCTGAGAATTCGAGGGTGCATCCTGCGGGTACGGTAAGAGTGTAGTTGCCGTCAATATCGGTCATCGTGCCGATTCTGGCATCGCCTTTCACCTTTACAGTCGCTCCGATGAGGGGTTCACCTGTGGAGTCCTTCACTTGTCCCTTGATGGAAACTAAGTTTTGGGCAGCGCTGATGGCGAGGGCCGATGGAGCCGCATAAGCACTCTGGGTTCCCGCGAGGGGGAATACACAGAGAGCTGCCATAGTAGCCCCGATGGCCACCTTATTTATAAGGGGGCGATGCGAGGCCGGCTTTGTCTGTGTTGCCTTGTGGATCATAAGCTGGTTAAATTTAAGATTGTGTTTGTTTATAATGATTGATTGTTGATACGCGCTATGAGGCTTCAAGAAGCCATGAGATTTTTCTCGCGGTAAAATTATAGCGTTGCCGGATAGGGGGGTGTCTAAAATTGTCCTAAAAACCCGTGCAAATTGTACACGATGGTTAAAGTGTTATGCTTTAGCGAGTATGGATGATTTGGCCCACTATTCTGGATGATTTTGTTTGGTCTGTAGGGTACGATATGTGTAATTTTACACCAAAATTGTTACCCCCATGAAAAAAATGCTTGCAATGGCTATGGCGCTACTTTTCACTCTGAGTGCGTCGGCCTACACCGAACGCAATCTGATTGCGTCGAGAGTGACAAAAGATGAGTTGAAAGAGATACTCGTGCCCGACCGGAAATGGGTGAATCTACCGGCCTATACTGACCGTGCCGGATGGGATGCACTTCTGGGGGAGAACAAAGACTTTTATATAAAGCGTGGCGAGAAAGCTCTGTCTCACGACTGGCCTCGGGTGAAGGCCACCGACTATCTGGAATATGAGCGCAGCGGCAACCGCAAGATCATGGAGAACCCTCTCGATGCAAACAACAGCGCTATGGCCGATCTGCTTCTCGCGGAGCTTGCCGAGGGCAAGGGGCGTTTTATTGACCAGCTCATCAACGGAGTGTATGCCGCTGCCGAGATGACTTCATGGGCGTTGAGCGCACATATCCCCGCCATCAAGCCCGGACGCTCAATTCAGGCTTATGACACTCCGGTGATCGATCTCGTGGCCGGCGATATGGGCAATCTTTATTCGTGGGTGTATTATTTCATGCAGCCGGAGTTTGACAAAATCAATCCGGAAATTTCGCGCAGACTGCGCCATGAGCTGAAGACCCGCATTTTAGACCCGTATCTGAACTATGACAAATGGTGGTGGGACGGCAGCCGTAACTATAATGGCCGGATGCTCAACAACTGGAATCCATGGTGTCTCAGCAATGTGCTCCTGACCGCCATGCTCATGGAGGATGATAAGGACCGCTACACCGATATTGTCTACTACACTATGCTCGGCGTGGATAAATTCCTCAACTATATAAAGGGTGACGGTGCATGCGAGGAGGGTCCCTCCTACTGGGGGCATGCAGCCGGCAAGACTCTCGACTATGTGGATTTGCTCAGCCTTGCCACCGGAGGAAAGGTGGATATGAGCAATGAGAAGCTCATCAAGGATATGGGTGAATATATAGCCCGGTCGTATGTGGGCGATGGCTGGGTGGTGAATTTCGCTGATGCGAGTGCGCGTGGCGGAGGCGACCCCTATCTGGTGTATCGCTACGGCAAGGCAGTAGATTCCGACCTTCTTAAGAGCTTTGCGGCTCTGATGCTCGACAATAAGAAAGCACCCGTAAACGGTCGCGACATCTACCGCACATTTGCGGCCTTCAATATCGCTCCCGAACTAAGAGAGTATGACGCTGAATTCAAGCGTCCGGCCTACACATGGTATCCGGAGACAGAATTCTGCTACATATCCACTCCTCAGAATCTCTTCTTCGCCACCAAAGGAGGTTTCAACGATGAGAGCCACAACCACAACGATGCAGGCACCTTTTCTGTGTGGGCCGACAACTATCCGATAATAATCGATGCCGGTGTGGGCACCTATACCCGCCAGACATTCAGCAGCGAGCGCTATAACATATGGACCATGCAGAGCGGATGGCATAATCTGCCGGTGGTCAATGGATTCGAGCAGCCTCACGGACGCAAGTTCAAGGCGTCGGATGTGAAGGCCGGCAAGAATAGTGTGGAACTCAACTTAACCGGGGCATATCCCGAAGAAGCCGGTATAAACAACTGGACCCGTGCCTACAATGTGAAGGGTAGGGAAGTGAAGGTGACTGACCGCTTCGACCTCAAGGAGACAAAGGCTCCCAATGTGGTCAACTTCCTCACCTGGGGAGAGATTGACACCTCGAAGCCCGGTGTGGTAAACATTAATGCCAACGGCCATAAGGCGGTGCTGACCTACAATCCGTCGCAGTTTGACGTGATTGTGACCGACCAGGAGCTTCCCGACCCACGGCTTAGCAATGTATGGGGGCCGAAAATCAGCCGCATCTCTCTCACCGACAAGAAGCCTGCCAGAAAGGGATCATATTCCTATACCATCAAGGCTCTCTGAATAGACAGATAAACAGACAGATTTAATCACAAACTTACAATATGAAGAATTACATTATAGCCGGCGGCCTGACCGCTCTGATTCTGACCGGGTGTGGCACATCCGAGAAAAAAGCGGCCGTGGCCGACTGGTATGATGCAGCAGTGGAAAACGCAGCGGCTCAGATGGCTCTGCAGGTAGAAGCTATCGAGGCCGACACCACATCTAATGTGCTCAATCCGGTCACTACCAAGCGCAACCGTTTCAGCACCGCTTATTGCGGATATGCCGATTGGCGCAGCGGATTCTTCCCCGGCAGCATGTGGTATCTCTATGAGCTCACCGGCGACTCTGCCCTCGTGCCTCTGGCCGAGAAATATACCGAGGCCATCGCCGAGGCTCAGCATCTCACAAGCCATCACGACATAGGCTTCATAATCAACTGTTCTTATGGCAACGGCCGTCGCTTTGTGAAGCAGGCGGAGTATGATTCGGTGCTCGTGACAGCAGCAAAGAGCCTCTGCACCCGTTTCCGTCCCGGAGCCGGCATAATCCAGAGCTGGAATGCTTCTCCCGGTTCGTGGCAGGCAAGCCGCGGATGGACATGCCCGGTGATTATCGACAATATGATGAATCTAGAGCTTCTCTTCGAGGCAACAAAGATAAGTGGCGACTCGACATTCTATAACGTAGCGGTAAACCATGCCAATACCACTCTCAAGGAGCATTTCCGCCCCGACGGCAGCTGCTACCATGTGATTGACTATAATCCTGAGACCGGCGAGGTGCTCCACCGCAACACCGGCCAGGGATATGCCGACGAATCGGCCTGGTCGCGCGGACAGGCATGGGCTATCTACGGCTACACTATGTGTTATCGCGAGACCGGCGACAAGCGCTATCTTGACCAGGCTGTGAAGACCTTCGACTATATGCGCAATCATCACAATATGCCGGCCGACAAGATTCCTTACTGGGATATGGATGCTCCTGATGTGCCCAACGAACCCCGCGATGCCTCTACAGCTGCCATCATAGCCTCGGCTCTCTATGAACTGTCAGGCTATCCGGTGGAGAATGCCGCACAGTATAAGGAATATGCCGACGAAATCATGGCTTCGCTTGCAAGCGACGAATATACTGCCAAACCGGGAGAGAACGGGCGCTTTATCCTCAAGCACTCCACCGGATCGATTCCTCACAACAGCGAGATCGATGTCCCTCTTAACTATGCCGACTACTACTATCTTGAGGCTCTGAACCGTAAGCGTGATATCGAACAGAAAAACTAATCTCTGCTTACGCTGAATCATGAAGAAGATTTTTATAGCAGTGCTCCTGGTGTGGACCTCTCTCTGCGGCGCCGCCGCAGGGAAGGGGAAGGCACCGGTGAAAACAGACCGCGAGAAGTGGGTGGATTTGTGCTACAGCATCGCAGCCCCTGTGCTTGAAAACATGAGCCGTGGCGAGCTCCAGAAGAATATGGAGCTTGAGCTGAGCCCGAACTGGGACGGACGTGACCCGAAGGTGTCGTATATGGAGTGTTTCGGTCGTCTGATGGCCGGTATCACCCCCTGGCTTGCCCTGCCCGACGATGACACGGAAGAGGGAGCCAGGCGCAAGCAGCTCCGCGAGTGGGCTCTCTCGGCCTATAAGCATGCCGTTGATCCGGAAAGTCCTGACTATCTGGAGTGGGGAGGTTCGCATCCACAGCCGCTTGTAGACGCGGCTTATGTGGCTGAAAGCTTCCTGCGCGCGCCGTCGCTCTGGCAGCAGCTCGATAGTGTGACTCAGCAGCGTTATCTCGATTGCTTCAAGGGGATGCGCAAGCATCGTCCGGCCTACAATAACTGGCTCCTGTTTCGTGGGCTTATAGAGGCTTTTATCCTCATGGCTGAGCCTGAGAGTGCCGACAACTTCATTTTCCAGACCGTGGGCAGGAAGATAGACGAATGGTATCTTGGCGATGGAATGTATGGCGACGGTCCTGAGCTGGCGCTCGACAACTACAACTCGTTTGTGATCCATCCGATGTATATAGAGATGCTTGAGACTGTGGAAAATAACCGCACTCCTGAAAACCGCTGGGTTGGCAATATCAAGTCGGAACTGGCTGTGAAGCGCATGCAGCGCTACAATCAGTTTATCGAGCGTCTGATTTCTCCCGAAGGCACTTATCCTGCGTTCGGACGTTCGGTGGTCTATCGTCTTGGAGCGTTTCAGACACTGGCCATGTCTGCCTGGAAGTATGGGTTCCCCGCCGGCCTGACCAACGGCTCTGTACGTTCGGCACTCACTACAGTGATGGAGAATATGTTTAAGGTGCCCGGCAATTTCACCCCCGGCGGCTATCTGGCTCTCGGCTTCGTGGGTCATCAGCCCGAGCTGAGCAACAGCTACACCAACAACGGAAGCTTATATATCACCTCATGTATGTTTCTGCCTCTCGGTCTGCCTGCCGATCATCCTTTCTGGACAGATCCGGCCGAGCCCTGGACTCAGAAGCGTGCATGGAGCGGCGGCACCATTCCTATCGACGGTCATGTGTCGCTGAAGAGATAAGCAAGTCACGACTTCACTCAAGAAATAAGACAATAGATTTAGGTTTTAGAAACAATATAGGGTTATTGATAATAAGGTTAAGAATTTCCGGTGGCTTCAGTATCTGTGGACCCCTTGCGATAATTGACAGGTGACACACCAAATTGCTTTCTGAAGCAGCGGCTGAAATAGATAGCGGTGGCAAACCCCGATCTGTCAGCAACATCGGTTACACTCAGATGCGGCTGCGCTGTTAGAAGCGCGGCCGCATATTTTAGGCGGTAATTGAGGATGAATGCATTGGGTGTCATGCCGGTGAGACTCTTGAACTTATTGAAGAACAGTGAGCGCGACACCCCCACCTCACGACAAAGCATGGGGATGTCGAAATCGAGGTCGTCGATATGCTGCTCTATTATCTCGGTAGTGCGCTTGAGCAAGTCGCGGTCGAGAGGATTGACGATAGACATATCCACCTCTTCCACAGGCTGCCTGTCGAACTGCTTGCGGAGAATCCGGCGCAGACGCAACAGATTGTCTACGCGGGCGAGCAGAAGGGTTGATTCAAACGGTTTGGTCACATAGTCGTCGGCATTGGTGTTGAGTCCTTCAAGTTTTGATTCGGAGGTGCTCAGGGCAGTGAGAAGTATCACCGGGATATGGCATAGATTGATGTCTGCCTTGATGGTGCGACACATCTCCGTGCCGCTCATGCGGGGCATCATCACATCAGATATGATTATGTCGGGGGTGAGTTCGCGGGCCTTTGTCAGGCCTTCTTCTCCGTCACGGGCCTCCTCTACGCGGAAATAAGATGAGAAAAACTCGGTGAGATTGCTTCGCAGCTCAGGATTGTCTTCGACAATGAGCAGAAGCGGCCTGTCGGATTCCTCTGTAGAAGAGTCCGTGTCATCTGCATCCGGCATGGATGTTTCCTTTTCTCTGGCGCTCTCGGAGTCAGGGAGCCGCACTTCGGAGGTTGAGATCGGAATTAGCGATGCCTTGGCCGGCTTGGCATCTAAGGAATGGTCTGACGGCTGCTCTATCACCACATTGGAGTCATCGGCAAATATGCTCAGATTGCACGGAATAACGACGCTAAACACTGTGCCTATACCCTCACGGCTCTTCACATTGATGGTGCCGTGGTGTCTGTCGACAATAGATTTGGCAAAGGCAAGTCCGATGCCTGTGCTGCGGTAGTCCATATTGTAGCGCTTGAGCTCCTCGGCAGTGCCGTTGTAGAAGCGGTCGAAAATATATGGTAGGTCTTTTTCGGCGATTCCACGGCCATTGTCTTCCACTTCAAACACCACTTGTCCCGAGGGGTCGACCACCACCCGACAAGATATTTTGCCGCCGTCGGGGGTGTATTTGAACGCGTTTGACAGAATATTGACAAGCACTCTGTTGAGCAATGCGGGGTCATAGGCTCCCCGGGGATTGCTGTCGGAGGGGTTGATGGTAAACTCTATGCCGCGTTTCGCTGCATAGTCGCAGAATGGTGTGGCTGTTTCCTGCAGCAGTTCGTTGGCATCATGCAGACCCACTCTGAGCACCTGCTGGTTTTGCTGTAGTTTCCTGAACTCGAGAAGCTGGGTGATGAGATGGCTCATCTGCTCGGAGTGAGCTCTTACCCTCATGAGACTGTCGATTAGCTTGGGGTGACGTTTATATCGCGCCACGAGCAGATCGATGTGGCTGATTATAAGGGTGAGAGGGGTCTGGAACTCATGGCTCACATTGGTGAAGAACACAAACTTTTCCTGATTGACCTTCTCTATCTGAGCTCTTTCGGCCTGCTCTTTCTTGAGCGATAGGCGCAGGCGGGCTGCATCGAGAGTCTTATGAATAATGAAATAGCCCACGGCTACCGCTATGGCTATATATATGAGCCATCCCCACCAGGAGTTATACCATGGTGTGCTCACCGTCACGCTAAGAGCTATTTCTTTGCCGTCGGGCTGTCGGGCCCGCAGACGGTATGAGCCGGAGGGGAGGTTCTGATAGCGTATCTCATTGCCCGGTGCTGTGAGCCAGTGGGAGTCTACGCCATCCATGCGATATTCTATCAGAGGCACATTTGTTGTGGCAAGATAGTCGCTCACACCGATAATTATGCTGAAATCATTGTGATTGCTCGGCAGCACGATATGGTCGGCGTAGGGGAGTGCTTTCTGCAGAATCCCGCTGCCATCGGAAGGGGTCACATCCTTGTCTTTGAGGCGTAGCCTTGAGAAGTATATTCCGGGGGCGTCTTCATCTACCGCAGAGGTGTTGAAGTCGCTGTCGTTGAGGCGGGTGATGCCTTTAGTGCTACCTACGAGTATGTCGCCGTCGGCCAGAGAGAGGAGGGCACATTCATTTATTATGTGAGACTCGGGAAAGAAGTCGGAAAAGTTCACGGTCTGCATAGACATATCGGCCACGTCGATTTTCACCACATGGTCTTCGGTCGTAACATAGATATCATCGTTTTTGCCACGGCTTATTGCATAGCAGTAGTCGTTGGGCAGACGGCTGTTGGTGGTGTTGATGCGCCGGGGTATTGAATCATTGTAAGGATAATACAGCAACCCGTTGCCGAGAGTAGATATTAGCACCCCTCTGTCTGTGGTGCATATCTGGGTAGGGAATAGTTTTGACTTGGAGTGTGCTACCGTCTCTATGACAGGCTTATCTGCGGTGGGATTGGAAATCTTATATAGATTGCGGCTTGAGGCAGAAGTGCAGTAGAGATTGCCCTCGCGGTCAATATCGAACATGGTGGCTACAATATTGGAATTGACTTTTTTGATGATACCGGTGGCGAGATCCATCCACGACAGCCCTGTGCGCGAGGCTATAAAGAGGTTGCCGTCGTGCAGCTTCAGTTCATGAATCACGTTGCCGGGTATTGTCTGATATTGCGGAGCGTCAATCAGATTAGTCACAGTCTGCCGGTCAATGTCAAACACCGACAGACCGCCCAGATGAGTGCCGATATAAAGACGGTTGCCCGCAGGGTCATATTCCATGCAGCGTATGTTGTTCTGGCGCAGAGTGTTCTTAGTGCTGTGTGTGGAGAGGTGGGTCACAATATTCCAGTTTTCGTCAAGGCATCCCACTCCGGCCCCGTCTGTAGCAAACCATAGATGGCCGTCGCGGTCAACCACGAGATCTTTCACGAATGAGTGGGCGAGATTTGCCGGGGCAAAACCGTCGTAGTTGAAATTGAGGAATTTGTCGTTGTCGGGCGAGAAATAATTCACGCCTCCGTAGTAAGTTCCCACCCATAGATTCCCTTTGCGGTCGCACGCCATGCCGAAAACCGAAGAGTGGGTGAGTCCGCCGATGTTCATGGGAATCTTTATGTGGCGTGTGTTGCCGGTGGCGGGGTCAAAGCAGAATAGTCCGCTGAATGAGCCATACCAAATCTTTCCACTATGGTCTTCTATAGCATTCCGGCATTGTGCGGCGCCCATCACTCCTTCGGGAGCAGTGGGCATTGACACCCTCACGGGCTCGGCGTCGTCATGGCCAAAACGGTAAAGTCCGTGGCTGAATGTGGTGATCCAAAGAGTGCCGTCGTGGCTCATGAAAGAGGAGAAGATATTCATGGAGGGGAGAACCACCCGGTCGGTTGCTCTCTTGCGGTCATAGATGTGGAGTCCGGCGGGGGTAGACACATAGTAGTGATTATTATCAACGGCTAAATGTGTGAGTTGTTTTGCATCGGGCACAGTGAATGCAAAAGCAACCTCATCGTCTTTCTTGTTTTTCACAAAAATAGAATCGCCGGCCACATAGACTATCTCTCCATTGTTTTCGGCAAGAGCCCGGACATTGCCATTAGTGGTGAAACGGCTGAACTTGTCGGCGGTTATATCAAATTTCACGATATCGTCGTCGATCATTATAAATAGATTGCCTATGGAGTCGTTGGCAATAGAGTTGACTTCATTTCCAATCCACACACGATTGCCGTCTGCGCCTTGTGGCACCCATCCTTTATAGGAGGTGATGCCTATACCGTCGTAGACGTTTACGCCTTCTCTTGTGCCCAGCCACATCCGGCCGAGCTTGTCTTGAGTGATGGCCATTACAGATAGTTGGCTTAGTCCGTCGCCAAGAGTGAGATGCTTGAAATATTCTCCTTTTGCCGGCAGAATCCCTGCTATCAGTGATATTAGAAATGTGACAAGACAGGGTATTGAAAATTCTTTTCTTTGGATGGCACCACAAGTGTAGGTTGTCATTGGAATCGGTGGAATGAAAAATTTTTGCGACCGCAAAAATAATAAAAAAAGGAGTTTTGAGGTTGAAATGACAGGCTTAAGTGTGAAAAAGCATCGGGATGTGGACGATTTTACAAACAGATATGGACGATAATGATAGATGAGTAGGCGCTTAATATATTAACTTTGTGAATAGAAACGGCTGCTCATGCAGTGGTAATATAATTTTGTAATCATGCCCAATCGCAGGATATTTTTTTCAGGCCTCTTGATGCTGTCGGCAGCCATGGCTTTTGCCGCAGCTCCGACCCGCATCAGTGTGAGCAACCGACTGCCTCAGCCGCGGTCGGAAATGGTGGAGGTGCCCGCAGCGGATATGCCTCAGACACCTTTTGTGATAACAGACGCCAACGGCTCTGAAGTGCCGTGGCAGCCCACATATGATGGCAAGATAGTTTTCCCCGTGGCCGTAGGGCCGCAATCGGTAGAGGTGTTTACTGTGACTTCCGGGAAGCCGGCTCCGATTGACAATGTGGTTTATGCGGCTTTCTATCCGGAGAGGGTTGATGATCTCGCATGGGAAAATGATTTTGCTGCATATCGTGCATATGGGCCGGCATCGGGTGGAGGAGTGAGCGGCTACGACGTGTTTACAAAATCCACAACCCGTCCGGTGGTGCCCGAACGCTATTTCAAGGAGCTCGTTCAGAAGGTGTCATATCACATTGATCATGGCGACGGTATGGACCAGTATGATGTGGGTGCGACTCTCGGCGGCGGAGGGTCGGCGGCTTTGGACCGCGACGGAAACCTTATGCTCCCCGGAGCATTCTCAGAGTGGAAGATTCTGGACAACGGACCACTCCGCACAACTATTGAACTGATATATGATTATGCCGGTGGCCGCGACACGCGCACCATCACTCTTGATGCGGGCACTCCTTTCAATCGCACGGTGGCGAGACTTGAAGGGTTCGACACCGATTCAGTGGCTGCGGGTATTGTAGTCCATAAGCCGGCTGTGGAAGACTATGTGCTTGGCAACGGTTATGTGGCTTATGCCGATCCCACCACCGGACCTGGACGAGGCTACGGACGAATCTTCATAGGAGTGGTGAATCCGGAGGGTGGTGCCACATCTTATCGTGCCCTTCCCGAAGAGCGTGGCACAGCCGTGGGCCATGTGATATCGGCATCCCCTTGCCGTGAGGGCGAAGAATTCTCCTATTACTGGGGCTCTTCATGGAGCAAGGGGCGCACTCTCACATTCAACAGTTGGGTGTGTGAACTCGAAGATCTTCAGCGCCGGCTCGCCTCGCCTCTGGAGATTGAAATAAGTCATTAAACGGAAACAAAATCAAACTTACAATATATATACGAATATGGTGAATTTCTCACTTGAAGGAAAAGTGGCTCTCGTGACCGGAGCCGCCTATGGTATCGGACTCGCTATCGCGCAAGCTCTTTCTGAAGCCGGAGCGAAAATCGTGTTTAACTGTTCGCGTCAGGAGACCGTGGACCGCGGTCTGAAGGCCTATAAGGAGCTTGGCATCGAAGCTAAAGGCTATCTTTGTGATGTGACCGATGAGGCGGCCGTAAAAGAGATGGTGGCCGATATCGAGGCCACTGTGGGGACAATAGATATTCTTGTCAACAACGCTGGCATAATCAAGAGAATCCCTATGGAGGAGATGGAGGCTGAGGAATTCCGCCGCGTGATAGATGTAGACCTCGTGGGGCCGTTTATCTGTGCGAAGGCCGTGATTCCGGGCATGATTAAGAAAGGCCACGGCAAGATTATAAACATCTGCTCCATGATGAGCGAACTCGGACGCGAGACTGTGAGCGCATATGCCTCGGCCAAAGGTGGCCTGAAGATGCTCACCCGCAATATCTGCTCTGAATATGGCGAACACAACATACAGTGCAATGCCATCGGCCCGGGATATATAGCTACTGAACAGACCGCACCGCTCCGCGAACGTCAGGCCGACGGCAGCCGTCACCCGTTTGATTCATTCATTATATCGAAGACCCCCGCCGCACGCTGGGGAAATCCGGAAGATCTGATGGGTCCGGCGGTGTTTCTCGCTTCGGATGCATCAAACTTCGTGAACGGCCACGTGCTTTATGTTGACGGCGGTATTCTTGCTTACATCGGCAAACAGCCTAAATGATGGAGGGTATATTCAGCTATATAATAGGGCTCGGCGCGGCTGTGATGATGCCGGTGATTTTCACCGTGCTCGGTCTGTGCATAGGCATTAGGCTTGGCGACGCTCTTAAGAGCGGTCTGAAAGTGGGAGTGGGATTTGTCGGTCTGTCGATTGTGACAGCCCTGCTCACCTCGGCTCTCGGCCCGGCTCTCGACACTGTGGTGGGTATTTACAACCTGCAGCTCCGTGTGTTTGATATGGGCTGGCCCGCGGCTGCCTCGGTGGCCTACAACACTGCTGTCGGAGCGTTTATTATCCCGGTGTGTCTGGGAGTGAATATACTCATGCTTTTCACCAAGACCACCCGCACTGTCAATATTGACCTCTGGAACTACTGGCATTTCGCTTTTATCGGAGCGGTGATATATTTTGCTTCCGATTCTCTTGCATGGGGCTTCTTCGGCGCGATAGTGTGCTATATCATCACGCTTATCATCGCAGACATGACGGCCAAGAAATTTCAGCGGTTTTATAAGGACATGGACGGAATCTCGATTCCACAGCCATTTTGTGCGGGGTTCGCTCCTTTCGCATGGGCCATCAATAAAGGGCTCGACCGCATTCCCGGCATAGGCAGGCTCGAAATCGATGCCGAAGGGATGAAAAGGAAGTTTGGTCTGATGGGCGAACCCTTGTTTCTCGGCGTGATAGTGGGTGTGGGTATCGGTTGCCTCACCTGCGAATCGTGGTCGCAGATTGTAGAGAAGATACCTTATATTCTCGGTCTCGGAATAAAAATGGGTGCAGTGATGGAGCTTATTCCTCGCGTCACGGTGCTCTTTATCGAGGGGCTGAAACCTATCAGCGATGCCACCCGACGGCTCATTGCGCGCCGTTTCAAGGGAGCCGATGGCCTGAACATCGGTATGAGTCCGGCTCTCGTGATTGGTCATCCGACCACGCTTGTAGTGTCGCTCCTGCTCATTCCGGTGTCGCTGATACTGGCGGTACTGTTGCCGGGCAACCAATTTCTGCCGCTGGCCTCGCTTGCAGGTCTGTTCTATGTGTTTCCTCTCGTGCTTCCGTTCACCAGAGGCAATGTGTTCAAGACATTTGTGGTGGGTCTGGTCGTAATCGTGCTTGGTCTCTATATGGTGACCAATCTTGCCGAATGGTTTAGTCTTGCGGCTCGCGATGTTTATGTGGCCACAGGCGACTCAGCGGTTGCTATCCCCGCAGGTTTCAGCGGCGGAAGTCTTGACTTTGCCGGTAGTCCGCTTGCCTGGATAATCTTCCAGCTTGTGCACAATCTGAAGTGGATAGGAAGCGGTGTGCTGGTGATAGGCACCATGGCTCTGATGTGGTGGAACCGTGTGCTGATAATCCGCAATGAGAAGGCCATGATAGCTGCCGGCTCCGACAGAATACAGTCTATGGAATGAGACCGTCTCACCCTTTCGGATGGAAATCATATGAAATCAGAAAAAAATGACATATAACTTCAAAGAAGTCAATGAAAGCTATACTCTTGCAGAGGCCATACGGGAGGCTCAGCGCTGCCTGCACTGCAAGGTTCCGGCATGCAAGAAAGGATGTCCGGTGAGCAATGATATTCCTGAATGGATTGCCGAGCTTGCCAAGGGTAATTTCGGCAATGCCATGGGAATAATCAATGGCCGGAGCAATCTGCCTTCGGTGTGCGGGCGCGTGTGTGGTCATGAGCGCCAGTGCGAAGGCAGCTGTGTGCTCGGTAAGCAGGGGCACCATATCAATATCGGTAAGCTCGAACGTTTTGTGGCCGATTTCGATTCAGACGCAGGCCTCACCCATGAGGCAATCCCGGAGAAGACCAGGGGAAGGATTGCTGTGATTGGCAGTGGGCCTTCCGGCCTCACCATAGCCGGCGATCTTTCGCGTCAGGGGTTTGCTGTAGAAATCTTTGAGATGGAGTCGGAGCCGGGAGGTGTGCTTATGTATGGCATTCCCGAATACCGTCTGCCAAAAGATGTGGTGAGGAGAGAAATCCGCAAGATAGAAAATCTCGGGGTGGTCTTTCATCTCAACACCACGATTGGAGAAAACTACCCGATAGATTCTCTTTTCAAGCAAGGTTTTGATGCGGTGTTTATCGGCACCGGCACCGGAGTGGCCAAGCGTCTTGATATTCCGGGGCTCAGTCATCCGGGTGTGCGTCAGGCAATACGTTTTCTCCGTAGGGTAAGTCTCTATGAGAGCGGTTTCATGTCGCGCGACGAGGTGATTGTGGGTAATGATGATCGTGTGTATGTGGTTGGTTGCGGTAATACGGCCATAGATGCGGCCCGCACTGCTCTGCGCATGGGGTCTAAGGAGGTTACGGTGGTGTATCATCGTGACATCACCCATATGAAGGCACTGCGTTCGGAATATGAAGATGCGGTGAAAGAGGGTGTGAAATTTCTATGGAACACCACAATCACCAATGTGGAAGCGCTTGATGAATACAGACTGAAACAACTCACGCTCAATACTTCAGGAGTGGAGAGCGTGGTGCCTGTTGATCATGTGGTTATGGCAGTGGGGAGCGCGCCGGCTTCAAGAATAGTTTCATCCACCGGTGGAATCGAGGTCGACGACAAGGGGTATGTGCTAACTCGCGATAATCCTTACGGCATGACGAGCCGGAAGGGTGTGTTTGCCGGCGGAGATGTGACCAATCGGCCTGCAACGGTGGTTCATGCCATGCGCGATGCAAAGCAAGTGGCTGAAGGGATAGCCCGCTACGTGGATGCCATAAAACTGATGGAAAGTATAAATAACGCAACAATAAGCAAAAAAGAAAATGAGTAAGATAGTGACTTTGGGCGAAATTATGCTTCGGCTGTCGCCCTCCGGATTCAACCGTTTTGTTCAGGTTGACTCTTTTGATGTGATTTGGGGAGGTGGCGAAGCCAATGTGGCGGTGAGCTGTGCCAATTATGGTCATGATGCCCATTTTGTGAGCAAACTCCCTGCCCATGAAATCGGTCAGGCAGCGGTGAATGCTCTCAGGCGTTACGGCGTTCACACCGATTATATAGCGCGCGGTGGTAATCGTGTGGGCATATATTATTGTGAGACAGGTGCGTCTATGCGACCGTCGAAAGTGATATATGACCGTGCGGGTTCGGCAATTGCTGAAGCAAATCCGGAAGATTTTGACTTTGACGCTATAATGGAAGGGGCTGATTGGTTTCATTGGAGCGGCATAACCCCCGCCATAAGCGATAAGGCTGCCGAACTCACCCGTATTGCGTGTGAGGCTGCCAAGCGTAAGGGTGTGACTGTGAGCTGCGACCTTAATTTTCGCAAAAAACTCTGGACAAAGGAGAAGGCTCAGAGTGTGATGCATCCTCTCATGCAGTATGTGGATGTGTGTATCGGCAATGAAGAGGATGCCGAACTATGCCTCGGTTTTAAGCCTGCGGCAGATGTGGAAAGCGGTGTGACTGATGCCGAGGGCTACAAAGGAATCTTCAAGGCCATGGCCGAGGAGTTTGGTTTCAAGTATGTGGCCTCCACGTTGCGCGAATCCTTCTCAGCCACTCATAATGGCTGGAAGGCGATGATTTATAACGGAGCAGAGTTCTACGAAAGCAAGCGCTACGATATCAATCCGATTATCGACCGTGTGGGTGGGGGCGATTCATTTTCGGGAGGCCTTATCCACGGGCTGCTGACAATGGACAATCAGGCAGAGGCTTTGGAATTTGCCGTGGCGGCCTCAGCCCTGAAGCAGACTATACCCGGCGACTTCAATCTGGTCAGTGCCGATGAGGTGAAGGCGCTGGCAGGAGGCTCGGCCAACGGCAGGGTGCAACGCTAACCACATATTTACAGAAACAATTATGGCAAGATTTGATAAAATAGCCGTTCTCAATAAGATGGCTGAGGCGCCGATGGTGCCGGTGTTCTATCACAGCGATGTCGCAACAGCGTGTAGCGTAGTAAAGGCCTGTTACGACGGTGGTGTGAGGGTATTCGAGTTTACAAACCGTGGAGACTTTGCTCATGAAGTTTTTGCTGAAGTGGTGAAGTTTGCCGCTAAAGAATGCCCTGAACTGGCAGTGGGTGTAGGCTCGGTGGTCGATCCG
The DNA here is from genome assembly GCA_014802045.1 of Bacteroides sp. Classification (GTDB taxonomy): domain Bacteria; phylum Bacteroidota; class Bacteroidia; order Bacteroidales; family Muribaculaceae; genus Paramuribaculum. The sequence goes on from JAAVDA010000021.1 coordinate 25,770, forward strand.
GCCACAGCCTCGCTTTTCATGCAGTGCGGTGCCTGCTTCGTGGTGGGTCCGCTGTTTAATCCGGCCGTTTCCACGGTGTGCAATCGCCGGGGAGTGCCCTACACCCCCGGATGTGGCACGGTGTCTGAGGTCGGAGCGGCTCAGGAGACAGGTTGTGATGTGTGCAAGGTGTTTCCCGGCGACGTCCTCGGGCCTAAATTCGTCAAGGGTCTCCTTGCCCCGATGCCCTGGAGCAAACTGATGGTGACCGGAGGAGTGGAGCCAACTGAAGAGAATCTCACTTCATGGTTCAGAGCCGGTGTGTTTTGCGTAGGGATGGGGTCGAAACTCTTTCCCAAGGACAAGGTGGTGCAGGCCGACTGGCAGTATATCACAGACAAATGTAGATTTTCACTCAACTTAATATCTCAGCTAAAGAAATGAAGAAGTCAATCTTAGCTCTGGCTCTCTCTGCAATGGCATTTGCTGCGGGCGCCCAGACATCCTACACAATCATGCGTGCGTGTCATCCCGACGATGTGAAGAAGTATGACACAGACCAACTCCGCTCACACTTCATGATGCCTAAGGTGATGGAGCAAGACAAGGTGAACCTCACCTATTCGATGTACGACCGGCTGATTTTCGGCGGTGTAGTGCCTGCGACAAAGACTGTGGCTCTTGAGACAATAGATCCGCTCAAGGCCGACTATTTCCTTGAGCGACGCGAGCTCGGTGTGATAAACGTGGGTGGCGACGGAATAGTGAGCGTGGATGGTAAAGACTACGAACTCCACTTCAAAGATGCCCTCTATGTGGGGCGCGGAAACAAAAATGTGACTTTCCGCTCCAAGAACCCCGCCAATCCGGCCCGGTTCTATATCAACTCCACTCCTGCCCATAAGACTTACAAGACTCAGCTCATCACTATCGACGGCCGAAAAGGCTCGCTCAAGGCCAACAGTTTCGCCGCCGGCAAGATGGAAGACAGCAACGACCGAGTGATCAATCAGCTTATAGTGGCCAACGTGCTTGAAGAGGGGCCTTGTCAGCTTCAGATGGGGCTGACTGAATTAAAGCCCGGTTCGGTCTGGAACACTATGCCCGCCCACACTCACGACCGTCGCGTGGAGGCATACTTCTATTTCAATGTGCCGGAAGGCAATGCTATCTGCCATCTTATGGGCGAACCTCAGCAGGAGCGCCTCGTGTGGCTCCACAACGAGCAGGCCATCATGTCGCCCGAATGGTCTATCCATGCTGCTGCCGGCACATCGAACTATATGTTTATCTGGGGTATGGGAGGCGAAAACCTTGACTATGGCGATATGGATAAGGTGTCATATACCGATATGAAATAATCACGGCATACCAACCGCGCCAAGGAAGATTACTTTGCTTCCGTGGCGCGGTTTTTTATGGACACACACACTATAGCACCGTAAAATAACAAAGGGCCCGTCTCACGACGGACCCAGAGCTTTTTTTACAGGGTTGAAAATCTTTCTAACAGCACCCTTATGCCCATGAAGTTCTATTTTCTCTTATGTAGGTGCTGTTGGATTGTGCAGTATGTAAACTATTGGGGATGAATTGTTGTCTATCCATTTGTTCGGTGCAAATTTAGATTATTTTTTGCATAATACAATCGCTCGAAACTGTTTTTAACACAAATTAAATTTACTATTTCTCTATCTATGCAACCATTGCTGCTTCTTCAGGCAGGATAGCCGCTGAATCCGATATCTTTGATTTTCATTTGCGCGACTTCCGGAGGCTCCTTGCCTGCGAGAGTAAGAGAGATGACGCGGGCGAGCTCGCGGGCAAACACCATGCGGGTCTCAGCCCAGAGTGTGGCGTGCCACTCTATGCGGAGCACCATGAAATCAGCCGGCCGGCACAATGGAATCTTCCGCACAAGCAGATTAGGGCTGCCGTTGTGATATTTCTGGAGGTCGGTGTGATACCCAAACTTGGCCAGCATTTCGGCTGAAAGCATGTCGTAGAACCGGTTGAAGGTAGTCAGGTCAGCCACAAGCGGATGCTCCTTGAGCTCCGTGTCGCCTTTAGGTCCTCCGAGGCTCACATGGATCTGCGTGTCGTATTCCGGTTCGAGAGCGCCGGAAGAGATGTTGCATATCACGCCCCAGGCATCGGGACGGTCGAGCACACGGGTGAGATCGGCTATATACTCCATCAGTTCCGGTTCCTTCTCTCCGGGGGGTATCACATACCATGATCGGTAAGGGGCTCTCTCGCCCACTTCGCGGCTTATCCAGTTGAATCCGCCTATCATCGCCACATAGTAGAAGAATATGCTCGTGCATGGATCAATGACTCCGCTGGGTGATATGATGGTAACGGATGAACCCCGGTCTATGCAGCATCCGTAGGAGCGGTTGATGTGCACATGCTCCACAGCCAGACGGTCGACCGGATTGAGACGCATCGGTATTGTGGATGCGAGATTGATGAGGCGCAGCGATGGGTCAGTGCCTACTGCCTCCACGATGTCGGGCTGGGTGAGGTTCATGCGGGCCTGAATGTCGATGACCGTGCGGAAGGGGAGAACAATCTGATAGCCTGTAGGACGGTCGAGCTTGCGCTCGAACACGGCATGAATCTTGGCGAGATTGTCTTTGATGTCGACTTTGTGGCGGTCCTGCTCCAGGGCATCGGTAAATCCGGCTCCTATGATACCGGCCGGCACGGCTACTATTGCAATGCCGAGCAGACCGACTATGCAGGCAATGGCTCTTCCCCAGAATGTGACCGGGGGAGTATCGGCAAAGCCACCGGGATCACCGATATATTGAGCGAACGACCACATGACCGATGCAAAACCGCTGTCGTAGACCTCGGGCTGCGCATCGTGCTCGAAAAAGTAGAGCAGGAAGCTCAGTATGATGGTGATGATAACCAGAAACTGGAGCGACACAAGCAGCTCATGGCGCTTCTCGCGCATGGCGTTGGTGAAGAGCGAGAATCCTCTGGAGTAGCGCGACAGGCGCATCACACGCATCACCCTTGTGAGCCTGAGCAGTCGCAGCGTCTGAAATGGGAGTGGCAGGAAAAATCCGAGGAAGAAGGGGTAGGTGGATATCACGTCGACAAACCCATGGAACGAGAAGCAGTATTTCAACCGTCCTTTCCATCCCGAGTATTTCGGGTCAACAAGAGGAGCCACCCATATTCTCGCCGTCACCTCTATGAGGAAGAAGACAAGGCACACGATGTCTACAATCCAAAGGATACGCCTCACCTCGGGGGCGAGATCGAGTGTGGACAGGAAAATCTCAGCCGTGCTGATAAGAATCATGGCTATGATGAGCCAGTCGACAATGTTGTGCCACTGGCGTGTGTGGAGATTGTCGTCGAGGGCTCGGGCGAGCTGCTCCTTGAAGCGGTCAATGCGGCGGCTCATCTGCGGCGTTTTCTTTTCTTCTTGCCTGTGGGGAGAATCGCACCGAGAATCAGTGCACCAACCTTACGCTCAAGTCCGGCGCGTGAAGTCGGAATGCCTGTGGTGCGTGCAAATTTATGCTTCGCAGCGGTGATGCCCAGCGCGCGGCTGAGCGAGAACGAGAGTCCGGGTATTTTCATAAAAGTCCTAACGAATAGAAGATTAGACATAGGCCGAGGATGAGAGCCGTTAGGCAGCCGCCACATCCGCAGCCGCTGTTGCCTTTGCTGCCGCCAAACAGCCACTGAAAAGTAAGCACGGCTACCACACCTTTCCAGAAATCGCTCATCGGCAGATGTTATTTCGGGGCTTTCACCTTGTTGAGCTGCGCCTGGGCTATCTGGCGCTTGATTGTCTCGATGTTGCGCTTATGGCTCTCGGCTTTATCCACCTTGCTTTTACGATAGGAGGCTTTGGTTGATGGGGAAGATGCGCTTTTGATGAGGCGTGCATACGACTCGTTGTCGCGCTTCATGGCCTCCTTTTCGCGGGCCATACGTGCGCGCAGGTCTATAATCTGCTTCTGATAATAGGCTTTTGTACTCATGCGTTGTTGGTGGTAGTTGGTGGGAAGTTTGAAAAACCGCCGCTATGAGTCAGGAGGCTATAGCGGCGGCTTGTGCTGAAGAAATGTTTTATTTCTTTGCAGCGGCGGCGAGAGTGTCGTCGTCGTTGGCAAGCTTGGTGTTGTCGGCGTTGGCCACCTGCACACCGATACCGTAGGCATCGGCCACCATCTTCTCGAAGCTGCCTACCTTGCGGTTGGAGCCCACTGTGATTTCGCCGCCTTTGGCGCCCTCTGCACGGATTGAGGCGAGAGTGGCGTCGTCCTTTGCGGGAGCCTTGCAGGTGAGGGTTGTGTAGACGCGGAGGGAAAGTCCGAATGTTTCTTTGAATTTTTCCTTGAGGCCTTTCACTTTCATGCGGCCGTCAATCTTGAAGTCTGCCATGATTGGTTGTTTATTTATTGAGGTTAGTAAATGTTGCCGGTCACGCTCAGCTCAGTAGTTGGTTTTGCAGTGGGTTTTGCAGCCTTAGCTGCCGGCTTGGCTGTGGTGGTTTTCTTTACAGCCATTTGTGTGGGAGGGATGGTGGGTTAGAGTATTTCGAATTCGGTGCGACGGTTCACATCGGAGGTCGGGTTCTCAGGGTCTTTGAGCTCGGAGCTGCCTTTGCCCACAGCCTCGAGGCGCGAGGCGTCGATGCCCTCTTTGTTGACGAGGAAATCTACGGCAGCCTGTGCGCGGGCCTCAGAGAGCTTCTGATTGACTGCGGCATCACCTTCGGCCGAAGTGTGGCCCTCGATGCGCAGACGCATGTCGGGGTTCTGTTTCATCACCTTGGCAAGGTCGTGGAGAGCAATCTTGGAGTCGTCGGTGAGGTCAGCCTTGCCTTTGGCGAATTGTGCGGCGTTGAAGTTCTTTTCAATCTCCTCTACCTGCTGCACAAAGACAGTGTCGCGGATGATAACTTCTTTTTCAACCTCTACGATTTTTTCCACTTCCACTACTTTCTCTTCGCGTGGTAGACAGAGAGCCACAATCACACCTATTGCCAGAAGTGCCAGCAGTAGCCATAGCCACCAGGGGAAGCCTTTCTTGGAAGGAACGGGTACCGGGGGGACATAGCCGTTGAGGTATTCGAGGCGATATCCGCCCTTCTCACCTTTCATGGCCTTCTCAAACTCAGCTACTTCGATGTCGTAGAGCTTGCCCTGCTCCACCATGCGCTCGAATGAGGGCTTGGACCATACCTGGCAAAGAGCCACCTTAGAGCCGTCCTGAAGCTCGATCACCTCGTCGGGCTTGACGAAATAGAGGCTCATGTTGGCATTGTATTTCTCAGCCTCCTCTACGGGGAGGAAGTTTTCGGGCACACCTTTGTCGGGGCATATCGAGTTGGGGAACGCCTTGCGGAGATCGTCGAGAGTAGCTTGGGGATACATCACCACATATGCGTGGGCTATGCCGAGCGATGTACGGTTTTGAGCTTTACCGAAGACTTTAACTTTATTAGCCATGATTATTCGTCTTCGGGTTCGAACGATACTTCGAGTTCGGGCTCTGACTTCACGAGGTCGCAGAGCATGAGCACGGCGGCATCCCGGTCAATGTCGAGCGCCTGGGCAAGGGCGAGCAGATTGTGTACTTCGCCATAGGTGAGCACGTTGTCGCAGAGAGCCATCTGCAGCAGAGCCTGAAACACTTCGCCGGTCTCTTCGTCGTCAACTTTGGCAGCATGCTTCACGGCAAAGTCGGTGGCTTTATCTTCGTCCATGTTTTTGAGTTCTACGAGGGCTGCCGTAACATTCATGGAGAGCTCCTTCTCGGTGAGCCCGAGAGCTTCGGCGATTTCGGCTATTGTGGTGCGCTCTATTTCGGAGAATTCACCGTCGGCCCAGATGATGGCGGCGAGTATTGAGCCTATAGTGGCATTTGATGTTTTCATTTGTGATGCAATGATGTAGAGGTTTAACGGAAGAGACGTTTCAGACGGTTGGCGAGAGAGTTTTTAGCCTTGCGGGCCTTGGCCATGCGAGCGGCAATCTCCTTGCCCTCTTTGGTGCGTTTGTCCACCTTGCCAGAGGCGGTTCTTTTGAGTTTTGACTGAGGGGCGGCGGGTTTTGCCGATTTAGCCTTAGCGGCACGTGCCTTGGCAAGACGCTCCTTGAGTTCCTTATACTCCTTGGTGCGTTTGTCCATCTTGCCTGCGGCGGTTGTCTTTACTGCCATAGTTATCTAATTTCTATTAGTGTGTAATAAAATTCGTTGTTCTCAATTTCGGTGCTTTTCCACCTCAAAGAATAATTTCCTTCCAACGAGAATTTGGGCAACCCATTGGTTGTGGCCGTGTGGCGAGACCAGTCGAGAATACCGTGGACACCGGCTCGGCCATTGGCCGTGGAGAAAGCGTCGCATATCGAGCCCTGACGAGGTCCACGGGTATAGTAAGCATCGTTTGTGAGCATCACGGCTATTCCTCCCACAACGCTTTCGGGAAATAACGACTTGATTATCTCTATGCGGCGCACGTCCTTCCAGAAGTTATAGCTCACGATATCCTGAGCGCCGTGATTTTTCACTATCTCCACCCCATTGAGCAGGGTGTTGAAGCGCCTGATGGTTGTAACTATCCTACGGGTTGGATATTTGAGTTCCACAACGGCGAAACTATTACCTTTCCTCACCACGATATCGAGCCTCAGATCGCTGTTCCACTCATACCCTTTGGAAGTGGCTTCGGAATTGGGGATGAAATACTCCACCTCCACGTCGTCATATTTACCAGAGTTACGCAGAGCCACTGCCAGTTGCATCTGAAAATCGCGCTCGTTGAACATCAGCTCCTGCTGACTCTCAATGAAAGCGGTGATATGGGTAGATAGCTTTTGGATGAGCGTCATGCGAAACGTTTTTTGAGTGAGCGGACATATTTTTTGATAGCCTCATAGCGTTCAGCTTCTGTCCAATCGAAATTATCGACAAAAGGCTCGTTGTTCCATTCACGTTTTATGATGGTGGCATCACTTAGATAGGTTACGACATCATTCATTACTTCAGCACCAGCCATGTAGATATGATTGGAATCTATCTTAAGCATATAGCTGTCAATAAAAGCGACTCCTCCCTTACCGAAGGTCTTAACAAGCTCATTATTCATGCTAGTGAGGAGCTTATATTGTTCTTTTCCATCTTCGGGAAGCTGATCAGGGACATTAAAAGAGAACTTATGCCCTTTCTCGTCAGCCATTTCAGTCAACAATAAAAAAGTTTTGTTGTGGTTGGAATCCGCCCAACTCCATATATGAGCAGCTGTTTCTGTAGTATTTGCCACTTTGCCCCCTGCTGAAAGGATTAGAGTAGCATAACAAGAATTGTAGCGAGTGTCATAATTCACTTTTTTTGCAGACTTCCAGAATTTGGTAATCGAACCATCATCATCCCTTACATAGGATGTTAAATCTATCTCAAATTCGTCTTTCTGGTAGTCTTTCCCAGTGGGCGTTACCGCTTTTGTTGCCGGATTTCCAGTAGATGATTTCTCGAGCTTGGCGATGCGGGCTTCGAGAGCTTCGATTGTCTTGCGAAGTTCGGATATCTGTTTGAGCAATTCGTTCATTTCTTCTTCTGTCAGTTCGTTGTCATTTTTCGGTTGAGCCGGCTTGGCCACGGGTTTTGGTGCCGGGGATGAAATCGGCTTTTGGGTAGTGGATGGGGCAGGAGTGGTGGTGGGCTTAGACTCGGGGACCGGACAGGCATATGATTTTGGAGCGAATTCTGATGCCGGTGTGGTTTCCGATGCTGAACTATTATTGAGAAAATCTATCAGCTTTCGGCCTGAGCTCTGGGTGTTCCATTTTGGGTCAAGGGTAAAGTTGACATCCGCAGCGATATTGCGGATTGCTCCCATAGCATTCTGCATGAGCTGGCCATCGTTGAGGATAACGATCTTGCCGTTATCCTCAACGCGCAGCTCATAGTTGGCATATGTGGCTGTTTTTTTCGCCATATAGGAATTCCTATCGGTAGATAGTCTGGTGTTACTTGTTGGCGTTGACAAAGTCAACGAGTTTGGAGCCGAACTGGCGGGTAGTCCATTCGGGGTCGAAAGTGAAGTTGATGTTTTCGGCTATTTCGCGAAGTGCGCCTTTAGTGTTTTCATAGGTGCGGTAGGTTTCGATGCTGCCGCTGTCGCGCTTCACGATGGTGTATTCACCGATAGTGGCCTCGTTGCCTTCGCCGAATTCCTTGATGATTTTGGAGCCGAACTGACGGGTTGTCCAGTTGGGGTCGTAAGCGAAGCCTTTGGCTTCGGCACACTCACGGAGTGAGCCTTTTACGTTGTCGTAGATTTTGAGGACACGGATGCTGCCGCTGTCTTCTACGGTGACGATATATTCGCCGCTGATTGCTGATTTTTTTGCCATGGTTTATGTCTTTTTATTGGTTAATTTATTGTGTTGCGGTATCTAATACAAAGGTAGTGATGTGAGGGGAGTGGAATAGAATGGTGGCGTGATGTATAGTTTCACTATAGTGTGAAGATATGTTTCACATCACCTTAGTTAGTTTATAGGGGGGGGTAAAATCCTGGTTACCAGCGGAATGCAATAATTTAGAAAAATAGGCGAAGAAATCTCTGTTGAGAGCCAGACAGATACGGTAGAGTAGCCCCGTGTCGATATATTCGCGTGTGAATATATCGTACACGTTGCGGCGGTCGCAATGGAGCTTGCGGCTAAGCCAGGTGACACTGCGCTCCTGCTGGCGCAATTCCTGTTCGATTATTTTTCCGATATGAACCGGCTCGTTGTCAGTCTGTATTGTTACATCCTGCTTCATCTGTTGCTAATATTTTTCTTTGCACCGAGATGTTCCTTTTGCGTCTACGCGCATGGTCGCACCATGCCCGTGGGGGGGTAGGTCTGACCCCATCTCGGAGTGAGAATAAATATTGCAAACGGGATGCAACTATGCTAAATGTACTAAGGCCTGTCTGGCCGGGGAAGAAGAGCCGTTCCATCTCTTTCAGCTTTTGGGCCGAATTGCCAAGGCCCGCAGGCCAAGGAGATGTAATCTTCCCAACTGCAGATGCTGAGATATGCGTCATGCAGTTTTGCGCTACAAAATTAGTCAAGTTTATTGAATTGGATGCGATAAAAGTGTGATATATTTTTTCACAATGCAATATTAACAACCGCTTTTTTACATTGACCCCTAAAATAAGGGGCCAATATAGAAAAGCGGTTGTTAAAAAGTGATTGTTGAGCTAATGAAAGCAATGTTCCAGGCCGGGATGGCCTGATATCTTGTTAACTCCGTACGCTTGCGTGCGGGGTGGATAGTATCACACATCTCCCACGACCCCGGAGAGGGTCGGACTAGTTGTAAACAAATATGTTCATGAATGTTATGATAAGTCTGCGCGATACGACCCGCTCCGGGGTCGGAATGTGATGGGGGGTGGCTGTTCCCGGCACGGCACGTGCCGGGTTAACAAAATCATGGCCCTCCGGGCCTTTTTTTACTTATAAACTAAGGTTTACTACTGACCCGTTTTTTTACATTGCCCCCTAAAATAAGATTTCGCAGTAGCCGGAAAAATCAAGAGGCATCCTCTCGGACACCTCTTGAAGATTAAGTGATAATAAACCTTTAATCATCTTTTTGATGAAAAAGAAACAGTGGGCGAAGATGGATTCGAACCACCGAAGGTAGAAACCAGCAGATTTACAGTCTGCCCCATTTGGCCACTCTGGTATTCGCCCGAATGTGGATGCAAAGTTATATTATTTTTGTGAGCTATGCAAGCGTATGATTGATAATCTGTGAGATTTCTTTAGCCGATAGGGGGGTAGAGGGGGCTCCCACGGGAAGACTGACAATGGTCTGCGCGGCAGTCTCTGCATTGGGTAGGGGAGTGCGGGCTGAGTCTCGGCTGCAGGGCTGCTTGTGGAGGGGGATGGGGTAGTGAATATCGGTCTCCACTCCGTTTGCGAGAAGCGACTGGCGGAATCTGTCGCGGCTACCAGCGGTTATGCGCACCACATATTGATGCCACACGCACTCTGCTTCTTCTGCGGGAAGCGGCGGGAGAGCAACCGCCGGATTGGTGATGGATGTGGAGTATGTGCGTGCCACGATCCGGCGGCGCGTATTGATTTCGTCGATATGATTCAGCTTCACCGACAGCATGGCTGCCTGAAGGGGGTCGAGGCGGCAGTTGAAACCAGAGTAGGGGTAGAGGTTGCGCTCGGTAGACCCATAATTGGCGAGTGTGCGCACCATCCGGGCAATGTCGGGCGATGAGGTTGTGACGGCTCCGGCATCGCCCAGCGCACCCACATTTTTGGTGGGATAGAAGCTGAATGCGGCCACATGGCCTAAGGAGCCGGCAGGGAGAGTGGCATTGAGTCCGGGAATAGTGGCGGAGGCGCCTATGGCCTGGGCACAGTCTTCTATTATATATAAGGAGTGGGCGGCGGCAATAGAGACGAGGTCGCTGTCCCAGCACACCCGGCCGTAGAGATGCACAGGCATGATGGCGCGGGTGCGGGGGGTGATGAGGCTATCCACGCTCTCGGCAGATAGCAGCAGGGAGGAGAGTGAGATATCCGCGCACACGGGCGTGAGACCCGCGTCTGCCACCGCAAGGAGCGAGGCTATGAAACTGTTGGCCGGAAGAATCACTTCGTCGCCGGGATGCATCATGCCGAGCGCCACCATAGAGCGCAGTGAGAGCCTAAGCGCGTCGAGCCCGTTGCTCACCCCGATGGCATGGGCGGTCTGTGTGGCCGAGGCAAGCTGCGATTCGAACTGCCTCACCTCATCGCCGCCGATATATCGGCCGGAGGTGATCACGCGCGAGGCGGCTCGGGTGAGTTCGTCAAGAAAAGGGGCGTTTTCCGCCTTTAGGTCAAGAAATGGATGGGGCAGATTCATAGGCGCTTGAGAGATTTGAACATGGAGAAATCACGCACATAGTCGTCGGGATCATACTCGGTGGAGCTGAGAGCCAGACACACAGACCCGGCTTCGAAAGAATCTATCTCGCGCCATATGCCGGGAGGGATGTAGAGCGCTTCGGCAGGAGAGGAGAGTTGGAATGATAGGGTGGTCATGGAATCTGTCACCACAACTCTCATCTGCCCTTTGAGGGCTATGAGGAGACGGTGTTCGGCGAGATGCGAGTGGCCTCCCCTCACGGCTCCTGCAGGAGTGTCGTAGATATAATATATGCGCCGGCAAGGAAATCCCGGGGGAGTGCCGAACCATCCCGGGGCCACTTCCGGCGCGGAGATGCGGCGGCAGATGGTAGACGTGGTGAGGGAATGAAATGTGGCGCACAGGATGCGGGGCTGTGGGGCGGCCTCAGGGCGGAGTGTGATGAAAGGGCCGTTGCCCACCGCCGACAACGGCTCGCCGGAGGGTGAGATATGCAATTTTTCCGGATTGTCGAGCGAAATAAATCCTGCCGGACCTGAAATAGCTTCGCTTGAAGCGCCCGAGGCGGCCCATCTCACATCTGACGGCACGAACGGCAGAAAGCCGGATTGCTGAATATAAGCCAGATGTCCGCGATGATCGCGGACCACCGGGACAGAGAGCATGGAAGGGTGCCGGGTGTATAACATATCTTTTGAAGGGCAAATATAAGTGAAAAACGTGGCATCCGGGAGGAATATTGTATAAAAACCGTTACACATTTCATGCAAAATCCGAACCAATCTCTCTGTAGAATGTTTTGGGAGTATAAGTCATTTCAAAAAACATTAAAAAACGAACTTCAACTAAAACCTCTTAACTGATATGAAGAAAATTCTTTTGATCGCAGCCATAGCCGCAGGAGTGGCCACGGCTTCAGCACAAGACGCACTCCGTACAACCGGAATCGGTTCAAACTGGTCGGTAGGTATCGACGGAGGTGTGACCACACCGCTCAAACATCATGCATTCTTCGGTGCTATGCGCCCGATGGTGGGTGTGCACGCCGCCAAACAGATATCACCGACATTCGGCCTCGGCGTAGAGAGCCTGTTCGGCATCAACACCTCTTCTTGGGGTTATGGCCCTAAGAGCGCCACAGCATTCGACAACCTTTATCTCGGAGCTTACGGCACAGTAAATCTGTTCAACCTCTTCTCGGGTTATGTGCCCGAACAGCGTGTGTTTGACATGGACCTCGTGGCCGGTGCAGGCTGGGGACGTGACATCGTGAACTCCGCAAACGGTCAGTATCATAACTATTTCGCGACTAAGGCAGGTGTGAACTTCAATTTCCACCCCAGCGAAAAAGTGACCATATCAGTGAAACCTTATGTGGCATGGGATATGAGCGACGCAGGTGTGCGCTTCTCTTCAGCCGCCTACAATGCCAACCACGCTACTTTCAATATCCTCGCAGGTGTGACCTACAACTTCGGCCCCGGCTTTGAAGCCGTGCGCGAATACAATCAGGCCGAGGTCGACGCCCTCAACGCTCAGGTCAATGCCCTCCGTGCTGATGTAGACGCTGCCACTCTCGCCGCCGCCGCATCGCAGGCCGAGGCAGCCGCTCTGGCCGTGCAGCTCGATTCGTGCATGAATCAGGCTCCGAAGGTCATCAAGGAGGAGACCAACACCCTTTCAAGCGTGCGCTACGTGTTCTTCCGCATCGGTTCGTCTAAGATTACAGCCGACCAGATGCCTAACGTAGAGATGATTGCCGCTTATCTGAAGAATCACCCCGACTCTAAGGTGGTCATCAAGGGTTATGCCTCGAAGGATGGTAACGAAGAATTCAATATCAAGCTTGCCGCCGCACGTGCAGAAAGCGTCCGCGACTCGCTCATCAAGAAATACGGCATCAAAGCCTCTCGCATCCAGGCTGAGGGCGAAGGCATCGGCAACATGTTTGTCGAAGAGTCTTGGAACCGTGTATCAATCTGCACTATTGAAGACTAAGCTCACATGAACGGCCCGGAGCTTTCTTACAGGGCTTCATAACCAACAATTCAAGCGATAATTACAGCCGGGACGGAAAGCCACAGTGCTTTCCGCCCCGGCTGCAGTTTTGGAAAGGTGTGGAAAAATGACTACTTTTGTAAGTATGTGTTCTAAATTATTAAAACGAATAGAAAGATATGTTTTCAGGTATAGTAGAAGAGCCTGCCCGTGTGGTGAAGGCTGAGCGTGATGGAGGTAATCTGAATCTCACAGTGAAATGTTCTTTTGTCGACGAACTGAAGATAGACCAGTCCGTGGCCCACAACGGTGTGTGTCTTACCGTGGTGGCTCTTCCGGGCGACGGCACATATACAGTCACTGCTATTCAGGAAACCCTCGACCGCAGCAACCTTGGCGATCTTCGCGAGGGTGCGGCAGTGAATCTGGAGCGGAGCATGGTGATGAACGGCCGTCTGGACGGGCATATCGTGCAGGGTCATGTGGACTGCACCGCAGTGTGCGAAAGCATAGAGGAGGTGGATGGCAGCCGCTACTATAAGTTTCGCTACGACGTGAGCCCCGAACTCGTGGCCAAGGGCTATATGACGGTAGAGAAAGGTTCGGTCACGGTCAATGGCGTGAGCCTCACCGTGTGCGATTCGGAGCGCGATTCTTTCCGCGTGGCCATAATACCCTACACATATGAGCATACAAATTTCCATGAGATAGAGCCGGGCACAAGAGTGAATATCGAATTTGATATAATAGGCAAATATCTGGCGCGTCTGAGCGAACTGCGGAGCTGATACCGGTGTCCGAAAGGGGAAAATAGCAGGATTTGTAGGTGCAGGAAGCGCTAATTTAGTGCTAAAAAACCGATATGCTGATATTTTCTTCCTCAACTCTCCGCACGTTGTCGCTGCTGGCTCTGCTGGTGGGAATTGACTATGTGTGCGTGCTTGCGGCTATTCTTGCCGATTTGCGTAGTGGTGTGCTCAAGGCACGCCGCACAGACACTCCACGCACGTCGCGCGGTCTGCGTCGCACTGTGGAGAAGGCTGCCCGCTATTATGTGACACTTTTCGCCATGAGTGTGATTGATGCTCTGGCTCTCGCTTCGGCTTTCTATCTGCGGGCCGTGGTGGGATGGGAATTCCCTCCGTTTCCGCTGTTCACCACTCTCGGCGCGGCCGGACTTTGCGGCATAGAGCTAAAGAGCGTGTATGAGAATTCGCGCGAAAAGGGTGATTACGACACTGTGGCACGCACTCTCCGCCGCATGCTCACAGATGCCGATTTCCGCTCCCGGCTGCTCGATATGCTGAGGTGAAAATCGGAAAAGTGTACGAAAAAAACGGACGGTGTGTACGATATCGTACACACCGTTTATGTTACCATGGTTGATTATCAGTGCTTTGACTTTTTGGCACGATTTATGTAGTGTAATATTATGCCGATTGGCACGGAATGTGAGTGTGTCGGTCGGCAGACGCAATGAGAAAAACAAGTAATAATAATATAAATGGATAGAGAAATACCCAAAGATGTGCTCCGTCGTGAGCAGCGTACCCGTTGGATAAAGTGGGGCTCGATTGTCGCCGGAATAGTGGTGCTGGTAGTCGTGCTCCTGTCAACGATGCGCAAGAGCATAAACGAATCAGATGTAACAATGGCTTTGGCCGACAGAGGCACAATCGAGACTTCCGTGAATGCCTCGGGTCGGGTGGTGCCGGCATTCGAGGAGATTATCAACTCACCGATCTCCACCAAGATTGTGGAGGTCTATTCTCGCGAAGGCGACTCTGTGAAAGAGGGTACGCCTCTTCTGCGCCTCGACCTTCAGTCGGCTCAGACTGAGATAGACAAGCTGATGGACGAGCGCCGGATGAAGCAATACGAGCTCGAACAGACACGTCTCAACAACCACACTTTCCTCACCAATCTTGAGATGCAGGTGAAGGTGAAGGAGATGGATGTGAACCGTAAACGGGTGGAGGTTGCCAACGAACGCCGTCTCGACAGTCTCGGTTCCGGTACGGGCGACCGTGTGCGTGAGGCCGAACTGGCCTACAGCACCGGACAGCTCGAACTCGAACAGCTCCGTCAGCAGCTCGTCAACGAGCGCAGCGTACGCGAGGCATCGATGAAGATGAAGGGGCTCGAACTCGATATTTTCGAGAAAAACTTCGCCGAGAAGCAGCGCACTCTCAACGATGCCCGAATTCTCTCTCCGCGAGCCGCCACTCTTACTTATGTAAATAATCAGATTGGTCAGCAGATTGGTCAGGGCGAAAAAGTAGCAGTGATTTCCGATTTGTCTCATTTTAAGGTTGATGCTGAGATAGCCGACTCCTATGCCGAACGCGTGGCCGTAGGAGCCAAGGCTATCGTCCGCCTGGGTCGCCAGAAACTGGAAGGCCATGTGGCCTCAGTTACCCCGCTGTCTAAAAACGGTGTGATAGCCTTTTCGGTAGTGCTTGACAACGACGACAACGAGCGTCTGCGTTCCGGCCTGAAAACCGACGTCTTCGTGATGTGCGACATCAAGGATGAGGCTGTAAGAATACCCAACGGTCCCTACTTCAAAGGCCCGGGCCCGTATGAGCTCTTCGTAGAGACCTCCGAAGGCGAACTTGAGAAAAAGTCTGTGCGTCTGGGCGACTCCAACTATGAATATGTAGAGGTGGTAGACGGACTAAATGCCGGCGATAGAGTGATAGTCAGCGATATGAGCAATTTCGCCAACTCGGGCCGACTCAAACTCAACAAAGAAACAAAGAAATAATAAACCAGTATAATCATAAGTAACAAACAATATAACATTACCACTATGGCTATAATCAAACTTACCGGTGTAAACAAAGTGTATCGTACCAACGAAATCGAGACTCTCGCTCTCGAAAACGTGAACCTCGATGTCAACAAGGGAGAATTTCTCTCGATTATGGGTCCCTCCGGCTGCGGCAAATCCACTCTGCTCAATATCATCGGTCTGCTCGACACTCCCACATCGGGCACCGTTGAACTCAACGGCACTGTGACCGGAAAGATGAAAGACCGCGAACTCGCTGCTTTCCGCAACAAAAACCTCGGCTTCGTGTTCCAGAGCTTCCACCTCATCCCCTCGCTCAATGTGACCGACAATGTGGAGCTTCCCCTCATCTATCGCGGCGGAGTGAGCGAGAGCGAGCGCAAGAAGCTGGTCAAGGAGGTGCTCGACCGAGTAGGCCTCTCACACCGTATGCGCCACATGCCTTCTCAGCTCTCCGGCGGTCAGTGTCAGCGTGTGGCCGTGGCCCGCGCAATCGTTGGCAATCCTGAGATAATTCTTGCCGACGAGCCCACCGGTAACCTTGACTCAAAGATGGGTGCAGAGGTGATGGATCTGCTCCACCGACTCAATAAGGAAGACGGCCGCACTATCGTGATGGTGACCCACAACGAAGACCAGGCCAAGCAGACCGATCGCATAGTGCGCTTCTTCGACGGACGTCAGGTGCAGTAATCACACATATCCCTGACAACACCAGTTTTAACTCATATCAGTAACCTATGAATAAATTCCTCCGCGACTTGCGCTCGCAGCCGCTCATATCGTCGGTGACTATAATAGGCACCGCGCTCTCCATATTCCTGATAATGGTGGTGGTGATGCTCCACAATATCAATGTCACACCCTTTGCTCCCGAGAGCAACCGTGGCCGGTTGCTCCATGGGCAGTATGTCCACATGAGAGGAGTCGGTGAGCAGGAGGGCAACGAAAGCTCCATGAGCACCTCTCTCCCCTATCTCAAGGAGCTTTATGGAGATATGCCCGGCATTGACGAAGTGAGCTATGTGGCGGCACAGATGAAACGCATGGATGTGAAGGGCGCCGGAGGACGTCCCTATGCTGTAGACCTCGCGCTGGTTGATGATGCTTTTTTCCGCATCTTTGATTTCAATGTGCTTTCCGGCAAGCCATTTGACCATGCCGCTTCGGAGGCAGGGCTGAAGGAAGCGGTGATTACAGAAAGTGTGGCACGTTCGGTGTTCGGAGCTACCGATGCGGCAGGCAGAGAAATCCTCATCGGAGGTATCCCCTACAAGGTGGCCGCGGTAGTGGCCGACGTGTCGACACTCGCCACCAACGCCTACAGTCAGGTGTATGTGCCCTACAATGTGACCAATATGGCCAGTTGGACTTATGGCAACGAGCATACACCCGAAGGGGGGCCGTTCTCTTCGTATCTCCTGCGCTCAAAGGATGCTACAGTGCAGCAGGTCAAGGATGAGACCGCCCGCCGCATAGAGGCTCTCAGCTCACGCAAGCGTGTGAACGACAGCTATGAGATAATCTATCACGAACAGCCCTACACTCAGGAGGAATATATCATACCCCATGGATCAAACTCCACCCCCGACGTGGCAAGCGAGCGAAAGCAGCGCTATGCCTCCTATCTGATACTCCTGCTCATCCCGGCCATCAACCTCTCTGTCATCACCCAGAGTCGTCTGCGCCGCAGGGTGAGCGAGATCGGGATCAGAAGAGCGTTCGGCTGCACCCGTTCGAGAGTGATCGCGGATATCATTACCGAAAACTTCTCCGTCACGCTCATCGGCGGTGTCATAGGGTTTATATTCAGCGTGGTTTTCGCGTGGATTTATTGCAGCGCATCGATGCCCTCGTTCGGTCTATCCTCATCTGGCAGTAATGTGCACGCCGGTATGCTAATCAACTGGTCTACCCTCGGCATGGCCCTCCTGTTCTGTTTTGTACTCAATCTGCTTAGCGCCGGTATCCCGGCCTGGCGTGCGTCGCGCGTCAGCCCGGTGGAAGCGCTCGGAGGTCTCACCCGCTAAATTCTACTTGTGATGAAAAGAAAACTTTCCGTACAGATACGCAACGAATGGCGTGCGAACCTATGGCTTGCCGCCGAGCTCCTGATAGTGAGCATGGTGATGTGGTATGTGCTTGTCACTGTGTTTTCCACTCTCTGGCTACGCACCGGTTCGCCCGGATATGACATCACAGGTGTATGGTTGGTGGGCTATAATGTCGTAGATGAGGAGGCTCGCGATTTCGATGCCTCGCGTGGTGATGAAGAATCTCTGCGTGACGATATGGAGGAGTTGCTCCGTCGTCTGCGTGAGGCTCCCGGAGTGAAGGCTCAGGCCGTGTCGAGCAACGCCATCCCCTACAATTACAACCGCAACGGATATACATCAACCCTCATCCGCACCGACGGGTCGGGTGAGATGCTTCAGAAATTCTTTGTCCAGAAGTTCGTGTCGCCCAATTATATCGTAGTTATGGATATACACGGCTACAATGGCGAGACTCCCGAAGAGCTGGCTGAATTCATGCGGGAGAAGCATGGCCGACTTATAAGCGCCAATGCATTTGAGAATCAGGACGTGGTGGAATACAACACACCTGACCTCATAGGCCAGGACTGGGAGATAATGTACGATGATTCCACTACCTCTCCGCTCAAGGTGATTCCCTTCCAGCAGCGCAACGACTATGAGCCGGCCAGAGATGCCACGATTTTCCAGTTCAATCTCCTTGACGAGCGTCCCTGGTATCCGCGCAACGGATATGAGATTACCGTGAGAATCGATCCTGAGAGAGAGAAGGAGTTCGTGGCCTGGGTCAATGAAAAGACAGGCGGTTATCTCTCTGTAGGCAACGTGTATGTCAATGACCTCACGTCTATCGACTCCATCCGCCACCTCAATCAGGCCAATATCCGTGAGCTGGTCCACAACCGTCTGGCTATCGTTGCCTTCCTCATGATGAGCATCTTCCTCGGACTGCTCGGCGCATTCTGGTTCCGCACGCAGAGCCGTGTGGGCGAGATAGCCATACGCAAGGTAAACGGTGCCACCTCCGCAATGATATTCCGCCGCCTTATGGGTGAGGGTCTGCTGATTCTCACGGCAGTGACTCCGATAGCTCTGCTGGGCGACTGGGTGCTGGTGCGTCTTGACCTCGTGGTCTATCTTTTCACTGATGCCGCTCCATTGTGGCAGTATGCGACCTGTGCGGTAATCACCTATCTGCTCATCGCTTTAGCTGTGGTGCTCGGCATCTGGTTTCCGGGTCGCAAGGCTATGGCTGTTGATCCGGCCCGTGCGCTCGCCGATGAGTAAAAACCATAAATCATATTTCTTAAGATGAAACATATTATATACGAACTGAAATCTCAGCCGGTGATTGCCGGCGTGACTCTGGTGGGTACGGCCTTAGCCATCTTTCTCATCATGGTGGTGGTGATGCTCCAGCAGGTGAAGACCGCAGGATTTTCGCCCGAGAGCAACCGTGACCGTATGCTCCACTGGCGCTACACGAGTGTGGCGCCCGAAGACTCGGAGGAGGATTCATCCAATTCGCCCCTCAGCTATAAAACGATTAAGGAACATCTTCTGCCGCTCACTACTCCTGAGGCGGTGACTGCCTACTGTATGTTTACATCCTCCCACTCTGCCGCTATTCCGGGCGAGCAGACCGTGGCGGCTGACGTGAAGGAGACAGACCATACGTTTTTCGACGTGTTCGACTTCCATTTTATCGCCGGAGCTCCCTACACTGAGGCCGACTTTCAGTCAGGACTGCCACGCGCCGTGATTACTGAAAGCGTGGCGCGCAATATATTCAAGTCTGCCGATGTTGTGGGCCGGGAATTTCTGCTCGACACGGCTCCCTATGTGGTGAGCGGTGTGGTGAAAGATGTGTCTTCGCTCGCCGACCATGCCTATGGTCAGATTTTCATCCCCTTCACCTCTACCGATATGATAAACGATACGTGGGAGAATGGTTATATGGGAATGCTGTCGGCCACCATCCTTGCCCGCTCCGAATCGGATTTTCCGGCGATAAGAGATGAAATAGCCCGTCGTGGCGAGGCTATCAATACGAACATGCGTGAGACTTCGGGATCCCGCTTCATCTGGCGCAACCGTCCCTACACGACTGAGAAAGATGCTGTGGCTCACTGGGCCAATATTGAGCCCGATCTTGACGGAGACCGCAGAAGCCGTCTGATCACCTTCCTTATTCTTCTGATAGTGCCTGCCATCAATCTCTCGTCTATGACCCAGAGCCGTCTGCGCCGCCGCACAGCGGAAATTGCTGTCCGCAGGGCTTTCGGAGCATCCGCCTCGCGCATCATGAGCTCTATAGTGATGGAAAATTTCATCACTACCTGTCTGGCCGGCATAATCGGGCTTGTGCTCTGTCTGCTCTTTGCCTGGATCTATGGCGGCTCGCTCTTTGCAGCGAGGGATAGTGCCGCCACCCCCGATGTGAGCCTTACGATGCTTTTCAGGTGGTCTACATTCTTATGGGCTCTGCTCTTCTGTTTTATTCTCAATCTGCTCTGCAGCGGATATCCCGCATGGCGTGCATCGCGTCAGAGCATAGTTAATTCACTCGCCGGTGCAAGCCGCTAATCTTATAACTATTACAATGAAAAAGAAACTTTTCAGACAGATGCTCAACGAGTGGCGCTCGAATCTATGGATTTTTGTGGAATTTCTCATAGTGAGCGTGGTGCTATGGTATATCGCCGACTATTTCTACGCCACACTTTCCACACGCCTCAGGCCGAGGGGATTTGACACCGAACATTGCTATCTGCTCAATCTCTACGAGATTACCGACAAGAGCCCTCTCTTTATTCCCGACCAGACCACGGAGCAGAAATCAGAAGCCAAGAATGAGATAATGGAGCGTCTGCGCCGCCGTCCGGAGGTAGAGGCGGTGAGCTATTCGCAGAATGCCTATCACTACAACGGTTCCAACGGATACATCACCTTTCAATATGACACTATAATTGGCTCAGGTCTGCGGAGGCTTGTCACTCCCGACTTCGTGAAGGTGTTCCGCTATCAAGGAATCAACGGAGAGACTCCCGACCAGCTTGCCCGGGAGCTTGCCGACGGTAAAATCCTTCTCACCGACAATTTCTTCGTCAATGGCGCTAAAAAGGGCAATAAGGGTAAGAAACTGTCTGAGCTGGGATCGATTGAAATCAGCATGCCAGACGACTCTGCTTGGACTTTCCGCACAGGCACTCCACTCTTCCCTATGCGCTACAGCGATTATACCACATGGAATCTGGCCGCAGTGCTATCACCTGAAGCGGTGCGCAACCCCCATATGATAGTGTGGATGAATGAGCTCTGCATCCGTGTGAGGCCCGACATGGACCACGATATTATAGAGACATTGATGAAGGAGGCGCAGACACAGTTTCATGTGGGCAATTATATCCTCACCGACGTGAGGTCATTCGATGATATCCGCGAAGCCTTCCAGCGCACGGAGACCAACACCGAGCGCAATTATATAGTGGGTATGCTCTTCCTGCTGCTCAATATATTTCTCGGTCTGCTCGGCACATTCTGGTTCCGCACCCAGCAGCGTGTCAAGGAGGTGGCACTCCGCAAAGTCAATGGCGCCACTTCGGGTCAGATCTTCAGCCGACTCATCACCGAGGGTCTGGTGCTCCTTGTCATCGCCACTGTTCCGGCTCTGGTGGTCGACTATTTCCTCGCCAATGCCGAGGTGGGCACCTGGGCCGACGGCTATTTCACCTGGCCGCGACTGCTCATCTGCGGTGGAATTGCGTTTCTGCTGATGATTATCATGGTGGTGCTCGGCATCTGGTTCCCCGCGCGCAGAGCCATGAAAGTCGACCCTGCCCGTGCGCTGGCCGACGAGTGACCGCTCCAGAGAGCGTAAGACTAATTCATACTCCTCAATTCTTCTGGCATATGAAACCTATCACGATATTTCTTTTAGCTTCCACAATTACGGCAGCGGCACAGCAGCCGCTCCACCTCTCGCTTGAGGAGACCATCGCACGCGCCCGTGTCAACAGCGTCGACGCGGCGGTGGCTCTCAACGAGCTCCGCACCGCCTATTGGGAGTATAGGACCTACCGGGCCGAATTGCTCCCCGAACTCTCGTTTACCGCTACTGTGCCGTCTTATCACAAGCAGTATTCGGCATATATGAATTCCGAAGGTTCCTACTCATTCGTGCGCAACAATTATCTACAGATGACGGGTGAGCTCTCCGTCACCCAGAATGTGTGGCTCACCGGCGGTTCCTTGTCGCTCAATTCATCCATAGATTTCTTCAGGCAGCTTGAGGGCGACAAATACAACCGCTTCATGTCGATTCCTGTGGCGCTGACACTCAATCAGCCTATTTTCGGGGTCAACACAGTGAAGTGGGACCGTAAGATCGAACCTGTGCGCTATGCCGAAGCCAAGGCTCAGTTTCTGTCGGCCACAGAGACCGTGGCCATGTCGGCGATCAACTATTATTTTAATCTCCTCATGGCAAAGGAAAATGTGGAAATAGCCCGTCAGAATCTCGACAATGCCAGCCGTCTGTATGAAGTGGCAAAAGAGAAGCGCGCCATGGGTCAGATAAGTGAGAACGACCTTCTGCAGATGGAGCTCAATCTGCTCAATGCACGGTCGTCGCTCACCGACTGTGAGAGCAACCTCAAGAGCAATATGTTTACTCTCCGCTCATTTCTCGATCTCGGTGAAGATGTGGAGATTGTGCCCGAGATACCGTCGCGCATACCGGTGGTTGATGTCACCTATGCCGATGCTCTCGAAAAGGCACTGGCCAACAATAAATTTGCTAAAAATCTGCGCCGTCGTCAGCTTGAGGCCGATTATGAGGTGGCTAAGGCCAAGGGAAATATGCGCCAGATAAACCTCTTCGCTCAGGTGGGCTATACCGGTACCGACCATACCTTCGGTGCGTCTTATCAGCGGCTCAAAGATAATCAGGTGGTTGAGATAGGCTTTACAGTGCCGATTCTCGACTGGGGCAAGCGCCGCGGGCGTGTGAAGGTGGCCGAGAGCAACCGTCAGGTGGTGGAGAGCCGTCTGCGTCAGGAAAGCCAGAATTTCAATCAGGATATATTCATCCTCGTGGAGCGTTTCTGCAATCAGCAGCAGCAGCTCGGCATAGCCGACAAGGCTTCGGCCATTGCACAGCGCCGCTACGACACCAATGTGGAGACGTTTCTTATAGGGCGTATATCCACTCTCGATCTCAACGACTCGCAGGTGAAGAAAGACGAGAGCCGTCAGGAGTATGTCAACGAGCTTTTCCGCTACTGGTACTACTTCTACCAACTCCGCTCCATCACCCTCTGGGACTATGAGAATTCCACCGGTATAGATGCCGATATAGAACGAATTGTAAAAAGTTGAAATATAGACATGAAACAGATTATTTATGAAATAAAGTCGCAGCCACTCATAGCGGCTGTGACTGTGATTGGCACCGCACTCGCAATTTTCCTGATGATGGTAGTGGTGATGCTGCAGCAGGTAAAGGTAATTCCGATCGCTCCGGAGAGCGACCGCGACCGTATGCTCTATGTGTCGGGAGTGTCGTTCAGCTACGGACCTGACGACAACCCGTATTACAGCAGCGGGAATTCTAAAATGGCCTCTCCCATAGCTCAGGAATTCGGAGAAGACCTGCCGGGAGCTGAGGGAACCACGGTAAGTCAGGGTAGTCATGAGTCTGTGCTTATAGCCGTTGCGGGTCAGCCTTCGTTTGAAACCGATATGCGTCAGACAGACGAGAAGTTTTTCACGGTCTACTCTTTCCGGTTTCTTGCCGGTAAGTCATTCGATGAGGCCGACGTGAAATCACACCTCCCCAAAGCGGTGATCAGTGAGAGTGTGGCGCGTGACACATACGGCAATGCCGATGACGCAGTGGGCAAAGAGCTGTTGATTGACGAAGTGCCTCACACTGTGACCGGTGTGGTGGCCGATGTATCGCCTGTGGCAGACCATGCCTATGCTCAGGTATGGGTCCCTATAGAGGAGACTGATCCTACAGATTTCTGGGAGCAGATTGGCCTTGGCTCTTATATTCTTGCCATCAAAGCCGAGTCGCCGGATAAATTCAAGGAGATTGGCGATGAAATCAACCGCCGTGTGGAGATTGTTAAGTCGCGCTATAGCGATAAGGAAAACTTCGTCTACGACATTCAGGGGGCTCCCTACACCCAAGCTGATGAGACATTACATTACGGAGGGTCTAAACCGAATCCTTCCGCCGAGCGCCGGCAGCGTCTTATCATCTACTCCATTCTGCTTCTCATTCCGGCCATCAATCTCAGCTCCATGACACGAAGCCGTCTGCGCCGTCGCACGAGCGAAATCGGTGTACGCCGCGCGTTCGGATGCACCCGTCTCAGAGTGATTACGGATATCCTTACCGAAAACTTCGTGATTACCCTTGCAGGCAGTCTCATCGGACTTTTCGCCTGTCTGATATTCGGCTCGCTGCTGTTTGATGCCGTGTTTACGGGCGGATGGTTTACCACCTATGCGGTAAAAGCCACCGTGAGCTTCAGCTCGCTGCTCAACTGGGGCATGTTTGCCTATGCGATCCTATTCTGCTTTATCCTCAACCTCCTTTCCACCGGCATTCCCGCATGGCGTGCGTCGAGAATCAATCCTGTGGAGGCCATTAACTCTTCAAACCGCTGAACCAGCTATGAATAGAAAATTATTACGTCAGACCGCCAACGAATGGCGCACAAATCTCTGGCTTGCTCTGGAGCTCCTAATTGTCAGCATAATAGTGTGGTATATCGCCGACTTTCTCTATGTGGCTGTAGCTACACGTCTGGAGCCCACCGGCTTTGATGCCGACCATGTGTATAAACTCGAATACCGGGTGCTCCCCAAGGAGAGTCCACGCTATATGGAGACAGAGGGTGATGAGAAGGAGGCGAGAGCCGACGAACTCCGCCGCATTGTCAATGCTATCCGCCTGCGTCCGGGGGTTGAGGCCGTAAGTCTCTCGATGGGGGCGGAGCCTTATAGCCAGAACTATATGGGCACAATGCTCAGAACCGAGAGAGACACTCTGGATATGAATGTCTTCACTCGCCGCATCACCCCCTCTCATATCAAGGTGTTGCACTACGCTCCTGCAGAGGCCGGTGTGACTGAAGATGCTCTGGTCGAAAAGCTCAGCCGAGGTGAGTATCTGGTTTCGGATTTCTATCCCGGGTTCAATTCCACTCATGGCAGTGGCCCGAATATAAAAGACCTCACGGCATCTCAGCTTGTTGGGCGCAGATTTCATCTGTTCCGCGATTCCGTCGACAATTTTACTATCGGTGGTGTGGTCGGTCTCGTCAAGCGCACGAGCATCGAGTCCGGTGGACCAATCAGTCTCTTTGTTCCCATCAATGAGTCTACCACAGATATCCTCAGCGGCAGGATTATCAGCGTGAGAGTGAGTCCGGAGGCCGACCGAGATTTCATAGACGGCTTCAATGCCGACCGCGAACGGCTCTATCGTTCGGGCAATACATATATCTCCAAGATACAGAGCTATGATTCCGTGCGTAAGGCAGCTGACCACGACAATATGGTGGAGATCCGCAAATATATCGCCTGTATGGTGTTTATGCTGGTGAGCGTGTTTCTCGGTCTGCTCGGCACCTTCTGGTTCCGCACTCAGCAGCGTGTGCCCGAAATTGCAGTGCGCAAGGTCAACGGAGCTTCCAATACTTCTGTGTTCAGCCGTCTCATCGGCGAAGGTATGCTCTTGCTTGCGCTTGTCACTCCGGTGGCCGCTATAGTCGACTGTGTGCTGTGTAAATATGAATTTAATTCCGTCTATGGTGCTTTCGGTTATTTTTCGGGCGGACGCTTCCTCATCACAGTGATTTTCACATTTGTCGTTATCGCTCTGATGATTATCGGCGGAATATGGTTTCCCGCTGCAAGGGCCATGAAGATTGACCCTGCAAGAGCATTGGCCGATGAATAGTTAATTAACCTTAAATAATTCGTATCTTTAGTGAGCCACGTAGAGTTTATTGGTCTCTACGTGGCTTTGTTTCAGAAAAAAGTGTTACCTTTGCATTTACAAACAGTCACGGAGGAGGCGTTCAGCTTCCTCCCTTTTATTTATAGCATTGAATATGATTGACCGCCAATTGCTTTCCGATACTGTAGAGGCTGCTATCGCCGGCACAGATGCCTTCCTGGTCGAAGTGACCGTGGGAGCCGACAACCGTATCACCGTGGAGATTGATAGCCCTACGGGGGTGGATATAGACACATGTGTGGCTCTGACCCGTAAGATTGAGGAGGTCTTTGACCGCGATGTTGAAGACTATGAGCTTGAAGTCGGGTCTGCCGGTCTCACCTCTCCTTTCAAGGTGAAAGGACAGTATGAGAAAAATATCGGCAACCGGATTGAAGTGCTCACCCGCGACGGCCAGAAACTCCGCGGAGAGCTCACCGCAGTGAGCGAAGATGGGTCGGAGTTTACCGTCATAGTGCCCCGCAAGGTGAAGGAGGAGGGCCGGAAGCGTCCGGTCACCGTAGAAGAGCCTCTCACTCTCAAGGTGGCCGACACTAAAGAGGTGAGATATCTGATTGAATTCAAATAACCCCCTGATAATACAAAAAAAACAATACCATTCAATATACATCATAGATATGGCTAAGAAAGAAGAGACTCCCAACATGGTGGAGCGTTTCGCCGAGTTCAAAGAGCTGAAAAACATCGATAAGACCACGATGATTAGCGTGCTCGAGGAATCGTTTCGCAATGTGCTTGCCAAGATGTTTGGCACTGATGAGAACCTCGACGTGATTATGAACCCCGACAAGGGCGACGTGCAGATTTTCCAGAATCTCGAGGTGGTGCCCGACGGAGAGGTCGCCGACCCCAATCTTCAGATAAGCCTCAGCGATGCCCGTGCCGACCAAGACCCCGACGCCGAAATAGGCGACGAACATACGAAGGAGATTATTTTTGCCGACTTCGGACGTCGTGCCATTCTCAATCTCCGCCAGACTCTCCAGTCAAAGATTCTCGACCTGCAGAAAGAAGCGATCTACACAAAATTCAAAGATCTCGAAGGTGAAATCGTGTCGGGCGAGGTGTATCAGACATGGTCAAGAGAAACCCTTCTTATCGACGACGACAAAAACGAACTCCTTCTGCCCAAGAGCGAGTCTATCCCCGGCGACTATTTCCGCAAGGGTGAGACCGTGAGAGCGGTTGTGTCTAACGTAGATAATAAGAACAACAACCCCAAAATCACTGTTTCGCGCACCAGCGATACATTCCTGCGCCGCCTCTTCGAGCTTGAGGTGCCTGAAATCCACGATGGTCTCATAGTGATTCGTGCGGTGGCTCGCATACCGGGCGAACGCGCCAAGATAGCCGTAGAGAGCTACGATGAGCGCATTGACCCTGTGGGAGCATGCGTGGGTGTGAAGGGTTCGCGTATACATGGTATTGTGCGCGAGCTCCGCAACGAGAATATCGATGTGATAAACTACACTTCAAATCCGTCTCTCTTCATCCAGCGTGCTCTCAGCCCCGCCAAGATATCGTCTATCCGTATAGATGAAGACGAAAAGAAGGCCGAAGTGTTCCTTCGTCCTGAAGAGGTGTCGCTCGCTATCGGTAAAGGCGGTCTCAACATCAAGCTCGCTTCGATGCTCACAGGCTATGTGATCGACGTGTATCGCGACACCGAGGAGACATTTGAAGAAGACATCTACCTCGACGAATTTAAGGACGAAATCGATGCCTGGGTTATCGAGGCTCTTAAGAATGCCGGCTGTGTCACAGCCAAGAGCGTTCTCAAGATGCCCCGTCAGGAAATCATCGACAAGGCAGACCTTGAGGAAGACACCGTAGACCAGGTGCTTGCCGTGCTCAAAGCCGAGTTCGAAGACGAAGAACCCGTCTCTGACGAGGCTGCCGAAGAGCTTCCTGAGGGCGACGACGCCGAATAATTCCGGCTCCTCTGACGCCCTCTCCTCCCTCTCTCACATTTTATAAGCAAAACCTCTATAACAACATATGGCGAGAACGAAAATAAGTAAAGTAGCAAAAGACTTCAACGTGGCGCTCCCCACGGTGATAGAATTTCTGCGCAAAAAAGGAATTACGATTGAGGATAATCCCAACGCTCGTATTGAAGACGACGTCTACGACATCCTCGTGAAGGAATATCAGCCCGACAGACTGCAGAAGACAAAATCAGACTCTCTCTCATCTGACCGCCAGACAAAGACCAAGACACCTGTCGAGCCTAAGGCTGAAGAGGTGAAGCCAGTAGCGCAGAATGTGGTCGGACCTAAAGTGGTGGGCCATATAGAGCTCGACCGTCGTGGAGAGCCGGTGAGACGTAAGCCCGAAGTAAAGGCTCAGCCAGCTCCGGCTCCTGCACCCACACCTGCGCCTGCCCCTGCGCCCAAACCGGCTCCGCGCCCGGTTGAAGAGGCACCCGCACTCAAGCCGGCCGCACCCGCACCCAAGCCAGAAGTGAAGCATGAGGCAAAGCCTGCCTCAAAGCCCGCAGCGGCTCCTGCGCCTAAACCCACTCCGGCTCCCGCACCGAAGCCTGAGACTCAGAAACAGCCTGAGGCTCCCGCCGCCACCAAGCCTGCCGAAACAACACCTGCTGCTGAGAAAAAAGAACCTGAGATTTTCACTGTAGGGGTGCCCAAAGTAGGTCCGTCAATCAATGTGGTGGGTAAGATAGACCTTTCTGCAATCAATCAGTCCACTCGCCCCAAGAAAAAAAGCAAGGAGGAAAAGCGCAACGACCGCATTGCAGCGGCACGTGGTGCGGCAGGAGCGGCCGCATCTACTCCCGGAGCTGCCGGCGACCGCAAGAAGCGCAAGCGCATAGGCGGTAAAGAAAAAATCGATATCGAGAAGACTTCGCAGCAGACCTCTCAGAACGGTTCAGACCGTCGTGGAGGCGGCAACGGAGGCGGACGTGGCGACCGTGACCGTCGTGGAGGCGGTTCGCGCAACGATCGCGACCGCAACCGCCACGCACAGACCCACACCGAAGTGAGCGAAGAGGATGTGCAGAAGCAGGTGAAGGAAACCCTCGCACGCCTCACCAATAAAGATAAAGGCCTTAAGAAAGGAGCCAAATGGCGCAAGGAGAAGCGTGAAGCTGTGGCTGAACGCGTGCGCGAAGCTCATGAGCTTGAGGCTATGGAGAGCAAAGTGCTCAAACTCACTGAGTTTGTGACAGCCAATGACCTCGCCTCAATGATGGATGTGCCGGTCAACAATGTTATCGCCACATGTATGAATCTCGGTGTGATGGTGTCTATCAACCAGCGTCTGGATGCCGAAACTATCAATATCGTGGCAGAAGAATTCGGCTATGAGACTGAGTTTGTGTCGGCAGAGGTTGTAGAGGCAATAAGCCAGGAGGAGGATACTGAAGAGGATCTCCAGTCTCGTCCGCCGATTGTCACCGTGATGGGTCATGTGGACCATGGTAAGACATCTCTGCTCGACTATATCCGCAATGCAAACGTGATAGCCGGTGAGGCCGGCGGTATCACCCAGCATATCGGTGCATACAATGTGAAGCTCGCCGACGGACGCCACATCACATTCCTCGACACCCCGGGCCACGAAGCGTTTACGGCCATGCGTGCCCGTGGTGCCAAAGTGACCGACCTGTGTATCATCATAGTGGCAGCCGACGACAATGTGATGCCTCAGACTGTCGAAGCTATCAATCATGCCTCTGCAGCCGGTGTGCCCATTGTCTTTGCCATCAATAAAATCGATAAGCCCGCTGCCAATCCCGAGAAGGTGAAGGAGGAGCTGGCCAACATGAACTACCTCGTGGAAGACTGGGGTGGGAAATACCAGAGCCAGGATATATCGGCCAAGAAGGGTATCGGTGTAGATGAACTCATGGAAAAGGTGCTTCTCGAAGCCGAGATGCTCGACCTCAAGGCCAACCCCAACCGAAAGGCTACCGGTTCGATTATTGAATCTTCGCTCGACAAGGGTCGCGGCTATGTGGCCACCGTGCTCGTGCAGAACGGCACTCTCCATGTGGGCGACACTATTCTTGCCGGAACTCACTACGGCAAGATCAAGGCGATGTTCAACGAGCGCAATCAGCGCATCAAGGAGGCCGGACCTGCCGAACCGGCTCTTATCCTCGGTCTGAACGGTGCTCCTACGGCCGGCGACACATTCAATGTGATGGATTCTGACCAGGAAGCCCGCGAGATCGCCACCAAGCGCGAGCAGTTGCAGCGTGAGCTTGGTCTCCGCACCAAGAAGTTGCTCACCCTCGATGATATAGGTCGTCGCCGTGCTATCGGCAACTTCCAGGAGCTCAATATCATAGTGAAGGGCGATGTGGACGGCTCTATCGAAGCTCTCAGCGATTCGCTCATCAAGCTCTCCACTCCTGAAATTCAGGTCAATGTGCTCCACAAGGCTGTGGGTGAAATCTCCGAGAGCGATGTGACTCTCGCCGCCGCTTCCGATGCCATCATCATCGGTTTCCAAGTGCGTCCGTCGCAGGCCGCACGTCGTGCTGCCGAAGCCGACGGTGTGGAAATCCGCCTCTACTCAGTCATCTATCAGGCCATAGAGGAGGTGAAAGACGCTATGGAGGGCATGCTTGCTCCCGAAATCAAGGAGGAAGTGACCGGTACTGCCGAAGTGCTCCAGACCTATCATATCTCCAAGGTCGGCACAGTGGCCGGATGTATCGTGCGCGAAGGTCGTATCAAGCGCTCATGCAAGGTGCGCCTGATTCGCGACGGCATCGTGAAATATACCGGCGAGCTTGGATCGCTCAAGCGCTTCAAGGACGATGTGAAAGAGGTCGTGTCGGGCTACGACTGCGGTCTTAATATCGCCGGCTACAACGATGTGAAGGAGGGCGACTTCATCGAAGCCTTTGAAGAGGTAGAGGTGAAAAAGACTCTCTGATGATACCTGAAGCCTATATCTCGATAGGTTCGAATATCGGTGACCGCCGCGCTCAGATTGAGCGGGCGGTCACTGCTCTTTCGTGCCTCGCCGAAGCCCCGGTGAGACTCTCCTCGGTCTTGGAAACTCCTCCGTGGGGATATGATGGAGGGTGCGACTTTCTTAATATCTGCATGGCTCTTCCCGTTTCGATTCCGCCGCAGGAACTCATCGGCAGGCTTCTGGCAGTGCAGAATGAGATTGATTCCTCTCCACATCGCAATCCGGACGGTTCGTATGCCGACCGCCGCATAGATATAGATCTGATAGCGGTGGGCTCCTGTGTGGTGAGCACACCTGAGCTTATTCTGCCTCATCCGAGAATGCATCTCCGTGAGTTTGTGCTGATTCCTCTTGCCGAAATAGCCCCGGGGTGGGTTCATCCTGTGCTTTCGCTCACTCCGGCTGAGATGTTGGCGGCAATATCATCGGAAAATTGTAAATTTGCACAACGAAAGAATTGTAAATAAATATTTGAAATCTCCCATCGGTTATGATTCTGATTGCAGACGACGACAATAGTGTCAGGCTCTCACTGAGTCTGCTCCTGAAACGTGCCGGCCATGAAGTGAAAGCTGTAGCCACTCCCGGCGAGGCGCTCGATGTGGTGCGCTCCACTCCTTTGCAGCTTATAATCATGGATATGAACTTCACTCTCGCCGTGAGCGGCGAAGAGGGCATCGAGTTGCTCAGGAAGTGCAAGGTGTTTCAGCCTGAAACTCCTGTCATACTAATCACCGCATGGGGAAGCATACCTCTGGCGGTGGAGGGTATGCAGTCGGGAGCGTTTGATTTCATCACCAAGCCGTGGAACAATCAGGAACTGCTCCGGAGAGTGGAGACAGCGGTGAGTTTGTCGGCGGAGAGAGAATCAACCCAGACACCGGCCGAAGATTTTGACCGTAGCGGCATCATAGGCGAGAGTCCGGCTCTCATTTCGGTGCTCAACCAGGTGAAGCGTGTGGCTCCGACCGACGCCTCTGTGCTTATTCTCGGTGAGAACGGCACCGGCAAAGAACTGATAGCCCGTGCCATTCATGCCAATAGCCGCCGGAATGCCAATCCTTTTGTGGCTGTCAATCTCGGGGGAATTCCGAGATCTCTTTTCGAGAGCGAGATGTTCGGCCATGCCAAAGGGGCTTTCACCGGGGCGGTAGCGGCGCGTAAAGGTCGATTCGAGACAGCAGAGGGTGGCACGATTTTTCTCGATGAGATTGGCGATCTCGACCAGCCTTCGCAGGTGAAGATGCTCCGTGTGCTTCAGGAGCGCACATTCGAACCATTGGGTGATAGCCGGCCCAGAAAGGCCGATGTGAGAGTGGTGTGTGCCACTAATGCAAACCTTGAAGCGATGGTGGCGGAGCGTACTTTCAGAGAAGACCTTTACTACCGTATCAACCTGATCACACTTCATTTGCCCCCTCTTCGCGAGCGGCGCACGGATATTCCGCTCCTGGTCAATCATTTTGCCGACAGCTATGCCGCGCGCGAACATGTGAGCCGTCCGGAAATAAGCGGTGAGGCTATGACCTGGCTGAGTGCGCAGCCATATCCGGGCAATATCCGCGAGCTTCGCAATCTGGTGGAGCGTGCCATTATTGTGAGCGGAAAAGAGATTCTGGGGATAGACGATTTCACAATGCTGGTGCCAGAGCGGCATGAAGGCGACATCTCTTTGCCTTCCGGACTCGACGGCGCTACTCTCGATGATATAGAGCGTCGTGCAGTGGCTGCCGCTATCGAATCGTCAGGAGGCAATCTGAAACTGGCAGCCGCCACTCTGGGCATCACCCGCCAGTCGCTCTACCGGCGGATGGAAAAATACGGAATGAAATGAACATGCATATGGTATTCCGGCTCATGGCCGCGTTCACCTTGCTCTCGGCTGCTTTGTGGATTGGGCCTGCGCTGAATTTGTGGGAAGCATGGCCTGCTCTTTGGATCAGGATTATCCTGACCATCACACCTCTCGGGCTGATGATATGGCTCTATCTGAGTCTCATAAGACCGATGTCTACCATATTCACCGGCATGGAGCTTCTTCGCGCGCAGGATTTTGCCAGCCGGCTCACATCGGTCGGGCAGTTTGATGCCGACAGACTGGTAGAGATGTTCAACGGCATGATGGACCGTCTTAAGAGTGAACGCCTTAGAGTGAAAGAGCAGAATCATTTTCTTCATCTTCTCATTGAGGCATCGCCTCTCGGCATCGCCATACTCGATTTTGACGGACGCATATCAGAGTGTAATTCGGCTATGCTCGAATTTCTCAGTGTGCCAGGCATTGATATGGTCAAGGGATTGTATTTTGATGAGGTGGAGGGTGATATAGCTGCCGAGATAGCGAAGGTGCCTGACGGAAGCACTATGACGGTGCGTCTCAGCGACACGAAAGTGATAAGATGCTCGCGCCTTTCGTTCATGGAGTCAGGGTTCCATAGGCCGTTTATAATCGTCGAAGGGCTCACAGACGAAGTGATGAAGGCTGAAAAAGCCGCCTACGGCAAGGTTATCAGACTCATAGCTCATGAGGTGAATAACACGATGGCCGGAGTCAACTCTCTTCTGCAGACTCTCTCTGATGTGCTTGAGGATAGTGTGGCCGACCCCGACATAATGGCTGCGCTCGAAAGCTGCCGTGAGCGCTGCGACAGTCTCGGCCGTTTCATCACCTCCTATGCCAATGTAGTGAAGATTCCCGACCTCGTGCTGCGTCCTGTTGATCTCAATTCACTGCTCACCTCCGTGTTCCCCTTTCTTGAGTCGATGGTGGCCGGTAGAGTGAAGCTCAGCCTTCTCACCGCTATCGAGCCGGTGGTGGTCGATGCCGATCCGGTACTTTTGGAACAGGTGTTGGTCAATGTGGTGAAAAATGCAGTGGAAAGCATCGGCGATAAGCCTGATGGTGAGATTCGGGTCTCCGTACTTCCGGCGTTCAACGGCATAGAGATTGCCGACAATGGCCCGGGAATATCTTCTGAGGCTGCCGGCAAACTTTTCTCTCCATTTTTTTCAACTAAGCGTGGCGGTCAGGGACTTGGCCTGATGTTTGTGAGCGAAATCCTGCATCGTCATGACTGCCGGTTTTCGCTGCGCACCGACCGCGAAGCCGATCATCTCACACGCTTCAGGATTTCCTTTCCAGTCGAGTAAACCGATAGGAGAGCCCCGAAGTTTCGTCGGTCTGCGGTTCGGAGGCCTCGGCAAGAGTCCATTGCGGCCCGATTTCAGGGAAGAAGGTGTCGGCATCGGGCAGTGTGGCGTCTATCTCGGTGATATATAGAGTGTCGGCGAGTGGCATCGCCTCCTCATAAATCATTCCTCCGCCAATAATCATTGCTTCTTCAACTCCACCAGTGAGACGTAGCGCTTCCTCCAGCGACCCAGCTGTCTCCGCGCCGATGGGGGAGTAGGCTGCATTGCGCGTTATCACAATATTCCGTCTGCCGGGCAGAGCGCCGTTGGGCAGCGATTCAAAAGTCTTACGGCCCATTATTACAGGACGACCCATTGTGATTCGCTTGAAGTTGCGCAGGTCGGCTCTGATATGAAAGGCAAGGTCGCCATTGCGACCTATCGCACGGTCGCTTCCCGTGGCCACTATGATGCTTATTTTTTCTGGGCGTGCGGAAATCATACGGCTACTGTGGCTTTTATGTGGGCATGCGGATTATAGTCTTCGAGATGGAAATCTGAATACTGGAAATCAAAAATATCCTTCACTTCCGGATTTATCACCATGCGTGGCAGCGGGCGTGGCTCGCGCGATAGCTGTTCGCTCACCTGATCCATGTGGTTGGAATAAATATGTGCGTCGCCGAGCGTATGCACGAAGTCACCCGCCTTGAGCCCGGTCACCTGAGCAGTCATCATAAGAAGCAGCGCATATGAAGCGATGTTGAACGGCACACCCAGAAAACAGTCCGCGCTACGCTGATAAAGCTGTAGGCTCAGACGCCCGTCGGCCACATAAAACTGAAAGAACGCATGGCAGGGAGGGAGCTTCATTCCCGGAAGATCAGCCACATTCCAGGCGCTCACGATTATGCGGCGCGAGTCGGGATTAGTCTTGATTGTGTGGATAGCTTCGGCAATCTGGTCGATATATCCTCCGTTGTAATCCGGCCAACTGCGCCACTGATAGCCGTAGATGTGACCCAGATCGCCGTTTTCGTCGGCCCATTCGTTCCAGATTCTCACGCCGTTCTCCTGAAGATACTTCACATTCGTATCACCCTTAAGAAACCACAGCAACTCATGGATGATAGACTTGAGGTGGAGCTTCTTGGTTGTGAGCAACGGAAATCCCTCTTCAAGGTTGAAGCGCATCTGGTAGCCGAATATGCTCCGTGTGCCGGTGCCGGTTCGGTCATGTTTGTCTGTCCCGTGGTCTATCACGGTGCGCAGCAGGTCAAGATATTGTTTCATCGTTCTTTTGTATTTCTTCAGTTGTGGTCAGCTCGGTCACGGCCGTGCTCCGCCCCGTCGACAAACCTTTCACACTCTGCATCATCGGGATGGAGAGCTGTTTTCTTCTTGCAGTGTAGTGGATAGCATTGTCGCGACACGCTTCCAGACAGTCGAAACAGTTCACGCATCTGCTTCCATCCACCACATGGTCAGTCAAATCTATACACTCGGCTTTGCAAACATCCACACACCGGCGGCATTGAGTGCAGCGGTCGGTGTCTATGTCTATCTGCATTATGGCATATCGGCTTATGAAGCCGAGAGTGGTGCCGACAGGGCATAAAGTGTTGCACACGATGCGCCCTCTTCTCACGGCAGCCCACCCTACAGCCCCTACCGACAAGAGTGCCACAGCCGTAGCGGCCAGAGTGCCGGTGATTACTCTTACTGCGGCCGTGTCCCACGGAGAAAGCGAGGCCGCACCGGAATGGGTGAGCGGAGCCACACACAAACGGCAGAATCTCACCCACACCGCATAGGGGTCGGCAAGCATCGGTATGGCGATATAGCCGCTCATAAGACATGAGAGCACAATTAGAAGCGCCAGATAGCGCACACTATTGTTAGGTCGACGGAATCTATAGCGGCGGCGGTCAGCCAGACGGGGGGTGGCGCGCACCGCTTTTGCCGCTAAATCTTGCAAAGTGCCGAGCGGACACACAGATGAGCAGTAGATTCGGCCGAAAATAAGGGTGATTATGAGCCAGCACACAAACACCACGAGCGCCTCGGTCATTACAGCCTGCATAAACTGCACTTTTTCAAGCCATTCTGCCAGATATGGCACCATAAGTTGTGCGGAAACAAGCCCGGCGGTGACAATCAGGAAGATTGCCACCGACACTAAGCGCCGTGTTGTTACAAGAAGCCGGTTCATGCACCGCAAAGTTACATAAAAAACCGCGATTTCCCCACACATCCCTGTCGCATTCCCCCGCGTTGAGCATGTGAGGTGTAATAGTGTGTGGTTGTTGAGCTAAGTAGAGCGCCGTAAGTGCGAGTGATGTGCATGAGCGCGTCGGTGTAAAATAGCGTGTGTGTTGAGCGTAGTAGAGCGCCGTGGGCGCGCGATATTGTAGGCCCGGGTGAGGGAGACGCGGAGCGTCGACCGTGACCCGAGTATAAATGGCAAAACAAATTACGACCCCGTAGGTGGTCGGATAATGTGATGTGCGACCGCCTCCGGGGTCGAATCCCAGGGGAGGCGTCTTGTACCCGGGTCACGTCGCACCCTGCGGCGCTCCTCACCCAGGCCTACCATCTCACGCGCCGCTGGCGCTCCATCCTTCGTGGGCCAAATTCACCCGCTCACCGTGGGTCTACCTTTCTCGTGCACATCCCCGCCAGGGCTTCATCGCTCATGGGCGATACCCTATCCAACTTATTACCGCGACTTGTTGTTATCTCGATATAAACATAAAATGCTTCGAAAATGGACTTTATAACTGAATCAAACCGTATCTACACTACCGATTCTTCCGGCAGGCTTCTGGCAGAGGTGACATTTACTAACGATAACGGGGTTTCAATTATCGATCATACTTTTGTGGACGACTCTCTGCGGGGGCAGGGAATTGCCGGAAAACTGGTGAAACTTGCAGCAGACAAGATTTTGTCGGATGGCAATAGAATTGCAGCTACGTGTTCGTATGCTGCGGGATGGTTTGAGAAGCACCCCGAATATAGAGTATAGGCGTGTCTGAAAAAAACGGAAGTGGCCACCCCGGTGAAGGGTAGCCACTTCACGCTAAGTGGTTTCGGTTGTCAGTCGGCACTCGTTCGGATGCGGCGTGCGGTTGAGAAACCGTAGATGGTCACGACGATAAAGCAGATGAGTGGTAGCATAAACGATGCGTTGACGGCCGGCATTATTCCGACGGTGCCCAAATCGATTATCATTCCCTGCAGGGGGGGCATCAAAGCTCCACCCACTATGGCCATGACCAGAAATGCAGCTCCGATAGAGGTGTCGCGTTCGTCGACCTCTTCGAGAGCTATGCCATAGATGCTCGGAAACATTATTGACATGAATGCGCTGATAGCCACAAGGCAGTAGAGTCCTGCAATCGAGGTGAAGAAGATTGCTCCAACTGTGCCCATAGTGGCTCCAATGCCGAATATGGCGAGAAGGCGCGGAGCACCGGTATATTTCATCAGATAGGTGCCTATAAAGCGGCAGCATAGGAACATGCACATCGCGAGGATGTTATAGTTCTGTGCAGTGGCTTTGTTGATGCCGAGACGGTCGGCATACTGGATGATAAATGTCCACACCATAATCTGGGCGGCCACATAAAACATCTGGGTCAGCACTCCAAACGCATATTCTTTATTGGCTATGAGACGGTGCATGGTCTCTCTGACGGTGACTTTCGGACCGGAATGATCCGTGCGGGGCATCTTGGTGAGGGCGATTACCACAAACATTATCAGCACAACAAGTCCGATGGCCACATATGGGTCGCGAATCACGGCGAGGTCATGCACTCTGATTTCGGCCTTCTCGGCGGCATCGAGCGAGCCGAATATGATTGCTCCCGAGGCATCACGGGTGTCGGAAATAAGCTGCGGAAGCACGATAAGAGATGCTACAGCCATGCCCGACAGCGACCCAATGGGGTTGAAGGCCTGGGCGAAATTCAGGCGACGTGTGGCTGTAGACTTCGCTCCGAGCGAGAGGATAAACGGGTTGGCTGTGGTTTCCAGAAATGCCAGGCCGAATGTGAGGATATAGAGCGAAAGGCAGAAAAATGAGAATTGCTGATAGGAGGCTGCGGGGATAAACAGGAATGCACCGAGAGCATAGAGGGCGAGTCCGAGCAATATACCGCTTTTGTAGCTGAACCGCCGGATGAATAGCGCGGCCGGAAGAGCCATTGTGGCATAACCGCCGTAGAAAGCAAACTGCACCATCGATGCTTTGGTGGCCGACAGCTCCATGACGGTCTGGAAGGCGGCCACCATGGGGTTGGTGATATCATTGGCAAATCCCCACAGGGCGAAAAGCGCTGTGATCAGGATGAATGGCACAAGATATTTCTTGCTTACTATGGGCATTTTATCTGCCTTTGCATTAGTCATGGTATCAGTAGGGTTTTAGGGTGATTATTTTTCAATTACAGATGTGATTTCACTCTTTGAGCTGATGGTTCCGTCGGCCAGAGCCTGAGTGAGAATATTCCCGATGGCAGTAGCCTC
Organism: Bacteroides sp.; assembly: GCA_014802045.1. Classification (GTDB taxonomy): domain Bacteria; phylum Bacteroidota; class Bacteroidia; order Bacteroidales; family Muribaculaceae; genus Paramuribaculum. The sequence goes on from JAAVDA010000021.1 coordinate 64,135, forward strand.
GGCCGGGCCGGCTATCACTTCGAGGCCGGTTGCTTCTGCAGTCAGCCGGTTGAGGAGTTTATTGTTTGAGCCGCCGCCGATTATGCGTAGTTTCTCAACCGGATGGGGCAGGAGAGTGTTGAGCTGGTCTACGGCGCGCTTGTAGCGTGCGGCGAGCGACCGGCAGACGCATCTCATGTATTCTCCCTGGGTGCGCGGTGGAGTGAGACCGGCTTCGGTGCAGTAGCGGGTGATTGTTCCGGCCATACCTTCCGGCTTCTGGAAGCATGGATGATCCACATCTATCAGGGCTGTATCAGCAGCCTCTTCGGCCATGGCGGTGAGTCGGGAGTAGTCTGTTTCCAGTCCCTCCCTGTGCCATTCGTCCACAAGGCGCTGGAGTATCCAGAGGCCGGTGATGTTTTGCAGGAAATTTATCGTGCCCCCTACGCCACCCTCATTGGTGAAGTCGGCTTTGCTGGCTTCTTCGGTTAGAATAGGCTCAGTAAGCTCAACCCCGAAGAGCGACCATGTGCCGGAGCTCAGGAAGGCCGACCGATCGGTCGAATAGTTGCCTCCGCAGGCAAACACAGCGCTCTGGGTGTCATGCGAACCGACGGCCACAACCTTCACACTTTCGGGTAGTCCCGTCTGCTCCGCCACATGTGGCAGCAGAGTGCCACGCACTGTGCCGGGCATCACTATCGGGCCGAATATCTTCTCAGGAAGTCCGAGTTCGGCTATCAGGCGACGGTTCCAGTCGCGTGTACGGGCATCGAGAAGTTCGGAGGTTGAGGCAATGGTATATTCATTGTTGGCCACACCGGTCAGATAGTAGCTGAAAAGGTCTGGCATGAAGAGCAGATGGTGGGCTATATAGAGCTTCGGATCATTAGCTTTCTTCATGGCCAGCAGCCGGAATAGAGTGTTGATAGACAACACCTGGATGCCGGCTTCGGCATAATGGGCGGTAGGGTCAACTGTGGCAAAAAACTCTTCGGGCATATGGTCGGTATGCGTGTCGCGGTAGCACACCGGGTTTCCGGTGAGCATCCCGAGGGAGTCTATGAGTCCGAAATCCACCCCCCATGTGTCTATGCCCACAGACACGATATCATATCCCTTGCGGGCGGCTCTGTGGAGTCCCTCGATCATATCTGCATATAGAGCCGGGAAATCCCAATGGAGATAGTCGCCCAGGCGCACCTGCCGGTTGGAGAAGCGATACACCTCCTCCATTTCGAGTGTGACGCCGTCGGCACCCCGGCGGAGAGTGCCGGCGATAATGCGCCCGCTCCCTCCGCCGAAGTCGGCGGCAAGATATGTTTTGCTCATTTTGTGATTTTTCCGAGGATATATTGGTCAAGATCGGCAATCTCGGCGGTGGTGAGAGGATCCACATTTTCGCCGTTGAGCACGGCTATGCGGCAAGCCATCTCAAAAAACATCGCACGTTCGAATGCCTGATTGAAATCCTTGCCACACACCACCTGGCCATGCTTGAGCAGCATCACGGAGTCGTGGTCTTTCATGGCTTCCACCACATGAGCCGCCAGTTCGGGCGATCCGGGCCGGAAATAAGGAATCATCGGTATCTCGCGTCCTACATGGATGGGACATTCGGCGGTGAAGTTGAAATCCGAGGGACGCTCCTTGCGGCATGCGATAGCTGTGGCATAGGGCGATTGGAAATGGAGCACACACCCCACATCTTCGCGCTCACGCATCACCCCCATATGGAAAACGCTTTCCATGGAAGGCTTCACGCCATTGAGCACTTCGCCGGTGGCCAGACGGCACACCGACACTTTGTCGGGGGTGAGGTCGGGCACCCATGAGCCGGTGCCTGAGATGAGCACTTCGTCGCCCACACGCACCGACAGATTGCCGCTACTGCACACTGTGAGCCCGGCATTGCCAACTCTGTGGGCATAGCCCACGAAACGGTCTATCTGTTCCTGAGTGATATTCATAGCGGATTATTATTTGTAGATGGGGCCATAGTTCTTGCAAGCCCTGTAGTCAGAGCCTTCCTTATCCATACCGAAAGCGTTCCATGCCGACGGGCGGAAGATGTCGGCATCGGCCACATTGTGCATGCACACCGGAATGCGGAGAATCGAGGCCAGAGTGATGAGGTCGGCGCCGATATGACCGTAAGAGATGGCTCCGTGGTTGGCGCCCCAGCAGTTCATCACCGAATAGACATCCTTGAATGCCTCGCGGTCGGGGCAGAGACGGGGCACGAACCATGTGGTGGGCCAGGTCGGGTCGGTGCGCATATCGAGCACTTTGTTGATTTCGGGGTCAAGCTCCACAGTCCAGCCTTCAGCTATTTGAAGCACCGGGCCGAGGCCTTTCACGAGGTTGAGGCGCGACATGGTCACAGGCATACCTCCTTTGGTGAGGAAGTTGCTTGAGAAGCCCCCTCCGCGGAAATAGTCGCGATCGGCAGGATACCATGTGGTGGCTGCAAGGCATGCGTCCATATCTTCCTGAGTCATCTCCCACGAGGGTTTCATGCAGGGTTCGCCCTCGGCGTTGGTGCTTGCGCCGGTGGCGTCGAGAGTGGTGGCGCCGGAGTTGATGAGGTGGATGATGCCGTCTTTCGCACGTCCGGTGAGTTCCTTGCCGGTCACACGCTTCACAGCCTCGGGGCTCCAGTAGGTGCGCACGTCAGAGAACATCTGGCCGCAGCCCGTGAGCAGGTGGCCGAAGAGCATGGCCACGCCGTTGCAGGCATCGTTCTCGGTTGCGAGCACGAAAGCCTCGCGGATACCGTTCCAGTCAAACGAAGTGTTCATCAGCGCCTCCGTATAGTCACCGTTGGGTTTCCAGTCGGTCCACTGGCGCTGTCCCTGGAAGCCGCCTGCTATGGCGTTGTGACCCAGAGCCTCTTCCTTGAATCCCATCTCTTTCAGACGGGGATTGCCCTTCATGAGGTCGCGCACGATGAGAGTCATCTTCACGATAAATTCCCAGTCGGCGTCTTTCTGCTCGCGTGTTTTCTTCTTTTCCGGACGGTTCTTGAAGTCTTCGCCTTCGTTCACCTTGCAGTATTTCTCTGTCCAGGCCATAGCCTTCTCATATTCCTCATGATCATAGATACCCTCATCCATGCGGCGGAGAATTTCGGTCTCGTCTACGCTCTCATTGCGCATGCCCAGATATTCCTGAAAGAAATTCGGGTCTACGATAGATCCGGCTATGCCCATACACATACTGCCGATCGAGAGATAGCTCTTGCCGCGCATTGTGGCGACAGCCATGGCTGAGCGTGCAAAACGCAGTATTTTTTCTGCTACATCGGCCGGGATTGTATTGTCGTCGAGATCCTGCACATCATGGCCATAGATGCCGAATGCGGGCAGCCCCTTCTGGGCATGTCCGGCGAGGACTGCTGCGAGATAGACGGCTCCGGGGCGCTCGGTACCGTTGAAGCCCCACACCGCTTTCGGCCAGTAGGGATTCATATCCATGGTTTCAGCGCCGTAACACCAGCAGGAGGTCACGGTGATGGTGGCTCCCACACCTTCGCGCTCAAATTTTTCGGCGCAGGCAGCGGTCTCGGCCACACGGCCGATAGTGCCGTCGGCTATCACGCACTCCACCGGCGAACCGTCGCCATTGCGAAGATTCGACGAAATGAGTTCGGCCACTGCTTTGGCGAGATTCATGGTCTTCTCTTCAAGACTCTCGCGCACGCCGCCCTGACGACCGTCGATGGTGGGGCGGATACCTATTTTGGGATATTTGCTCATAATGCTTATACAGTAATTGCTATATTGTTAGATGTTTTTTCAATTCTCTTATCGGTTTGTATAGGTGTGCCGCTTGCGCAGCCGGACAACGGCGATTCTCAATTTCCAGCAGCCGGGCTGTCTGTCATGTTATAAACCAGGCTGCCGCCTTTCACTATATCCTCGTGGGTGATGTAGGGGAGGGTGTAAGGCTTGCCATTGAGTTCAATGCTCTCCACATACTTGTTGGCTTCCGAAAGACCGCGTGCTTCGATTGTGAAAGTCTTTCCACCGGCAAGATTGAGCACGAACCGAGGCATCTGCGGAGCGCCAAACACATATTTTGCACTCACTGGATCAACAGGATAGAATCCCATGGCCGAAAACATATACCATGCCGACATCTGTCCGCAGTCGTCATTGCCGCAAAGTCCGTCGGGTTCGGGACGATATTGGGTGTCGAAAATCTCACGCACCAGTTCCTGCGTGCGTTCAGGCCGTCCGGCCAAAGCATAAAGATATGTCACATGATGGCTCGGCTCATTGCCGTGGGCATACTGGCCTATCAGGCCTGTCACATCGCTCTGGTTGGTGACCAGTTCAACGGTAAATACCGAATCAAGCTTATTGAGAAACGGCTCCTCTCCACCCATAAGCTCTATCAAACCCGGCACATCGTGCTGCACATGCCAGGTGTATTGCCATGCGTTGCCCTCAGTATAGTCGCCTCCCACGCTCTCGGAGTGACCCACGTTCGAGGGGTCAAAAGGAGTGCGCCATGAACCGTCGGCCAGACGCGGACGCATGAATTTTGTCTCTTCATCAAAGAGATTCTTATAGAAGTCAGCGCGCTTACGGAATATCTCCTCATCATCCTTACGTCCGAGCAGCGATGCCATATCGGCGGCCGCATAGTCGTCATACACGCTTTCGAGAGTGCTCGACACCGACTCGGCCGGAGTGCGGTCGGTCGGGAAATATCCGTAGGTCAGATAATCCTCCCAGTTGCTCTTCTGCGGATGGCTCACGGTCTGTGTGCGCTTAATGGCTTCGAAAGCCCGGTCGGCGTCAAAGCCCCTGAATCCCTTACGGTAGGCTTCGGCTATCACTGGCACACCATGATTGGCCACCATGCAATAGTTTTCTTTTCCCCAAAGTCCCCAGATGGGAATGAATCCCTGCACTTCTGCCTGAGCCACAAGGGAGTTGACAAATCCATCCACTCTCTCAGGAGTAATGAGAGTGTAGAACGGATGAGCGGCTCTATAGGTGTCCCAGAGCGAGAAAGTGGAGTAAAACTCTCCCCCCTCGGCTTTCACCACAGAGTCGGCCGCGTTACGGTAATATCCGTCTACATCGGCTATCATGTTGGGCTGAATGATAGAGTGGTAGAACGCGGTATAGAAATTTATCTTCTGCTGGTCTGTGCCCGATGCCTCTATGCGGCCCAGATGATTGTTCCAATCGGTTTTGGCTGCCTCGCGGGTACCTTCGAAATCCCATGCAGGTATCTCGGTCTCAAGATTCTTCCGGGCGCCCTCTACTGAGGTGGTCGACATGCCCACCTTCATCATCAGCTGATCTCCGGGCTGCATATCGAAAAGAGCCACAATGCGCTGCCCCTTCTCTCTTTCGGCCATGGGCAGTGAAACCGAGCCAGACACGGGCCGGTCAAACTGCATCACGAAGAAATAATCTTGATTCACCCACACAGCATTGCGCACATGTCCGGTCAGAGTTACTGAATCCACCCACTCTGTTTCGCATTCTCTCACTTGCGAATGATATTGCGCCTCGCTCCAAGCCGGTCCGTGCTGCAGGTCAATGAGCAGCGAAGCCGAATCGGCGGTGTTGTAGGTGTAGCGGTGGAGTGCGGCGTGAGGTGTGGCAGTCAGCTCGGCTCTCACATCGGGAGCGGCGAGGGTCACGGCATAATAGCCGGGTGTGGCCTCTTCTGTGTCTTTTGCAAACGGGCTGCGGTATGCGTCCCATGCGCGGGTCGCGGTTCCGGTGGCCGGCATTACCAGGATATCGCCGAGATCCATGCAGCCTGTGCCGTTGAGATGGGTCTGGGTGAAGCCCCAGATTATAGAGTCGCTATACACGTATTCCGAGCAATATCTCCATCCCACGGCTCCGGTCACCGGGCTGGTCTGAATCATGCCGAACGGACGGCATGCGCCGGGGAAAGTGTGGCCGTTGTCGGCCGCGCCGATAAACGGGTTGACATACACCGTGTAGTCCGTTACCGTAGTGTCGGTCTGGTGCGCGGCGCATCCTGCCATCATTAAGGCAGCCACGGCCGGGAGGATTGTTTTAATGGTCATTAAGGTAGATATTGAAAGGATGTTTTGTTTCGAAGCATAAAGTTATACATTTTTGTTGGAGTATGCAAAAAGAAATTTCTTCATGGAGTCCAAGTATCATAGGCGGGATTATATAATAAAAAAAGCGTCCCGGCCATCATCGGCCGAGACGCAGCGTAGTCAGTAGAACCTGTAATTATAAACTAACAACTTATACATTTTCCATTAGTTCCATCCGGGGTTCTGGGTCAGAGCCGGGTTGAGGGTGATCTGACTTTCAGGTATCGGATAGAGCCAGCGACGGTCGTTCTGAGTCCATGCGCGGCCGTTGGCGGCGGAATTTACACCCACGTTGTAGGGCGACAGGTAAGTCTCGCCCTGCCATACTGCGGTCTGACCGAAAGAGAATGTGGGCTGGCCGGAGCGCTCAGCAAAGTCAGCTTCCATTTCGGGGGTGCAGTGGATGCCGAGATAAGTGAGAGGATTCTCAAGGAGCTTCACGGCATTCCAGCGCTTGATGTCGTCCATGCGGAAGCCTTCGTGAGCGAGCTCTACACGGCGTTCGCGGCGGATTTCATAAAGGAGCGGGTCAACTGTGTAACCGTAGTCCACCGGCTTAGCGTCGGCCACAGGGCTAACGGTGAGGTGAGCCATACCAACACGGTCGCGGAGCAGGTTGATGGTAGCGTCGAGCACAGCCTGAGTGCAGCTGCCGAGCTCAGCGTTGGCCTCAGCGTTAATCAGAAGAGCCTCAGCGTAGCGGTAGATAAAGTAGTTGAAGTTGGTGTTGCGGGCATTCCACTGGGTGTAGTCAGAACTCCAGAATTTCACGCTGGGAAGACCTGTCACACCTGAGTTGCTCTGGATACGTCCCCAGAGAGGCCAGAGAGATACGGTGCCGCTGGCATCGACCTGACGCACTCTGTGGTCGCTCATGATGGTCTGATACATGCGCGGGTCGCGGTCTGCCATCATGGTCTCGTAGGTAGCGTCGCCCTGATAGCCGGAGCCGCTGTTGTGGATAGGAGTGCCGTCCTTCATCAGATATGTCTCGGCGAAGTCATAGGAGTAACCGATACCGTTTGTGCCTTCCTGACGACCCACCTCAGAATAAATCTCCTGTTCGCGGTCATAGTAGCGGCCCATCACACACTCTCTGTTCTGAGAGATATTCGGCTGGATGAACTGATTTGAATAAGGGGCAGGATAGATGGCAGATGTGTAGGGTTTCACATTGCCTTCTCCGTCTGTGTAGGTGGTAGTCACCTCAGAGCCGGTGAATGTGCCTTCGGGGTTGGTTCCCTCTACGATAGCATAGTTGGCTGAGCTGTTCATCACAGCTGCCGACATATCGCGGGCGAGAGTGAGCAGGCTGTTTGCATCATAGCCGTTGTTGGCGGCCTCGTTGTGATACTTCATGTAAGTACCATAGTAGAGAGCCACACGTGCGAGCTGCTGACGGGCGGCATCCTTGTGAGGACGTTCGCCGAATGTGCCCCAGCTCTTTTCGGGAAGCCACTGGATGCCAAACTGCAGGTCTTCGATTATCTTGCCGAGCACGAAGTTGCGCGGGTCGCGGGGCTTGTAGAGCTGCTCGATATCGTCGGTCTGAAGGTCTTCGTCATACCAGGGCACATCGCCGAAACGCTTGATGAGGGCGAAATATCTCAGGGCGCGGATGAAGCGGACCTCTGCGAGATATTTGTTCTTGTCGGCCTCGGAGCATTGTGCGGTTTCGTAGTGGGTGATGAAGTAGTTGCAGTTGCGCACGAGGGTCCAGTCCCAACCCGAAGCGTTGCTCACACTCATGGTGTTGAAGAGGTAGTCGCTGATCGACTGGGTGATCATGTCGTCGCTCTCATCATCATAGGTGGATGAAATGCCGGGCAGATTGGTGAGCAGGTTGTTGCTATAAAGCTCGAGGTCGGTGGCTGTTTTCCAGTAGCTCTGGTCTGTGAAGCCTTCCAGCGGATCGAGATCAGTGTAGCTGCACGACTGGAGAATACCTCCCGCCACGATGGCTGCTGTTGCTATATATTTGAGTTTCATATATATTTCCTTTGTTTTTTCGGTTAAAGATTAAAGGGTGAGGTTCAGACCGATGGTAAACTTCTTCTGAAGAGGATAGGTCATGTTGCCGAGTGTTTCGGGATCTGCCCATTTCTTCATCGGAGTGATGGTGAGCAGGTTTTCCCCCTGCACATACACGCGGAGCTTCTGAAGACCAATCTTGCTGATGAGCTGTTTGGGCAGGCTGTAGCCGAACATCAAGCTCTTCAGACGGCCGTAGGATGCATTCTGGAGGTAGCGGGTTGAGCTGACCTTGCTTGCACCGTTCTTGCCGCCGTTGAGTGAGAGCACGGGGAAGTAAGCACCGGGATTTTCGGGAGTCCAGTAGTCGCCGGTGGTGTGCTTCTGGGGCACATTCCATTCGCCGGCAATGGGGAAGAATTCAGCGCTGTTGGTGAAGTAGTCGCGCTTGCCTGTGCCCTGCCAGAACATATCGAAGTCAAAGCCTTTCCATTCTGCGCCTACGGTGATACCGAAGGTGTAGCGGGGAGTGCTGTTGCCGATGATTTTCCAGTCGCCTGAGTTTTCGAGAGTGTAGGTTCCGACGGGGGTTGCATTCGGGTTATTTACCACGTCGTTGTAGCCTGCATCACCGGGCACGTAGTATTTGCCGTCGAGTTTATACATACCTGCGATACCCTGGTTGATTTCGCCGTCGCCGTTGAGGTCTTCGTAGCGGGTCATACCGGGTGTCCACTTACCGCCCCACACGAATGACTGGTCGGCAGCATTTGCGATTTCCTGTTCGCTCTGGAAAAGACCGTTTGATTCAAAGCCCCAGATTTCACCGATCTTGCGGCCAACATAGTAGGAACCGATTCCACCTGTCGGGTTCTCATATTTGGTGATCTTTGCCTGATAGTCGGCGAGAGTGCCTCTCACGTAGTAGTTGAGGCCGATTGAGCTGATGTGGTCGTTCCAACCGATAGAAAGTTCCCAACCGTTGGTGCGGAGGTCGGCGGCGTTTTCGTTAGGAACGTTTGTGCCGAGCACAGAGGGAAGAGCCTGTCCGCCGGTGAGCATACCCTTGGTGTCGCGCTGATACCAGTCGAATTCGGCGGTGAGACGGTTCTGGAAGAATGCAGCGTCGAAACCGAGGTCGAGCTGGTCAACCTTCTCCCATGTCAGACGGGCGCTTACAAGGCCGGGTGTGCCGACACCTACGGGACGGGTGCCACCGAGAATCATGCCGATTTTTGAAGAATAGGGATAGTTTGCGAGGTAGGGGAAGTCGCCGTAAGTGTCGCGATCGAGCGACTGGTTGCCGAGACGGCCGTAAGAGGCGCGAATCTTCATGTTGTTCCACCATCCGCGGAGACCTTCCCAGAAGTTCTCTTCAGAGATACGCCAGCCTATAGAGCCTGAAGGGAAGAAGCCGTAGCGGTTGGAGCGCCCTTTGGGGAATTTTGATGTGCCGTCGTAGCGGGCCACGAGCTCAAGCAGATATTTGCCCTGGAAGTCATAGTTGATTCGGCCGAACCAGCTGTTGATTGCCCACTGTGAGGCAGATGAGCTTACGTTCGGGTCGCCGGTGGCATACTGAAGCATGTAGGAGTCTTCAGTGAGGATATTCGGGCGATATGCAGAGAAAGAACCATACACTTTTTTCTCCTGGTTGTAACCGGTCATTACGCGGAAGTTGTGGCCCTCGCCAAGAGTCCAGTCATACTGGGCGAAGAGGTTGAATGCCTGATAATAATCGTTGGAGTTATTGCGCTGGTTATACTCCGGACGGCTTGTCCAGGGATAGTAGTCGAGGGGTTGGCCATCGATACCATACTCCATGAAGCGCTGCTGGTGAATTGAACGGTTAAAGCTATACACGTTCCAAGTGTAGTCGGCCTGGATGAAGAGACCCTTCATCGGAGTGAGCTGAGCCACACCGGTAATCCAGAGGTCATTGCTGCGATCGCGGGTGTTGCCGCCGAGAGCTGCCACAGCCACGGGGTTGGTGAAGTTGCCCTGACCGGCATAGTTGCCGTCGGGATGATAGACCGGCATGATCGGGCGGATATCGTTCTTAAATGTACCTGACATCTGGGTCACGCCTGAGTTGCCCGAGCCTGTGGGGTGTTTCTGGGTCACGTATGCGTTGCTCATCTTCATGCCCACCTTCAGCCACGAAGCGAGCTGGGTGTCGATATTGAGGCTGGCGTTGAAGCGCTGATATTTTTCGTCGGCACCCACACGGTTTGTGCCCTGGTCGGTCATGGCGAAAGAGCCATAATAGGTGGTCTTGCCTGTGCCGCCCGAGATGCTCATGTTATAGAGCTGGTTGAAGGAGCTCTTGTAGAGGGCATCCCACCAGTCGGTGTTACCGCAGTAAGTATATTTGCCGGCAGCAGCGTCACCGGAGCCGGGATATACGAATACGGGTGAGTCGATACGGCCGAAATAGTAGTCTTCGATATGCTGTGTGGTAATTTCATCGAAGTAGTTGGTGCCGTTGTCGTTGAAGTTACCTCCGTTGATCTGTTTCAGGTATTCGTAAGAGTCAACTTTATGAACTTCGGTGACTGCCTTTGCCCAGTAGCCGGATGCGCCGAAGCTGATCACGGGTTTGTCGCCGGCCTTACCTTTCTTGGTAGTGATAAGAATCACACCGTAGGCAGCACGCGCACCGTAGATGGCAGCCGAAGCAGCGTCTTTGAGCACGGTTACGCTCTCGATATCATCGGGGTTGACGAGGTTGGGGTCCATCTGCACGTTGTCGACGAGCACGAGCGGGCCGCCACCGTTGAGCGAGGTTGTACCGCGCACGTTGAAGTTGGATGTCGAACCGGGAGCACCACCGTTGTTTGAGGTGATGATAAGGTTGCCGATTTTGCCCTGAAGACCCTGACCGATGTTGGTGATAGGGCGGTCGTTGAGCACGTCACCGCTCACTGAGGCCACAGCACCTGTGAGGTTCACTTTTTTCTGGACGCCATAACCTACGACCACTACTTCGTCGAGGGTGTTGTCGTCGTCATTAAGGGTGATTTCAAGAGGCTGTCCGCGCCAGACAACTTCCTGAGGATTGTAGCCGATGCTTGAGATGCGGATGGTGGCTCCGTTTTTCACTCCTGCGAGTGAAAAATGTCCGTCGATATCGGTTGCACCGCCTATTGATGTGCCCTTCACGAATACAGACGCTCCCACTATGGGATCGCCGAACGAGTCAAGGACTGTACCGGTACATGAGCCCACTGTCTGAGTGGTGCCGGCACTTTGCTGCGCATAGGCCATCTGATAGCCGCCTCCGGCTGTAAGGAGGCACGCAAGCATTACTTTTGCTAACTGTTTTGGCATAAGCAATAAGGTTATGATACTGTTTTTAATGGCGTGAAAGTGTTTTTCGGGGTCGCTCTTTTTCATGGTAGGACGATTTACCGTTAGCTTCTTTCACATGTTTTTGTTATGGTTCGGCAAATTTATACAAATATCCGACACAATAATTAACATTAATTATTTACCCCCCCCATTTTTAGAAATCTTTAACAAATTGTTTTATATAGTTAACTAAGTGATTTGAAGGGGTTGAGTGGAGAAAATTAATGAGAGGTAAGCTGTCGGTAGAGACTTCGGATATAATGCGGGGCGAGTTTTTCACGTTCCTGTCACCTTTAATATAAAGAGAAGTGTCCGCTGAAATTTTTTTTTGAAAAATCTTTGACGTGTCGAAAAAACGTCGTAATTTTGCCGCGCAAAAGCCATAATTGCATATAATTAATAACTACATAACAAAAATGATAATCGTACAAGTAAAAGAAGGCGAGAACATCGAAAGAGCACTCAAGAAATTCAAACGTAAGTTTGAGAAAACCGGCATCGTTAAGGAACTTCGTAGCCGTCAGGCTTTTGAGAAGCCTTCGGTGAGCAACCGCAAAAAGATGATGAAGGCTGTCTACGTGCAGAAGCTCCGCGCCGTAGAGGAATAAAGACGCCTATCTCTATCGATTAAAGGCACGAGGGGGCTCCAAAAGAGAGACGCCTGATGCCGAATGTGCCTGACTTTACAACGGACGGCAGATGCTTTTCGCACTGCTATCCACAAAAGTAAGCATAACCGAAACCCGCCACGACCGCAGGACGGCCCGACGGGTTTCGATGTTTTTTGTAATGCACCATATTCCAACGCTAAATATAACACAAATATTGCCATATGGACATGCGCACCCCTGTCGAGGTGGCGAAAGCAGCCTTGAAAGTTGGAGAAAATAAAATAGAGACAACCAGAAGGCCTGCAAGGCTTATAGTTCTTTCGGTGCTTGCCGGAGCGTATATAGCTCTCGGCGGAGTGCTGTCGCTTATTGTGGGTTTTGGGTTTCCGCAGCTCACCGCGGGCAATCCTGCTCTGCAGAAACTGCTGTCGGGGGCAATGTTTCCCATCGGGCTTATTCTGGTGGTAGTGCTCGGGGCTGAGCTATTCACCGGCAATAATGCTCTGCTCATTCCTGCTTTCATGAAGCGCAGGTGTGGTGCTGTCGATGTGGCAAAAAACTGGGTAATAGTCTATTTCGGAAATTTTGTCGGTGCGGTTGCATTTGCATGGCTCATGGTCTATATGACCGGCCTAACGGCTGCAGACCCCTGGCATTCGGCAATAATCGGTATGGCTCAGACAAAGGTGTCGCTCCCCTGGCTTACGGTGTTTGTGCGCGGCATCGGAGCCAACTGGTGTGTGTGTCTGGCCGTATGGCTGGCGCTGTCGGGGCGGAGTCTTCTGGAAAAGATGGCTGCTTGCTGGCTCCCGGTGATGGCATTTGTGGCTCTCGGCTACGAACACTGTATCGCCAATATGTTTTTTATTCCCTCCGGTATGCTGGAGGGGGCGGATGTGACGGTCTGGCAGATGGTGTGGAACAATCTTGTGCCGGCCACCTTGGGCAATATCATAGGAGGAGCCGTGTTTGTGGGCTGCGTCCATGCCCGTCTCCACCTCTCCGACAAGAACTAAGGGGTAGTTCTTGTTGGCATGTCGATTTTTTTCCGGACAGGGAGAGCGATTTGTCGGTTTAATTAGCTATCTTTGCAGGAAAGATTTAACTAACGGATTTTTATTCACCAAAAAATAAAGCGAAATGGTAAGTTACAAAGACTTAGGCCTCGTCAACACCCGCGAGATGTTTGCCAAGGCCATCAAGGGAGGTTATGCTATCCCGGCTTTCAACTTCAACAACATGGAGCAGCTTCAGGCTATCATCAAGGCTGCTGCCGAAGAGAAGTCTCCCGTGATTCTCCAGGTGTCTAAGGGCGCCCGCAACTATGCCAACGCCACTCTGCTTCGCTACATGGCTCAGGGTGCTGTGGCATATGCTAAGGAACTCGGTTGGGAGAATCCCCAGATCGTGCTCCATCTCGACCATGGCGACAGCTTCGAGCTCTGCAAGAGCTGTATCGACAATGGCTTCTCTTCTGTGATGATCGACGGCTCACACCTCCCTTATGAGGAGAATGTGGCTCTCACAAAGAAGGTGGTTGACTATGCTCATCAGTATGACGTAACTGTAGAGGGTGAGCTTGGTGTGCTCGCCGGTGTGGAGGATGAAGTTTCCGCCGACCACCACACATACACTGACCCCGAAGAGGTGATTGACTTCGCCACCCGCACAGGCTGCGACTCTCTCGCCATCTCTATCGGCACATCGCACGGTGCTTATAAGTTCACTCCCGAACAGTGCACCCGCAACGCTGAGGGTCGCCTCGTTCCCCCGCCACTGGCATTCGACGTGCTCGACGCGGTGATGGAGAAACTCCCCGGATTCCCCATCGTGCTCCACGGTTCTTCTTCAGTGCCCCAGGAATATGTGGACACCATCAACAAGTATGGCGGCAAACTTCCCGATGCCATCGGTATTCCCGAAGAAGAGCTTCGCAAGGCTGCCAAGAGCGCTGTCTGCAAGATTAATATCGACTCCGACAGCCGTCTTGCCATGACCGCTGCTGTTCGCGAGGTGTTTGCCACCAAGCCCGGTGAGTTTGACCCCCGCAAATATCTCGGTCCGGCTCGCGACGAGATGGAGAAGCTCTACAAGCACAAGATTACCAATGTGCTCGGTAGCAACGGTAAGGCATAAACCATCCGAGAGAAAGAAATAACTTTTGAAAGTTTTGATTGATTACGGTTCGGCCGCTTCCCGTAAGGGAGACGGCCGAATTTGTTAAGTTGGCTATTGATGGCTCTGAATGAGCGAGAAGTAATGGAGATGATGAAAATGATGCTTATTGCCGGTGCCGGCGGGTTTGTGGGCACATGTGCGCGATTCCTGGTTGGGAAATTGGGCGCCTCGCTCTATGTGGGCTCATTTCCTTTGGGCACATTTCTTGTCAATGTGGCAGGATGCTTTATTATAGGTGTGCTCTACGGGCTGCTTGAAAAGACTCATTTGTTGACTCCTGCGACTAATGTGATGCTTATCACCGGTTTTTGCGGAGGGTTTACAACTTTCTCCACGTTTGCAAATGACGCATGGGTGCTCGGCAACCGGGGCGACTGGTCTACACTGGTGTTCTATCTCGCATCAAGCGTGATTATCGGTGTAGCGCTTGTCTGGGTTGGGCGCACACTCATCCGCTGACAAAATCGCTCATCGTGAAAGCCACGCAGCAAGCTCGGTGAGCATCTCTTTTTTCCAGGGGCAGGAGGTGAATCCCCAGCCATGGCCACCGGTTGGATAGATGTGGAGTGAGGCGGAGATATTGTTTGCGCGTAGGGCAGTGTAGTATGCAATAGAGTTTGCGGGGTCTACGGCCCGGTCATCGTCGCTAAGGAGAAGGATGGCCGGAGGTGTAGTTGGACCGACGCGTAGTTCTGATGAAAATTCACGCTCAAGGGTTTCGGGGGCGTCAGAGCCGAGAAGATTATTGTGTGAGCCCATATGTGAGAGCGTGGGGTTCATGCTGATTACGGGGTAAAACAGTATCTGGAAATCGGGGCGGGCATCGGCGGGAGCCTGTGTGGCCACAACCGAGGCGAGATGACCGCCTGCAGAGAAGCCCATTATGCCTATGTCGTCGGGGTTGATATTGAGTGAGTCGGCGTGCGAACGCATATAGCGCATGGCTTCGAATGCGTCGCCGAATGGTATCGAGCGGTCGCCGGCGGGCAGACGGTAGTCTACAACGGCCACGGCTATGCCCATGTCGTTGAACCACGGTGCCCAATCTGTGCCTTCATGCTCTTTGGCAACCATGGCATAGCCGCCTCCGGGCAATATCACGATGGCTTTGCCGGTGGCTTTGGCCGAATCCGGAAGAAATATCTGCATTGAGGGGGAATCTACGGTGATTGGCGTTGCGGCGTGGCCGGCGCTGAAGCTTAAAAGTGTCATGATGATTAATGTGGTAAGGTGTCTCATAATCCGATTTTTTTAATGTCGTCTTCAAATGTGTCGCGCGACAGGGCTCGCGAACGCATTCGGTTGCGGTAGGTGTAGATGGTGTTGACCGACACTGAAAGAATCCGTGCTATCTGTGCGCTTTCATCGAAACCTATTTTCATGAACGCGAGAATACGGAGCTCTGTAGTGAGAGTTCCCGGAGCGGGGGTGCTCACCTGCTTGTCGGGAAGCAGGAGCTTGTTTAGCTGTTCGAGAAACTTAGGATAGGCATGACAAAAGGCACTGTCGAATATCTCATAGAAACGTTTGGTCTGCTCGTCGAGCATATCGCCCGAGTTGATCATTTTGTAGAGGTCGTCTGCCTGATTCATCTTTATCTTGCGCCGGGCCGTGAGAGTGAAGTTTTCGAGAGTTTCTATGTAGACGGCACAAAGTTTGAGAAAACGATTGAAATACAACTGTTGCTTCTCGTCGGCGGCACTAATCTGTGCCCTCAGCTCGCAAGCCTCTATGCGCGCTCTCCGCAGGCTGATGTAGAGCCACACTCCACCGGCAATCACACAAAGGAGCAGAACCACAAGCAGTGTGGTGCCTACGGAGTTGACGGTAGAGGCTTTTCTGTAGTTGTCGACCACTACGGGCGATATCTCTGCGGTCTGTAGGGTTCTGACGCGCCACCCCGACTGGCGTGCATTTTCAAGAGCCACTTCAAGCACCGCGTGACCCCGCGATGTGTCTCCCCGCTTCAGGAGTTCATGGGCAAGTGTATAGGCCGATTCGCCGGAGCGGCATCCTGTGGTGAGCTCGGCTATGAGTGCCCGGGCCAGGCAGCCTAAAGCAGCGTCTGTGTCGCCACGGTCAAGGTGGATAAAGCCGAGAGCCTGCTCGGAGAGTGGGTAGTATATGTTGGTGGGGTCTCGATGGTCGAGAAGCTCCTTGAAGGTGGCTTCTGCAAGGGTGGATCTGCCGTCCACTGACGAGATGAGGGCGCTCATATAGCGGGTTGTGTCACTGTTGTAGGGGGCATTGCGCAGATATTGTTCTGTGAGAGTGCGTCCTTTGGCTGTCATCATTTCATGCTGGGGTCCTGAGGGGTAGAAGCAGGAGGCCACGAAATATAGTCTGGTGCCGGAGGTGAGATACATCAGCCGGTCATCAAGCTCCATCCCAGCGGTGTCGACAGCCGCATACCTTACCATGGCTTCGGTGAGCTGCCCCTGCGAAGGCAGATATCCGCACACGGCGGCCTCATAACGTCTGGCTTTCGACGACAGGCCGGATTCTGCGGCAAGGTCTCTTGCGAGCTCTCCGTAAAAGACTGCCGAATCGACCTGGAAGTCGATATAGCGTTGGGATAGCTTTTCAAGAATGTGGAGTCTGTCTATAGTGTTGTCTGATGCTGCGAGTTCTCTTTTGAGAGAGTCGTCTATGGCAGTCCGGCGGTTGGTGAATTCCTCACGGTGGGCTATAGCGAAGTCGAGTTGCTTGAATATAGGGCGAAGCCGGGGGTGAAGTTCGTCGGGTTGTGCAGCCGAAATTAGAGAAGGCGTAATAAGGATTACGGAGCTAAGTATTATGTGTAGAAGTTTGTGAAAGGGCATTGTTTTTTGGGGTGGGAAGGGGCGATGAATCTTCTCCTGACAAAAGTAGTGTTTTAATTCATCCCCTACCCGTTTTCATGATAAAAAATGCTTCGAAGGGTAGTATTTTCATGGCTTTGTGTCTATATTGTAACAAACAACGGTTTTTACGCGCGGTTGTGCAATCTGTTGTGGTTCAGTGGGGATATGCTCTGCAGCTCTAAAATCAGCATCTATATTTTATATATACTCTTGCCAATTGCCATCAGGTGATGTATTTTTGCACTATGAAAATGCTTCGGCCTCGTGGTGGGCATCTCCATTGGGGGCACCGGACGTCCGATGGCATCATGGTATCGAATATTGATTTTTAAGAAGTGCATAATAGTAATGTGTTTTATGTTAGGTTTGGCAGCCTGACTCATAAGAAATCAGGCTATGAATAAGCCGCACCGGGAGGTGCGGCTTATTTATTGGGCAGGAGTTTGAAGAGTGTGTGCGGGCGGGTGGCGGATTCGGTTCAGTCAGACGCCGTGGTGAGCATTTCGAGCAGTCCACTGCGTGAGGTGATGCGTATTTCGTTGGTGTCGTATTCTATGAGCCCCCGTTCTTTCATCCGCTCAAGGGTGGCAATAAACGATGTGCGTTGCACCCCGAAGAGCGCATAGAGGTCGCGCTGACGGCAGGTGAGTGTGATGTCTATACCGCTCCTCTGAGTCAAGGCTATAATCCAGAATGCTATTCGCTCTTCCAGAGAGCCGGCGGCCACTGCAAGCACCCCCTCGATGGCTTTCTGGGCATTCATAGACAGGGTGTTGAGAAAGTTGAACAGAAATACGGGGTCGGAATTGAGTATGTTCACATAGTCTGCCTTTGATATCTGAAGCAATCCGGCGGGTTCGATGGCATTGACGTTGCAGGGGTATTGCGTGGCTCGGCCAAACAGGAAGTCGGGTGCTATCACATCGGGAGCCTTAAGTGTCTGCGACACCTTGAATCTCCCGTCGGCATTAGACATGGTTACTCTCACGCTTCCCGAAATGATAAACTGGATATGGGTACACGCGTCGCCCGCAGTGATAATTCGTTCCCCCTCAAGATATTTGAGGAAGTGGAATTTTGCGGTGCCTATCACCTCCGACAGGCGTTCATAGCTCACCCCGTTAAAGAGGGGTAAGCCCATCAGGATTTCATACATGCTGTCCATATCTTTCGTTTTTATTGGAATTAACAATTTAGCAGTGAGAATGTTTCCTCTCATTGTCGGCTGAGGGTTTCCGCGCTTGTTTCTGCCGGCGGTAAATCTGCCATGAGTTTATGGTGTTTTGCCACGCCACATAAGCCGCCGGCCCGACCGACGACACCGGATTGAGCCATGTGAGAGCCATCCAGATGGCGAGCACCGTGTTTTTCTGCCCTAAACTCTGAGCTCCGGCAATCTTATCGCCGCAGCGGGCTCCGATGCGGCGTCCGATATAGAATTGAGCCACGCATACCACTCCCGCGCACATGGCTATCGCCACCATCTCTCCGGCGCGGTCGGCCGGTTCGCTGATTACGAAGCTCACCGCTCGTCCCACCACGATAAAGAGCGAAACTGCCCAGATGGCAAACGACCAGGACTGCTTACGGGCCACTGTGCGGTGGGCCGCAGGCCACACCCACCTCAGGACCATAGCCGTGATTAGCGGAGCTATTATCAGCGGAATCACCCTCGATGCTGTAGTGGCGGCGGCCGAAAGAAAATCTATCTCCCTGCTGCCCATCATAGTGAAAAGTCCAGGAGCGGTTGCCGCCACGGCAAGATTGCTCAATATAGAGTAGGTGGCTACACGGCTAATGCTTCCGCCAAGCATCCCCGTGACCACCGGAGCGGCGGTTGCAGTGGGGCAGAACACACAGATGAATGTGCCCTGCGCCAAATCTTCATTTATCGGCATCAACGCCAGATAGACAGCTATTCCGCCAATCATCTGCACTCCGAGCAGCCTCCATGACAGGGCGGTGAAGCGCAATTCTTTCGGCTCTACTCTGCAAAACGTGATAAAGAGCATTATGAAAATCAGCCATGGCGCCAAGGGCTCCAATGCAGCCATCCGGTCATGCAGAATCAGTCCGCCTGCCATAGAGGCGGGAAGAATCCAGGGTTTTATTCTTGCGGTGATAGCCGATGCGGTCATAGGTTATGAGATATGTTTATGTATGTGGGGAAGAGAGAATGTCTAAGGTCTGACCCTTAGGTTCGGTTTATCCCGCAAATCTACAAATTTTAATTATATCAAGGTGATGCCTCTTTGATTCGTTAACATAATTTATGTTGTGTATATGGCGAGATATTTTGTGGGAATCTATCCCATATGTGTTAATAGTGTTTGTTATGAGGAAAATAGTAGTAATCAATCAGTTAACAAATATTAACCGGGGGGGGGTAGAAATATTCAAACTTTAGGGTCGGATAGGCTTTATTTTCAAAAAAAATGATTAATTTTGCGCACGCTACGACTCTAAAGATGATCTTGTGATTCCTTTGAGCCTTGGAGATACACAGTAAAAAATAACAGATATCAGATATAGTAATGATTAACTCACTCAAACACAGCGTCCTTGCTTGTGCCATTATCTTAATCTCGGCAATTTCCGCAAGCGCTCAGGACTGGGCTGTAAAGACCAATCTTCTTTACGATGCCACTCTAACCGTCAATGCGGGAGTAGAACATCGCTTCGCACCCAGATGGTCAGTGGATGTTTCAGGAAACTTCAATGCGTGGACTGTCAACGAACATAAGTGGAAGCACTGGATGGTGCAGCCCGAAGCCCGCTATTGGTTTTGCGAGGCCATTCAAGGTCACTTCGTGGGCGCCCACCTTCTCGGCGGACAGTATAACGTAGGTAATATCGACCTCCCCTTCAAGATGCTCGGCACCAACTTCCGCAATCTTCGCGACCACCGCTATCAGGGATGGTATGGCGGCCTCGGAGTGGCCTACGGATATTCGTGGATCATCAACCGCCACTGGAACTTCGAAGCCGAAATCGGGTTCGGATGGGTCTACACTCGCTACGACATCTATCCCTGCACCCATTGCGGCACTAAAATAGCTGAAAAGCACCCCCACAACTACGTAGGCCCCACTAAAGCTGCTCTCAACCTCGTCTACGTGTTCTGAACCTCTCTCATCCATCCATTCAACGCTTACACAGATGAAAAATATAATAGCAATACTCTGTATGCTGCTCGGCGCGGTTGTTCCCGCCGCTGCATCGGCATATTCAGCCTCGATCCACGCATCAGATACCCGCACACGTCTCAACGCTTCCGCAACCAATCTCGCGGTTGAACGCTCTGAAAACTATCTCTTCGTAAAAACCGACATCAACATCGACTCCGTGAGCCGTGGCACCAACCGCGAGCTCTGGATTGAGCCTGTCGTTGTAGGAAACGGCCGGGAATTCAAATTGCCTGTGGTGGTGATGGCCGGACGCAACCGTTTCTTTCAGGCCGAGCGTCATGACCTTGCCGTGAAAGAAAACCTCACCCTCCTGCGCGACAACTATAAAGATAAGGTCTACACATATACCGCCTCCGTGCCCTACGAGTCATGGATGCAAGGAGCCGACCTCAATCTTGTGCTGGAACTCAGAGGCTGCTGCTCCGACTCTATCGACCGGCAGGAGATTATTCTCACCCGTGTCAATACCGAGCCCCCGGTAGAGAAATTCTTCCCCGCCTACAATTGGATTACACCTCAGGCTGAGGCTGTGAAGACTCGCGAACTCCGCGGACAGGCTTATATAGACTTCCCCGTCAATAAGACGGTGATCTATCCGGAGTATCGTCGCAACACTGTCGAGCTTGCCAAAATCCGCGCTACTATCGACTCTGTTCATAAAGACCCCGATATCACCATCACAGCCCTCTCTATCAAGGGTTATGCATCGCCCGAAGGACCCTGGAACAACAATGTGCGCCTCGCAAAAGGCCGCACTGCCGCCCTCAAAGACTATGTGGAGCAGCTCTATAGCTTCAAGCCCGGATTTATCACCACATCCTACGATCCCGAAGACTGGGACGGACTCCGCACCTATGTTGAAAACAGCGCTATCGCCAACCGTGAAGGGATCCTCTCCATTATCGACTCCTCTCTTGAGCCTGACGCCAAGGATGCTAAAATCAAGTCTACTTATCCTCAGCAATATGCATTCCTCCTTGCCGAGGTTTATCCCGCTCTCCGCCATTCAGACTATCGCATCGAATATAATATCCGCTCCTACACCGACGTCAACGAGATTCTCACCCTCGTCAAGACCCGTCCGCAGAATCTCTCTCTTCAGGAGTTTTTCCTCGCAGCCCAGAGCGTAGAGCCCGGCACACCTATATATAATGATATCTTCGAGACTGCCGTAAGGATGTATCCCGACAGCGAGGTCGCCAACCTCAATGCCGCCAACGTAGCCATGGCTCGCGAAGACTATGCCAAGGCTGAGCGCTATATCGCCAAAGCCGGCGACACTCCCGAGGCAATCTATTCCGGCGGTATTCTCGCAGCTCTCAGAGGAGACTATGCCAAGGCCCGCGAGCTCTTCCAGGCTGCCGCCCGCCTCAAGGTGGCCGACGCACCGGCCGCTCTCCAGCAGCTCGACGAGATGGGCAAATAACATGTATGCTACTTCTTTTGAAAATAAAAACATATACACACATGAAAATATTCAAATCAGCCTTTTTCGGTCTAATGGCCGCGATGGCGCTTGCAGGATGCTCGTCTGAAATCCTGCCCGACGAGCCCGAAATCAACCCCGGGAGCGAGGAAGACGGCGTATATATGTCGTTTGATATATTTATGCCGGACGGAATGGGTGCTTCCCGAAGTGAAACGACTGAAGACGGCGGCTCTACAGGCGGAATAGAGGTCGGATCTGATAATGAAAATGCTGTGGGTTCTATGCTGATTGTTCTTGCCCGCCAGAGCGACAACGGATTTATCGCCGCCGGTGAGGTGCAGTCCAACCGCATAACCTCCCTCGTTGTAGATGGTAAACCCCAATACACCGGTCTCACACGCGTGAGTCTCACCAACCTCAATCAGTTCTACGAAGAGCTTGGTGAGGGTCAGGTGCCTACAGTAAATGTATTCGTGTTCTGCAATCCGACAAAGGCACTTGTCACTGATCTGAGCCGTAGGGCTGTGGGCGATAAGGCATGGCTCAATCTCACCTGCAGTGTGATTCAGGGCTTTTCAGACAGACCGAATAGCAATATCGGCATCTGGGCTCCCGGATCGTTCCTCATGAACAGTGTCGGAACAGGCCGAGGCAATAACATGTCTGTTCGTGCCCTCCCCAACACCTATGCCGATTGGGAAGCATTCAGCAAGGCTGAAAATCCTTTCCATCTCTCTGATGCAAATGCCACAGAAGAAAATCCCACCCTGCCCGACAACTCTGCCGATGCCGGACGTGGCGTCATAAGAGTGCAGCGCTCGGTGGCTCGCCTCGACTTCAAAGACGGTAGCCCCACAAAAGACCAGACCTACGAGGTGCTCTATCAGTATATCAACGGTCAGGCAGCCACTACCAATCCTCTTGTCAACGTGAAGCTCCTCCGCATGTGTCTTGTCAATATGAGCAATCGGTTCTATTATCTTCCCCGCGCAAGTAAAGACGGACAGCTCACCGGAGAAAACTACTCTCTTCTGGGCCGGGAGATCCCTTGGACCTACGACCCCACTACTTCACGATATGATCAGGGTAACTATCTGGTAGGTCCCTACGCTCCGCAGTTTGCAGCTGAAGAAGCTATTGAAACCGGTTTCACCGAATATTTCAACTATCCCTTCTTTGACGACAACGGCACATTCAACCACGACATTGCAGTAACCTCCCAATGGGATGTCTATGATATCGAGACTGTGCTTAAAGGCCAGACAAAAGATAACTACAACAATAAGAACGAGTATACCGTATGGCGATATGTCACTGAGAATCTCATCCCCTATCCCCGTACCAATCAGGTAAACGGCATTTCGACCGGCATCGTGTTCAAAGCTCGTCTTCTGGGCACTCAGTTTGCGCTCGACGGAAAAGCAGTTGAAGAGAAATGGGAAGAAGATATCTATGCCAATCTGGCCCGCTGTCTCAACGGACAGCCTTTCCAGCTTCGCCGCAAGGATCACCCCGCAATCACCGGTGTTGATGCTCCGGGCGAAGCTTCCGACCCGATTCTCTATTACATTGACGGACGCCTCTACTTCACATGGGAGCACATCCGTCAGGCTGCAATTCAAGCAGCGGTGACAATCAGCAACAACGGCGACGTGCAGATCAACCGCTCCAACAATCTCTATCGTGCAGTGTTTGGCGACGGACCTATCCCTGCCGGCAATGTTTACCTCAACGGAAGCACTTTAGAAGACACCCCGGTAAGATTCACCGACCCCCGCTGGGATGCGAACCCCGAATCCGCTCAATATAAGCTCTACATGCAGAGCGCCGACTATGCCTGGACTCAATGGCACGATGCCGGTGAATATGTGGCTCCTATCGGTCAGGGTGATCCTGAGAAACTCAAGCCCCTCGAAGAGATGCGTGCCGCCATTACCGCTGCCGGAATCGCTATCTACCAGTCTTCGCTTGACGAAAACGGTCAGAATCCCGGCTACTACTGCTATTATTACTATTGGAACCGTCATAACGACAACGGTCTCAATGGTGTGATGGGTCCGATGGAATTTGACGTCGTGCGCAATAATGTCTACAAACTCTCCGTTGACAAGATCGCACGCCTCGGCCATCCCCGTATTCCTGAAAATGACCCCGAACCCCCAACTCCTTCCACTCCCGACGAAGTTGCCAACGTATATCTTGACGTAAATGTAGAAATCGTTCCTTGGGCTGTTCGCATCAACTCTATTAATTTCTAATCCCAACCATCCTACTATTCCCTGATTGAAAAATGAACCTCTTATCTACAAATATATATAAGTCCCTCATGGGTGCGGCTATCGCAGTCGCATCCATGACAGGGATGGCTGGTTGCGGGGCCATCAACGATGATCTCCCTCCCTGTCCGGAAGGAGTCAATCTCCGGTTCGTGTTTGATTATAACATGGAGTTTGCCAACGCTTTCCCCTCGCAGGTCGATTGTCTCACCCTCCTCGTGTACGATCAGAATGGCAACTACATCACCACCCGTACCGAAACCTCATCTGTGCTCGCCGACGAAAACTGGCGCATGACCCTCGACCTTCCAGCCGGTCAGACCTATCATTTCGTGGCCTATGGGGGCATGGAGTGTGAGAAATCAACTTTCCACTTCGTCAACACACCTTCAGCCGGTTCGACACTGACTCAGCTCGGAGTGGATATGAACGCCAACTGCATCGATGCTGATCCGGGTGTGGAACTCCACCCTCTTTTCTTCGGCGACCTTGACCTCACCGTGCCTGAAGGAGCTCTCGACTACACCGCAGGAACCGTCTATATGATGCGCGACACCAACACTATACGCATTCTGCTCCAGAATGTAGACGGAACCCCCTGTCTCGCATCGGATTTCAGTTTCACCATCACCGACAATAATACATCGCTTGCCTATAACAACGATGTCATCCCCACAGCCGCCGGCAACACTTATTTCCCGTATGCCACCGGTGAGGTTTCGGCCGGAACAACCGAAGAAGATGAAGATGCCGTGCTCGCATATGCCGAGTTCTCAACATCGCGTCTCATAGACGGTTCAGGCGCACGCCTCACTGTTATTGATAATCTGACCGGTAGCAATGTGCTCTCGATTCCGTTGGTCAACTATCTGCTTCTGCTCCGCAGTCAGCAGTTCTCCAAGATGGGACGTCAGGAATTCCTTGACCGTGAGCATCGTTGGAACGTAATTCTCTTCCTTGGCAACGGCCGCTGGATTGACACCCGTATAGTAATCAACGACTGGATTGTTAGAATCAACAACGCTGACCTATGATTCGATTCATGAAATATGCCACATCTGCCTTGCTCGCAGTCTCAGCTGCGATGCTCGGCGGATGTTCAGCGGATCCCGAACCCACCACCGACGGCGAAGTAATCTTGAGGCTTCTTGTCGAGACCGGGTTCGAAAAGGCATCCCGTGCGCAGGATCCTAATTATTTTGAGGGTGCAAACGGCAATTTTGAAAAAATCAGTTCTCTCCGTGTCATTATTGTCAATGGTGTGGCCTCCGGCAATCCTCTCGGAGAGGTTGAGGCAAACAGAGTGGTCGATACAGACGAAGAAGGACATCCTATCAACGACAAGATGGAGTTTAAGGTCAAATCCGGCCGTAAGCGCATCTATCTTATTGCCAACGAAGCATCATTGCCCGCCCCCACGATAAGAAACGAAGAAGGCTTTGAGGAAAGACCATTTGAAACCGCCACTCAGTTTCTCAACTCCTTCCGCGACGGATTTGATTTCGATGCACGGATTTTCACACAGTGGACTGTCGAACTCCCCGGTTCACAGCCAAACGCCACAACCAATCTCTATTCCAACATAAGAGACCTCGACGGTCGCCCCATCTATCTCCCTCTCACTGAATATTTCGATATAGTGGTGGAAGCGCTTAAGAGTGATGGCGTGGCCAAAAATGCCGGTAGCCGGGCTGACGAGAGCGAAGCAACCACTGTCACAGACATTGAGACCCAATATGTGCATCTCTTTCTCACCCGTGCGGCAGCCAAAGCCACCTATCATGTGACAGTGGCTCCGGACTACACCGGCATAATGGGAAATATAACCGGCATCCGTCTCAGCGGCCTCAACTGGGCTCAATATGTTTTCCCCAGATCCACAACTTATTCTCCCGCAAAGGAAGCCAAGATCTCTTTTGATATTCCAATTCAGGCAGGAGTGGCCACAGACCGTTATATCACATCTTTCGCCACTCCCGAGCGCGTGAATGATGTGACAGGAGCGAGCCTCGCCATGCAGCTCACGGGAGGCCGAAGCATCCCGCTCTCAACCTCAACCGATGCCACCACGCTTCCGATGTATTTCCCCGAATCGCTCTTCCCGCTTTCGGCAAGCGCTTCAGACCAGTTTACCGTCTCTGTTCAGATCAGCGATGGCAACTGGCTCACAGCCAAACCGCTTGAAGATAATATACTCCAGGTCACAAAACCGATGGACGACAACCCTTCGCAGACCTATACCCGTAATGCGATAGCACGCAACACTCATTTGCTCATCAATATCAACTTTACAGGTCAGGAAATCACCTGGAGAGCGGTCGAAGCCCCCTACAACAGTGTCTCTCTTAATCCTGAGTTTGGTTTCAAAGATAAATGAATAGGATTAAATATAAATTAGAACTCGATTATTCCCTACCAAAATAATGAAGAGGATTATATCATACATTGCGTCAGCTCTTCTGCTTCTGGCCAACGTGTCGTGCACAGACGATAAGCTCTATGACGACACCGTTATAGGCGAGGGCGAAGCAGTACTGTCGGCAGAGGTTCTGTTCAAGAACTTCACTCCGGCTCTTGCTCAGGATTCTCGTACCATTGGCACAGCTCTTGACGGCATCGAAAATCTCTACCTGTTCGTTTACAGCGAGAGCGGAAAGCAGCTGCTCCACTCCACATCTTTTAAGACGGGAGCCGGTCTGACTGTGACAAAAGACAATACAACTACTCCTTCCGACGGTTCATACGACCCAAAGGCTGATACTCCCACAGAGAGAGCTACATTTGATTATAAGATTCCCTATGGCAAATATAAGATTTATGCAGTGGCCAATGTGGGAGATAAATATGTAGATGCTTTCGCGTCTGAAAAAGTGTCTACAGAAGACGACCTTAAGAAAGTGAAATTCGAGTGGGATGCCAACGATATAGCCGCAAACGCCCAGATGTTTGGCTTTTTCACTACCGAGCCACTTTCGCAATCGAAAGCAGGTGGATTCAATGCACCCGTGGTCACAATCAATCAGACCGGAGTCACCCTCAGAGCATGGATGCGACGCCTCGCCTCTAAAGTCACTGTAGCCTACAATGCGTCAGGGCTTTACAACGGAGTGTGGATATACATAAAGAATGTCACTGTCCACGATATCGCCAAAGAGTGTTTCCTCGGGCAGTCGAATGATCCACAGTCGGCTGATGCAGTGCTCAATAGGCGCACGGGGCAATACAATATGCCCGGTGTAACCTATACCCCTTCATCTCCCAACACGCGAATCACATACGACGTCTCTCCATCCTCACATATCTATGATAAGACTCAGACCGGTCTTGAGCTTTACAACGGTCTCGTTTTGCCAGACGGTAAGCCGGATATTCTTGGTTCTGATCATTCTGCCTCGGCTGATGCTCTGTTCTTCTATGAAAATATGAAAGGTATAAAGGAAGGATACGACTACAGCAAACGTCCGCAGCGCGAAGGTAAAGATCAGGTTGGCGAGAATGTGCGTGAGCCTATCAACGGCAACGACTATCAGGATCGTGTGCCTTACGGCACATATATTGAAGTAGAGGGATATTATGTGTCTATTAATCCTGAAAATCCCGGAGAAGGCCCTATCAAATATCGCTTTATGTTGGGCAAAGACGTAGATTTTGACTATAATGTGGAGCGTAACTATCATTATAAGCTTACTCTCGGATTTTTGGGATGGGCTAACCAACCCGACTGGCATATTGACTTCGACAATACGCCTCCCATGCTTGAGGTTCCGCCGGTCTACCGTGTCTCTTACCTCTATCAGCAGCGCTCGTCACTCCCCGTAAAGGTGTCTGAAAACTGCACCCATCTCCGGGTCGATATCATAGAGAACAACTGGGCTCCCAGCGACCCTAACACCTTTGCTTTCCCCACAGACCCCGTTACTTCTACTCCAACCGAATATCAATTCCAATGGAATAGAGCAGCTTTTGATAACTATTACCGTAAAATTGAGACTGTAAAGGATGAAGATGGAGAAACCGTCACCTACAATGCCGAAAAGCCTTATCTCGGATTTCTTGCGCTTAATCTGCCTGTGGCAAACAGCACCGCAGAGCTTCCGGTCACCATTCCTGTGAAGGGTCAAGTTGGTAACATTACAAACTATTATAGCTTCAAGGATGGAGTAAGTGGTCAGAATGCGCTTAAAGATTTCTACGAAGAATCACGCGGTCAAGGAAGTCAGGCATATTCAGAATATAATAAGGCAGATTTGGCCGTCGGCGGAGATGACATGCACCCGAGTGATTGTCCCCTTAATGCCTATTCCGTAGTGAAGGTTGACGACAATACGGATAGAGGTGATAAGATTGTGATGGTCAATATGTGGACAAGAGCAAAATCAATGATTGAGGGCTCTGGCTTTTCCGGCAATAACCCCTATGAGTACTTTGTGAGAAAAGCTACTCTGAAAGTCACCGCCACATTTGATATGGATGGTGAGCCTCCCATTACTAAGACAAAGTATATCACCGTTCTTCAAGAGCCCCGAATCGTGAATCCTAAGGCTGTATGGCGCAAAAGCGGAAGTACTGCCGGTCCATTTCATGTCCGTCTGATGACTACTGATAATAGTAACCAGAAATCAAACTATACACCATTGACTTCAGATGGCGAATGGACCGCTTCTGTAGAAATGGGTTCGAATATATCTCTATCTGTCTCAAACGAAGCCATAAGTGAAGAGAGAGAAGGAGTAATCTATGGTAAGACCGGCAGAAATGTAGAGTTCAATATTAATTTCAAAGGCGACGGATGTGCAATTGTCAATGTGCTGTACCATAACAATAATTGCACTCATAAAATCCTTGTGCGTCAAGGCTATGACGCACCGCAACTCTTGGGAGGAAAATATTGGAGCAATTTCACACTTCAGTCTGCCACAGCAGTTGCCGGACAAACGAATGTTTATGATGCTGTAGAAACAGAAAGTCCATTCTATCTTGGGTCACTCTATCGAAGAGGTAGAATAACAAAAGGGATTCTTGAAATAAATAATTCTCGACCTTATATGGGACCACTTGAATCACCGTCTAATCATCAATATTATCTCTCGGATGGTACTATGGCGTCATGGATTGGGTTAGGATGTGAAAACAATAATACAGATCCGGCTCCTATGGGCACATTCAGAATCAAGAATGAAAACTGGAAAGTCCCTGAGTTAGCAGACTTTAATCAGTTGAAGGCAAATTGTGAGTTTGCTTACGGAGTGATTTATGGAGAAGCCACTGAAACCTCAGAAGAATTTGAGATTGCAACAGGCTATTCCATAGAGCGCCAAGATAACACTGGCTATGGTGTGCGTGGCGTAATTGCTTACGATGCTAAAAATGAAACTGCCGGCCAGGTGCTCTTCTCTGCTGGAAAAGACGGATTTGGCCGTCGAAAAAATGCAGGCGACGTTGGTACCTCGAATAATGATCCAAAAAGAGGTATGCTAATCTATTCAGACGTTGATTTTCTTCTCACTGGCTCTGCTCCAAATTCAGATGGTGGAGGGAATGTATTCAGGCCTGTGCCATATAATCTTAAGATTGCTCCTGGTGCAGTTTTCTGGTTGAATAACCGTGTTGCAGATGGTTTCTTGGGCAACGTCGACCCTGGACCGACCATGAGTTGGGACGTAAACTACTTCAATTACGATTTCAATTCATTTGATAATGGAGGTAATTTAAATTATCGTGATGCCAATGTCATTAAATTGATAAAGCAATAAAATCTATAGACTCAGTATCAGGCGGGCGCGGCAATTTTGCCGCGCCCGCTCCGTCTTTCCCCTCCCCGCGGCATGCCCATCGGCCGCCGCCCGCCCCCCGCCCCAGCGTGACCGCAGGGGGTTAACACGAGGTTCCGGCCTCCGGCCGGATTCCTCCCCGCCGCCGTGTTGTGTATGTGGTGTCGGTGTTGCGTATCGGCCGGCGGCCGATTCCGGTGTCACCCCCGGGGATGTGGCGCCAAAGGCGCATCATAAGCCAGCCTCGGGTGAGGAAGCCGCAGGCGCCCGTAACCCGGGGGAGATGTACGCCCATGAACACGACCCCGGCGGGGTCGGATATCGGTTGATATGCGACCTCCTTCGGGGTCGGCAATGTATTATTCATCTTTTCTGCCGGTTACGTCAGGCCTCCGGCCTCTCCTCACCGGCAGCTGGCCTCTTTCGGCCGCATCGCGGCCGCCCCCCGTCCTCGTTGGTGACGCCGGTGTAATGCGCCAAAGGCGCATCATAGGCCAGCCCCGGGTGAGGGAGCCGCAGGCACCCGTAACCCGGGGGAGATGTACGCCCATGAACACGACCCCGGCGGGGTCGGATATGGTTGATATGCGACCTCCTTCGGGGTCGGCAATGTATTGTCCGTCCTTTCTGCCGGTTACGTCAGGCCTTCGGCCTCTCCTCACCGGCAGCTGGCCTCTTTCGGCCGCATCGCGGCCATCCCCCAGCTCATGAATATCAAATATCTTCTGGAAGATATCGTTCGTCAAAATCTACATTATATCCTTTTAAGAAACCAACCATTTCCTCTCTGAATGTGCGCTGACCATGGTGTTGAGTCTGATTGGCAATATAGCTCTTCACATTATCTAACTTTGAATAGCTCACAGAGAAACACCCGTAGCCTCCCTGCCAATAAAACCTTCCGTGTAGTGGAAATTTTGTAGAAATGAATTTTCCTGAATTGGTCTTAAGTTCTCTGACAAGGTCTGGAATCAATTCCGTGATATTATAACGGAAGAGAAGATGAACATGATTTTCCACACCCCCAACAATAACAGGGATGTGCCCACGCCGACTGAGAATACCGGATAGATAGGCATGAATCTCCTTCTGCCACTCAGGAAGTATAAGCGATTCACGATTCTTTACTGCAAANACGAGATGCAGATATATTGGAGAATAGGTGCTTGACATGGGGGTCAGGGCTGCTTTTCGGAGAGCTCGAGCCANCGGAGCTCTTTTTCGTCGAGCTCTGAGGTGAGNGCTTCGTAGCGGGCTGAGGCGGCNGCGATGTCGGCTGTGGGGTCGGCTCCTCCAAATANGGCTTCGAGACGGGTCTTCTCGGCCGTAAGGGTNTCTATTTCGGCTGTGAGCGCTTCAAACTCNTTTTTCTCCTTATANGTCATGCGGTCGGGGCGCTGTGTGCGCGGGCGCTCTACAGGCGNGGCGGCTGCNGGACGCGGAGCTTCTTCGGGGGAGGCTTCTTTGCGCTGTTCGCGCCATTCGGTGTAGCCGCCGGGGAAATCGGTGATGCGNCCGTCGCCCTCCATCACGAANAGATGGTCNACGATGGAATCGAGGAAGAAACGGTCGTGGGAGATGACGAGCACGCAGCCCTTAAACTCGCGGAGATAATCTTCGAGTATGCCGAGGGTCATGATGTCGAGGTCGTTGGTGGGCTCGTCGAGNATNAGGAANTTGGGCGANNGNATCAGCACNGTGGNGAGNTGNAGGCGGCANCGTTCGCCNCCGCTGAGGGNGGAGATGTATTTCTGNTGGTCGGCGGGTTCGAAGAGGAAGCGCTTGAGAAACTGCATGGGGGTGAATGAAACACCGCCGTTGACGTTGACCTCTTCGGCTATGTCGGTTATGGCGTCGATCACGCGCTTGGACGAATCGAGCTCTATGCCTTCCTGGCTGTAGTAGCCNAAGCGCACGGTCTCGCCCACGTTCCATCGTCCGGAATCCTGCGGCACGAGGCCGAGGAGCATTTTGACGAAGGTTGACTTGCCNACACCGTTGGGGCCGATGAGCCCCACTTTCTCATAGCGGGCGAAGGTGTAGGTGAAGTCGGAGAGTATTTTCTTTNAGCCGAATGATTTGCTTATGCCTTCGGCTTCGAATATTTTTGAGCCTATGTANGAGGAGCGCACATCGAGATTCACATTNCGCTCGGAGTAGTCTGCGCGTGAGCGGGCTTTGAGGTCGTGGTAGGCGTCGATGCGGTATTTGGCNTTGCCTCCGCGNGCCTGAGGCTGGCGGTTCATCCAGTCTTGTTCGCGGCGCAGGGTGTTGCGCACGCGGTCGAGGTCGGCGGCAAGAGCTTCGTAGCGTTCGGCGCGGCGGCGCAGAAAGTAGTCATAGTTGCCGTCGTAGGTGAATATCTCCCGCAGGTCAATCTCGATGATGCGTGTGCACACGCGGTCGAGAAAATAGCGGTCGTGTGTGACCATGAGAAGTGTCACGCGAGAGCGGGTGAGATAGTTTTCGAGCCATTCTATCACCCCTATATCAAGATGGTTGGTGGGCTCGTCGAGAATCAGCAGGTCCGGACGGTCGAGAATCACCGAGGCAAGAGCCACTCTCTTTCGCTGGCCGCCGGAGAGATTGGCCACCGGGNCCGAGAGGTCGGTGATGTCGAGCTGGGTGAGCATCTGGGCGAGACGGTCTTCGAAATCCCAGGCATCGAGCCGGTCCATCTCGTGGACTGCNTCNGCTATGGCAGTGTCGGAGCCTGANGCGAGGGCAGAGCGGTAGGCGCGNACGGCACGTGTCANCGGGGTGTCGGCAAGCATACAGGCATCGAGCACAGTGGCCCCCTCGGCAAAAGAGGGCAACTGCTCGAGATAGCCCACACGCAGCCCGGAGCGGCACGTNATGGTGCCGCTGTCGGGGGTGTCTTTGCCGGCGAGAATTCGCAGGAGGGTGGTCTTACCGGTGCCGTTGCGGGCCACTATGCCCGTCTTGTCGCCTTCGCTGATGCCGAACGACACGTCGGCAAACAGCAACCGGTCGCCGAAGCTCTTGGTGAGGTTCTCGACCTGCATGAGTGACTGTGCCATGCTCTGCTGCGGGAGTGNGGNTGGACGAATCAGAGTGTGTTGGTGCCTTCCACGAGTTTGCCCATNGCCCAGACGGCGCGCAGGTTCAGGTCGTGGTCAAGAATCATTATGTCGGCATCCTTACCTTTATAGAGCGAGCCTTTGCGGTCGTAGACTCCCATGATTTTAGAGGGGGTCTCGGAGGCCATGCGCACGGCGTCTTCAAGAGGGATGTCGGCTTTCTGCACGAGAGTGCGGATAAGACGGTCCATCGTGGCCACGCTTCCGGCCAGAGCCGAGCGGTCGGAGAGCTTGCACACTCCGTCTTCAATAATCACGCGGGGGTCGAATGCTCCGGCATCTTCGGCACAGGTGCAGGCGAGCGCGTCGGTGACCACGCAGGCTCTCTCCACGCCTTTCACCTTATAGACAAGGCGGAGTATGGTGGCGGGCACATGGATGCCGTCGGCCACGACCTCAACGGTCATGTCGTCGATAAGGTAGATGCTCTCCACGGTGCCCTCATATTTATATTCGCGGCGCTTGTGGAAGCCGGGCATGGCATTGTAGAAGTGGGTGGCATGGCTGTAGCCTGATTCCCAGGCAGAGCGGATGTCTTCAAATTCGGCCTGTGTGTGGGCCACAGATGCGAGGATGCCTTTGCCGCTGATGTATTTGCCAAACTGCATTGCTCCGGGGAGTTCGGGAGCGGCGTCCCAGCGCTTTATGCACTTCCAGCGCTCCACGATGGGGATATATTCTTTCGGGTCGGGGTTTTTGATATATTCGGGTATCTGGCCTCCGGCCATGGCCTGATTGAGATAGTGGCCTTCGAGGTGGAGTCCGAGCACAGGGCTGCCCGGCTCTTCCATCATGCGGGTGCAAGTGTCGGCGGCACGCTCAATCATATCAACCGAAGAGCTTGAGAGAGTGGGGAAAATGCTGGTGGTGCCATGTTTCATGTGAGTGTCTATAGCCTTGCGGAAAGCCTCTTCCGTGCCCTCCATGAAGTCGCCTCCGCCCCCTCCGTGGCAGTGGATTTCAACTCCGCCGGGCACCACATACATCCCTTTGGCATCGAAAAGTTCTGCTCCTATCACGGCGAGGTCGCAGTTGGTCACTTCAAGAATCTTGTCGTCGCGCATCAGCACCGACCCATCCTTAAGCCATCCCTGGGGCGTAAGGATTTTAGCGTTTATAATCTGTGTAAGCATGATTGGTTTTGATTTGAATTGCAAATTTAACCAACATTTTTTGCTTCGCCTCCTTTTTTCGCGCACTTTTTTCCCTAACTTTGCAGCATGAGAAAGATAATGCTTCTGTGGGCGCTTCTTATGCCTCTGCTCTGTCTGTCGGCGAGAAGTGTCGACGATATCCCCAATGTGCATCTGGCCGACCGCACCCGCTATGTGTCAAATCCCGACGGAGTGCTGTCGGAGGCCGCTGTGACGCGCATAGACTCCACTCTTGCCAGGGTGTGGGGAGCTACATCGGGCGAGGTGGTTGTGGTGGCTATCGACGAGATGGACTCCGGCGATATCGACACCTATGCCACCGAACTTTTCACGAAATGGGGCATCGGAAAGAAAGACAACGACAACGGCCTTCTGCTGCTCATCTCAAAAAACGACCGTAAGGCCGTGATACGCACCGGCTATGGCATGGAGGGGGTGCTCCCCGACATAGTGTGTGGCCGCATACTCCGCAATGAGATGTTTCCTCGCTTCAAGGAGGGGGACTATGACGGGGGCACACTTGCCGCCGTGGGCACTATTGCCGCTGCTCTCACCGACCCTCAGGCTGCCGCCGAGATACGCTCGAAGTATGCCAACGATAGCGGAGCCCGTAGCGGCGGCGATGAAGAAGATTTCAGCGATCTGCTGAATTGGGCTCTGATTGCCACTCTTGGCGGTCTGATTTTGATGTTTGTGGGCTTTAATTCGGCGCGTAAGCTCCCCGCTCAGGAGCGCTATTTCAAGCTTGCCACCTATAAGCCGGCTTTGCTGGCCATAACCATGCTCGGCCTCGGGCTGCCTGTGATAGCCTATCTGATTCTGGCGGCAAGAATGAAGCGGCTGCGCAACGGGCGCCATCTCTGCCCTAACTGTTCCACTCCGATGAAAAAACTCTCTGAGGAGCGCGACAATGACTATCTGACTCCGGCTCAGGACACTGAGGAAAAGCTAAATTCGGTGGACTATGACGTGTGGGTCTGCCCGCAGTGCAATGAAACCGACATTATCCCTTATGATAATCCTCGCTCGACCTTCACGGTCTGCCCCCAGTGTGGAGCAAAGGCCTGTACGCTCGAAGCAGACCGTGTGGTGCGCCGTCCTACCCCCCTGGCTAAAGGTGCAGGCATAAAGGTCTACAACTGCCGCAACTGTCACAACCGTACCCAGAGAGCTTATGAAATTCCGAAGGTGATTGTTCCCCCCGTGATAATCGGGGGAGGTGGCTTTGGCGGCGGAGGCGGCGGCGGTTTCTCCGGCGGCTCTTTCGGAGGTGGGATGACCGGAGGCGGCGGTGCTTCCGGCGGATGGTGAAAGTGTGAATAAAAAGAATCAAACCAAATAAATCATTAATGGCAGAATTTCTTTCGTCTGTTCAGTTGCTCGGCCTTCTCATAGGTCTTTGCACCTTTCTGATAATCGGTCTTTTTCATCCGGTGGTGATTAAGTGTCATTATTATTTCGGCACCTCCTGCTGGTGGTGGTTTCTGGTGCTCGGCATAGTGTGTATGGTATGTTCGCTCAGTGTGTCCAACCTTTTCTGGTCTGCGCTTCTCGGTGTGACGGGCTTCTCCTCGTTCTGGACCATCAAAGAGATTTTCGAGCAGGAGGAGCGTGTGGCCAAAGGATGGTTCCCTGACAATCCTGCCAGAAAGGCGTCTGCCCGCTCTAAGAAAAAACTAACTCAAAACAACTGATATAATCATGTGTACGACCTGCGGTTGTGGCAACGATAGCCACTCACATCATAGTCACCCCCATCATCATCATCACGACAATGGCGACGGCCAGGTGGGTGAACGTGTGAGCCTTGAGGCCGATATTCTGGGAGAAAACAACCGGCATGCGGCTTATCTGAGAGGCTTTTTCGCCGGGCGAGATATTTCGGCCTACAATATTGTGTCGTCGCCGGGCTCAGGCAAAACCACGCTTCTTGAAGCTCTCATAGGGAGAATCGGGGCGGAAAAGGTGGCGGTGATAGAGGGCGATCAGCACACCGACAACGACGCTCAGCGCATCACCTCCCATGGAGTGAAGGCAGTGCAGATCAACACTGCCAACGGGTGTCATCTCGATGCCCATATGGTGATTCATGCGGTAGAGGAGCTGAATCCCGCTCCATCCACGGTGCTGTTTATCGAAAATGTTGGCAACCTCGTTTGTCCGGCGCTTTTCGACCTTGGAGAGAAGGAGCGCATAGTGGTTATCTCCGTGACCGAGGGCGATGACAAGCCTCTGAAATACCCCTATATGTTTGCGGGCAGCCAGATTTGTGTGATCAATAAGATAGACCTGCTTCCTTATGTGGATTCATCAATTGAGCGGCTGCGGGGCAATCTCATGAAAATCAACCCAAATCTGCATATCTTCGAGGTGTCGGCCACAAAAGACACCGGAATAGATGCTCTTGCCGCCTATCTATCGTCTGCGCGCTAAGATTACATAGATAATCACCGGCACTCCAATGAGGGGTGTCACAGCATTGAGCGGCAGGATACCGGAAGAGGGGATAACGCAAAGCAAATTGCAGAGCAGAGCCACAGCGCTGCCACACAATGTGGTGGCCGGCAGCAGTGTGCGGTGGTCGGAGGTGGGAAATATCATCCTTGTGATGTGTGGCACAGCCAGCCCTATGAAAGCCACCGGACCGCAATAGGCCGTGACTGCCGCAGTGAGAAGTCCTGTGGCAACGAGCAGCAGATTGCGCACGGCCGTGAGGTTAACACCGAGATTGCGGGCATAAGAGCTTCCGAGCTGTATGATATTGAGCGGTTTCACCAGGAGCAGCGCGATAATGAGTCCGCATGCCGTCACGGCTGTGAAAGCCCCGACGTTAGCCATAGTCAGACCCGAGAAAGACCCCATGCCCCACATCACATAGCTCTGGATTCCGGAGGCCGACGCACTGAAATTCAGCAGTGTGATGACCGATGACACGAGATAGCCGAGCAAAACCCCGGTGATGAGCAAAAGGAGGTCGTTTTTGAGCCACGCCGACAGCACGAGCAGCAGAGCCATAGTGGCGAGGCTTCCGGCAAAAGCGGCTATCATCACAGCCATGAAGCCACCGGCAGAAATGCCGGCTACTGCTATAGTTCCTCCCGATAAAAAGGTTACTATCGCCACACCCAGACTTGCTCCCGATGTGATGCCGAGCAGCGATGGCGAGGCAAGCGGGTTGCGGAAAGCGGTCTGGAGCAACAGCCCTGACACCGCAAGGGCGGCTCCGGCCACAATACCGGTGATGGCTTGCGGCAACCGGCTTTCGAGCACTATGAAATTGAATGCCTGAACCGAACTTTGGCTGCCGAGAAGAATCTTCGTGACCTCTCCGGCAGGCACACTCACGCTACCAATATATAGGTTGGCGAGAGCAAGCAGAATTATCAGGATTGTCAGCAGAAAGAATTTCACAGGCGTTTGAAGTAGGTGTGGGCCGGAGTTATACCGAGTTCGGGATGAAATATTGCCACAAGCTGTTCGAGAAACCACTGGGGATGAAACGGAGTCTCTTCATAAAAAGGCACTTCCATAGTATTGCAGCCATACACATTTTCATCTCCGGCTGCTTTGAACTCTTTGTAAATCGGTTGCAGACTTACAAAATCAGACAGCGAATAGTCTGTGGCGGAGGCATATCTCACGAGCCAATAGTCAGCGTTGCCGGCCTCGATGAGAATCTTTTCAGGCGAGAGAGGCAGGCTGCCAGCTCCCGGATGATTGTCAAAAGGATTAGTGCCGCCTGCATCGCGGATATATGATGAGAGAGTGGCATCCCTGCGGGGCACATACCATTGATTGCCATACACTCCGTCGAATATCACCGACGGACGGCTTTCGGTCTTGGCAACTGCGCTTTTCAGGGCGAGGTATTCTCTCTCTGTGGTGGCAAACATCGAATCGGCCTCAGCCGCTTTACCAAACAATCGCCCGAAAAATTTCACCCACTCGGCTCTGGCGAGGGGCGACTTCTCCATGTAGTCGGCGCAAAGCACTATCGGCGCCCCCATCGATTCGAGCCTTGAATTGGAGGGATTGTTTTCGTAGGGCGATATGAGCATGAGGTCGGGAGAGGCAGAAACGATTCTTTCGATATCCGGCGATGCATCGTTGCCACAGTCGGTGATACGTCCGTCGGCAATACGATGCTGAATTTCAGGCACGGTGATATATTCCGCTCCGCACACTGCCCCTATGGCATCTACCGCACCGATTTCAGAAATCAGTCCTGAATGAACGGACGTGAATACGAGTGCCTGGCTGACCGGGGTGCGGATTATTGTGCCGCTCGGCATATCGGCAGGCAGCTGCACGCTGTCGGGCACGAGAATATAGGTGGCGAGTGCTTTGGCCGAATCCCACGGATTGGTCACACGGGCCACCGTGTAGCCGTTGCGTTCGTCAAGAGTGAGCAAGCCGGCATACTCAAGTCGGCCGGCAGTCCCTTCCGCCTGTTCCCCCCGCCCGGAGCCGCAGCTCCACATGGCGGGTAGGAGGCAGAAAAGAATGAATAATGAGTTTATGGTTTTCAGCATGGTTACTCACCCGAGCCGGGGATGAAAGTGGTGTTGAAAGTCAGAGCGCAGGGATTCACACCGACCGTATAGGTGGCCACTTTCTGGCCCTGAGCATTGAAACGGCATGCATAGCCGGGACCCGAATAGTCTGCAACCCCGTAGCTTTCATTGTAGGCGGTGATGATGATATCGCCTGTGATTGGGTCTACGCCAATTGCTGCGGGAAAATCGATAGCCTCGATGCTCACATAGCTTGTCTGGCCTGTGGTGGTGTCAAATTTCCCTACAGAGTTTACCGGATCTCCGCCCCAAGGAGCGTTGATGAAATAAACTGTATTGGCATTGCTGCAGATAAGCGATGCGGTGGCTATAACTTCGGCAGTACCGTCAGACTTAAGTCTTTTCATCTGGGTCGGAATGTCGGAGTAGTTGCCTCGTGTTATGAAGCAGAGGCCTGTTTCGGTAGCCGCAACGGCACCGGGATTGAGCCCCACCTCTATCTTTCTGGTCTCTGTGAAACTCTTCAGGTCAATCTGACTGAGCGTCTTGCCGTTGGCATATCCTTCGAGGTAGTTCATGCCGTCAGAGTTGGCCACATAGAGATTTCCGTTGTAGATGGCCACACCATCAGGATTGGGGCCAACTTTCACGCTGGCGTCGATAGCCATAGACGCGGTGTCGATTCTCACCGCATAGCCGTCATACATACTGGCATATACCTTCCCGTCGGCGGCGGCGAGATAGCGGGGTTGGGAGCCTTGTTCGGCAGTGGGGCGGATATCTTTGAGAATCTTGAGGGTGGAGCGGTCAATCACCCTTATGAGATTGCTCTGATAGACGGCCACATAGAGCTTGGTGCCATAGGAAAGCGCATCTTGGGGTGTGTCGCCGAGCACATTGCCTCCGTTTGCTGAAGCAAATGCGCTCTGAGTGGCTGAGCCCTTAGCATAGTCGCAGTAGGTGAGTGTGCCAGGCAGATTTGCCGACATAGAGCCCTGATTGAGCACAAACACACCGTTTGATATCTCGATGGGGTCGGGAGTGGAGGGTTCGTCGCTGGAGCAGGAGGGGAGTGCTACCGCACAAAGAGCCGCCCAAAGAAACAGGTGGAGTCTACTTGTTGTCATAAGTCGATTTTTATGCCTGCACGGAATGATCTGCCCGGCATAGGATATCGGGCAATCACTTCATACTGGCGGTTAAAGATATTAAGAGCATCGATGCGGGCTTCAACTCTGCAACGGCCCAGGCGCCATGGCCGGTAGATTGAGAGTCCGGTATCGGCATATCCGGCAATTCTTGTGCCGGGTATATTGTTGTTGGTTGAAAAGCGCGATGATGTGGCTGTGAGATTCAGCGAGAGGTTCACCCACGGGTTCTCATAGCTCACGGAAGCTCCGCCGCTATGACGGGGGATGTAGGCCACCTGAAGTCCGTAGTCAGACTTGGAGGTGCGTGGTTCCATGCGCTGATAGCTGTAGTTGGCCGCAAGAATCACAGACTGACGTCGGGCAGGAATAATATCGGCCGACATGGTGAGGTCTACTCCGTGGCCTCTCACCTTCTCCAGATTGACCACAGTCCATACAAACATATTGTAGGGCACTGCCACAATTTTGTCTGACACATGGTTGAAATATGTGTCGGCGGTCATGGTGATAGATTGAAGCCACCTGAAAGGTGATGCCTGCCATGTAACTCCCACGTTCACCTGATTTGTGTTTTCGGGAGTGAGGGTAGTGCTCCCGTAGTGGAAGAAGTAAGATTCATTGAAAGTGGGCACTCGGAATATACTTTTGTAGCCCGCACGCAGATAAATGTTTCGTCCGGCTATCGGGCGATAGCTTATGCCGACCGAGGGCGATAGGCGGCGAGCGTCGCGGGCGGCCTCGCCTGTACGCGCGCGATTGATATATATCGAGCCGAGCACTTTGCCGGTTACGGTGAAATGCGTATTTCGCCATCTGGCGCTCAGACTCTGGAGTATCGTGTGCCTGAATGGATGGTTTTCAGTCACGAGATTGCTCGAAAGGTTATTGAATGCATAGTCGGCCGAATAGTCTACAGCCCATCCTGCGGCCGGAAGCCACAGCATGGCGCCCGAAATATAAGCCTCACGCTGGTAATAGTTCTGATGAAGCTCTCCGCCGGGGTATTTTCCGTTGTAGTCACTATAGAGAGATGCGTCCCAGCCGAATTTCGCATTGGTCATCACCGATATTTTAGACGAAAGAATGGATTTCCACGTCGATTGCCAGAAAGCGTTGCGCTCTCTGAGTGTCTCGGTGTTGGCATCGTTGTAGTAGACCACCGGCCCCGGGAGATGACGGCGCGAATCGTAATAATATAGTTTGGTCGAGATAGTATTGCCGGAGCTGATGCTGTAGGTGAGGTTAGTTTCGAGATTGGTGGTGAGCACCTTGCTGTTGTTGCGCTTCTCGGTGGTTGTCTCGCTTCCGTTGCGGAGTCTGAAGGGATAGTTGTTGTCGGCGCGCATCACACTCCCTACCACTCCCACAGCCCATCGGTCGTTGAATCCTTTCGTGAGTCTTACAAACGGGCTCACATATCCAAATGATCCGGCGCTCACTTTTGCACTCAGACGGATGGAATCGTCGTCGGGGTTAGGTGCGGAAGTGATGTTGAGTGTAGCGGCAGAGGCGGCGCTTCGGGCGGTGGTGAAGATTTCGTCGTTGTCGCCCATAATGAGAGATAGGGAGCCGAGATTGTCTATAGAGTAGCGGGCAAGGTCAATCTCTCCGCTCCGGCTGTTGGCCAGCGCCACGCCGTCATACACCACAGCCGTATGGGCAGCTCCGAGTCCGCGTACTGACACGGTTTTCAGGCCACCGGCACCTCCGTAGTCTCTGAGATTCACTCCCGGCAGGCGATGAATGGCTTTGCCGATGTCGGTCATGCCGAATCGCGCGATTCTTTGTCCTGATAATGTGTGGGTGGGAGCTGTTGATGCAGTTGTGCGGTCACGTTGGCCGGTGACGGTTACCGTCTGCAGATTCCGGCTAATGTCGTTTCTGAGGGTGTCTGACACAGGTATGCTATCAGCACGAAGTTGCGCAGAAGCCGTTCCGGGCCCCTGTGCCACAAAGAATATCACAGTGCAAATCGCTGCTCTTAAAGCGTAAAGCATATGTCTTCTCATCCTCGAAAGAATAACATTTATATATAGATGTCAGGGCAGGTCTTCGGACTTATTCCGGTCTTGTTGCCGCCTTCCCGATTCACTATGGCATGAGTCAGTGGCTTTTTGGCAGAACCATAATATGGAATATACCGCAGCGGGACTGTCCGGGATTCTCACCCGGTTCCCTCTTAGTCGCGTAAGGCTTTTTGTGTCCCTACGTGAACCTTGACGGTGCGAAATTACAAAAAATCTATAATGCAAGCCCTCCGGCATGCCTTTAATAAGTAATCTGGTAGCTCCGCCGGGAATCGAACCCGGATCTAAAGTTTAGGAAACTTCTATTCTATCCGTTGAACTACAGAGCCTTGTCTGTCTGGCGGAGCGGTCTGCCCCGATGGACATCGCAAAGATACGCCAAAATCCTCAATCCGACAAATTTTATCGAAATTCAACCGGTTCGCCAACCTTTTCGGGGGTAATTGCGTTTTATTTTCAAACAACAAAAATAATTCACAAATCAAATAAACACTCACTATGGACACACAAAACACTGCCCCCCTTAGCGGAATCAAGGTGATCGACTTCACAGAAGTACAATCCGGACCCTCATGTACACAGATGCTTGCATGGCTTGGCGCCGACGTTATCAAAATCGAGCGTCCGGGCGTGGGCGATGCCACACGTAAGGAGCTGCAGTTCAATCCTGATCTGCCCTCCTACTACTTCCTTCAGCTCAACTCCGACAAGAAGTCGCTGACACTTGACGCAAAGACACCCGATGGTAAGGCTATCCTCACCAAGCTCATCAAGGAGGCCGATATCTTCGTTGAAAACCTCCACCCCGGTGCAATGGATAAGCTGGGCTTCTCTTGGGAGGTGGTGCATGAACTAAACCCCCGCTGTATCTACGGAACTATCAAGGGATTCCCCCTTTCTTCACGTTATAAAGATCTTAAGGCTTACGAGCCTATCGCACAGGTGACCGCTGCAGCCGCGTCTACTACCGGTTGGTTCACCGGCGAAGACAATATCCCTACTCAGTCTGGTGCTGCCCTTGGTGACTCCAACACCGGTATGCACCTTCTTATCGGTCTGCTTGCCGCTCTCTGCCAGCGCGAGCGCACCGGTGAAGGCGTCTACGTCTATCAGTCCATGCACAATGCATGTCTTAACCTCTGCCGTATCAAGACCCGTGACCAGCTCACACTTGATAAAATCGGCTATCTTACCCAGTTCCCGCAGTATCCCAACGGTAAGTTCGGCGACTGTGTGCCCCGTTCCGGAAATATCGAAGGTGGCGGTGTGCTCGGCTGGACATATAAATGTAAGCCCGCAGGCGATATGGATTCTGCCGTCGATGCCAACAACTACGTATATATCATCTTGCAGCGTGGCGCCAAAGACTTCGAGGCTGCATGTAAGGCAATGGGCTTTGAAGACTGGCTCACCAACCCCGACTTCAATACCGCAGATGCCCGTGACCGCCACAAACAGGAAATCTACGCACGTATCGGTGCCTGGACAGCAGACAAGACCAAGTTTGAGGTCACCTCGATTCTCGGCCCGGCCGGTGTGCCTGTAGGTCCGGTGCTCTCTACTAAAGAAATCATGAGCGATGAGACCCTCTATGACGGCAACACCCTCGTGAAGATCAACCAGGGTGGTGAAATCGGCGAATTCGTTACCGTAGGATGCCCGTTCACCATGTCAAACTATCAGCCTACATATGGTCCCGCTCCTTCGCTGGGTGGCAATACGGATGAAATCCTGAAGACTCTCGGCTACACGGAAGATCAGATTCAGTCGTTTGCAAAGAACGGCACTACTGCTCCTCTTGCCGACGGTCAGATGTAAACGTTAACCCTCTCAAACTCATAAATCATGACAACTACAGATACTAACACACAAAAAGCCACTGCGCCCAAATT
This sequence comes from Bacteroides sp., assembly GCA_014802045.1. GTDB lineage: Bacteria > Bacteroidota > Bacteroidia > Bacteroidales > Muribaculaceae > Paramuribaculum. Next base: position 107,677 of record JAAVDA010000021.1, read on the forward strand.
TCCTGAGCAGGTGACGGGTATGTATATTCTTGCCGAGTCTCTGCGCCGTCTGGGGCTGATGGATGTATATGGTCTGGTCGGAATACCGGTGACCGAGGCGGCCTTCGCCATGCAGAAGGTGGGCATCAACTACTATGGATTCCGGTTCGAGCAGCAGGCCGGCATGGCCGCCGCCACTCACGGATTTCTCACAAAGCAGCCTGGAGTGCTTCTGACTGTTTCTTCGCTGGGATTCCTCAATGGTCTGACAGCCACCGCCAACGCTACCGTCAACTGCTATCCTATGATTCAGATATCAGGTGCGTCGGATCCTACTATGGTCGACATGAATGTTGGCACTTACGAACAGCTTGACCAGCTCAACACCGCCCGTCCTCTCGTCAAAGCAGCTTTCCGTTGCTCATATGCCAAGGATATTCCTGCAGCAGTGGCACGCGCCTACCGCGCAGCCGTAAGCGGTCGTCCCGGTGGTGTTTATATCGATATGACTACTCCCGCTCTCGGTGAGGTGATGGATGCCGCCGAAGCTGAAAAACTGTTCTACACTCCTGTAGACGTAGCTTCTCCTGTGGCTCCCACTCAGGCTGCTGTCGACCGTGCGGTTGAGATTCTCACATCAGCCAAGCGTCCGGCTATCCTTCTCGGCAAGGGTGCGGCCTATGCTCAGGTAGATGATAAGATTAAGACTCTCGTTGAGACTTATAAGATTCCTTATCTGTCAATGTCAATGGCCAAGGGTCTGATGCCCGATGCCGGTCCTTACAGCGCTCTCAGCTGTCGCTCGACCATCATGGAGCAGGCTGATGCAGTGGTGGTGATTGGCGCACGTATCAACTGGATGCTCTCTTTCGGACGTGGAAAATGGAACCCCGATGTGAAGTTTATCCAGCTTGATGTTGAGCCCACAGAGATAGACCGCAATGTGCCCATCGCAGCTCCTGTGGTAGGCGATATGGGCGAGAGTCTCGACATGATTCTTGCCGCTATGAAGGGACGCACAATGAGCGCCGATCCCGCATGGCTCACCTCACTTCAGGCAGAGTCTAAGGAGAAGAACGCTAAGTTCGAGACCCGTCTCTCTGACGCTGCTCCCGTTCAGCCTATGAACCACTGGAGCGCACTGTCGGTTATCAAGCCGATTCTCGAAAGCAATCCTGATATAATCCTCGTGAATGAGGGCGCGAACACTCTTGACGACACCCGCGATTCTGTGGATATGTCGCTCCCGCGTCACCGTGTAGACTGCGCGTCGTGGTCAATCATGGGCATGGGTATGGGATCCTGCGTAGGTGCGGCCGTTGCTACCGGTAAGAGTGTCGTGGCAGTGGAAGGTGACTCTGCCTTCGGATTCTCAGGTATGGATTTCGCCACCATCTGCCGCTACAAATTGCCTGTCACTGTGGTGATTTTCAACAACGGTGGTATATACAACGGTATTGGTGTCAATCCTTCGGGCGGCGATGCTCCGGCTCCTACCACTCTCGATATCAACGCTCAGTACAATCTCATCGGAGAAGCTTTCGGAGCCAAGGGCTATCGTGTGAGCGATGCCGAATCGCTCCGTGCAGCCCTCACAGAGGCTATCGCCTCAAAGGCTCCGGCTCTGATCGATGTGCAGCTCAGCGCTGATTCAGGAAAAGAGTCAGGCCATATCGGTTATCTCAATCCTACACCGTTAATTGAGTATACCGTCTGATAACAGATAAATAGATTTTCCACCAGATTTTCCCCTCTTCCGTGAGCATCTTCATAAAGAGAGGCTCATTGAAGAGGGGATTTTCATAAATAAATAATATTATGGGTCTAAGTCATGTGATATTATATGCAATCGTCCCTATTATCGTGGTGATGCTTGCCGGTTTTATCTCCGGTAAGAAGGGAGTCTTCTCCGGCGACGATGCAAAGAAATTCAATAAAGTGGTGCTCGACTTCGCTCTTCCTGCAGCTCTGTTCGTCTCCATTGTTCAGGCAAGCCGCGAGGATCTCGTGCGCGACGCTAAGCTGACCATTGTATCGGCCATAGGCATCATGGCATGCTTTATGATTGTTTACTTTGTGTTCAAGTATTGCTTTAAGAAAAACACCGGTGCCGACGCTGCCGTGTCAGCCCTTATCAGTGGTTCGCCTACCATCGGCTTCCTCGGATTTGCGGTGCTCGAACCGATTTTCGGCACAAGTCCATCTGTGGCACTCGTTGTAGCCATTGTGGGTATAGTAGTAAATGCTATCGGTATTCCTGTCGGCCTTTCGCTGATGAATGCATCTCTTGAGAAGCAGAATCCCGGCTCGACTAAAAAGGAAAGCGCATGGAAGCCTGTGCTCCACGCTCTCGAACAGCCGGTAGCCTGGGCGCCGATTCTCGCAGTCATATGGGTGCTTGCCGGCATCCCCTGGCCTAAGGAACTCAGCCCTTCCTTCGACCTTATCGCAAAGGCCAACGCCTCTATGGCAGTGTTCTCAGCCGGTATCACCCTCTCTGCCATTAAGTTTTCTATCAACTGGCAGGTTGTGCTCGGCTCTATCATGAAGATGATCATGATGCCTGCAGTGGTGCTCATCCTCGGTCTGCTCTTCCATATGGATCCGCTCAATCTGAAGATGCTCGTGGTTTCTGCTGCTCTTCCCCCGGCCTTCTCAGGTATCATTATCGCCGACGAGTATAATACCTATGTTGCCACAGGCACCTCGTCGCTTACTCTGTCGGTAATTCTGTTTGTAGGTTTCTGTCCTCTCTGGATATGGCTTACGGATATGGCTCTCGCAGCATTCTGACACTGACGTAAGATAAAAGAAAATCAGGGCATCCGCCAATCCAGCGGATGCCCTGACTGTTTTTTGAGGAGTCGTGATCAGTTGAGTTCGATTTCGTCGACAAACACGAAACCCGGGCGGCCTGCGCCTCCATGCCATTCGGGGATGATGTTCTCAGGCTGTACGGTCACCTTCACATAGCGTGCCTCTACAGGTTCAAACTTAAGATTGTGGGTGTAGATGGAGTTGGAGCTTGATGCCATGGGGGCATAATCTTCAGAAGCCACAGTTGTGAATTCGTTGCCATCCATGCTCACCTCTACCTTCATGGCACGAGCGTCAAACACCCAGTCGCCGGTAGCCACACATGTGCGGATAATGGCTTCGCTCACGGTTTCGGGCTGTTCGAGGTCAATCACGGCAATCATATCCTTGCCGATAAAGCCCACCCAGTCGCCGTTGCCATAGCCGTTTGTACCGAATTTGCCATCGGCGAGAGTCACACCCTCTTTAGCTTTATAGCGGGGATGAGGCTCATTGATGAGGCTTACGGGATGAGAGGTGGCTTTGTTGAACGACACGCTGTCTACAAACAGTTCGCTATTGCCAGAAGGACGCACGGCAATAGCCTTAACAGTGGTAGACTCGGTGAGTTTCACCGGTTCGGTAAACTGTGTTGAAGAGGCTGTGGGCTCGGTGCCGTCGAGAGTGTAGTAGATAGGAGCGCTGTCTACAGTGGAGAGGTCAAGCATTATCGCATGATTTTCCATGTCGGGAGTCAGGCTTCCGCTCACATTAAACATGTGCTTGGCGTAGTTGTAGCCGTTGGCTTTGTAGTGGTTGATGAGCTGGGGCACACGAGCGGCAAACTTCTTGTAGTCTTTGGGTGCGCTGCTCCACTGCACGTCGGCCAGAGCGGCCATACGGGGCAGCTCCATATATTCTACCTGAGAGTAGGTGGGGATATACTCTGTCCAGAGGTTGGCCTGCACACCGATGATGTGTTTGCCCTCCTCTTCAGTGAGGACGGAGGGGATTGGCTCGTAGGAATAAACCTTTTCCACGGGCACATATCCGCCTATTGCGTCAGGCTCTTTCTCGCGGTCGAGAGTCTGGTAATAGTCGAAATAGAGATAGCTGTTGGGGGTCATGATCACATCGTGTCCGCGGCGTGCGGCTTCGATGCCACCCTCCTCACCGCGCCACGACATAACGATTGCTCCGGGAGCAAGACCTCCTTCGAGAGTCTCATCCCAGCCAATCATCTTGCGACCTTTGGATGCGAGGAAATCGCTTGCGTGGTGAATCACATGGCTCTGGAGTTTCTCCTCCTTGGTGCCGTGTTCGTCGGCCTTTATGCCGAGCTCCTTGATTTTGGCCTGACATTTGGGGCAGTCTTTCCAGCGGGTCTTGGGGCATTCGTCGCCACCCACATGGATATATTCAGAGGGGAAGATATCAACAATCTCGCTAAGCACGTCGTCGATAAACTTATAGGTGGAATCGTTGCCGGCGCAGAGCACATCTTCGCTCACACCCCAGATCTGCCACACCTCATACGGGCCTCCGGTGCAACCGAGTTCGGGATAAGCCTTGAGGGCGCCGAGCATATGGCCGGGGAGGTCTATTTCGGGGATTACGGTGATATGACGGTCAGCAGCATACTTAACGATGTCGCGAGCCTCTTCCTGAGTGTAGAAACCACCGTAGGGGATTGAATCATACACTCCTGTGTTGTGGCCAATAACCGTGCCGTCGCGCTTCGAGCCGAGTTCGGTGAGAAGCGGACGGTTTTTGATTTCTATGCGCCAGCCCTGGTCGTCGGTGATATGCCAGTGCATGGTGTTTATGTTGTGAAGAGCGAGCATGTCGATGAAGCTCTTCACAGAGTCGGCGGGGAAGAAATGGCGCGACACATCGAAGTGAGCTCCACGATATGAGAAGCGGGGAGCATCGGCTATAGTGCCGGCTGGGAAGAGGATATCGCTTTTCTTTGCCTCGGGAATAGATTTGCGGATGGTCTGCACACCATAGAATGTGCCGGCATCTGTAGAGCCGTTGATTTCAATAGCATCGGCAGTGACGGTAATAGTATAAGCCTCCGGATTGTCTCCGCCAAGATCGGCGCGAAGGTTTATGACATCTTTTTCAGGGGCGGAGTCGGTCACTTTAAGGATATTGCCGGTAAGCTGACCGATGTAGTCTGACAAGAAGCGGGCATCGCGTTCGAGACCTTCGTTTCCGGCCGGATAAGCAATGACAGTTGATGCTGTGAGCTTGAATGCCGGAGCAGATTCGTTCACTTCAATCTGCTGAGGCAGAGGAATGACATCGTAGTTGGCTGTCTGTTCTGTGCGTGCGCAGGCTATCGCAAGAGCGCAGAGAGCTGCCATTCCCAAAAATCTGAGTTTTCTCATGAAAGTTGATAAAATGGGTAATAGGTTATGGTATAGATGAATTGCAAAGTTAATGAAAAAAGCGTCTGTGTAAGCCATCCCTCCCCTTAAAAATCTATAATGCAGAAAATAAGTCTCCCCAATACCCCGATTTTTCATTTTTCGCTTTCTCTACTGTTTGCGTCTCAATCCCTCTGATTTCTTATTGAGGATATCGGGGTTGGAGGCAATATATTTTATGAAGTCTATGCGCTGGCTTATGTTGGGGTCGCCGGTTTCGGGCACTAATGCGGTGGTAAACTCAGGGGCGAGCAGCCTGAGAGCTTCCACATACAGGTCGCCCTTGCCTTGCGACTGCATGAAGCGGTAGCCAACGAGGTCTGCCGCATACTCCTGGTCAGGTGAATAGATAGCAGCTGGCATGCGTTGTGGAGCGCCACCCTCTATTGTCACCTGATTGCGGATATATATGTCGCCATACGGATCATCGAAAGCCTCCGGCTCTGTAACGGCGAGGGCCGTGGCCGCCACCAATGTCAGGCCGATGGCAAAACCGCCCACTGTGCGGCGTCGGCGTTTGCTGATAGCTTCGTCATAGAAGTAGCGCAACTGGTGGCGGAGAGCTCCGTGGGCTATCTGGCGAGCGATTATGGCTTTGAGCAGGTCGTCGCTGACTCCGGGTTTGAATAGAAGGCCGGTGGTGATGCACACGGCATAAGCACTATCTGTAAGCACGGTATATGCGGCCGGATAGTAGTCGGATATGAAATAGAGTCCCTCGGCGGGAGTGGAAGCGGGGCTGCCCACAGTGGCCAGCAGCGAATCGGCATAAGGTTGGAGAGCGGTGTCTACATAGGTGTTGTAGCGGGCATAGAAGCGAGGCATGGATGCATATTTTTCCTCGGCTTCTTTCTCCGCTCCTTTGCGTTTAGCTATGTCGTGGTCAAATTTTTTCAGTTGCAGGTCGTTGTCAACGAGCAGTTGCCAGAAGTCTCCGGCATCGGATGGCGACAGATTGCGCACAGCTCCGGGTAGTTCAACCCTTTCCGCTATCTTGCGGAATTTCTTGTCCTGATTGGTCTCTGCTTTGCACCCTATTGTAGCTATTACAGCAAGCAGAATGAACAGTTTTTTCATAACATTAGAATTTATAGTTTCCGCAAAAATATCACAATGGGTAGACCCATGCAATTTTAGTGGCCTAATCCGCCAACAAAAGCGCAAAACAGGTTAGAGTTTGCCGAGGTTATGATAGGATGTGAAAGCGAAGTGACCCACCACGATATGGTCGAGCACCTTGATATCCATCAGTTCTGCGGCGGCTTTGATTTTAGATGTGAGGCGGTCGTCTTCCGGACTGGGATTGAGATTGCCTGAGGGGTGGTTGTGGGCGAGAATCAGTCCGGAGGCCATATTGTCGAGGGCGGCTCTTATCACCATCTTTACATCTACTACAGTTGCCGCCGTCCCACCCTTGCTCACGCAGCGTGCTCCCACTATCCGGTTGGCCCGGTTGAGTATCATAATCCAGAATTCCTCATGGTCGAGATTCTCAAGATAGCCGCGGATATAGCCGAATGCGTCGTCGGCACTCCTCACCGTCACCTCGTCGCGCAAATTCTCATCGCGGCATCTCATGCCCAGCTCGAAGGCTGCTGCAAGTGCTATGGCTTTTGCAGGGCCGATGCCCTTGTAGGAGCGTGACACCTGGCCGATTGACATCCGTGCAAGAGTGGTGAGCGAATTGCCCACGCTCGAAAGCATATCGCGGCTGAGGTCTACCACTGATTTTCCGGGAATACCGCCTCCGAATATTATAGCCAGGAGTTCGGCATTGCTCAGAGATTTGATGCCTGAGCGCAGGGCTTTCTCGCGCGGCTTATCGTCGTTGCTCAGGTCGGCTATTCTGGTTTTGACCGGAGCGACTGTTGACTCGGTTTCTTTCATTTTCCACGGCGGATTTCTATCTCCTCGTTTATATCGCGCCCGCGCCGGAGGAGGATTTTAGTGAACCATGCTTTGATAAATCCACAGCCGTAACCGCATATCTGGACCACGGCTGCCGGCACAGCCATCAGTCCGATTTTCAGGCTGCGAGTGGTCAGGGTGGCTGATATGAGAATAGCAAAAAGATATAATCCAATAGGAAGTAGCCACCACGCAGACACGAAAATGGAGAGCATCACACAGATAAGTCCTGCCACAACGGCCACGGCAGGGAGAGCATGAACCGCCTTGAGCGAGCCGGGGTAGAGGAGTTTGAGAGTGATGCGCGACATGCCGAACACATAGACCTGACGCATGAATTTTCTGAAATCCAGGCGGCGTTTATGATACACCTCCGCATTGCGGATCAGTGAGGTGGAAAATCCGGCATTGCGTATGCGCATGCTCATGTCTATATCCTCCGAGAACATTTCTCTGAAACCGCCCACGGTATCATATACCTTGCGTGTATATCCCATGTTGAATGAGCGCGGTGTGAATTTTTCCAGACTGACTTTGCCCCCTCTTATTCCTCCGGTGGTGAGAAATGAGGTCATGGCGAAATTGATGGCCTTCTGCACATCCGTAAATGATTCGTGAGCGGCATCCGGGCCTCCGTAGCAATCGCATGGATTTGCCGCAAGCTCGCTGTCGAGAGTGGCGAAATAGTCCGGCGGAATCACACAGTCGCTGTCGAAAAACACCAGCCATTCGCCCGATGCATGCTCTATCCCATAGTTGCGGGCTATAGACCTCCCCTCGTTTGATTTATGGAAATATTGCAGTCGCAGATTCTTGCCGCAGCGTTCCACAGCTTCAGTGCAGGGTAGGGTGGAGCCGTCTTCCACCAGAATCACTTCAAAGAGGTCCGGACGGCTCTGCGTGGCCAGGCTTGTGAGCAGGTCGGCCACCTCATCATTGCGGTTATAAACCGGTACGATTACCGAATATCGGGGCTTGCTGATTTTCGTTTCCATGTGGGTCAGCTCATTCGCGATTTATAGTCTTCGAATGTGAAGCGGCGCAGCCATTCCACATTTCCGTCTGCGCGGCAAATGGCTATGGCGGGATGTTGGAGTCCGTTGAACATCGTTGTCTTTACGGTAGTGTAGTGGTTCATATCTTCAAATGTGAGCCTGTCGCCCTCTTTAAGCTTCCGGTCGAAGCTCCAGAATCCCATAAAGTCGCCGCTGAGACATGAATTGCCCCCTATGCGGCAGGCAAATGGTCCGCGGTCTGTGGCTTCTATGGCTTCGGAGATGGTCGGGGTGTAGGGCATTTCAAGGCAGTCGGGCATATGGCATGCAAATGAAGCGTCGATAATGGCGGTGTGGATGCCTTGATTTTCCACCACATCTACCACAGAGGTGATGAGATCGCCCGTGCGCCATGTGAATGCGCTTCCCGGTTCGAGAATCACCTGAAGCCAGGGATAGCGGCTTCTGAAGGAGCGCAACAGGCTGATGAGATGGTCGGTGTCGTAGCCTTCGCGGGTCATGAGATGGCCTCCACCCATATTCACCCATTTCACCTGAGGAAGATATTGGCCGAACTGTTGTTCGAATGCTGTGAGCACCTTCTCAAGGTCGTAGGAAGTCGATTCGCACAGGGCGTGGAAATGGAGCCCTTCGAGTCCGTCGGGCAACTGTGAGCCAAGGCGGTCGGCAGTAACGCCAAACCGCGACCCCGGTAGAGCAGGATTGTAGATATCGGTCTCTATTACCGAACATTGCGGATTGACTCTCAGCCCCGGTGACACTCCGGCTTCTATAGCTCGGCGGCCAAAGCGCGAAAACTGGTCGAGGGAATTGAATGTGATATGCGACGAACGGTCTACGAACTCATCTATCGTAGCTTCCGTATAGGCCGGGCAATAGCTGTGGGCTTCTCCGCCAAGGGTTTCATTGCCCAGGCGAAGTTCGTTGAGTGAGGAAGCCGTGAAATCAGTGCAGTATTCTTTTACTATATCAAATGTGCGCCACAGCGCATTGGCTTTGAAGGCCATGATGATATTGACTCCCGCCTCTTCTTTCACTCTTTTGATGAGGTTCAGGTTTTTGCGCAGGCGGTCTTCATAGACCAGATAGCATGGAGTAGGTATATTTTCCGGAGTCATAATATTTGGAATTTTGCAAATTTAAGCAGAAGCACCTTGCTCCCTACATTGTCAAATTCAACGGTTATGCGTGCATCGGCCATGGATGTGTCTATGCCTGTGATGGTTCCCGCTCCGAAGCGTGCGTGTTCGATTCTCAGTCCTTCGCTAAGCGATTCGAGAGGTGGCACGCCTGCCATCGTCGGTTTGGGAGATGCTGCGCTGGCCGGGGTGAAACCGGCCGGGGTTGATGCAGATGACGGTGTGGCCGATGGTGTGGATGGGCGCGAAGATATGCTTCTCGCTTTCTGGGGCTGACTGTTGCTGCGCCATGCGGGGGGAGTGAAGCTGCTTCCGCCCACAGATGCACCCCCGGTGAGTTTGAGATAGCGGGGATTGATGTCGCGGAGAAAGCGCGATGGAGTGCAGGTGGCTGTCTGGCCGTTACGCATGCCTGACGATGCATAGCTCATCATGCAGTAGTGTCGGGCGCGGGTTATCGCGACATAGAGCAGTCGTCGTTCCTCCTCTATCTCGCTCAGGGAGCCTGCAGCCATTGAAGAGGGAAAACGGTCGTCTTCCACCCCTACGATAATCACGTTGTTAAACTCCAGCCCTTTCGCAGCATGGACAGTCATGAGGGTCACACGCTCTTCTGAGGTGTCGTCAGAGTCTTGATCAGTGGCGAGCGACACCTGACCGAGAAAAGTCGACAAGCTGAGATCATCGGCTCCCTGTTCGCGCTGTGCGTCTACAAATTCTCCGGCGGCGCGTTGCAATTCCACAAGGTTTTCCTGCTTCGAAACGCTTTCGGGAGTCCTGTCTGTCAGAAGCATGCTCAGCAGCTGGGTCTGCGATATAATTGCGTTGGCCACTGTCGCAGCGTCATCTCCACGGCGGTTCATCGCCACGAATCCCATGGCGAGATCATAGAAGCCCTTCAGCTTGCGGAGTGTGCCTGCATTGAAGTCAAGGCCATGCCCCACAGGGTCAGACAAAACTTCCATTATGCTGATTCCTTCGTCCATGGCGCGGCGTGTGAGCTTGCCAACTGTAGTCTCTCCGATGCCACGGGCCGGAAAATTGATTATGCGCCGCAGAGCTTCGTCGTCGTCGGGATTCACCGACAGGCGGAAATAAGCAATAGCGTCTTTCACTTCCTTACGCTGGTAGAACGACAGGCCACCGTATATGCGGTAGGGGATATTGCGGTTGCGGAGCGACTCCTCCAGCCGTCGGCTCTGGGCGTTGGTGCGGTAGAGTATTGCGAATTCGTCGTAGGAATCGGCCGTGCGCATTTTCAGTTGCGATATTCGGTTGGCCACCATGAAGCTCTCCTCATAGTCGGAATAGCTTTGCGCCACCTCGACACGGCTGCCCGGCTCGTTTTCGGAGTAGACTTGTTTCTTGATCTGCTCGGTATTTTTGTCTATCAGCGAGTTGGCTGCGTTGATTATATTCTGCGTAGAGCGATAGTTACGCTCCAGTTTGAATATTTTGAGTTCGGGATATGATTTTTTGAGATTGAGTATGTTGCGGATATTGGCTCCACGGAAAGAATAGATGCTTTGTGCGTCATCGCCCACTACACACAGCCGGTGGTGCTCCTTGCAGAGCTGTGACACAATGACATGCTGGGCGAAATTGGTGTCTTGATACTCATCGACAAGCACGAATCTGAAATATTCTTGATATGTGCGGAGCACATCCGGATTGTCGCGCAGCAGCAGGTTGGTATAATAGAGCAGGTCGTCGAAGTCCATAGCTCCGGCGGCAAAACACCTGTCGCGGTATTTAAGATATATGGCATGGATTTCAGGGCGGCGGCTCTGTCTGTCGGCGTCCATCACATCTTTGAGCGTGGCATATTTCTCAGGAGAGATAAGGGCATTCTTGGCCGACGAGATTGCGCCCAGCACAGCAGAGGGTTTATAGACTTTATCGTCGAGCCCCATCTCCTTGATAATCATTTTCACAAGCGATTTGCTGTCGGCTGAGTCGTAGATGGTGAAATTGCTGTTGTAGCCTATACGCTCGGCATTAATCCGGAGCAGACGTGCAAATATGGAGTGGAATGTGCCCATCCATAGCTTTGATGCTGTTTCTGAACCTACAAGGGCTTCGATGCGCTCACGCATCTCTCTGGCTGCCTTGTTGGTGAATGTGAGGGCGAGGATACGCCACGGTTCGTAACCGTTCTGCAGCAGATGGACTATCTTATAGGTGAGCACCCGTGTCTTGCCGGAACCGGCGCCGGCAATCACCAGCGACGGACCGTCGAGATAACCCACTGCGTCACGCTGCTGAGGGTTGAGCTGATTGAGATAATCGTTGGGATTCTGTTTCATTCTGACCCCAAAGTTACGCATTTCCGGCGTGAATTCCTATAGGTCTACGTGGGTGAAAAGCGCTTTATATGATTTGGCTGTGCCGAGACAGGTGAATGTATCTCCCTTTTCCACTTTGATATCCTGTTCGCCTGATATGTCTATGCGTTGCAGATGATAGCGCATGATGCCGAGCACATTTCTGCTCTCAATGCGTCGGGTCACGGCTATAAGTTCCATATCATAGGTGTGGCGAAAATCAATCGCAGAATATTTCTCGCCCACAAAAAAGTCGGGGGCGGTGAATTTCAGCACATACCATTCGTCGTCAAGTTTCAGCGATTCGATTTCGGAGCCGAGTCCCATTTCATTCACGAGGTCGGAGGCAGCCCGCTGTTCGGGAGTAAGGATACGGTCTATGTCAAAACCCTCCAATATGGATTCATGCAGCTTGTCTATGGCGCGCGCATAGATATGCTTCACACCGAGCTTCTTGAGCAATGCCACGGTCTTTATGCTGGCTCCGAAGTTTTCTCCGATAGCCACTATCACGAGATCCACATTCTTGAGCGGGAGCACACTTAGCGATATTTCGTCGGTAGAGTCGATTATATAGGCGGTGGAGATGTAGTCTTTGATAGATTCCACGAGCGAGGGTTTCACATCGGCTCCAATCACCTCATGCCCCATATTGGTGAGGTCGATAGCCAGATTTGAACCGTAGATGCCGAGTCCGATTATTAGATAACGCATAAGCTGGTTGTGTAAATTCGTTTGTAATGTAATTAGATATGCAACTTATCAGTTGATTATTATATTGTCTGACGGGAATTTAGCCTGAACCTCATGACGCTTTCCTGCCAGACCGGTGAGAAGCGAGATAATCCCCACGCGACCGAGAAACATGGCCGTACACAGCAGCCATTCCGACTCCTCGCTGAGCGAAGATGTGACCCCGAGCGATGACCCTACGGTGAAGAGTGCAGAGCAGGCTTCAAACAGAAGCGATCTTGCGGGGAGTTGAGGTTCGAGCCACAACAGCGTCATTGCATAAAACAGATATGCTATTATGGAGATTGCCACAACTGAATGGGCACGACGCAGAGACCATACAGCCACAGTGCGCCTGAACACTGTCACTTTATCACGTCCGGTCACGGTTGCCTTCATGTTGAGGAGTATAGCCGCCAGAGTGTTGACTTTCACGCCGCCGCCTGTAGACTGCGACGCTCCTCCCACCCACATGAGGAAGAGAATCATGATGAGCGTAACATTCAGAAAGTCGGCAGGATTTACAGACGAAAAGCCGGCACTGCGTGGAGTGACGGAATTGAACACGGCCTGAGTGATTTGCCATTCGGTGGTCTGGCCGGCCAGAGAATTGTCTGCTTCAAGCCAGAAGAAGAGAACCGCTCCACCTACAAGAAGAATACTGAATGTGGAGAGCACTATTTTGGTGTTCATGTTATAAGGGTGCACATTGCGCGCGCCGCAAGGCTGATGGCGAATATGCATCCACATTCTTTTGAAGCGTTCCACCATGGCATCGCGGAAGTTTACGAGTATCGGGAATCCTATGCTGCCGGCCACGATGAGAGCGCTCATCACCCAATAGATGGATATATTGCCATAGAGGAGCTGGGGATTGGAGAGGCCGTCAGGCAATGTGGAGAATCCCGCATTGCAGAATGCCGACAGCGAATGAAACATTGAGAAGGCGATTTCCTGATTCCAGCTCATGCCCAGAGTGCCATGAATACTCAGCATTATGAATATGGCGCCGATGGCTTCTACAACCACGGTAAAGCCAAGAATATAGAGCAGTGTGGGCACAAGGGCGCTCATAGACCGGGAATAAATCATGTCTTTTAGCAACAGCTGGCTGTAGATAGATGTGTTGCCACTGAAAAACAGAGCGAAGAAGCTTGTGAAGGTCATCACTCCAAGTCCTCCTATCTGAATCAGGATAGCCAGAATGATAACTCCCATCGGGGTAAACGTGGTATATATATCTATCGGAGTCAGACCGGTGATGCAGACCGCGCTGGTGCTCACAAAAAATGCATCGGCATAGCCTATGCCTCCGTAGGTGGAGTTTGGGAGCATGAGAAGCATGGCGCCAATCATTATCACCACAAGAAAACTGCCCGACAGCAGAAGCGACGGATTCGTGCGTTTTCCCACAGCCTTGATTATGCCGAAACTGAGTGTCACCCCCGAATAGGCTGCCAAAGCTGAAAAAAGAAACGCCCGGCTATAGAGAAATGTGTCGAGCCACGAAATCCACGGATTGTCGGGCCGGGGGTAGATCCAGGGGAGAACGGTGAGCAGCATAGCTGTGTCGACAATCCATCTCACCATGCCGGATTTTCTGACAGATGACCTGAAGCGGAATATGAGGTCATAGACCACACGGATTATGAATACTCCCTGCACCCAGCGCAATATGCGTCTGATGTCTGTGAATTCCTGCTCGGAGTGATTGTAGCCGGTGTAGATGGTAAAGCATACTATGCACACTATGGCTCCGATAAATGCAAGAGTGCTCAGCATTTCGCCGCCGAAGCTGATGGCCGATATGCTGCGGTGGATGAAGCGGTCAAAATTGCTCTTGACCATTCTCATCCGGTGTCTGATTAGTCTTACCTGCGTTTTCAGGCGGTGCATTGTGAGGATGTCTTGATAAATTTATATCTATAACATGGGCTGAAGCCCGTTGGTTTAGAACTTTTGTTGTTGCAGTAGTGTTGTAAATATAACCACGTTCAACCATTGCTTATTTATTCAGCTATTATTTATTATGAAAGGGAATCGATTGTTTCCGATGCTGGCGGCCGCAGGCCTCTTCGCAGTCACTGCGGCCGCCAACACCCCCAAAGACACATATCAGAAAATCATTGATATCGCCGGCAGGATGCAGGCGACAGGCTGCTATGTAGATACTGTTGCATTTACAGTGAGCATGCCTCAGCTTTCAGACGATGTGGTCTATGAAGTTGCCATATCTCAGGACACACGGCAGGCCGACAAGCTTGCTCCATGCTCATATCTGATAGACTGGACCCTCGATGGTCCGCAGGAGCCGGTGAAAGGTTTTTCGGCCTATTTTTCCGGCCACCATTACCGTTTCTCTGGTGAGCGCCTTCAGGAATATCACATGGAGTGGGATTCTGTGCCTTTCATGCCCCGTAAGCTTGGAGGGATTAATTCTGAGGGGGTGCAGAAAAATGTGCAGTTTGCCTCTCTGCTTCCCGCAATGCTTGGCGACAATCTGATAAGTATGGCGTCTGATTCGGCTTATTCGGTGCGCTTTGTGCCCGATACTATAGTAGGCGGCAGAAAGCTCTCGGCCATAAAGACTGTTATGGTCACCGGAGGAATCACGGCTATAGAGGGAGAGTATCTGATAGACCCTGCCACCGGAATGCCTCTACGTGTGCATCTCGAAAACAGTCCGGGCACCGTAAGTGAGCAGACTGTAGATGCGGTCTATTCCGCCCCGCAGACATGCAGTGATTGCCAAGAGTTGACGGAAGAGACACTTATGGACATATATCCGGATGCTTTCGGACGTTTCCGCACGAGCAATTTCCGCATCGAGAGTCTGCCTGGCACTCGTCTGCCATCTTTCTCCCTCCCTACTCTCACTGGAGAACGCTACACGTTTCATAAGGGTGACTCTTTCCGGACTCCAACCATTATTGCCATAATGGATCCGTCCACAGGGTTCAGTGCCGACTTTATGGAGGCTGTGCGTGAGGCTGTAGATGAGCTTCCGTTTGGTGCGGATGTCATATGGGCTTTTACCGATACTAATATCGACAGAATTGAACAGTTGGCCGGTNCCTCCCGTGAAGGAGAGCATATGCTGATGAGTGCAAAAGGACTTGCGCGCGATTGCGGTGCATCNTCGCTTCCGGCNCTCATCATTGTCCGTCAGGATGGTNTAGTGGCGTCGGTGATCGTAGGGTTCAACAATAACCTGCGTTCGGACGTTATACAGAAAATGTTACTTCTCAACTAAGNAAAAAAAGATTTAAGATATGGAAACATTGTATTTCAAAGGTAACGAAGTCCACACCTATGGNACTCTTCCTGAAGTTGGACAGACAGCTCCTGATTTCTCCCTTGCCGGGGCCGACCTGAGCAATGTGAATCTGAGCNAATTCAAGGGCAAAAACGTGGTCCTCAACATCTTCCCCAGCCTCGACACTGAGGTGTGCGCCCGCAGTGTAAGGCATTTCAACGAAGAGGCAAGCTCTCTGCCCGACACTGCAGTGGTGTGCGTGTCTATGGACCTTCCTTTTGCCATGGGACGTTTCTGCACTCTCGAAGGCCTCAAGAATGTCATCCCGGCTTCGGCTTTCCGTTCANCCGAGTTTGCCAAAGATTACGGTGTGCTTATGGTTGACGGCCCTCTCAACGGTCTGCTTGCCCGTGCGGTGATTGTTATCGATAAGGATGGTAAGATTTCTTATCGTCAGCTTGTCAATGAAATCACCGACGAACCCGATTATGAGGCGGCTATCCGTGTGATTAAAGGCAAGTTTTAGCNCTCGGCTCTTACTCCTTTAGCAAAGATTCTATCACCGGCATGGCAGCTTTGTCTGTCATGTCGGGATTCACAGGTGTCACGCTCACATATTCCCGTTCGAGCCAGTAGAGGTCGGTAGCGGCATTGTCAGGCTCTGAGTTGATGAAGTGTCCTGTGAGCATATAGAATGGGTTTCCCGCNGGGTCTGTATACTCGCGGTATTCTTCTGTCCAGTGGCCCTCTGCGGCCACTGTTATTTTTATACCCTTTGGTGTGCACTTGGCCGGAATGTTTACGTTGAGACACACGTTGCNCGGCAGGCCTTTCTCAAGCACGGCGGTGGTAATCTGCCGGATAAACGGAGTCGTTTGGCTGAAGTCGGCCGCGATGGAATGATGCAACAGAGAGAACCCTATGGCCGGAATCCCTGCCATGCAGCCTTCTATCACNGCTCCCATCGTGCCNGAATAGACCACCGAATTGCCTGAATTGGAGCCGTGGTTCACTCCCGACAATATGATGTCGGGCCGTCGGGGCATGATTGCGTGGAGTCCGAGCTTCACACAATCGGTCGGTGTGCCACTGACAGAATACACTTCTGCCATGTCATATCCACGGTGGCGGGTGATTCGNAGTGGCGTGTCNATNGTTATAGCCGAAGCCTGACCCGACCGGGCTCCATCGGGAGCAACAGCGATTACGTGGCCGATACTTCTCACACTGTCAATGAGATGATGCAGGCCTGGAGCGCTGACACCATCATCGTTTGTCACCATAATAAGGGGTCTTCCGGAGGTCATGAGTCAAATTCTGTTAAAAATCAATTTACAAAAGTAAATAAAAAATCTTTCCGTGGCACACTCTTTGTTATATTAATAAGTATAAACAAAAATTTTAAGTTATGATACAACGAATCCAGACTGTCTATCTTATCATCGCCATCGGCCTGATGATAGCGTTTTTCTTCATGCCTTTCGGTTATACCCAGCTCGCCGATCCGGCCANAGGTCAGTATAAGGANCAGGCTCTCAAAGGAATTGAGTTCCTCGGGCTTATTATTCCCACAGCTCTTGCCATTCTCACTATGGTCATAGCGGTGTTCTCGTTCCGCAAGCTGCAGGTGCAGCAGACCCTCGTTATCGTGGCCGCTCTTTTTATCGGTGCATGTGTGGGAGTTGTCATTTATGTTCTNTCAGCCGGACTTTATGACACCAATCCCGAAGTGACCGCCCGCACTATTTGGGGTGGTGGAGGCCTTCTGCTCATCGCCTCATGGTTAGCTCTTTTCGGAGCCTATCGCGGTATGGCAGCCGATCGCAAGCTGCTCCGTTCCTACGACCGTCTGCGTTAATTCATAACGGTAAGATATTAAAAATCCGGATTTCCGCCTATGGCAGGAAATCCGGATTTTTTATTGCTGNTGGAATTATTCGCGGTAATACACTCTTTTCACACGGGTAGACACCGATGTGAGGATTTCATAAGGGATGGTGGAAAGAGTGTCTGAGAGCTCGCTGACAGGCACATTGTCGCCGAAGATTTCCACTCTGTCGCCCACCTGACAGTCGGCATCAGTCACATCTATCATGCAGGCATCCATGCAGATATTGCCTATCGTTGGGCAGCGGTGGCCGTTCACCCACATTTTGAGGGCTCCGTTGCCGAGATGGCGGTCGATACCGTCGGCATAGCCCACGGGAATGGTGGCCACACGCGACCGTCTGGCCAGTACGCCCTTGCAGCNGTAGCCTATGGTAGTGCCGGCCGGCCATTCCTTGATTGAGATAATCACCGAGCGGAGCGAACTTACCGTGCGCAGTTTCGGTTCGGCGGGGTCGTTGGCCGGTGTCACGCCGTAGAGGCCTATGCCGAGGCGCACCATGTCAAATTGCCACTGCGGGAAGCGGGCTATTCCTGCCGAGTTGAGACAGTGGCGCAATATGTTGTGGTTGAAATGACGTTCGATTTCGTTGCACATCTGCTCAAACAGATGGAGTTGGCTCATCGTNTAGTCGTTCAGGTCAAGGCAGTCGGCAGTGGCAAGATGGGTGAACAGTGAGCGCGGGCGCACAGCTTTCTGATGGCGGAGCACGCTGATGAGTTCGGGGATNTCAGACTCAACGAATCCGAGGCGGTGCATTCCGGTGTCGAGCTTTATGTGTACGGGGTAGTCTGTCACTCCATACTTTTCTCCTTCGCGAATCACGTCTGCCAGAAGTTCGAAGCTATATATTTCCGGTTCGAGATTGTAGGCGAAAAGGGTTTTGTAGTTCACCACTCTCGGATTCATCACCATAATAGGCATGGTGATGCCGGCTTCGCGCAGGTCTACCCCCTCGTCGGCCACAGCCACNGCGAGATAAGCCGCTCCCTGACTCTGTAGGGTCTTGGCGAGTTCGCAGGCGCCGGCTCCATAGCCCGAGGCTTTCACCATGCAGACTATTCCGGTGGTGGGTCTGAGCATTGAGCGGTAGGCNTTGAAATTGTGGACCACCGCATCGAGATTCACCTCAAGCACCGTTTCGTGCTGACGTGCCTCAAGCATCTCCGCTATCAGCTCAAAGCGGAATCGTGACGCTCCCTTCACGAGCACGAGTTCATTGTCAAACTCACCGGGACCCATCGAGGCNAGAAAGGCCGAGGTGGTGGGGAAGAATACCGAGTCGGCCGGAAAGAATCGTGAGTGGCGTGAAATCTCATCGCCGATACCGATCACCCGGCCTATATTCCGGCGGCGAAGCAGGTCGGCCACCTCTTTGTATAGGCGTTCGGGTGCAAGAGTCTCGTGCATCACATCAGAGAGTATCACTGTGGTGTCGCGCAGAGCNGTGCGNCGTCTGTTCATGAAATCGAGTGCGGGAGCAAGCGAGTTGAGGTCGGAGGTATAGGCNTCGTATATCACGAGAGAGTTGTTCACNCCCTCCTTCACCTCCATTCTTGTGCCCACCGGTGATAGCATCGACATTCTCGAAGCGGTCACATCGGCCGGTCTGTTGAGATAGAGCATCACTGCAAGGCAGTGGATGGCGTTCTGGATATCNCGCTCGTCGGTAAACGGTATTGTTATTGAGCCGTCTGTGCGGAGATAGGAGTAGTCTATGCGTGTAGAATCGGCAAAACGTGTTATGCCTGAGATGAAAAGCGGTCTGTCGCTGTCNGTGGCNGACCATGCTATCTCCTTGGCCGGGATACATGCGGTGCTTACNGCATCGGCAATCACAGGGTCGTCNCCGTTGTAGATAATGCAGTCGCAGTCGCGCATCAATATCACCTTTTCTTCACACTTTTCACGCAGCGACCTGAAGCCGTCGGCNTGTTCCGGNCCTATATTGGTGATGATGCCTATGTTNGGACGGATGATGGGCTGGAGNGAGGTCATCTCTCCGGGTTGCGATATTCCGGCCTCGAATATGCCGAGGGTTGTGGAGTCGTCCATCTCCCACACCGACAGCGGCACTCCGATCTGAGAGTTGTAGCTGCGCGGACTCCTCACTATGTCGTAGTCGGAGGCGAGAAGCTGGTAGAGCCATTCTTTCACCGTGGTTTTGCCTCGGCTGCCTGTTATGCCGATCACTGGGGCGGTGAAGCGGTTGCGGTGATGTCGTCCGAGAAGCTGGAGGGNCTTGGTCACNTCGGGCACGAGAAGAATCGCAGCATCNTCGCACTCAGCCATATCTGTCGGAACGGTTTCGGCCACAAAGCATCTCACTCCCATGTCGTAGAGCGGACGCATATAGCGGTGACCGTCATTGTTGCGTGTGCGGATTGCGAAAAACACCGACTCGCCGGCCGATGTGAGCGAGCGGCTGTCGGTGAGCAGTATGCTCAGCCGCATATCGGGGTTGGCTCCTGCGGGTCTACGTGATTTGATAATCGATGCTATTTCGTCGACAGTATAGGTAGTCATTTCAGATAAGGATATTTCTTTATGAGAGCCGCACGGAGATTGTCCGTGTCGGTGAGAAATTTGTCAATGATATTTCGGGGTGTCTCTGGGTCAATNCTGTGGGAGAGCCTNCGGTGAAGAGCCGCGCATTCTCCGGCAGCGGCCACGGCCTCGGAGGTGAAGCATGTGGAGAGAAACTTCTCGTAGATATAATCTACGGCGGTGTCTGAGGGATGCAGCATATCGGCGGCATAAAACCGGTAGTCGCGCAAATCATCACANATTATTTCATATGAGGGGAAATAATGAAACTCTGCAGCCGAACAGTCAGCACCGAGCATCAGAGTAGCTTTGCTCAACTGGTTGCCGTGAAGTCCGTCGGCAAGATGCCTCACCGGGCTCACCGTTATAAAAATCTTCACTCCGGGGTTGATATGCCTCACGGTGTCGCAAATGGAATCTATATAGGCGGCAGTCTGCTCTATGCTCAGGCGGCTCCTCACGAATCGTGATGCCGGAAGCTTATGGCAGTTGGCCACAATCTTCTGGCTGCCGGCAAGGGTGAATATCCATGCCGTGCCGAGGGTAAGGATAAGGGTNTCGGCTTCAGCGATTGAACGGCTTCCGCTTACCACTGCNTCGTTAAGGCGGGCGAGAGCCTCTTCGGCTGTGCCTGAGCANGAGAGAGACGAATGGGTGTCGAATGTGTGTAGCCGTCCCTGATGTTCAAACAACTCCTCGGGCGTGAATACCCGCTTTTCGCAGAGGCGCTTGATGCAGGAGNAGATAGAGGCCGGATTAAACATCGTGCCGAGCGGATTAGACACTACCCGCATCATGGTGGCTCGTAGTTTCATGGCCATATTCTCGGCAAAACATGAGCCTATGGCCACAATCCTGTCGGAGTGGTTGATACAGCGGGGTGATTCGGCGGCGGTGGGATGCCATTCTGTGCGGAAGCTGCTCATCGGATATTGGTGCCGGTTACGAGAAATTCTGTGCGTCTGTTTATCTGGTCGGCGGCTTCGCGGTCGGCCTCCGGAAGGGTCNCCACATAGTCGGCATCNAGCACCGTGCCTTCGGCAAACTGCGGATACTGTCTGGCCACACGCCGGGTCACAGTTTTCGGACGACTCTTGCCATAGCCTTTCCATGTGAGCCTGTCGGGAGAGATGCCGGCATTCACGAGATAGTCCACCACCGATTTGGCTCGTCGGTCGGATAGCCGCATGTTATAGTCNTCGGTGCCCACACGGTCTGTGTGCGACGACATCTCTACCGTCACATCCGGATTCTCCTTAAGCATCTTCACCAGTCCGTCGAGNGCCTCGGCCGATTCAGCACGGAGGGTGGCTTTGTCGAAGTCGTAGAATATATTTTCCACCACATTGGGTTCTGTCAGCGAGGCGAGTGCGAAATCCACCTGATAGTCGGCATCCTCCTCGGCATCGTCGGCCGTAAATTCCTGCCGGGCGTTGAGATATCCTTTCGCCCCGGCAAGCATCACATAGCTCACCCCGCGTTCGAGCGGAAAGCTGAACGAACCATCGTCGCGTGTNGCCGTGCGGCGGTTNGAGCCGTCGCGCCCTACGATGCGGATCAAGGCGCCCGCAATCGGTTCCTCCTCAAGGTCGGTCACATAGCCCGAGATGGTTATTTTCAGCTCCGGGAGCTCGAAACTGTAGATATGGTCATAGCCTCTCGCATCTCCNCGGTTGGAACTGAAAAAGCCGGCTTCGCGCCCCGGNTCGAACGTGATGCCGAAGTCGTCGCCCTCCGAGTTGACCGGACTCCCCATTGAAGTGATGCTCCANCCTCCCGACTCTGATAGAGNNGCGCGAAATATATCCAGGCCTCCCATTCCGGCATGTCCGTCAGATGAGAAATAGAGCAGGCTGTCGCTGCGCAGTGTCGGAAACATCTCGCGCCCGGGAGTGTTTATTGCCGCTCCGAGATTTTCAGGCTGGGGGTCAGGAGCNTCGAGTCTTATTCTCCAAAGGTCGAGGTCGCCGAACCCTCCCGGACGGTCGGATGTGAAATAGAGCCANCGCCCGTCGGCCGAAAGGGTCGGGTGGGCATAGCTATGGATGGTATCGGTTATTATGTCGAGTCGTTGNGNTTCGCTCCATGCTGCGTCGCTGCGGTGTGACACCCATATTTCTGTCGGNGCGTCAGCTGTNTCGCTTTTCCGGGCNCGGGTGACATACATTTTCTGTCCGTCGGGAGATATNGCNACGGCNCCTTCNTCGGCATCGGTATTGATTTCACCTTTNGCCGGNTCCGGACGCAGCCACCGCCCCTGNTCGTCTTTGCCCACAGTCCAGATATCTGAGCGTTTGGTTCCTGTCACCTCACTTCGGGTCTGGCCTGTCACCTTTTCGTTGGTGGAGCTGAAATAGAGTCTGTCGGGNCCGGCAAANACCGGAGAGAAGTCAGACCNCCGCGAGTTGAGAAGTTTTGACTGGCGCACCAGATAGCGGCTGGGCTTCTTTTTCATNTCTGTGGCCATTCTGGCNCCCCGGAGTCCTTCCAGTGCCTCCCGGTTGCCCGGAGCGCGCATGAGATATTGCTCATAGGCTTCTATGGCTGCGGGATATTTCCCGTCGGCATGCAGCATACGGGCCATGAGTAGCTGGGCGGTTGAGTCGGGATAGCCATAGCGCATAGCGTTGCGATAGTCGGCTGCAGCCCGCGCATAGCGTGATAGCTTGCGGTCTGCTTCGCCCATCTTGAAAGCCACCTCTCCGCGGAGCGGACGTTCGCGTGGTTTGGTGAGCTTATTGTAGACCTTGCGGTATGTGGCGGCCGCCTCGAAATATTCTCCGCGTGCCATCTGCTGGTCGGCAGTGGCGAGTTTCGGGCCACGACACCCNGCCAGCATAGCGCTCAGCGCTATGCCTNNCACGCAGGCCATTATATTGGTGAGTAGCTTCATNACTTGCAAAAATACACAAAACTATTCATCTCCGCAAATAATTCCTCGCGAGGNGCGTGGAGCTTCTTCTCAGAAGCCTGAATGGGTGTTGCGGTTCACATAGCGTGCAGGGGAGCGGTCGGTGTCGCCGTTGTAGTGCCACTCCACGCTGTCGGTCAGCTCTCCGTCGGCCGTGGCGGCGGTGATTATGTTCTTGCCGTCAGCAAGAGTCACATTATCAAATATCCAGTGGGCCGGTGTGTATCCCTNTCTGGGAGCTGGCAGGGGAGTGCCGTTGAGCTTTGCTGTGGGGATTCCGCAGTTGGAGTAGACCGTTACAGAGGTGTTGCGCCGTTCGCGCTCNGTGTTGCGCCTCTGGGTGATGTAGANCACNGGGTCTTTGCTCCAGTTGGCTTTATACCAGTAGTAGGAATCTTTCTTCTCCTTGCGGTCGAAGCTCACAAGCCCTTTGAGATTGCGGGNTTCGACTCCTCCGCGGCTCCACATCGGGCATGCGAAGTCAAAGAGGTTCCAGAGATAGGAGGCTATGATATGTGGGTGTCTATCTATCACACTCCAGTGATATTCGTGGGTCTTGGTCTGGAATGTTTCGGGATAATATGGTAGGGTCCAGTTGAGCGACTCCTCAAGAAGTTCGGTCTGATGGGCGGGATTGCCATCTGCACCATACTCTGTGAGCATGAGTTTTTGCCAGGGGTATTCCTTCTCAAGTCCCTCTATCCAAGCGTCTATATCGGGTATTTCCCCCTCATACCAGCCGAAATACCGGTTCATTCCCTGAATGTCGGCCTGCTGGTTAACCGGGTGGAGGGCTATCCCGTAGCCGTTGACGGCAGCTGTCATTCTGCCGGGGTCTTCGGTCTTGGCGAGGTCATGGAGCGATGCCGTGAGGCGGGCGGTATAGTCGGTAGGGGAATAGACCTCGTTGTGAAGCCCCCACACATAGATGCTCGGATGATTGTAGCTCTGCCTTATCAGTTCCCTGAGCTGGGAGTGGGCGTTTTCCCACTCCTGACCCGTCACGCGGTTCACAAACGGTATCTCGGCCCAGATGATGAGTCCGAGCGAATCTGCTCGCGAATAGATATAGTCCGACTGCTGATAGTGGGCGAGTCTCACGGTTGTGGCTCCGATATCCATTATCATGGCCATATCCTCATCATGCTCCTTCTCGGTGAGGGCACTTCCGAGACCTAAANGATCCTGATGGCGGGTCACGCCCCTCATCGGNTAGCGCTTGCCGTTGAGAAAGAATCCTTCGCCTGCGCGAGCCTCGAAGTGTCGCAGNCCGAGAGGCTGCACCACACGGTCGGCCACACTGTCGCCGCGCACCAAGCTCACGGTCACCTTATATAGATATGGATCTGCAAGCCCTTGCCAAAGATGCGGTTTTTTGATTGTGAAGTCTGCCGTATGCGTCTGAATGCCTTGCGGTGTGATGGTGACGGGAGCTGACGATGAGGCCACCTTNCGCCCTGTAGCATCAGCTATCTCCGTGACCACCATGATTTCTTCGGGTCGTGATGTGCCGTTGTCCAGTTTCGTTTTCACGCTCACTCTGGCGCTCTTCTCCGACACTTCGCTCTGGCTNATGTAGACTCCCGGGCCGGCATGGTCGGTGGGGGTGATATTCACCGCGTCGGTTGAGATGAGGGTCACCGGGCGATAGATGCCGCCATACACTCCGAAAAGCTGATGATTCACCGGTATCACGTCGGGACGCGCACTATTGTCGGCCTTCACCACTATCTCATTATTTCCGTCAGGCCTCAGAGCTCCCGTGATTTCGGCAGTGAAAGCCGAATAGGCTCCCTTGTGGGTGGCGGTCAGCCGTCCGTTGACATACACCTCAGCGCAGGCTCCCACCCCCTCGAACCGCAGGAAGTGGCGCCGGCCGTCGGGTTTGAGTTGCAGATTGGTCCGGTAATAGGCCGGCCCTTCGTAAAAGGAGTTGGCATGCTTCTGCATATCCTCCGCATTCCATGTGTGAGGAATCGTTACGGAAGTCCACTTACCGTTCCAGCGCGAGGCATCCTTGAGCGGATCGCCCGAAAACGGCCCGCGCAAAAACTCCCACCCCTCATTGAGGCGGCTCACGCTGCGGTCGGCGCGCACACCTCCCGCCGCTGCAAGAAAGGCAAAAACAAATACGATGAATCGATGCATAGCGATGACTTAATTTTCTGCGAAAATACACAAAACTCNCCACCTCCGCAAATAAATGCGCNCAGAAGCCGAATGGTCACNGCTCCCCGCGGGTGAATTCAGCACTNGCCCGCTCTATCANGCGCNCTNAGTCATTCCACCCCCGCTCATGCGGGTCNCCTGCGCCAACCCCAATTCTCATTTCTCATTTCTCATTTCTCATTTCTCATTTCCCATTTNTCATTTNTCATTTTNCATTTTNCATTTTNCATTTTCCATTTCTCATTTTCATCCCCACTCCACATTTTTCATTTTNNATTTCTCATTTCTCATTTTTNTATANTATCTTTGCNCNTGCAAATCTGCGCCGTTGGTGGCCTAAGANCCATCGGCTGGGTGGGTTTGGAACATAGTTTTTCAAAAGCGTTTACTTGCGCTTGATTCTTGGCAAACCTTGAAATCTGGCAGTTTCTAATGTGTCGTCAAGGATGAAGCAACGGTAGATGTCTCGGGTATGGTAATTTGTACCCTTGGGCGGATTGCATCCTNTTGCGGATGTGTCCCCNTCGGTGTTTTGCATATATCCATACGGCGTAGGCTCTTCGTTGCTCGTTCTACGATACAACGGCGATGCCAGATGCCTAAGGTTTGCGGGACGAGCAGCGGTACGGATCCTGCGCTTTTTGTTTTATNACCGTCCGCGTCGAGGATTCCGNGGACCCGATAAACCAATCAAATCACCATGACCAAGCAACTGGTTATAACTTGTTCGACTCAGGCTGTAGAACTTGAGGTGAAAGATTTTTTGAATTTTTCTAAACATTCTCCGGAATGGTTTGGAAATCTTGATAATTGGGAAATCAAGTCAATTAATGTAGGGGACAAGAAAATGACAGCACTCCTTGAAAACAAGAATTGGTCTAAACCGATAGAACANTTTTTTGAGACTGANTGNATCACTGCGATATTGAATGAGGAGACTTCTTTANGGCGTATCTATTTCATAAAACGAAAAGGATACTCTGGCAAAGTTGTAGAGACTCAGATGGGTAAGAGCGTATCATTTAATCTTATAGATGATATTAGATNTGGGAAGTTTGCCGTAATTAATAGTACGGGAGAGGGNTATTATAATGATGGCTCAGAAATTTTAGGAACTGCAATTAAAGAAGNTAAGGTCAAGTCTTTATTTGATTATGAAAGCAAGGGATTTGGCGATTCAGGTTATAATCTCGCAGTAAGAATAGATGATGCACCCCATCCTATATGCGGTCACTACGTAGAGAATCATAATCTCTACTTAATTTATGACCAAGATATATCTCTCATAAATGTAAGTGACACTCCATAAAACGATAGTGTGGTTTTACTAANCTACGACTTCTNATGAAAACAAGAATGATTCATCAATTGATTTTAATTATCATTGCGATTCCAATTCCAATCACACCATACATATTCCCCCACGATTTCACTGCCACATACNAGGGCAACCACTCACTNANACNNTTATAGGGCAGACCTACAAAATAGCCTTGTAAATCAGAATACAAACTAAAAATCATATNGCATGACAAAACGTTACTCTTACATGTTCCGCCAGCNGAGCTGCTTTACACGCTTCTTGCTGCTTATGGCTATCTTATGCATGGCNATCCCGTCTTTCGCCCAANANTTNACTTTTGAGTATGAAGGACAGACTCTAAACTACACCATCCTCGATGANGATGCCAAGACCTGCGAAGTAGCCAAAANNTCTGGANTAAGCGGNGACCTCAAAATCCCCACAACTGTATCCAATGGAACAAACGAATATACAGTCGTTTCCATTGGCGAGGATGCCTTTTATGACTGCAGCGCTCTAACTGGTTCACTTGTTATTCCAAACTCAGTAACTAAAATAGGATCACGCGCATTTTACAATTGTAGAGGTTTTAATGGGACCCTTACAATCGGAGAATCTGTCGAAATCATCGAGGAATTTGCATTTGAATATTGTGGTTTTACAGGTGAATTGAGAATACCCAAGAGTGTGGAAGAAATAGGCGTAAGTGCTTTTGCTGAATGTCGTAATTTTTCAGGTTCTCTAATTTTAGGGGAGTCGGTTAAAATTATAGGTCAACAAGCATTTNTTAGTTGCACTAATTTAGGCGGAGTTCTGGTTTTACCTTCATCATTAGAAACNATNGGGGNTTTTCCTTTTGCAGGATTACGTATTGATGATGCTACAAGTACAGCAAGTAAATTTACTGCAGTAATATCTTTAAGGCCATTACCAATAGAATCCACAGAATCCTATATTTTTTCTGCTGATAATCTGAAGGCAACCCTATTTGTTCCCGATGAACAAAGCGTAGAAGAATATAAAAAATCTAATGAGTGGAAAGGTTTCAAATCCATTAAGCCGATTAATGAATTTACAATTCCGGCCTCAAAGATTGAAGTTTCTCCAACGACGGTTGATTTGATATCTACAAGGACAGTTGAAATCAAACCTACTATAACCCCTCTTGATGTGACCGATATTTTCCCGGATAATTCGGTAGATAAAACGGTAAATTGGTCTTCAAGCGACGAATCTGTAGCGACGGTAGATGATTCCGGCGTGGTTACGGCTGTAAAGGAGGGTATGGCCACGATTACAGCTGCGACTCCCAACAATCTCACTGCGACCTGTGAGGTGACGGTTAAGCCGCTTGTAGTCGAGGCAGAAGAGGTTACACTCGACAAGACTACTCTCAATCTTACGGAAGGAGAGACGGCGACTCTCTTAGCAACTGTGTCACCGGAGAATACGACGGATAGGACTGTGACATGGACTTCGAGTGATGCGACCGTGGCTTCCGTCAATACAGGCGGTGTGGTTACAGCCATTAAAGCCGGAACATCAACTATCACGGTGTCAACAACAAGTGGACTGACGGCAACCTGTGATGTAACAGTAAAGGCAACAACGGGTGAAGCATCAGGCCTTACTCTCAATCTCGAAGAGACAGAGCTTGTGAATGGTAAGACCGTACAACTTCAGGCTACCGTGATCCCCGGAAATGCTACCGACAAGAGCGTCACGTGGACTTCGAGCGATGCTACGGTTGCCACGGTCAATGCATCCGGCCTTGTTACCGCACTCAAGTCGGGTAAAGCCACCATCACTGCCTCCACTGCCAACGGTCTCAAAGCCACTTGTGAGGTCACCGTCGTAGCTGCGACAGTTGACGCTTCAGGTCTCGAACTCAATCTTGAGGAAGCTGAAATTGTAGAGGGCGAGAGCGTACAGCTTCAAGCGACGGTGTTACCCGCCGATGCCACCGACAAGACAGTGACATGGACTTCGAGCGACGCAGCGGTTGCCACGGTCAATGCTTCCGGACTGGTAACCGCACTTAAGCCGGGCAAAGCCACCATAACCGCCACCTCTGCCAA